>NZ_JBHRTK010000010.1:0-326651 GCF_042646345.1 Aquamicrobium soli | reverse complement strand
CAAGGCCGGCGACATCGTCGAACTCGGCATCGAGGGCCTGGGAACGCAGAAGCAGACTTTCCGAAACGACAACTGAGCCTGGCGGGACGATTTTCATGACCAGCATCACCGGCCTTCGAACTTTCGATTTGCGGTTTCCGACCTCGCTCAGCCTCGACGGCTCGGATGCGATGAACCCGGACCCGGATTATTCGGCCGCCTATGTCATCCTCGACACCGACAAGGACGGCCTCGACGGCCACGGCCTGACCTTCACCATCGGCCGCGGCAACGAGATCTGCTGCGCGGCGATCGAGGCGCTACGGCATCGCATCGTCGGGCTGGGCCTCGACTGGATCAAGCAGGACCCAGGCCGGTTCTGGCATCACCTGACCGGCGACAGCCAGTTGCGCTGGATCGGTCCCGACAAGGGCGCCATCCATCTCGCGGCCGGCGCCGTCGTCAACGCCGTGTGGGACCTGTGGGCGAAGGAGGCGGGAAAGCCGGTCTGGCGGCTGGTGGCCGAAATGAGCCCCGAGGAGATCGTGCGTATCGTCGATTTCCGCTACCTCACCGATGCGATCACGCCGCAGGAGGCGCTCGAAATCCTGAAGAAGGCCGAGAGCGGCAAGGCCGAGCGCATCGCCACGCTCGAGCGCGAGGGCTATGCCTGCTACACCACCTCGGCAGGCTGGCTCGGCTATTCGGACGAGAAACTGAGGCGGCTGTGCCAGGAGGCGGTCGACCAGGGCTTTAACCACGTCAAGCTGAAGGTCGGCGCCGACCGGGCGGACGATATCCGCCGGCTGCGGATCGCCCGCGAGGTCATCGGCCCGGACCGCGTGCTGATGATCGACGCAAACCAGGTGTGGGAAGTGGACCAGGCCGTCGACTGGCTGAAGGACCTTGCCTTCGCCACGCCCTATTTCATCGAGGAGCCGACCAGCCCCGACGACGTGGCCGGCCATGCCAGAATCCGCAAGGCGGTGGCGCCGATGAAGGTCGCGACCGGCGAGATGTGCCAGAACCGTATCATGTTCAAGCAGTTCATCGCCGGCGGCGCCATCGACGTGGTGCAGATCGATTCCTGCCGCATGGGCGGGCTGAACGAGGTGCTGGCGGTGCTCCTGATGGCGGCGAAGTACGGGCTGCCGGTGTGGCCGCATGCCGGCGGCGTCGGCCTGTGCGAATATGTCCAGCACCTGTCGATGATCGACTACGTCGCCGTCTCCGGCACGAAGGAAGGGCGCGTGATCGAATATGTCGACCATCTGCACGAACATTTCCTCGACCCCTGCGTGATCGAGAATGCCGCCTATATGCCGCCCAAGCTTCCCGGCTTCTCCATCGAGATGAAGCCGGCCACCATCGAGGGCTATCAGTTCAAGGGCTGATCCGCAGCGCCCCGCACCGGGAGACGGAACTGCGCCGCCTGCCGGGTCATCCGGCCGGCGGCGGATAGACGGGCGTGTCGAGGCCGGCCACCCGCGCCTTGACCTGGAGCGCGACGAATTTCGAGTAATAGCGCGACAGCGCCAGGTTGCCGCCGTGGAACCACAAGGCTTCCTGAGCGGTCGGCTTCCACATGTTGCGCAATTCGCCACGCCAGGGGCCGGGGTCGCCGCGCGTTCCCGAGCCGAGGCCCCAGCACGGGCCGACGCGGTCGGCGACCTCGCGGGAAACGACCTGCGCCACCGTCTCGTGCATGGAATGATAACCGATGCAGGCGATGACGACGTCGGCGGGGATTTCCTCGCCGTCTTCCATGAGGATGCCGTTTTCTTTCAGCGAGCGGATGCCGCTGCCGCTCTTGACCCTGATCTTTCCGTCCATGATCAGGTCGCTGGCGCCGACGTCGATGTAATAGCCGGAGCCCGTCCGGTAGGCCTTCATCAGCAGGCCGGTTTCGTCATGGCCGAAGTCGAGCAGGAAGCCCGTTTCGCCGAGCCTGCGGTAGAAGTCGCGGTCCTTCTCCCGGATGCGGTCGTAAAGCGCCTTCTGCCCCGCCGGCACCAGGGCGAAGGGCATCGAGGCCGTTATCATGTCGGCCTTGTCCACCGAGATGCCGCGCTCGATTGCCTGCTCGGAATAGGTGTCGAAGCCGATTTCCATGAGCGTGCTGGAGCGCACCACCGTGGTCGGCGAACGCTGGATCATGGTGACGTTCGCGCCGGCTTCCCACAGGTCGACGGCAACGTCGTGGGCAGAACTCGCGGCGCCGATGACGACGCAGTTCTTGCCGCGGAAGCGGCTCCCGTCGCTGTAGCGGCTGGAATGCAGTACTTCGCCCGCGAAGCGGTCCATGCCGGGCAGGTCGACCTCGCGGGCAGGGCCGTAGGCGCCCGTGGCGAAGACGAGTTGCTTCGGCCTGACCGTGATGCGCTCGCCGGAACGGTCGAGTTCGACCGTCCACAGGCGTTCATCGGCGTCATAGGAAGCCGACACGCAGCGCGTGGATGTCCAGTAGTCGAGCTCCATCACCTTCACGTACATTTCCAGCCAGTCGCCCATCTTGTCCTTGGGCGTGAACACCGGCCAGTGCTCGGGGAAGGGGATGTAGGGCAGGTGATCGTACCAGACGGGGTCGTGCAGCACGAGCGAGCGGTAGCGCCGGCGCCAGGAATCGCCCGCCCGCTCGTTCTGCTCGACGATCAGGGTCGGCACGTCGAGCTGCTTCAGCCGCGCGCCGAGCGCGATGCCACCCTGGCCGCCGCCGATGATGAGGCATTCGGGCTGCCGGCTGATGCCGAATTCCGCCTGCTGGCGCCGCCTCTTCTCCGACCACGTCTCGCGGTTCGGATCGGCCTTGTGGCGAACGCCGAGCGGGCGGGTGGCGCCCTTCTTCTCTGGGTACGCCTTGAGTTCCTTGATGGCGGTGAACATCGTCCAGCAGCGGCCGTTGCGCAGCCGCAGGATGCCTTCGCACTTGGCGACGGCGGTTTCGAAGGAAAACCATGCCTCGACCACGTCGTCCTCGGCGGTCGGCTCGCCGCTGATGCGCCAGTCGGAAGGCGAGGTGGTAGCAAGCGTCGTCTCCAGCATGCCGGCGATGGCGGCGCGACCCTCCATGGTGGTTATGTTCCAGGTGAAGGCGAGCAGGTCGCGCCAGTAGGAGTCTTCCAGGAAAAAGCCGTCCACCGCCGCGTGCGGGTTTTCCTTCAGCGCGCGGGAAAATCCGGCGAGCCAGTCGCTGGCGATCTTCGACGGTGCGGCGTTCAGCATCGGCCTGTCTCCTCGTGCCTCAGCGCAATTGGGCACGCCGGCGCGGCATCCGTCAATCGGGTCGATCGCTGTCGGAACGGCGGCAGGCGGCCCGAGGCGGTTAGATTTTCTCGAAGTCGCCGAAAATATCCTGCAGGCGCGTCAATGTCTCGACGCGCTGGTCGACCTTCGCACCCAGTACGACGATGGTGTTGGACAGCAGCAAGTCGAGCACGGCCATGATCGTGGCCGAGCCGTCCCAAAGCGGCCCGTGCGGGCCGGGGATGATGAGGGCGATGTCGGACGCCTCTTCGGCCCAGGAACAGAAATCGTCGGTCAGCAGGACCACTTTCACGCCGCGCTTGCGCGCCTCCAGAGCCAGGGGCAGCGCCTTGGAGGCGAAGCGGCGCACTTCGATCATGAACAGCAGGCGGCCCTCGACGGCGCCGTCGAGGACTTCCGAATAGGTGCCGTTCAGGCCGTCTACATAGCGAACGCCGGGGCGCGCATAGGAAAGCTGGGCCGCCATGTAGTCGGCCATGCCGCGGATGTTCTGGTAGGCGGCGACATAGACTTCCGAGGCCTCGATGAGCGCGTCGACGCAGGCCTGCCATTGCGGCGTGATGGTCACTTCGTAGACCTGCCGCAAATTGTCGATCTGCTGGTTGATCAGGCGCGCCAGCAGCTTGCCTTCACGGATGTCGGCTTGCAGGACATCGACCTCGCCCTTGACCTGCCACGCCGGGTTGGAGCGGGCATGGCGAAGCTCCTGCTTGAGCGGCTCGAGCCCGTCGAAGCCGGCCCGTCGCAGGAAGCGGCCGACCGTCATCGGGCTGACGCCCACCTTGGCGGCGATCGAGCGGGCGGTCTCGAACGGCAATTCGGCCAGGTGCCTCTCCAGATACAAAGCCAGAAGCTTGTCGGATCTGGAGCGGCGCAGGTCCTCGCTGTTCAGCCGTTCGAGAATCGTTTTCGACATCGATGCCTTGTCTATTGCGCGGTCTTGATCTTGGTCCACAGGCGATCGTAGAGGCGGATGCCGTCGCCGATGTCCTCGAAGATCTGCAGCCGCTTCATCGTTTCGGCCGGCGGGTTGATTTCCTCGCTGTTCTTGATGTTCTCCGGCGTCAGTTCGCGCGCCTTCATGTTGGCCGTGCCGTTGGTCTGCTGGGCCATGTTGAGCGCGGGAATTTCCGGCTGCGTGTAGAACTGCATGAACTTGATGGCGTTTTCCTTGTTCGGCGCCGTCTTCAGGACGCAGATGTCCTCCTGGTACATGGTCGCGCCTTCCTCGGGGATGACATAGCCGAGGTCTTGCGGATGGGCGAAGACGTCGATCATGGCGCCGATGAAGTGATGTCCGGCCGCGACGTCGCCCGACACCACCATCGGCCGGTTGCTGTAGGTGAACGCGGCCACCTGCGGCTTCATGGCGATGATCGTATCGGCCGCCTGCTGCAACTCCTCGGGGTCGGTCGAGTTGACGCTGTGGCCGTTGAGGATGAGGCCGACGCCCATGACCTCGCGCACGTCGTCCAGCAGCGAAATCTTCAGGCCCTTGGCCTTGGCGGTCTCCAGCAGGTCGCGCCAGCCGGTGACGTCCTTGCCGAGCAGGGTGCGGTTATACATGATGCCCACCGAGCCCCAGGCGTAGGGCAGGCAGTACTCGCCGTTGGGATCGCTCTTGGCGCGCAGGAACGCCGGGTCGATGTTCTTGAAACCCTCGTACTGGTTGATGTTCGTCTTTTCCAGGAGGTCGAGCTTGGCCATGATGTCGTGCATATGGACCGACGGAAAGACGATGTCGTAGCCGGTCGCGCCGCCGCGGATCTTGGCCAGCATCTCCTCGTTGGACGAATAGACGGACAGGTTGACCTTGATGCCGGTCTGTTCCTCGAATTTCTTCAGTACCTCGGGGTTGATGTAATCGCCCCAGTTGTAGACGTTGAGTTCCTGCTGCGCCTGCGCTCCGCCCGCTGGCAGCATCAGCGCCGCCCCTGCGAACAAAGCCGCACCCAGCGCCCGGCTCAGAGCCGACCGTATCTTCCTCATGAAATCTCTCCTCCTCCACCCGGCAGTCGCAACCGATGCCGCGCTGCCGGCCAGTGCCTTTGACACGTTGACATCGGCGAAGAAAAGATATCCAAATCCCAATTTGGAGCAAGCGTTACTTTTGTAACAGGCCCGGGAGGGGCATAATGCAGGAAACCATCGTGGAGCTTGCCGGGGCGGGCAAGACCTTCGCCTCGCCGGAGGGCGGCGAGGTTCGGGCGCTGGACAATGTGGATCTCAAGGTTCGCCGCAACGAGTTCCTCACCCTGCTCGGCCCGTCCGGTTGCGGCAAGACCACCCTGTTGCAGTCGATCGGCGGCTTCGTCAGCCTGGACAGGGGAAAGATCCTGATCGACGGCGCCGACATGACCGAGGTTCCGCCGCACCGGCGGCCGGTCAACACCGTGTTCCAGAACTATGCGTTGTTCCCGCATATGACGGTTGCCCAGAATGTCGGCTACGCGCTCGAGGTAAGGGGCGTTTCGCTCAAGGAGCGGCGGGCGAAAGCAGGCGAGGTGCTGGCCATGGTAGGCTTGGCGGGCTTGGAGGAGAGGTGGCCGCACCAGCTTTCCGGCGGCCAGCAGCAGCGGGTGGCGCTCGCCCGCGCCATCGTCGCGCGGCCGAAGCTGCTGCTTCTGGATGAGCCTCTTTCCGCGCTCGACCGCAACTTGCGCCATTCCATGCAGATCGAGCTCAAGACCCTGCAGAACGAACTGGGGATTTCCTTCGTGTTCGTGACGCACGACCAGGAGGAAGCGCTCACCATGTCGGACCGGATCGCGGTGTTGCGGCATGGGCGCATCCAGCAGATCGCCAGGCTGCGCGATATCTACGACCGGCCCGCCAGCCCGTTCGTGGCTGGTTTCATCGGCGCCAGCAACCTGTTCGAGGGGCATGTCGAGAACGGCGTCATGGCGCTGGGCGGAGGCGAAGTCCTGCGCGTCGCCGGTGGGGCGGCAAGCTTCACCGGAAAGGCGACCGCCATCGTCAGGCCCGAACAGTTCCTGCTGGGCTCCGCCAGGGGTTCGCTTCCCGGCATCGAGGCGACGCTCGACCAGGTCATTTTCGTGGGAGCCGCCTTCGAGCTCTATATGCGCACGGCCGGCGGCCGCCAGATCACCGTGTCGGCGCCGGCCTCGGCGCGCGAGGCGGTGGCCGCGGCCGAGGCCGGGCGGTGCGCGCGGCTCGCCTACGATCCGGCCGAGGTGCATCTCATGACCGGGCAGGGGGCCGACGCCCAATGATGGCCCGCGACCGTTTGCAGCTCGGGCTCCTGCTCGGCCCCGGCCTGGTCTTCCTGGCCGTCTTCTTCCTCGTGCCGCTCGGCATCATGATCGTCACCAGCCTGCTGGCGCCCGGTCTTTACGGCGGCGTGGAATGGGAATTCTACCCGCACAGCTTCGGGCGCATCCTGGGCTTTGCCGATCCGGCGTTCGAGGAGTTCGACCCGGTCTATCTGGAGATATTCTTCCGCTCGATGAAGATCGCGGCGCTGACCGTCGTGGCGACGCTGCTCGTCTGCTATCCGGCGGCCTTCTGCATCGCCACCATGCCGCCGAAGTGGAAAGGCTTCTGCCTGTTCCTCATCGCGCTGCCGTTCTTCACCAGCCTCATCGTGCGCCTTTTCGTGTGGGTGCTGATCCTGCGCCAGGCCGGCCCGATCAACGGCCTGCTGATGGCGACGGGGCTGATCGACCGGCCGCTGGAGATGATCTACAGCGAGGGGGCGATCATCCTCGGCATGGTCTATATTTTCATCCCGTTCATGTTCATGCCGGTCTACGCCAGCGTCGAGAAGCTTGACTGGACGCTGGTGCGCGCCTCGCAGGACCTTGGCGCCGGCCCGGTCCGCACCTTCCTGCGCGTGATCCTGCCGCTGACGGCGCCCGGCATCATCGGCGGTTCGGTCATCGTCTTCATTCCCGCGCTGGGCAACTTCATCGTCCCGGCGATCCTCGGCGGCGCCAAGGTGATGATGCTCGGCAACCTCATCGAACAGCAGTTCCTGTCCGCGCGCAACTGGCCGTTCGGGTCGGCGCTGGCGATGATGGTGCTGAGCATCATGCTGGTCGCGATGATGGCGTTCGTGTTCCTGTCGGGGCGGCGCAACCGCGCCCACGGTCCCGCCGTCGCGGAAGGAGGGGCCGCATGATGGCCCGGCTGTTCAGGCGCGGGCTGGTCGCCTACACCGCGCTGTTCTTCGCATTCATCTACCTGCCGCTGCTGCTTATCGCGGTCTATTCGTTCAATTCCAACCCGGTGAACATGATGACATGGTCCGGGTTTACCACCGAGTGGTACCTGCAGGTGCTGGGCTTCAAGACCGCCGTGTCGGAAGCCGCCATGTACATCGAATCGACGGACCAGCTTCTGGCGGCCCTGCGCAACAGCCTGACGATCGCGTTCAGCACGACGCTCGTCGCCACGGTGCTCGGCACCTCGATCGCACTGGCGATATACCGCTACCGTTTTTTCGGGGCGCGCTACTATCAGGTGCTGATGTTCATGCCGATGCTCATTCCCGACATCGTGCTCGGCATCGCGCTGCTGATCTTCTTCGTCAACGCCGGCATCCACCTCGGCATCGGCACCATCATCATCGGTCAGTGCACCTTCCTGACCTCTTATGTCTTCATCGTGGTGTCGAGCCGGCTGGCGGGCATGGACCGCAGCCTGGAGCGGGCTTCCGCCGATCTCGGCGCGAACGAATGGGTGACGTTCCGCAAGGTCGTGCTGCCGCAACTGATGCCCGGCGTCGCCGGCGGCGCGCTGCTGGCCTTCATCATCTCCATGGACGACCTCGTCATCACCTATTTCATATCGGGCACCGACGTGACCACGCTGCCCGTCTTCATCTTCGCCATGCTCCGGCGAGGGATAAAGCCGGAAATCAACGCCATTGCGGTGCTGATGCTGACCTTTTCCTTTGCCGTCGCGTCGCTCGGCCTCTATTTGCGCTCGCGCCGGAAATGACCATGCAGAATACCACAAAGCCGCGCGCGCGCGATCTCGGCCTGCCTTTCAACGGGCGGACAGGCCCACTCAACGCCATAACCGACGTGCCGGAGGTGGCGGTGGGCTTGCACGCGCTTCGCGAGGCGCAGCCACGCCCCGGCCGGAAACTGCCGGTGCGCACCGGCGTCACCGCCATCGTCCCGCATCCGCGCGCCGACGTGCCGATCCCGGTCTTCGCCGGGATCCACCGCTTCAACGGAAACGGCGAGATGACCGGCACCCACTGGATCGAGGACGGCGGCTACTTTCTGGGGCCGGTCACGATCACCAACACCCACAGCGTCGGCATCGCCCACCACGCCACGGTGAAATGGATGCTGGAACGCTATTCTTCCACCTATTACGGCGAGCGGCCGCGCTGGATCATGCCGGTCGTCGCCGAAACCTTCGACGGCATCCTGAACGATATCAACGCCCTGGCCCTTTCGGAGGCCGACGTGCTGGCCGCCCTGAACTCGGCCTCCAACGGCCCGGTGGCGGAGGGCAACAGTGGCGGTGGCACGGCCATGATCGCCTATGGCTTCAAGGGAGGCACCGGCACCTCGTCGCGGCAGGTCAGGATTGCGGACAAGGACCACACGGTCGGCGTGCTGGTCCAGGCCAATCACGGCCTGCGCGAATGGCTGACGGTGTGCGGCGTGCCGGTCGGCCGCCATTTGCCAGGCGCGGCGGCCGCCCCGGCCGCCGAGCTTGGCTCCATCATCGTCGTGGTCGCCACCGATATCGCCATGGCCCCGCACCAGCTCAAGCGGGTGGCGCGGCGCTGCGCCATCGGCATCGGCCGCAACGGAACGCCCGGCGGCAACAGTTCCGGCGACATCTTCCTCGCCTTCTCGACGGCGAATCCGCGACCGCTCGCGGCCAGGGCCCCGGCGTTCCGCAGCATCGACATGCTGGAGGACGACGAGTTCGACCCGGTCTATATGGCGGTGGTGGAGGCCGTGGAGGAAGCCGTAGTCAACGCCATGCTGGCGGCCGAGGGCATGTCGGGGACCGTCGACGGCCGCGACCGGGTCGAGGCCATCCCGGTCGAGGCGCTTGTGGAGATCATGCGGCGCCACGGCCACGATTCTGCTCGCTGACGCCAGCGGGCAGACCCAAGCATTTTTGGTCGCGGGAGGAGCTGGCCTCCGAAAACGCCTGGCGCCCTACACGATCGAATAGGAAAGACGCTTCACGACATCGGCGTCGAGCGCCTCGCGCATCGCCGCCAGGTTGTCGTCGGAAAATTCCTGCATGTAGCGGCGTTCGGAATACCAGCTCATGTTGAAGGGGCGGTAGGTGAGCGGCCTGTGGCCGAGATCTTCACCCATTCGGCGAAGCCGCCTCCAGGGAAGCTTGATCGCCTCGTTGGTGAGGTTCGCGGCGGGAAAGCGGGACGCGATCCGTTGAAGGACCTCGCCGGGATTGGACAGGACGTCCTCGTAGCGAATGATCATCGTGCGTGCTTCCGGCAACGAAAGCATGTGGAAATAATGGGAATTCCAGTAATCGACGGGCGTCCGGAACAGGAAACCCGGGACCTTCGGCTGCGTGTTAAGCGAAACGACAAAGCGCGAGCGAAGGAAGGCGTCCCAGTTACTGTCACACTGGAAGTGCTGGAAGTCGACGGTATGGGCGTATTTGAAAAGCGAGTGCATGTTTGCGTACGGATCTTTTACGCAAACGAGGATGTCCTCGGATGGCGGCTCGTATCCGTCGTTCCCGAAATTTATCGGGGTGTAAAGATGTTTGTGGCCGCCAATATTGACTCGGCAAGTAGCCTCCATATTCTGCTCGATCAGAAGTTTCAGCAGATTGGTACCAGACCGGAATAGTCCGTAAAGCTTAAATACTTTCATAAATAACCACCAAAAATTCTTTCCATTGTTATCAAATCCCTTCGGGTTGGACTCAGTGGCTATTGTGTAAGGTTGCTATATAGAGAAAGAGATATTACCATTTACTATCCAATCGGCAATTGCCCTTGCCGCGCTCGGCGTTGTAATCGTGATTCGCGAGTTGCAGAGAAGATGAGTGGCATGTTGGATTGGCAGTCGGGTGTAAGGAGAATCAAGAAAGGCATCAGGCTTCGCAACGCGCTCCGGGAATTAGGCAGTCGGCCGGACCCCGGCGTTGGCGTGGCCAGCAAGCATGGCTTGCCGAAGCCGCTGATCGTCTCGCTGACAAGCTACCGGGACCGCTTCGATACGCTGGCGCTTACGCTCAAGTCGATTCTCTTCCAGACCGTTCGACCCGATACGACGATTCTATGGGTCTCCCACAAGGATTACCCGCTCGTGCCGGAGAGCGTCCTGGAACTGCGCAGGTATGGGCTCGAGGTGGCGGCATGCACCGACATGCGCGCCTATACGAAAATCATCCCGACGCTGCGAAACTACAAGGACTGCTTCGTCATCACCGTCGACGACGACATCTACTACAGGGCGGATTGCATCGAGAAACTTGTGGCGGCCTACGACCCCGCCAAGAAGCAGGTGATATGCCGGCGTGCCCACCGGGTCGTCACGGCGGAGGATGGCGGTCCGGCGCCCTACTCGGACTGGACGTCCGAGATCAAGGGGCCGGAGGTCTCGGCGGCCGTCTTCCCCACCGGCGTGCTCGGCGTCCTCTATCCGCCGAATGCCTTCCATGAAGACGTGTGCGACGCTTCGTTGTTCTCGACCCTCAGCCCGAGCGCGGACGACATATGGCTTTACTGGATGTGGCGGATGAAGAACCACGTCGGACGCAAGCTCCGCGGCAAGCTGCGCATTCTCGAATGGCCGGGAACCCAGGCGACTTCGTTGTACTCGGAAAATGTCGTCGGCCGCGCCAATGACCGCTGCATCCAGAACATGATCGATCGGTATGGATTTCCGCTCGCCGGTTAGCCTGCCGGCAATGAACTCCGATGGTCCGCACCTTGCCTGCGGTCAACCGGGCGGAGGCCAGCCGACAGATTCAGCGATAGGGAACGGCGGGTTTTATGTCGGGCTCCTGGGGAACGTCGCGTTCGAGGATTTGGCCGAAGACGACCACGGCCTCGCTGATGAGACGGCGCAGTTCGTCGTGACTGATCGTATCGAAGTGCTGTTCCGCATCCATCAAATCGACAAGAAGGTCCACGCCCCTCTGGTGCAGCCTCATCCCAGCGCCTTTCCTGGTTGTTCCGTCCCAAATGCGGAACTGGTAAACGAATACGGTACCAGGAAGTTCCGCGCGATCCTACCGCAATCGATGCGCCCCGGCTTCGGTCGGGCGGTTGACGCCCGATTAACCACAGCCGGCTATTTCTTCGGCGTGCTACACAATTTGCGTTGAGATAGCGATGGACGCCGATAGTACCAGCCTGCCGATCTAGTCGTCAAAGGAGCGGCCATGCAGCGATCGGCGAGGAAATATGCGTGGGCGGTCGGCCTCGCCGGGTGCTTGTTGGGATGTCTTATCGGCGCCGTCATCGGCCTTCTGCTCGGGCAGGTCGTGTCCGTGGAGATGACCGATCGCCAGTTGGCGCGACACGCCTCGGTCGTGCTCGAGCGTGCCGTTCATGTCGCGCAAAACAACAGCAGTGTCCTTTCCGCCGCCGATGCCCTGGAGACGACTCCCTGTTCCGACGCCGACCTCGACGCGCTACGCCGCATATCGTTTCTCTCCGAATATCCGGGGGATGTCGGGCGGGTCGAGAGCGGCGCCGTCCTCTGCACCGCGCTGTGGGGCCGCCTGCCGCTCCCTGTTGTCCTGCCGCCACCGCAGCGCGTCGCGCCCAACGGCACCGAATTGTGGGCGAACATCCCGAATGTCGACCACAAGATCATCACGCACGTCTCGAGCCGCGGCAACGCGATCGTGTTCACGTCGCCGAAACCGTTCCAATCCTTCCAGCACGGCGATGACGGGCTGGCCACGTGGATCGTGACCAAGGACCATAAATATACATATCGGCGGCTGGGCGGCGCGGACGGGTTGACGCTTCCTCCTGGAAAGGCCGAGACTTCCTGGTTCGACATGCGCCTCTATCGGGCGGTTTCGACATGCTCGGCCAGCCTGGACATATGCGTCGTCGCCTCCAAGAATGCAGTGAATGTCCTATGGCCATTGGATGCTCTTTTCGCCAGCGTTGCCATGCTGGGCGCCTTGTCGGGAGGCGGCATAAGCCTTGCCGCTTTCCTGTATCGCTACGGTTCGCGTTCCTTTTCGGAAAAGATCAGGCAGGCGATCGAAGGCGGCCGCCTTACGCTGGTCTACCAGCCGCTCGTCAGGATCCATGACAGGCAAATGGTCGGCGTGGAAGCGCTGGCGCGGCTGACCGACGAATACGGGGAAGACATCGCGCCGGACGTTTTCATCAAGGTCGCCGAGGAGGGCGGCTTCATCGATCGCGTTGCCCGCATCGTCATCCGCACGGCATTGAAGGAAATGCGGTCGAGGCTGAAGGCAACGGCCGGATTCCATTGCGGCATCAACCTCAGCACGGGCGACATACTGGACGAAACGCTCTGCGATTTCCTCGACCGGGAAGTGAAGAGCCACGGCCTCGAACCGAGCCAGGTCGTCCTTGAGGTGACGGAACGAGCGACGGCCGATCCGGAACAACTGATCGGCAGCATGGAGAAATTCCGGCAGCGCGGCTATGCCTTCTATCTGGACGACTTCGGCACCGGCTATTCGAACCTTGCCTACCTGGCTCATCTTCCGATCAGCGGCATCAAGCTCGACCGCATGTTCACCCAGGCGATCGGAAAGGAGGCGATGGGCTCGACCATCGCCGAGAACGTGTGCGCGGTTGCCAAGGCGCTGAACCTTCAGTTGATCGTCGAAGGCATCGAGACCGAGGAACAGGCGCAATATATCGATCGCCTCAGCCCGGCCGCCATCGGGCAGGGATGGCTCTACGGCAGGCCCGTTCCGGCCGAAAAGCTTCGAAAGTAAGGTTCTTTACGGCAAGAGACCGGCCCGCCGAGACCGGACGCGCGAACATTGCAGGCAGGATACAATCGTTGAAGGGGACGGACCTTCACATCGCAGGCTGCCCATGTATGTCTGGCAGCGGATGCGGCATGGCTTAGGCGGGGATGGGGGCAACCTTCCTCCGGCAACGCCAGGTTCAGGCAATTGCCGCATCCACTTCTTCATCGACGACCATGCCGCCGGCAACCGCAAGCGGGTGCAGCAAATAAAGCGAGCCCGCCACCGGGAGGGGACAGGTGACGGGCTGCAGAGAGAGGACGGGTATCCTCCATCGCGTGTCGCTTCGCGATGCCTACCAACTGGCGGAACGCGGATTTGTTCCGTGGAATTCAGGCATGCCGGCTGATTTTCGCCATCAAGGCGTCTTCGTCGAGATCGCGGTTCTGCTCGAACAGCTGGAGCACCTGGACGGCCAGGAGTTCGCCGGCCAGGCTCGTGCGCTCGATACCCTGCTTGTGGCAGATCCGCTCCACGAGCCTGGCCAGAAGCTCGACCTCACGCGGCGTCAGCGTTCCGGCGTTGGGATGCTCCAAGGTAGTTCTCCCCGGCAAAAATGCGGGCAGTTAAGGCGATGTTGGCCGGCCTGACAATCCTGAAAGTGTTGCTCAGGCACGGCATCGACCGGAACATCGCGGATCGCAGGGGGTTATGCCGGCATGACCCGGACGAAGAAAAACAAGGCGCCGCCCCCGACGCGGAAGGCCGAGCCCAGTTCCGAGGCGCGGTTCTACGCGCGTCGGTGCGGCATGCCGGTGGAAGAAGCGGAACGGCTGTTGCGGCAAGCGGCCAAGAGGACGAGGTCCGAGCCCGACTTGGAGGCAAACTAGAATTAAGCCTTCAGTGGGCAGGGGCCCCCCCGGCCGATACGCCTTTTGTGAAAGATTTCCAGGCTGGCCCGTATCTCTGCCTCGTCGGAGACGCCGGCCTGAAACAGCGACATGGTGGCCTGGGCGATCTTTTCGGCATCGAAGCTGCCGGCCTCGATGTGGTGGCTCTTACAAAACAGGTCGAACAGCTGCTTCAGGCGGTGCATGTCTTCGGGATAGGCAATGCCGCTGGATGGAGTGGAAAGCCCCTTCATGGCTTCCTCCCTTTCACGTTGGGGCGGAAGCGTGGTCGTCGCTCACAGTCCACGGCGCCCGGGGCAATTGCCGTCGATGGAAGACTATACACTCGATCTCTTCGAGGCGCGGTATCGTTCCGGCCCGATCGTCCCTTCAGGTCATCACTTAATGTTTCCGCGGGAACGACCGATCAAAAAGCCAGTTGGCTCCGCGGACGGCTAATCGTCCTTTGATAGGGAGAAACTTATGCCAAACCAAGGTGGAAGCCACGAACAGCATGTGAAGGCTGGTGAACAGAGCCACAAGAACGATGACCGGCGGAAGGAAGGCGGTCGGGAGCACGAAAGCGGCGGACAGCGCGGCGGATCGCACGAACAGCACGTGAAAGCCGGCGAGCAGAGCCACAAGAACGATCGGTGATGCGAAAGCTGATAGCAAGGAGCCCGTCCCGGATAATCCGGAACGGGTTCTTTCCGTATCTCCCGCCGCTTCACCCTTCACGACCCCGACAAATTCGAACCCACAAGGAGAAGATACATGCCCCGTTCATCGCAGCCCAGGGACCTGGAAGACCTGTTCCTCGACGGACTGAAGGACATCTATTATGCCGAGAAGAAGATACTGAAGGCTCTGCCGAAAATGGCGAAGGGCGCCGAGGCCGAAGACGTCTCTGCGGCTTTTGAAAAGCATCGCACCGAAACGGAAGGCCAGGTCGATCGGCTGGAACAGATCTTCGAGCTTCTCGACAAGCCGGCCCGTGGCAAGACCTGCCCGGCGATCGACGGTATCCTGGAGGAGGGTTCCGAAATCCTCGAGGAATACAAGGGAACCCCTGCCATCGACGCCGGCCTGGTTGCGGCGGCACAGGCGGTCGAACATTACGAAATCGCCCGCTACGGCACCCTGATCGCCTGGGCCGAGCAACTCGGCATGAAGGATGCGGTGAAGCTTCTCGGGGCGACACTGGAAGAAGAGTCCGCCACCGACGAAGCCTTGAGCGCACTGGGGGAAGGCGGGGTGAATGAAAAGGCGATGGCGCAAGCCGCGTAGACAGAAACCCCGGATAACCAGAAGCCCCGGCATGTGTTTTGCCGGGGCTTTTGTTTTGGTCTGCCAGAGCGGTCATGGAACGATCGTGGCGATCAGTTCTTCTTTGCCCGGGCAGCCTGCCTTTTCTGCTCCAGTTTTCGCCGCACCTCTTCGAGAGCGACAGCCAGGAGGGTATCGACTTCTTCGAGCTCGGCACGAGCGTCACAGGTCGAAATGTAACGCCTCAGTTCTTCGATGGTACGCCGAACATGCTGCAAAGCAGCCTCCCAGATTCTCACTGTAACGGCTTGATGACGAACTGGTTCCGCTCGTCGCTGGCGCGCTGGCCGCAACGCGCGACAGGAGCCGGACGCGACGGCCAGGCGCCGGCTCCGTCAGGCCGAAGAACCTCGCCCGGCCGGAGCCGGGCAAGGCTCGAAGCGCATTCAGGCGTTGAGAACCGCCACGATTTCCAGGGTATCCGGATCAACGATGACGATCGTGCCATCGTCGAGCACGAAATACTCATAGTGTTCGTAGGCCGGCACGATCTTGATGATACGCGGCGGCAGCCGGTAAAGCTTGACGGTCTTCGGCACTTCGGCACCGATGGAAATCGTCACGTCCGTGCGGCTTACCGGCGCGACGCTCTCCTGCTTGATAATGTTGCGGACTTCGGTGCGCTGCTCGACCGTGATCTCGGTCTTGGAACCGGATCCAGCCTGGCCGGATTTCGAGCTGCTGCTGCCCTGCGTGCCGCTCTCGGTGCCGGTCTGCGTCTGGCCGGAGCCCGTCTGGCCCTGCGTGCTGGTGCCGCTACCGCTTTCGGCGCCGCCAGTCGCGTTCTGCTCCTGGGAAGTACCGGACTTGCTCTGTGTTTTCTGCTGGGACTGCTCGCCGGACTGGCTCTGTTTGGACTGGCCCTGCTCGGTCTGGCCGCTGCTCTGCCCGGTAGTGGATTTCTCCTGGGTCTTGGGCTCGGCCTTCATCGCGGGCTCGGTCTGCTCTCCGGAACTACTGCCACCCTGGGATTTCATGCCCTGGGTGCCCTGTTCCTCGGCGCCGCTCCCCTGGGACTTCATGGCCTTGCCGCCCTGTTCCTCGGAACTGCTGCCGCCCTGCTTGGTACCCGGGCAACCTTGCGCGCCGGCCTCGCAACCGGAGGTAGCGCCGCCCTGGGTGCCCTGGGTCGCGTCACTCTGCGCGTAGGCCATACCAGCGCCCATGCCGATGGCCAAGGCGATCGTACTTGCAGCTAGAATATGTCTCATGGGAAATCTCCTTTTCTGTTGGCCCTCGGGGGTCCCAACAGCTCGATTTCCATTTGGTTCCGAAGATTTTCGACAGGGCGATCGGCAGGTGGCAGCCGCTCGAGGCGCCCGAAAAACCCACCCCGGCGGGCCGGGACAGACCCATTTTGCTGACGGTATGGCACGCTTTTCAGGTAGCCCGGGAGGTCCCGGACGGCGGCCGTTTTCAGTACCCGCCGATGATCGGCAGTATCTCGCCGGTGATGTAGCTGGAGCATTGGGGCGATGCCAGGAAGACATAGGCCGGGGCGATTTCTTCCGGTTGCGCCGGCCGCTTCATGGGTGTTTTCGAGCCGAACTTCGCGACGTCCTCGGCCTGCTTGTCGGACGGGTTGAGCGGGGTCCACACCGGCCCCGGAGCCACGGCGTTGACGCGGATGCCCTTGGCAACCAGGTTGCCGGCGAGCGAGCGCGTGAAGGCGTGGATGCCGCCCTTGGTCATCGAATAGTCGATCAGCGCCTTGGACCCGTCGATGCCGGTGATGGAGCCGGTGTTCACGATGGCGGAACCGGACGCCATGTGGGGAACGGCTGCCTTGGCCATGTGGAAATAGCCATAGAGATTGGTTTTGAGCGTGAGGTCGAAGTGCTCCTCGCTCAGGTCCTCGAACTTTTCCGAGTGTATCTGGAAGGCCGCGTTGTTCACCAGCACGTCGAGCTTCCCGAAGGCGTCGACGGTTTTTGCCACGGCCTTTTCGCAGAAGGCCCGCTTGGAGACGTCGCCGGCGATGACCAGGCAATGGCGCCCCTCCTTCTCGACGGCCCGCCTGGTGACCTCGGCGTCTCCCTTTTCCGCGAGATGGACGATCGCAATGTCGGCGCCCTCCCGCGCAAACAGCACGGCGACCGCACGGCCGATGCCTGAATCGCCGCCCGTGATGAGCGCGGCTTTCCCCGCCAGCTTGTCCGACCCCTTGTAGAAGGGGGCATCATACATCGGCGCCGGATCGAGCACGCGTTCGTCACCGGGTTTCGGGTAGTGCTGCTGGGGAAACGGCGGGACCGGATATTTTCTCGCGCCCGCCTGCATCGGCTTCGCGGCTGCCTTGCCGGATTCCCGGTCATCGCGCTCGACGGATTTCTGGACTCGCCGTTGAGCGGCCACGGGCTGCTTGTCGGTGCTCTTTTTCATCTGAAGGCCTCCTGGATGATGAAGGCTGAAACGTGCGAGGCCGTGTTTTGTGCAGATACGTCGAAGTCACGAAATATTACGTGAGGGAACGGCTATCTTCCGCCCGCCGTTGGAGGGTGCGCAAGGGCGATCAAGCCGTTGCGACGATCCAACCCAAGGAGAAGCAGATGGCGAACCAAGGCGGAACCCATGAGCAGCATGTGAAGGCAGGCCAGCAGAGCCACAAGAACACCGGCAGCAAACAGCAGCAAGCCTCCAGCCGGGACGACGATCGCAATCATCGTGGCGGCAGCGGCAACTTTGCCGAAGATCGCGAGCGGGCTTCCGAGGCCGGCCGGAAGGGCGGCCAGCACTGACGACAAGGGGGAGGCGTTTCGCCTCCCTCTTTTAATGGCAGCCGGCAAAGGTGTCGGCTTGCGTTGGATGGCAGGGTCAATCGTGATCGGGCGGCATGATCTCCACAAGTTGAAGGGGCTGGGCTATCTGATCTCCACCCTGAGTGTACTGTTGCTCGCAGTTGTCAGCTGGTCGAACGCGCAAAAGGATGCGCTGCTCACAGCGTGCCTGCTGGCGGGCGCGGCGACTTCCATTGTCGGCATGTTCTGCCGGTGGCTGTCCTACGAACTCGAAAAACGCATGAACGAAAAGCAGGCCCAAGAGCCGCAGGCGCGGCCGCAGCGGGCGAAAACGCGCCGTCGCGCGGGGAAATAGGGCGCCTTACTGCAGGGCTGCCGAACGGCCCGGCGTGCCGGCGGCTACTTTTCAGAAGTTCCGCTTGGCTGCGTGCCGGTCTGCGACGTACCGGTTTGCGTGCCGGTCTGCTGCGCGCCGGTCTGCGGTATGTCGGAACCGGGTTCGATAGCCTCGCCATAAAACTCGACCGCGGCCCAGACGATCGCGATCAAGGCCAGCGATGCAATAAGCACGGCGAGCACGCGCCAGCCCCAGCGGCCCTGGCGTGCTTTGTTTTCGGGGATGATCTTGTTCATCGGTTTTCCTTCGCTTTCATGAAAACCGGCGTGAAAGGGCTCGGCTCCAACGAGCCGTCAGCCAATCCATGCGGGACAAAAGCCCGCCCCGAGGAACGGAGCGGGCTCGCCGATCTATATTTCTACCAGCCCTGTCGGCCGTACCAGTCGTCGACGGCCTCGCGCACCCGGTCCTTTTCCAGACCGTATCTCTCCTGGATCTTGCCTTCCAACTGGTCGCGGCGCCCGGCAATCTGATCGAGGTCGTCTTCGGTGAGTTTCCCCCACTGCTCCTTGACCTTGCCCTTGAGCTGCTTCCAGTTTCCTTCAACGCGGTTCCAGTCCATGGTTTTCTCCATAAGGCGGGGATCGCCTGCTAGGCAAACGACGAATGGCCGAGTTTGTTGCACCCTGCCGCCAAGTGAAATGCTGCCTCGGCAAGCCCGCGCCGGCTGGAACCAAAAGGGCTCGCCCCCGTTGGCGTGCATGGCCGACACTGTCCTTAGCGAAGAGGGGTTCTTGCCCTTCATCCGCAGTATCTCGCGAAGGGATACCCTGTCGCTCAAGGAAATCGCCTTGATCAATTCGCTCCCGAAGCGAACGGAAACGTTCCTGAACGGGGGCGAGGTGGTGGCCGAGGACAGCCGGCCCGGCGAGAGTTGCATGATCCTGAAAGGCTTCGCGGCAAGGAGCCACTATTCCCGGGACGGCAGTCGCCAGATAAGCGCGCTTCACGTTCCAGGCGATTTCGTCGACCTTCACGCCTATCTGCTAAGGGTCATGGACCATGGCGTGATCGCTATCGGGTCGTGTGAGGTCGCCTATGTTTCCTACGATTCCATCCGGCGCGTGACCGAGGAAAGCCCTCATCTCGGCCGATTGCTCTGGCTCTCCACGGTGATCGATGGCGCTATCCAGCGGGCGTGGGTCACCTGCCTCGGTCGCCGGACCGCCGAACAGCGCATGGCGCATCTTCTTTGCGAATTGTATTTGCGGCTGGAGGCCGCCGGAATTGCGACCGGGAATTCCTTCCACCTGCCGTTGACGCAATCCCAACTGGCCGACCTGCTCGGCCTGTCTGTCGTGCACGTCAACAAGAAGCTGCAGAAGCTTCGCCTGTCCGGGCTGGTCGATTGGCGCGGCGGTATCGTCGTCATCCGCGATTTCGGTGATCTGGCCAGGCTCGCCGAGTTCGACCCGACCTATCTGAGCCTGCGGGTGGAAACCCGCTAGGCCTGCTCTTAGTCTTCGTCATCCAGCCATTCGGATCTCAGCGAAAATCGCGATCGGAAGACGATATCGCCCCGTTCGTTTCGGACCTCGACGCAAAAATCGTGGTTGGGGCCTTCGGGAAGTTCGTCCCGCGCCATGTCCGGCAGGGCACCGATGGCGCGCCGCTGCACTTCGGCTTTCGTGTTGCACTCTATTCCGTCCTCGTCACGGAAAAGACCGTCCTCACCATAGGTATCGAAGAAATAGCGGGGCATTGCATTCTCGTCTCGCGGCTATGATCTCCAATGCGCGAGGCCCCTCGATTGTTCCTGCAATCAGGAAGAAGGCCTTCCCACTTCCGCTATAAGCGCTTCCTCGGTCGTGAGACCGGACTGGAACAGACGGACAAGCGTTGCGGCACGCGCCTGGCGCTCGCTCTCGGAAGCCCCCTCGGGAGAGGTCATCTCCAGCACCCTTGTGAGCATGTCCAGGTCACGGGACGAAAGATAACCGAACTCTGGGTAGTGCCGCATTTTCGCATCCCTTCAGCGATGAACCAGCAGGCAGCTACGGGCAGATTCCCGGTCGGCACAATTAACTAGTTTAATCGATCGCGGGAAATGGCGGCAGCGCGCCGTGGGCAGGAGGAAGCGCGCCTCCGGCGCGGCTTACCGGCAGGGAATGCCGGCTACCGGTTGAACCCTTTCGCTCGTGGTGCGTTCACCCTTCGCTGCGGGCCGTGTCAACCGGGCCCGATGGTAGCGGTGAACAGGAGGATTTTCCCGGTTTCTCCTTCTGGCCAACGAAATGGCAGGCGAGCACCTATCCCGTCCGGCCCGTAGCCCAGGTTCTTGCGATCGCATGCGAGGCATCTTGAGAAACGCTGCACACGGTCGGCCCGATGACTCCCTTCGCAGGACCATCCTGTCCTGTATCGAGGGGCTCGGGCGGGACCATGTGCTGTCGACCAACAAGGTCATCGAGCGGGTTCGGCAGGAGTTGCCCGATTGCGCGCTTTCCAGCGCCGAGCTTGCGAAATTGATCGGGGAGATAGCAAAAGACGCCGGCCTGGTGCCCGTGTTCGACCCGTACCAGGAGCCGGAAAGCGACCAGTTCCGCGATACGAAACCCGACTGAACGAGGGCACGGGCCGTCACCCGGTGCGGGACAGGGCGCCGACTAGGTCTCGTCGCGTCGTATGAATTCGTGGGTACTGTCGAGGGAACCGGGGCGTTCCGGCGGCACCACCAAGGCCAGCTCGGCCGCGTCGAACAGTTCGAACCATTCGTCCCATTCGACCAACTCATAGCCCCCCGCATTCGGCGGCCGCTCGGGCCTGTCCTGGTCCTCATAGGCGGCCTGGTCGAAGACGATCCGAAGCTCCGGCTGGATGCCGGCCTGCGGAGAAACGTCCACGACGGCGGGCGAGCCCATCCGGGCGGCGGCCCAGTCGCGGATCGCATCATGATCGGTAAGCACCACATTGTCGGCCATCGCAACCTCCTTTTGAGCAGCGGTAACGCTGGCCACGCCGATAAGTTCAGGCGACATCCCCGAAGCGCCCGGCGCGTAGATTTCGGCTGCGTCTTCCGGCCCCTTGCCGACCCGCTCCGTCTTTGGTTTTCTGCGGGCATCGAGCCAAGGAGGAGCCCAGCTTGTCGCCAACTCTGATCCGCTTCGAAGGCAACGGTGCCTTCGGTGAGCAAACCCCGGTCGCCAGGCCGACGAGCGCGCAGGTCGCGATGGTAAGGGTGGCTGCCGACCAGCCGATACCGGTCGGGACGACCGGGTTCTGGGAATGCACGCCGGGCCGCTTCCGGCGCGGGGTACCGCAGGCCGAATACAGCTACTTCATCACCGGAAAGGGGACATTCACCCCGGATGGTGGCGAGACGGTCCGGTTTCAGGCAGGCGACGCCATCTACTTCCCGGCGAATTCGGAGGGGAATGGAACATCCTCGAAACGGTCCGGAAGGCCTATGTGATCTTCGAATAGGTGGCCGGGTGGGTCAGACCCCGGTCGCCAGCTTCGCCATCACGACGATGATCGCCACCTGCATGACGCCCTGGCTCGCCACGACATAGTAGAAGCGGCTCATCATCCGCCCGATCCTGGGGCCGTCGGGTTGCGGCTTCTGCAGCTCGAAGCAGACCCGCAAGCTGGTCGGCAGGAGGTAGCCGAGCCCCTGGATCGCCATCAGCGTGACCAGCACCAGGGCAGCCACGATCCAGCCGAATTCCGGCCAGGGCAGTTCCGTCAGGCCGAGGTCGACCGCGAGGAACCAGCCGGCGGTGCCGGTGATGATGGAGAGCGTCGGCATCAGGAACAGCGTCACCGGCGTCAGCCGGGTGATGATCTCCTTGCGGATCGGCACGTCGACGCTGCGGATGATCGGGCCGATGACGAAGCCCATGAACAGGTCGATGCCGGTCCACAGCACGCCGCTCATGACGTGGACCCAGTTGAGAAACCAGATGTTTCCGGCGGCGATCGCGACGATCATCACCAGCAGGGCCGCCGCCACGTACCAGAGATAATGCCACCGGATCAGGCTTTTCTGGCTGCCCTGCAAACTTTCGACCGTGGTCATCGCCCGACCTCCTGCTGAGGTGGGGAATATACGCCTCGCCTAATCGAGCAGGAACACAAATCCCCCGAGATCTCCGTATCAATTCGACGTGCCTGGCCGGACAGCCTGCAATAACGGAAGTTTCCCCTAAACGTGATGGAACCGGATGCAACACGCGCATCGTGGCCGCGTTAGGCTGGGTCCAAGCCGCATCTGAGGAGGCATTCCGATGTTGGTGAAACCAATCCTGATCGCGTCCGTACTCTCGGTTTCCGTTCTCGGGCTGGCGGGGTGCGTCGACGTCGTCGATCCTTATGGCGCCTATTACTACGACGGCTATTATTACGACACCGGCCCTGTCTTCCTCGGTGGGAGCCACTACCGCAACCACTTCCGGCGGGGGCACCACCATGTATGGTATCCCGCTGGCATGCACCGCGACTGGCACGGCAACAGATGACGCCCGGCTGGAGGGCGGCAATACGGCTTTCGGTTCTGCACGAGAAATGCCGCTCGGAGACGGCGGGTCGTTCGTTAGCGATCGGAAAATTCCGAGGCAAACGGCGATCCGCGCGGCGCAGCACTGGGGGTGAGGCCTCAGCGCTGCGCGGTCAGCTTCGCCATTGCCCGCGATGTTTCCGGATTGGCGGGGAAGAAGGCTTCGATCGTGACCTCCGACAGGGTAACGTCGACGGCCGTGCCGAAAACGGTCGTGGTGCTGATGAAGGAGAGCGGCCCTTCGTCGCTCGCCAGCGTGAGCGGCACGGCGATGCCGCCATCGGCGACCGGGACCGCTCGCGAAGAGGCGGCTTGCGGAGGTACAGGGTAGGATTTCAGTTCCTCCAGCAAGGCGACCAGCCGGGGCGCGGCTGAAACATCGATCTCATGCGCAAGGCGCGCGAGGATGTGGGCGCGCCATTCGCGGAAATTGACGATACGGCCGGCGAGCCCCTGGGGATGCAGGCTGAGCCGCAACACATTGATCTCGCCGGTGACCAGATGCCCGGCCACCCCGGTCATCAGCACGCCGACGGCCGCGTTCGCCGCCAGCAGCGTCCAGTTGCGGTCGACCGCAAGCGCCGGGTGCGGCTCGTGGCCTTTCAGAATCTGGTCGATTGCGGCGCGCGCGGCGCCGAGTTCCGGCGCGTCGAGCGGCCGTTCGCGATAGATCGGCGCGAAGCCCGCGGCGGTCAGGATCATGTTGCGCTCGCGCAGCGGAACGGAGAGCCGCTCGGTCAGGTGCAGCACCATCTCCCGGCTCGGTTGCGAACGTCCCGATTCCAGGAAGCTCAGATGCCGCTGCGAAATTTCCGCATCGACGGCCAGCGCCAGCTGGCTGAGCCGGCGGCGCTGCCGCCATTCGCGCAACAGGTCCCCGGCGGATTGGTTTTCGTTCAGCATGCCCGAGGCTAGCAGCCCGGTCGCCCGATCGGCAATTACCTCGCACGTAATCGCAACGCCCGTCGCCGCGTGCCATCGTCGTCCCGTCAAACTTCAAAGGAGAACGGACATGACCGATATGCAACGCATTGCAGAACAGTATCTGGCAAGCTGGAACGCCGTGCCGGCGCAGCGTAGCCGCACCCTTTCGGCGTGGAGCGAGGATGCCACCTATGTGGATCCGCTGATGTCGGCAAGCGGCCGCGACGCCATCGGATCGATGATGGACCAGGCCGTCGTCAACTTTCCCGGCCACGCCTTCGTGCTGTCGGGAGCCGTCGATGGCCACGGCCCCTACGTGCGCTTCAACTGGACTCTGGCGGCGCCGGACACGAAAGCCGTGGCGCACGGAACCGACGTCGTGCGCGTCGATAGTCACGGCCGGATCGCCGAGGTCATCGGCTTCCTGAATTGAGACGGGTCGTGAGCGACCCTTCGTGGAAACGGCCGGCGGGCATCGATCGGATGTCCGCGGCCGGGGAGCAGGCGATCCCGTCGTCCTGTTCCCCGGCCGGACCGATGGGGCGAGGCCAGTCTGCGGACAGGACCGACAAATTTATGGGAGTTTCAGAGATGAGCGAGACCTACGTCATCACCTTTCAGGTGCGCCCGGATCAGAGGGACCGGTTCAGGGCGCTTCTCGATCCGGTCCTGGACGCGATGCGCCATGAGGCGACCTTCGAGGGGGCGTCGCTGCATGTCGATCCGGACGACGAGAACCGCTTCCAGTTGCACGAGACATGGAAGGACCGGCAGGACGTGCTGGAGGTCCAGCTCAAGCGGCCTTACCGGTCCGAGTGGCACGCGGCGCTCGACGAGATTCTCGAGCGGCCCCGCGAAGTGCGGATATGGTCATTGCTGCGCGCCGATTGATGGCGCGTCTTTCAGGGAGCGGTTTTTTCCGGCGCCGGTTTTGAATTCCAGCACCCGCGCCGGTGGGCGCCGGTGCTCTGCCACGGCCACCGCTTCGATCAGGAGATCGACCGCCTCGCGCGTTTTGTGGCTGATTTCGTCGTTGCCATGCAGATAGTCGTAGGCGCGTTGCAGGTGCAGGCGAGCGGCGGCGAAGTCACTGGTCAATGTTCTCTCCGATGAAGCCGCCCGCCGGAAGGCTAGACCGGCGGAGGGTGGAAACCGTAAATATCCACTGGCGGATTTTAATCGAGTTCGATGCTTCTGCCCGTCCTCGCGAAACGGAGCCGACAGGTCGATCGATCACAGCTTCGCGATGCGCGCAATGGGTAGTGGTCCCGCGGGGCGCCAGGTGGCAAGCTTGTCGGTTCGCCGGGCGCTGCCGAGGTGGAGTGCCTGGTGAAGTCAAACTCATCCGGGAGAAACGCCATGAAACATCTCATCGCGCCGATGACGCTTGGAATGGCCTTGCTGGGAATTTCCATCGGCATGGCTTCCGCCACCAATGTGCATTCCGTGACGGGAAAGGACAGCCCAGCCAGACGATCGGTTCGCCGCAGACGGGGAATGCCACGCCGGGGCATGCCAGCTCCGCTCCGGGGTCGGCATTCAACCCGGACGGGAATGCAGGAACCCACTACGCGGGTACGCAACCGCAGAATTCGAAGAACCCGAAAAGCGTATCCCAGTACGACGTGGCCGGTTTCCAGCAGTCCCATAACCACCAGTGACGGAATGAGTTGAACAGAAGGGCTGGCCCCACCCCCGTCTACCTTCGCGGGCCGGCCCCTTTTTGCCTTCGCGCTGGTGAGAAGCAACCGAGGATGCCGTTAATCGACTGTGATGGAATAAACCGGGGCGGCGTGTCGTTATCCGAAGGCGGGGTGGATTGCTCAAGGAGACGACCCGATGCGCAGACATACGACAGTCGCGATCCTGTTGATGATCCTGACGGGGATTGCAGCTTGCAACACTCCGGCCGGATCGCAGCGCCCACCGGAACAGACGACAAGCGGCGGCAACAGCAGCGGTGGCGGCATGGGTGGTGGTGGCTACTGAACGATTGCCGCATCAGGCGGGACGGTAATCGCCATTGTGCTTGTCGCCTGAGGGCCATGGTAGCGTGGCCTTGGCCGCGCTTCCCGACTTGCGCTGTCGCGGGGGGGGTGGCCTTGCGGGCCGGGCTATGCATTAATGTGGCCGGGGGGTTCCGTGGAAGGAACACCTTTGGAGCTTTGGATACCGTTTCTGGGACGGCTGAAGATCAAGCCTGCTTTCGCCATCAGGTCCGGTGAAAGGGAACTCGTCCGCGTCGGGGGATATGCCCTGACCTTCTTCTGGCGGAAACCCCGGTCCTGATTCTTGACGGCCCGTTCATACGACAGGCGAGGTGCAACTTCGCCTCCACCGTCGCTCATCGGCAGGCTGTGCCCCGGTCGAATCCGCCCGCGCCCGCCTGGGGCTGTCGCACGTGTCCGGGTAGCGGCTTTTTGCACTTTATGGCGGCCCAACTTTCGTCGCTACCTCTAAAGAGGTAGATCAACGAAGCATTATTGAGCAGGAAACTCAGATTAACGTAAATCTGAAATATCCGTTAACGCATAATTGACTCTAACATTCTGCCCTCATACTAATTCGAGCTGGGGAAGGGCGGATTACCCCTTATTGCAAGTGTGAATAGGCGACCCAGGGGATTCCTGGGCGATCTATAGATCATGAGGGGAATAAAAAATGGCAATTGGTGACATCAAGACTTTTGACTTCGTCTACAGCGGCCTCAGCCTGCAGATCAATGCAATCGATATGGGCGACGGGCAAGTCCGTTTCGAAGTAACCTGCCTGCAGGGTTATGCCGACATCAATGCGCTCTACTGGAGCGACGGTGTTCCCGACGGAAACAACTTCGATCTCGGGACCAAGAAAGACAACAGCCTGAACATGAATGGTTCGGGCGTGGATTGGGACGGCGGCATCAAGCTTTCGGACACCGGCCTTGGCGCGAAAGGCGGGGCTACCAAGCCCACCTACCTGCACAGCGGCGAGAGCTATGTACTGGACGCCAAGCTCAACTGGGATTCGCTCGATACCCTTGGCGTTCGCGCGACCAGCACGAGCACCTCGGGTGGGAGCATCAAGGGCGTCGACACCGGTGCCGAGATTACGCCGGCACCGACCGTTTGCGTCGAGGACGCGGCCCCGGTCGTCGAGGGCAACGATGCGGTGTTCACGATCACGCTCGAGCATGCCTACGAATACGACGTCACGATCACCTACACGACCGTCACGGGAACAGCCGGCGGCGACGATTTCGCGGAACAGGCCGGGTCGGTCACGATCCACGCCGGCGATCTCAGCGCGCTCGTCAAGATCGCGACCGTCGATGACACCCTTGTGGAAGATAGCGAAAATTTCACGCTGCACCTGACCGGCGCGACGGCGGACATTCCGGATATCGCGGGCCAGGGCGACAGCGTCATCGAGGTACATCTCCTGTGTATCGACGGCAGCGCCACCATTCTCGATAACGACGTCGCTGCTCCGGTTAACCAGCCGCCGGAAGCTAATGATGACGCCGCGGCCTGCGTCACCGAATTGGCAGCGGCGATCACGGGCGTGTCGGGCAATGTCCTGGAAAACGACAGCGATCCCGATGGCAACGCGATCGCCGTGACGATGGTGAACGGCACCGAACTCGTCGACGGCAAGGCCAGCATCGTCCTGCATGACGCAGCCGACAACGCCATCGGCACGCTGGAGATAAATGAAAGCGGCGACTACACCTTCAAATACACGGGCGCCTACAATGCGGATCACACGTCGCCGACATTCACCTACACGATCTCGGACGGGCATGGCGGCACCGATACGGCGACGGTTACGCTCTGCCTTGATCCGCTGGAGAATCCGGGGCGCGGCGATGCCTTCTCTCCCGGCTACTGGAAGACGCACGGCTTCGACGGGTCCGAAAGGCTGCCGTCCGATCTCAAGTCCGGGGTACAAACCCTTGACGACTTCTTCAACCTGGACGACGGCGTAGGGCCGGTTACCAACCGGACCTGGACCGTCGGCGGTCAAACCGTCCAGGACATTACCCTGGCGCAGGCCGTGGCCCAGACCGGCAACACTCTGTCGACCCCGGACCTGCCTGGCAATGAAAATGCTCTCATTCAGCAGGCCGCCGCCGCAGTGGCGGACTGGTACGACAACGATCACCAGGCGGACTTCGTGGCGGCCTACATCTACCAGCGGGCAATCAAGGACAACAACGGCACGCTGGCCGACAATCCGTTCGATGCCGACAGCGTCATGGCCGACCTCGTCCAGCAGGTTCACGACGCTTTCGAGGGGACTGCAGGTGCTTACAGCCTGGAGGCTCTGAAGGGCATCCTCGAACTCAGCCACGAGGCCTGATCGTATCCCAGGTGGGGCTCGTGCCGTCGGGCATGAGCCCCTGCTGAGGCACAAGACATGGCCCAGAAACAAAAATCCGATGAACTCCGGCACGTCTCCGGAGCGTGCCGGGGTTATTTCGTCGTCGCGGCGCTGTTCAGCCTGGCGATGAACCTGCTCTACCTCGCCGCCCCGATCTACATGCTGCAGGTCTATGACCGGGTGGTGTCTTCGGGCAGCGAGACGACGCTGGTCATGCTGACGGTCGCCCTTCTTGCCGCCTTGGCCGCGCTCGCGGGGCTGGACACGGTTCGTGCCCGCGTCCTGAACCGCGTCGGCGTCCGCCTGGACCGGCTGCTCGCCGGGCGGGTGGTTTCGGCCATGGTCGAGAAATTCGGCGGCATGGCCTTCGGCGCCCAGCTTCTGCGGGATTTCGACGCGTTCCGCCAGTTCATAACCGGCACCGGCATCCACGCGATCTTCGACCTGCCATGGGCGCCGATCTACATCCTCGTCATCTTCCTTCTTCATCCGCTGCTCGGCTTCTTCGCCCTCGGATCGGTGGTTGTCCTGGTCGTCATGATGCTGGCCAATGAATGGCTGGTGCGCGAGCCGCAGGCCGAGGCGGGCACGGCGACATCCAAGACCTATGGCTTCACCGACATGAGCCTGCGCAACGCCGAGGTCATCCAGGCCATGGGCATGACCGAGGGCCTGCTGCAGCGTTGGGGGCGCGACCGTGCGCGCATGGTGGAGCGCCAGGCGACGGCAAGCGACCGCGCCGCGACCATGCACAGCGTCATCAAGTTCCTGCGGATGGCGATGCAGTCGCTGATCCTCGGCCTCGGCGCCTATCTGGTGATCAATCGCATGGCCAGCGCCGGCGCCATGTTCGCGGCCAGCCTGCTGCTCGGGCGGGCGCTGCAGCCGGTCGAACAGACGGTAGGGCAATGGCGCGCCCTGGTGTCCGCGCGCTCGGCATATTTTCGGGTCCGCGACCTGCTTCTCGCCAGCCCGCCCGCCGAGCGCAGCCTGATATTGCCGCGGCCGAAGGGGAGCCTGTCGGCCGAAAATCTCCATTTCATGGCGCCCGGCAACTCGAAGCTGCTGTTGCGCAACGTGTCGTTCCGGCTGGAGGCCGGCGACACGCTGGGCGTCATCGGAGTTTCGGGAGCCGGAAAATCCACCCTGGCGCGGTTGATCGTCGGCGTATGCCGGCCGAGCGGCGGCGTCGTCCGGCTCGACGGCGCCGACATCTGGACGTGGCCGCGTGAATCGGCCGGCCGCTACATCGGCTACCTGCCGCAGGACATCGAACTCTTCGCCGACACGGTCGCCGCCAACATCAGCCGCTTTCGCACCGGCATGGATGCGGAAGTCATTCGCGCGGCGCGCATGGCCGGCGTCCATGAAATGATCCTGCGGCTGCCCGATGGCTACGAAACCCAGGTCGGCGAGGGCGGCGCTGCCCTATCGGGCGGTTACCGCCAACGCATCGCCCTGGCGCGGGCGGTGTTCGACAGGCCGGCCCTGGTCGTGCTTGACGAACCCAGCTCCAACCTGGATGCCACAGGCGATCAGGCGCTGACCGACTGCATCCTCCAGCTGAAGCAGCAGGGAACCACGGTGGTCATCATTTCCCACCGGCCGGCGACCATCGCCGCCATGGACAAGATACTCATCCTGCGCGACGGCGCCGTCGACATTTTCGGGGACCGCGCCGAGGTGCTGGCCAAGCTTGGCCCTCATCCGCATGTGCGCGCCGTCCCGAGCATTCCCCAGGCCGAACCGGCGGCTGCCGGAGGGTGATGTGAACCAGTCTGCGGTCGCGCCATATGAGGGCCGGGTCGGGCTGGCAGGCCACCAGGTCGAATTGCCGAGCGATTCCGCGCGCGGCGCCATCCTGGCGGGCTGGATTGTCCTCATCGTATTCTTCGTCGTTTGCGGCGGATGGGCAATCCTCGCGCCTTTGAACGGCGCAGTGGTGGGGGAAGCCATCGTCAAGGTCGAGGGAAACCGCAAGAGCGTGCAGCATCTGGACGGAGGCGTCGTCAAGGAATTGCGCGTCAGGGACGGAGACCGCGTGAAGGAAGGCGATGTCCTGATCGTGCTCGACGACACCCAGTCGCGCGCCGAGTTCGATATCCTGTCGCAGCAATATGCGATGCTGCGGGCGATCGAGGCGCGCCTGGGCGCCGAATTGTCGAACAGCGACAGCGTCGCGTTCCCGGCCGAACTGGCCGACAGCGCCGAGCCTTACGCGAAAGCGGCGATCGAAGCCCAGAGGCACGAATTCGAAAGCAGGCGGGAAGCCCTGCTCGGCGAAGAGCAGATACTCACCTATCGGGTTTCGCAGCTTCGGGAGCAGATCGCCGGAAACCAGGCGCAGGAGAAGGCCTATATGGAGCAGCTTGCCTCGGTGAGCGGCGAAAAGGAAAGCCTTTCCGACTTGGTGAAAAACGGGCTGGTGACGAAGCCGCGCATCCTGCAACTCGATCGCACCATGTCGGGGCTCCAGGGCCAGATCGCCGCCAGCCAGGCAAGCACGGCCGCCGCCTTGCAGAGCATGGGCGAATATTCGCAGCAGATCGCGCAGGTTCGAAAGATGCGCACGGCGGATATCACCAAGGAGCTTAGTGAAACGCAGTCGAGGCTTCTCGACGTGCTGCCGCGCCTCCACAATGCGAAGGTGACGCTGGCGCGCTCGGAAATCCGCTCCCCCTATGCGGGCGAAGTGGTTGGTCTCGGGGTGTTCTCGGTCGGCGCCGTCATCGGCCGCGGGGAAAAAATCCTCGACGTCGTGCCCGACCAGACGGCGCTGGTCGTCGAAGCACGCGTGCGGGTGGAAGACATCAGCGACCTGCAGCCGGGCATGGCTGCGGAGGTGCATTTCACGTCCTACAAGCAACGCACGACGCCATCGATCCACGGAACCGTCGCGCATATTTCAGCCGATCGGCTGACCGAAGAACGCACGGGGCAATCCTATTACGTTGTTTCCGTCGACGTGGACCAGGACGACCTGAAGGCCAATCCCGAGATCAAGCTGTATCCGGGCATGCCGGCGAGAATCACGGTCACCACGCATGCGAGAAGCGCCCTCGACTATCTCGTGGGCCCGCTGGTGCAATCCTTCGACCAGGCCTTCCGCGAGAAATAATCGCCTAGCGGCTCCATTGGATCCGAGGGCATATGGATCGATCTCGACGGATCACCGACGGAGCCGGAGCGGATCAATTTTGCGCGTGTCGTGGCTCGGCTTCCGCGGAAAAGCGCAATATGCATTCGACCGCGCTTTGCCCGCTGTTGCGCTTGGCCTCGCGGTTGCCGACGATCACGTCGACGATATGGCTAAAGGGAACCGCGGCCGCTGCAGCCTATGGTCCGAGCCACTGCGAACGATCCCTCCGTGGATGATGCCGACCCTGTCGTTGACGTTGGGAGATCCGTACTGTTTATGCGTTGCAGCGGGCGTCCTGTTCATGAGAGTCCTGGCCTGTTTGTCTCGCTGGGAATCGTTGGAACGGTCGCGATGTCGGCGGCATGGACGATCTGGTCGACTTCCCGCACGCTGATCACACTTGCTACGCTGCGGAAGTCGGGATTCGGTGTAATGTTTGGAAGATTGCTGGCGAGAAAAAAGACCGACCCGACGTCGTCCCTTGGCGAAATTATCTACTCCACATCGGATTACCGTATTTCGTTCAGGCCCGGGCGCGGCCAGCGTGTGGTACTTGCCTTTTGCGGAGCCCAGTTGAGCCTTGGCGGCCTCCAAACCGAGGAATTTCGCACGTCACTTGGCGAGAACTGTTCCACCTACTTCATCGCCGATCTCAAGCGTTCCTGGTGGAACGACGGACGGATCGAAGACGCCATCCAGGCTGCGATCCGGCATGCGCTTGATCGCAGGCCCGACGCCACTTTCGGAGCGATCGGTAATTCGATGGGTGGGAGCGGAGCGCTTGTCGCGGCTCATATCGAGCACAGGATTGATCGATGCCTCGCTATCGCGCCGCAAGCGGATGTAAGCCTGTCGGCAGAAGATGATCGATGGATGAATTATCGCATCCGTATCCAGGAACATCGGTGGCCGAATTTCGCGCTCCCTGCAGGAAACGCAGGGATCAAAATCATATTCGGAGCGGATGAAGATGAATGGCAGCGCCAGGTCTTCATCTCGGCAGGCTTCCCCGTGGAAACCTACGAAGGCTACGGGCACAGTGTCGGGCGCAAACTCCGCGACGATCACAACGACATCTATAGCCGGCTGATCGAATTCGTCCTGGGTAAGTAGCGGCCGGGTGCCTTCTACGGTGTCGGATACCCTCGGGGCCTGGTCCTGACTCTCGGCTGGGCTTTCCACCCGAGGTTTGCAGTCTTTGTCGATCTTCGCGCAGCTTTGCCTTCACCCGTCGCTGCGAACGTCACGCATGCCTGCGGATAGAAACTTTCCAGTTTGCCTGAACCTTTTCCATAAATCGTCGGCCGCGAACAGGTTTCAATCCTTAACGCGTTTCTGGACCGGGTCCTACGATCTTGCCGGGATTGAGCATGTCCGAAGGGTCCAGAAGCGCCTTGATGGCACGCGAAAGCTGTTGTTTGACCGGATCGGCATGGCGTTCATAGGCGTCACGCTTGTCGAGGCCCACGCCATGTTCCGCCGAGAACGATCCCCCGATCTCCTGCAGGCCGGCATAGAGCACGTCCTCGATCGCCCTGTAGCGCTCGCGTGGCGGATTGTCGGTATTGATCGAGATGTGCAAATTTCCGTCAGCCAGATGGCCGAAGACATACGGCGAATAGTCCGCGTCGATCGCCTTGAGGCCTTCGGTGATGCGGGTGACGTAGGCATCGATCGCCCCGCCCGGAACCGACACGTCGAACGAGGGTGGATGGTCGTGCAGGCGCTCGATCACCTCGCTTTCCTCGCGCAGCCGCCATATGGTTCGGGCCTGCTCGAGCGACATGGCAACGGCGCCATCGATTATGTCGGCTTCCGCCCACAGGGCGGAAAGGCCCTGCTCAAGCGCCTGGGTTGCCTCCTCGGCCGTCGGAGCGGCGAGTTCGAGAACCAGCAGGCATGGGGCATCGAGCGGCAGTTCACCGGAATCTATGCCCAGCGTCCGGGCCACTGCGGAAGCGAAACCATGCCACATGATCTCCGCGGCCCTCAGGCTTGTGCCGGCCCGACCAAGGAAATGGCCGACGACATGCAGGGCGCTGGCAGCGTCCTTTGTCCCGATTATCGCTGTCGCCGAAGATCCGCCGATGGGATCGAGCCGGATCGCCGCGCGTGTGACGATGCCCAGCGTGCCTTCCGCACCGACGAACAGGTGCTTGAGGTCGTAGCCCGCGCTGGTCTTGAGCACGCGGGTAAGGTCGCGCAGCAAGCGGCCATCCGGCAGGACGACCTCAAGTCCGAGCAGCCTGTGGCGCATGGTGCCGTTGCGAAACGCCATGATGCCGCCGGCGTTGGTAGAGATCATGCCGCCGATGGTGCAACTGCCTCGGGCGGCGAGGTCGATGCCGGGATCAAGCCCATGAACGGCCGCGGCTTCCTGCAATGCGGCAAGTGTCGTCCCGGCCTGCACGATGGCGACCCGTGCGCGAGGATCGATCTCTTCGATCCGGTTCATCGCGCCGAGGTCGCAGATGATCTGGCCGGCGGTTGTCGCCGCGCCTCCGGCGAGGCCGGTGCGACCGCCCTGGGCTACCAGCGAAAGTCCCTTCCCGGCGCAGAAGCGCACCAGCGCAGAGACGCCCTCGGCATCCCTGGGGCGCACCAGGGCGGCGGCGCCGAAATTGCGGTCGTCGAACCCCGGGTCGCGGCCGGCCAGTTCGTTCCGGTCCCAGATGACAGCCCCACTGACCGACCTGCGCAGTTCCGCCACTAGATCGCCGTGTCCGGTCATTTTGCCTCTCGCAATGTGCGCTCGGGTAGGGTCAAGAGGGGCCTCTAGCCGGCGGAGCGCGAATGTGCGCCACCATACGCTTGCCCGCGTTCGATTCAATTGAAAGGAAGAGGCGCATCCATCGGCTTCCGATTGGCTGGACAACAGGAGAGCGCTGCTGCATCTTTGCCGGATTCCCGAAACGCGCTTTCCCGATGGTGGTCCATGGCGGTCGACTATCTCATAGGTCCGAACATAGAAAACCGGCGGCTGACGCGGTCCGTCACCGGCGTCGACTACAATGGCGAACCTGTTGTGCTTTCGGTTGTCGAGGAACGGCCGCTCACCATCTACCTTAACTCGCAGGAAGTCGTCACTGCCATGACGATCGGCGATTATCCGGAATATCTGGCCCTGGGTTTCCTGCGCAATCAGGGCATGCTGGACCCGGCGGAAACGGTTACCGGCATCGACTATGACGAGGAACTCGAGGTTGTCGTGGTGCGTACCGAAAGCCGCACGACCTATGAGGAAAAGGTGAGGAAGAAGACCCGCACCAGCGGTTGCGCCGTAGGCACGGTATTCGGCGATATGATGGAGGGTTTGCAGGGATTGACGCTGCCGGCGGCACCCGTGCGGACCTCGTGGCTTTATGCGCTGGCCCGTGCGATCAACATGACGCCGAGCCTCTATCTCGAAGCGGGCGCAGTGCATGGCACGGTGCTGTGCAAGGAGGACAAGCCGCTGGTCTACATGGAAGACGTCGGACGCCATAACGCGGTGGACAAGATTGCCGGGTGGATGTTTCTCGAAAAGGCAAGTCCGGAGGACAAGATCCTGTACACCACCGGGCGGCTCACCTCGGAGATGGTGATCAAGACCGCGATGATGGGCATTCCGGTCCTTGCCTCGCGCTCGGGCTTTACGGCCTGGGGTGTGGAGATCGCGCGCCAGGTAGGGCTGACGCTGATCGGGCGGATGCGCGGCAAACGCTTTGTCTGCCTTTCGGGCGAGGACCGCCTGATTCGGGATGCGGATCCCGAAACCGTGCCGGAAGACGAGAAGCGCCATCGTCGCAAGGGCGCGTTGATTGACTAGAATTCCAGGCGTCATACTGGCCGGCGGCCGGGCCACCCGCATGGGCGGCGGCGACAAGGGCATGCTGCAACTGGGCGGCGCGAAGCTGCTCGACCACGTGCTTGCGCGGCTTGGTCCTCAATGTGGAGAGCTTGCAATCAGCGCCAATGGCGATCCCGACCGCTTTTCGGCCTTCGGGCTTCCCGTGCTTGCCGACACGCTGCCGGATTTCCCGGGCCCCCTGGCGGGTGTCCTTGCCGGCCTTGACTGGGCGGCGGAAAACGGAGCGGATGCGATCGTGACGGCGGCGGCCGACACGCCCTTCCTTCCGCGCGATCTGGTGGCGCGCCTTGCCGATGCGGCGGCGCAAAAGAGGGTTCCGATCGCGCTGGCGGCCTCGCCGGACGAGACGGGGGCGCCGCGCCGCCACCCCACCTTCGGCCTGTGGCCGGTGAGCCTGCGCGAGGATCTGCGCGCCGAACTGTCCGGAGGCTTGCGCAAGATCGTCTTGTGGACGGAGCGGCACGGCTATGCGACGGCGCTGTTTGCGGCCTCGCCATTCGATCCGTTCTTCAACGTCAATACGCCACAGGATATGATGCGCGCCGAAGCAATCCTGAACGGAGGAGCGGCATGAATCCTTGCGGCGCGATCGAAAGCGGTGCTGGAAAGACCGGCGTTGCGGTTTCTACTCCGGGCAGGGCCAACTCGTGCCGGTAGACCTGCCGCCGCTTGAGCCGCCCCGCCTTAGGAACGATTGCTTCGCCTTGCCGGCGGGCATCGACTGGACCCCGGTGGACACCGCGCTCGACCTGCTGCGGACGAAACTGTCGCCGGTCGTCGGCACCGAGGAACTGGCCGTTTCCCAGGCGCTCGGCCGCGTCCTGGCACAGGACACTGTGGCGCGCCGCTCGAATCCGCCCGCCGCGAATTCGGCGGTCGACGGCTATGGTTTCGCCCACGCGGCGACAGGCGAGGGACCGCAAATGCTGCCGCTGCTCGAAGGCCGTGCGGCAGCCGGCGTGCCTTTTGCGGGGCGCGTGCCCGAAGGAATGGCGATCCGCATCCTGACTGGCGCAATCCTGCCTGAAGGCGTCGACACCGTGGTTCTGGAGGAAGATACGACCAGCGACGGCCGGCGCGTTGCCTTCCACGGCCCGATCAAAGCGCGGTCCAATACCCGCAAGGCGGGTGAGGACGTCACCGCAGGCGATGTCGGGTTGCCGGCCGGCCATCGCTTGCGTCCGCCCGACTTGGCGCTTCTGTCGGCCGTCGGCGTGGCAAGGGTCATGGTTTTCCGGCCGTTGCGCGTAGGCGTCTTGTCCACGGGTGACGAGATCGTGCCCGAGGTCGACGAGGCCGTGCTGGAGGCCGGCCGCATCTATGACGCCAACCGGCCGATGCTTCTGGCGATGGCGCGGTGCTGGAACCACGTGCCCGTGGACCTCGGCCATGTCGGCGACGACCGGGCCGCTCTTGCCGCCAGGCTTGACGGGGGAGTTGCGGAAGCGGACGTGATCTTTACCTCGGGCGGAGCTTCGGCGGGCGACGAGGACCATGTCTCGGCCCTGCTGCGGGAGGCAGGCACGATGCATAGCTGGCGCATCGCGGTGAAACCGGGCCGTCCGCTGGCGCTTGGCCTGTGGCGGGGCGTTCCGGTATTCGGCCTGCCGGGCAATCCGGTTGCGGCCTTCGTCTGTACGCTGATATTCGGCCGTCCGGCCCTCTCGATGCTGGGCGGTTCCGGGTGGGAAGAACCGGCCGGCTATTTGGTCCCAGCGGCCTTCAGGAAGAACAAACTGCCCGGCCGGCGCGAATATCTGCGCGCCCGGCTGACGCCGGAAGGCCATGCGGAAACTTTCCGTTCGGAAGGATCGGGGCGGATCAGCGGGCTTTCGTGGGCGACCGGCCTCGTCGAACTCGCCGACGGCGCGCGCGAGGTTGTCCCGGGGGATCCCGTTCGCTTCCTTCCCTACGGGTCGTTCGGACTGTAGGCGAGGCTGCGGCGAGCAAAAAAATGCCGGCCGGAGCCAAAGGTTCGGTCTGCAACGGAACGGAACCCGGCCCTGCTTGTTATGTTCTGGCTTGCAAGTAACGCGGTGATCCTGCACCTTGCACAGAGAATTCTGCGATCGCTGCCTGAGCAACAAGACAAGGAGCTAGCGATGAGAGAAATCGTCCTTGCGGGAGTGCTTGTGCTCTCGACCTCGACCTGCTTCGCCCAGGCCACCCAGCCGTCGCAACCGGCGCCTTCCGGAACCAGTCAACCGGCCGCCTCGCAACCGGGCGCGGCTAATCTTTGCCAGGAACTCCTCGGCTTCATGAAGGCGCCTCCGCCGGAGGCGACTGCGGCATCCGCCGCGGCGAAACCGGCGGCCGAAAAACAGGCAGCGCCTGCAAAGTCAGAGCCGGCCCAGCAGGACGCGTCCAAGCTGGCGGGGACGTCCGCCACCGACAAGAAAGCCTCGCCAAACGGTGACGCCGGTTCGGCGCAGGCGGCCACCGGACAGGACGGTGTTGCCACCGACGCTCCCAAGCCGGGCAAGGACAAGGCGGATTCCGGCACGGTCGCCAACGCGCCCCAGAAGGAGTCGAGGGCAGCGCCGGTTCCTCCGGCCGACGTGACCAGTACGCCGAGGGAATCGGTACTGACCATGGAGGCCGCTCAGAAGCTTGCCGACGCAAACGATACCGCGCAGTGCCAGAAGGCTGCCCGCCAGATGAGAGTTGCCGGCGTCGCCATGCCGCCACCGCTCATCGCACTGGCGGCGCTGGATTTGCAGTACCAGCAAAAATCAGGTGCGGGTGTCGCACCGGCCGGAACTGCGGCCCCGGCCGGTAACGAGTAGCCCGGGGATATCGTGGCGGCAGACCGGCTAGAGACAGTTTCGACAGGCAGCAGGAAGGGAGACCAGGATGGGCATGATCTTGACGGGGATTGTCGTTACAGCGGCGATCGCTTTCGGTAGCGGCTATTATCTTTTGAATGTACAGCCGGTGAAAACCGCCTGGCAGACCTTCAGTACGGAAAGCACGCGGGTGGGCGACCCAGGCCACAATCTCGTCGGCCAGAATTGGTCAGGAAATCCCGGCAACGCTGCGGCAGGCACCGGGGAAAAGGCCTCTTCCTAAAGCGACGGGCGGCGATCGAATAGCCAAGGCCGCCCGTTCTGCCTCTTCGCTCTGGCTGCGTTTGTGCAATGCCGGAAGATCATGGCGGTCGATGCATTGGGCCGACCGCTCAAGCTGACTGCCAAGCTGACCCTCGCGCTCGCCCGGCTGCGCAGCAACGCAGCTCTCACCCCGGTTCTTGAAGGCCTCACGCCAAGCCACGCCGCGCCTACGAGGCCTGTGTTTTCCCGGTCCTGCGCAGCCTGATTGCAGGCATTTCCCACCGCTTTGACGTGCCGATGGCAGCCGCTGCTTGCGCTACTCCGCGGGTTCGGCCGCAGCATGCGGCGGCGCTGGACCATCGAGTTTGGCTTGCTGCTTCTCCACCCAGGCGCTGTGGTGTTCCCTGGCCCAGTTGATGTCCACCGATCCGGATCCCATGGCCTCGTATGCGCCTTCCATGCCGAGCGTGCCGATATAGATATGCGCTATGATGACCGCGACCATCAGCACGCCGACGATGGCGTGGACATATTGCGCCGTCTGCATGCCGGTGATGTCGGTGAAGGCGAATGGAAACAGCATGTACAAGCCCGAGACCGACAGCGCCCCTCCGCCCAGCACGACGGACCAGAAGATGAGCTTCTGCCCGGTGTTGAATCGCCCGGCAGGGGGATGTGTGCGGTTCGACTTGTCGAAAAGACCGCCGCCGGACTTCAGCCAGTTCGCATCGTAGCGATCCGGCAGGTTGTGCCAGACCCATACGACAAGCATCGCCAGCACGCCGAGCATGAATGCCCAGGACACGAAATGGTGCGCGCTCTTGGCCCAGCTCGACCAGGTCGAAAATGCCTCCGGCCCGATCAGCGGCAACACCAGACGCCGGCCGAAGATCAGGTTCAGGCCGGTGATAGCAAGGATGATGAAAGCGGTAGCCGTCATCCAGTGCATAAGTCGCTCCAGCGTATTGAAGCGAAGGATTTTCTGCCCCGATTCACCTGCCTGGGTGCGAACGCGGCCCCTGACGAAGAAGAAAAGCGCAATCGCGACCAGCATGCCGATAATGGCGATGGCGCCGACCCACGGTAGCGTGCTTCGCTGGAAGCTTTGATAGTCGCGCCCCTGAGGCTGTTGCAACGTCGCGGCCTTGTTGTCCGGTATGGTGATGCGGCCCCGAATCTTGCCGAACTCGTCGAGAAGCTGCTGCTCGCTCACGGCCTGTGCGGCAGGGTCGCCGGCGGCTGCGTTCTCCTGCGCTCCGGCAGGGACCGTCAGCAGGCAGAGCACCAAAGCCAAGGCTGCGACAGCCGGCGAAATCAGTCGATCAAGGCTCCAGATCCGCATTTGCTCCGTCCTCCCGAACTTATTTCGCTGCAGGCTGACCACCGCCTGCCGTCTCGAGTTGCTGTCGCATCGGACCGAAATTTTCAGACGAGGTTCCGGCGTCCCGATGCTCGATCGAAGCATGTGCGCTTCGTGCGTCCGCAAGGACGCGTGGTAGTCTATACGCTGACCGTCTCCCGATAGGCCGTCTGCCAGCCCCACGCACCGGAGCCGTAACCGCGCTGCGTTACCCGCTCCTTGTAGATTTCGGCGATGATCTCGCCGTCTCCCGCGAGAAGCGATTTTGTCGAGCACATTTCCGCGCAGAGCGGAAGCTTGCCTTCGGCCAGCCGGTTGCCGCCGTATTTGTCATACTCCGTCTCGCTCGAGTCGGGGTCCGGTCCGCCCGCGCAGAAGGTGCATTTGTCCATCTTGCCGCGCGAGCCGAAATTGCCGGTGCGCGGATATTGCGGTGCGCCGAACGGGCAGGCGTAGAAGCAGTAGCCGCAGCCGATGCACAGATCCTTGGAATGCAGGACCACCGCGTCCGCCGTGGTATAAAAGCAATCGACGGGGCAGACCGCCGCGCAGGGCGCGTCGGTGCAATGCATACAGGCCATGGAGACGGAGCGCTCCCCGGCCTTGCCGTCGTTGATGGTGACGACGCGGCGCCGGTTGATGCCCCACGGCACGTCGTTCTCGTTCTTGCAGGCGGTGACGCAGGCGTTGCACTCGATGCAGCGTTCGGCATCGCAAAGGAATTTCATCCGGGCCATCGTCGTTCCTCCCTACACCGCCGCGATCTGGCAGAGCGTGACCTTCGGCTCCTGCATGCCCGTCGCCGGGTCGTAGCCATAGGTAGTGATGCTGTTGGCGCTCTCGCCAAGCACGTAGGGATCTGCCCCTTCGGGATAGTTGGCCCGCAGGTCCTTGCCCTGGAACCAGCCGCCGAAATGGAAGGGCATGAACGCGACCCCCTTGCCCACCCGCTCGGTGACCAGCGCCTTGACCCTCGCCTTGACGTTGTTTTCGGCACCGGTGACCCAGACCCAGCCGCCGTCGCCGATGCCGCGCGCGGCCGCGTCGTCGGGGTTGATCTCGATGAACATGTCCTGCTGCAACTCGGCAAGCCAGCGGTTGGAGCGCGTTTCCTCGCCGCCGCCTTCATATTCCACGAGACGGCCAGTCGTCAGGATGATCGGGAACGACTTGGCGATACCCTTGTCGACGGCTTCCTTCTGTACGGTGAAGCCGATGTTCGGCAGGCGGAACTGCTGGGCGTCCGGATAGGTCGGATATTTCGCCACCAGGTCCACCTTGGGCGTGTAGATCGGCTCGCGATGCACCGGCACCGGATCGGGCAGGTTCCAGGCAAGCGCCCTGGCCTTGCCGTTGCCGTAGGGATGGCAGCCATGGCTGAGCGCCACCCGCTGGATGCCGCCCGACAGGTCGGTCGACCACGACACCTTGCCGATATCGCCCATGTCGTCGCCGATCGTCTGGATGACGCTGAGTTCCTCCGGCGTCAGGTCCCGGTCCCAGCCGAGCTTCTGGAGCACCGCCATGGTGAACTCCGGATAGCCGTCGGTGAGCTCGGAACCCTTCGTGTAGGACCCTTCAGCAAGCAGCGTCTCGCCATTGCGCTCGACGCCGAAACGGGCGCGGAACGGGCTGCCGCCGTCCATGACGTTCAGGCCGGTGCTGTAGAGGTTCGAGGTTCCCGGATGACGGATTTCCGGCTTGCCCCAGCAGGGCCAGGGCAGGCCGTAATAATCGCCGCCGACCTCCGGGTCGTCCTTCGGCGCGCGCAGCGTGACCAGATCGAACTTGTGCTGGTTGCGCATATGCGCCTTGAGCCGCTCCGGCGACTGGCCGCAATAGCCCGTCGACCAGCTGCCGCGGTTCATCTCTCGCAACACGTCTTCCGGCACCGGCCGGTCGCCTTCCACCTTGATTTTCTTGAACATCCAGTCGGCAAGGCCGAGTTTCTTCGAAAGCAGGTAGATGACCTGGTAATCGTCCTTCTGCTCGAAACTTGGCGGGACGATCTGCTCGCCCCACTGCAGCGCGCGATTGGAAGCGACCCGCGATCCCGAGGTCTCGAATTGCGTGCAGACCGGCAGCAGGTAGGTGTTGTCCTTGCGCCCTGCCTCGACAGCCAGCGAGGCCCAGGTCGTGGGGTGCGGATCGGCCACGACGAGCAGTTCGAGCCCGGCCAGGCCCTTGATCGATTCGGGGATGCGCGTGATCGAGTTGCTGGCATGGCCCTGTACGAACATGGAGCGCATGGTGTCGGGCTGGGCGACGTCGCCCTTCGGCAGCGAAACCGAATCGAACCACCGGGTCAGCGGGATGCCGGGCGTTTCCATCAGTTCCTTGGAGGAGAACTGGCCCACCAGGTCGTTATAAGGGATTTCCCAGACGCGCGCCCAGTGTTTCCAGGCGCCTTCCGTCAACCCGTAGTAGAAGGGCAGGGTCACCACATCGAGCCCGATATCCGTCGCGCCCTGGACGTTGTCATGGCCGCGGAAGATGTTGGCGCCGGTGCCCGGCTTGCCGACATTTCCGGTCGCGAGGCACAGGATGCAGCTTGCGCGGGTATTGGCCGTTCCGACCGTGTGGTGGGTCTGGCCCATGCACCAGATGATCGTCGACGGCTTCTGCGTCGCGAACGTTTGGGCGACGCGCTTCAACTGCTCGCCGGGCACGCCGGTAATCGTCTCCACCTCCTCGGGCGTGTATTTGGCGACCTCCTTGCGCACCTCGTCCATCCCGTAGACGCGCTGGGCGATGAATTCCTTGTCCTCCCAGCCGTTCTCGAAAATATGCCAGAGCATGCCCCACAGCAGCGCAATGTCGGTGCCGGAGCGGAAACGGACATATTCCGTGGCATGGGCCGCCGTGCGCGTGAAGCGCGGGTCCATGACGATGAGGTTGCCGTTATTGAGTTCCTTGCCTTCGAGCAGGTGCTGCATCGCCACCGGATGCGCCTCGGCCGGATTCCCGCCGAGCACCAGCATGGTCTTGGAGTTTCGGATGTCGTTGTAGGAATTCGTCATGGCCCCGTAGCCCCAGGTATTGGCTACGCCGGCAACCGTCGTCGAATGGCAGATACGCGCCTGATGGTCCTGGTTGTTGGTTCCCCACAGGGCGGCGAATTTACGGAACAGATAGGTGCCTTCGTTGGAGAACTTGGCCGACCCCATCCAGTAGGTCGATTCCGGTCCGGATTTCTTGCGGATTTCAAGCAGCTTGTCGCCGATGCTGTTGATTGCCTCGTCCCAGGTGGTGCGCTCCCACTGGCCATCGACGAGCTTCATCGGATATTTCAGGCGCCGGTCGCTGTGCACCAGTTCGCGCACGCTGGCGCCCTTGGCGCAATGCGAGCCCCGGTTGAAGGGGCTGTCCCAGGAGGGCTCCTGGCCGGTCCATACGCCGTTCTGGACCTCGGCGGTCACGGTGCATCCCACTGAACAATGGGTGCAGATGCTCTTCTTCAGTTCGATCGGGACGCCCGGTTCCGGATGGCTGATCGCCGCCGCCTTGCGGACCGTCCCGAGCTGGAAAGTGCCCGCTGCCGCCAGTCCGCCGGCGACGAGGCCCGAACGGCGCAGGAATGTTCGCCGGTCCACGGAGCCTGCTGCCAGGCCATCGGCGAAGGCCTGCAATCGCGTGCGGTTCGCCTGTCCACCCTTGCGCTTCGTCAGCATGGCAACCTCACTTATGCTTTGGGTAGCGATTGACGCTATAGTAGGCCTTGATGTGGTCCGTTTCCTGATAGCGGGCCCGGTCCTCTTCCTTGCCGGGGTCATAGGCCAGCGCCTCGGTGGGATTGAGCGCGACGGCAGCGACGGCGGTGGTGGACGCGCCGCCGAAGGCACGAAGGAAGTTGCGTCGGCTGAAAGCCGCCTGTTGCTTGTCCTGCATCTTCCATCCTCCTCCCTGCGGGCTTCACGCCCGGGCCTGCGTCTAGGCGCCCAGCCGAGCCTCCATCGTGAAGGCTTCGCTTTCGATGTTCATGAAAAGTCGTCCGACCGTGCCCACCGACCGATAGAACTTCGCGGCCTTGGCGCTTTCCAGGTCAGTGAAGAAACGTCCGGCCCACGGCTCGAGATGGCGTTCGAAGAAATCGCGCTCTTCGCTATGTCGAACCGTAAAATGGTTGCCGGCAAAGCCGCTCATCATTTCGCACAGGCTGCCGAGGTGGTCCTCGGGTTCGCAACGACCCTCGGCGCGGGCGATGCCAAGGTGGATCATGTCGGTGCGCAGGCGCGCGAGCGGCCTCTCGTTGAGGAAACCGGTAAGATAATAAGAGGCATAGGGAAGAAGCTCTCCACGCCCGACGCCGATGAACAGCTCGAAATATTCGCGGTCGACCGCTTCTGCCGTGCAGGATATTGCCGCATGTGCCAGCCCCGCATGGGCGCGGTCGAGCGGTGTGTCGCCATCGCTGTGCAGATTTGAAAGCCGGAGAAGCAAGTCGCTATCGGGCGGCGTGACCAGCAACGAAGCAAGAAGCGCGTATTCGTCGGCCCGGGCCTTGTCGATCTCGTCGAGAGCAGGCGTATCCACACCCAAGATCGAAGCTGCCACTTCGTCTGGCCGTTCTTGTGCCTGACCTTGAGGCAAGTCTGGGTTCATTATCTGACCTTGACCGTATTGCCTGAGATTGGGTGACCCATAGTAACCCCGCAGAGAATGAATGCAAGAGTACAGCCTGCAATCTGTTGCATATTGCTGCATATAACGCTTTTGCTGTTTGCGCTCGTAAGGAAAGGGCGACGGCGCGTGCAGGTCAGCGTGGCATCGCCGTGCCATGGCGGGGACGCGCGGTACGCTCGGCAGGCACAGAAGAAGCGCGGGCTTGCTGCGTGACAGGGGGCATTGCGTCCGTCAGGGCCACCGTCGTTGCGGCTGCGGAATCCGCCGCGGCCGTCTCCGGTGGCTCGCCTTCAGGTGATCCTTCCGGTGGCGCGCCCTGTTCCTCGGCGGCGGGGGCGGCAGCGGGCCGTTTATGCGCCTCTTCAGCGGATTCGATGATGTTATCGACGGCGCGCGCTGCCTTCGACAGGAAGCCGACGACGGCTTTCCCTGCATCGAGTGGACCGAACCCCGCCATCGAGCCCGGCTGGTTGAAGTCCCAAGCATATTCCGAAGGGCCGATATAATCGCGAATCTTGGGATCGAGCGACCATACCTTGCGCAACGCCGCGTGCTTTAACGCCGCTGGGACCCCCTTCTTCAGGAAGGCGGTGATGTCGCTTTCGGCAGTGAGGTCCTCGATCGGCGGCAGGGACGCCACCAGTTCCGCTTCGTCGGTCTCCGCTGCCTCCGCCTCGGGCGAGCAGGGCTCTGGAACCGCAGTATCGTCCATTGCGGCGGTTTCGCCGGTTTCGGCTTCAGGGGCCGCTGGCGCTTCCTCCAGCCGTGCCGCAAGCTTGCGGCGCGACCACCGGGCAAGGATGCCGTCGTCGCTCATTTTTTATCGTCCCTCGGCTGCGCGTGAAGCGCGCGCCGGGCCATGGCCTCGGGGTCGGCACGGTCGCGCTTGCGCTTGACGAACGGATGTTCGACGTGATGCGCTTCCACAAATGCGGCGAGCTTGTGCTGTATCTCGGCCGGCATGGGTACGACATCTATGATGTCCGAGTTGGTTCCGGTCATCGCCTCGGCTTCGGAAGAATCCGCCGTCACCAGTTGCACCGCGATCCCGGGGGGCGCAGCCGTCTGCCGCAGGGCGATCCAGAGGCTGGGTTGCCCCGAGCGCAGGTTCTCCCTGTACATCGTCGTGTCCGTCCCGAAGAATTCGACCTCGAACGTCCCCGCATAATACCGTACCAGCCTGGCCGTCTGTTCCAGGATCGTCCATGGCGTCGCGACGGGCGCCCCGGCAAGAACGGCGACGGGCACCCAGGCGTGGTCGACCCATGGGTTGTCGAGAACCCGCCGTTCCACGACGACGCCGACCTCTGCCGTTTCGCGTACCATCGCGGGCGCTCCTAGCTCGCCGGCGCCGTGGCGCGCAGCGGCAGCCCGGCGACGAGATTCTGCGGCTTCATGCGGATCATGCGGTCCGGCGTCATCGCCATGATCAGCCAGACCGGCTGCGCACCCACGTCCAGCCTGACGTCGCCGGCGTCGGAGAAGTCGAGCCGGAACAGGGCGACGATACGCTCCGCCGTCTCGGCGTCAAGGCCATCCCCCCGCCACAGCGCATTGCCGATGCGCGTGGCCTCCGCATCCAGGCCGACGAACCACGCCCAGTTCTCCTCTTCGATCCGCTCGACCGACTCGATCCTGACCTTGACCGCAAGCAGATGGCGTATCCATGCCTCCATCGCGGCGGCCAAGCCGCGCCTTGCAGGGCTGTCGACCGGGCCGAGACGAAGCACCATGTCGAAGGCGTCGCTCCTGTCGAAATAGGCGCTGGCGTTTTCCTCGTCGAGGATTTCGAGTTCAGTGACGGCCGGCCCGCCAAGCATGTTCAAGAGCGGCGAAGAGTGACGGTTCTGCTCATGCACCTCGATGGTCTCGGCGTCGGCCAGCAGCAGCGTTCCCTCGTGGAAGCTCGCCCGCTGCGGACGATAGAACAGTTCGGCCGCGCGCAAGACGGCCGGGTCGGCCTCGGCGTCGAGCGCATTGCGCAGCACCACCTGCGCAAGCTGGTTCATGAACAGGGGCGGTGTGTCGGCGGCCGAGCCGCGCGCCAACTGCAGATAGGCGGCCTCCAGCGACGGCGCGGCCAGCAGGCGGTCGCGGAAGGCGATCATGAAGGTCCAGTTTTCGCGTGCATCCGCATCGCTTATCGCGGCGATCTCGTCCGGCCCGACCGGGCGGCGCGGATGATGCATGAGAAGTTCGTGGTGCAGCCGCAATTCCGTTTCGCACGCCTCCTGCGGCGGGACCAGTTCGGGGCGCGCGAGATAGGCCTTGAGGAACGCGTCGGTCACCGTCAGGCGCCCCGCCTCGTCCCGGTCGAGCAAGTGGTGGCCGCAGGAAATCCAGAAATCTTTCACTTAACGCTTTCCCGCCAATGTCCGGATATCGAGTTCTTCCGCCGGGCCGTCCTCCTCGTCGTCGACCTCGATGATGCGGAATGCCGTTGCCGTATCGAGGCGGCCCACTTTCTGGTGCAGGGTGCGAAACGACTCCCTGATGCCACTTTGCTCGCCGGCGCGGTGCAGGGCAAGCAGGGTGTTGGGCGGATGATCGCAAAGCGATTGCGCAAAAGCGATCTCTTCCTCGGCGGCCGGGCGCGCGGCTTGCAGATCGGGTGCCCCGCAATGCGCGACCAGTTGCTTGGCCAGCCGCTCGACGGCCGCGGCGCGTTCTTCCGCGCTTGCTTCGGTCACGACCGCGAGGGTCGACCAGCCGAAACTGTCGATGCCGAGGAAGCCGGCGCGAAAGGCCTGCCGCTCCTTGCCGGCGAGGGTTTCGGGATCGATGCCGAAGAAAAGGAAGGTGCCCGTCACCGCCCATTCGCCCGGCTCGGCCGCGCGCGCATAGACGAACGTGTCGGAAGGGTCGAGGCGAATGGTGCGCGGCAGCTTCAGAGCCATGGCATTTCCGTCGCGGGATCGAGCCAGGAGCAGGATGCGAGTGCCCCGGCCAGTTCCCGCCTCGTGGAGGGAGCCTGGCCGGACCTCGCCTCAACCAGCAGGTCGCCATTATCGGCGATGCGTGCATCGTCGCCTTTCGGCGACACGCGGTCCAGCCATCGCCTGGCCAGCGGCGCGAAGCCGACCTCTTTCCATTCGTCGAAGCCGGCCATCAGGTGGCGCGAAAAGCCGGCGAGGACCTCGCCGGCATCCACAGCGCCGAAGCCCAGCTCATCGAGCGCGCCAGACAACGGACGCAGGCCCGGTTCGCCGGTGCGACCGGCCGTGGTGCGGATCATGGCCGAGAAGACGAGCCAGGCCGGCGTCTCGTCGTCGCGCGTTCCTTCGGGCCAGCCGAGCCGCCCGCCGCCGACCAGGACCCCGTCGATACGAAGCGCGTCGGGCCAGTCGAAGCTTATCGGACGCGACGGCGGCGCGAGCGCGGCCAGTGCATCGGCCAGCGCGTTCATCCCGGCATAGAGCGCAAGCCGCGCCTCGGTGAGCGGGATTTCCGGCTCCAGTACGACGGCGAATTCCGCCAGGTCCTCGCGCCTTACCCAGACCAGCGTGCCCGCTCCTTCCTGCGCCGCAACGGCGCAGGCATGCGCGAAGGCATCGCCCGATTCCCGCAGCGAGACCAGGCTGTAGGGCGGGGGCAGGTCGAGGGCGTGCGGCATCGCCAGCGTGCTCTGAAACATATTGCCGGTCCATTTGTGGTGACGACGGGCCTGTTGTTCCTATAATACTTCTGAAGTGGAGGCGCTACCGAGCGAAGTGGCGGCGCGATACGGGGAGTAAAAGCCATGGACCCGGAAAGGTCACGCACGGTCTTCGTTTGCTCCTGCGAGCGGACCATGCCGGATTTCGGCAACAGCGTGACGCGGGGATGCGCGCATGCGGAAGTCCGGTCGGGGGACCAGTTCTGTGGCGCCGAACTCGACCGGGTCAAAAGCGCGTTGGGCAAGGGCGAGGCCGTCACGATCGCCTGCACGCAGCAGGCGCCGCTTTTCCTCGAGGTCGCGCAGGATGCCGGTTTTGCCGGCGAGCTTGTCTTCGCCAATATCCGCGAGAAGGCCGGCTGGGCGAGAGAGGGCGCAAAGGCCGGGCCTAAGGCGGCGGCGCTCGTGGCGATGGCGGCCGAACCCGTCGCGGCTCCCGCGACCGTCACGCTCACCAGCAGCGGCGTGGTGCTCGTCTACGGGCGGGATGAAGCGGCCATCGAAGCAGGCCGGCAGCTTGCCGAGGGGATGGACGTCACGGTGCTGCTTACGCGGCCGGGCGACGTCACGCCTGACCCGGTTTGGGATTTTCCCGTCGTGAAAGGCACGGTCCGCAATGCGCAGGGCTATCTCGGCGCGTTCGAACTGACGATCGACGACTTCGCGATCCCGTCGCCGTCGTCGCGCGAGCGCCTGCGCTTTGGCCCCTCGCGGGACGGCGCGCGATCGGAGGCGGACGTCATTCTCGATCTTTCCGGCGGCACTCCCCTGTTTCCGGCCCATGAGTTGAGAGCTGGCTATGTCCGGGCCGATCCCGCCGACCGGGCGGGCCTCGCCGGCGCGATCACCAAAGCGGCCGCTCTCGTCGGGGAGTTCGACAAGCCGCGCTACATCGATTTTACCGCCGACCTGTGTGCCCATTCGCGCTCGCACATCACCGGCTGCACCCGTTGCCTCGACCTGTGCCCGACGGGCGCGATCACGCCGGCCGGCGATCACGTTGCCATCGATGCGGATATCTGCGCCGGCTGCGGCAATTGCGCGGCCGCCTGCCCGACGGGCGCGGCGGCCTATGCTTTCCCGGATTCGCAAACCCTGCTTCGCCGTTTGCGTACGCTCCTGTTTACCTATCGCGACGCGGGCGGAACCGATCCGGTCGTGCTGTTCCACGACGGCGACCATGGCGAGGCGCTGATCGACGCGCTGGCGCGCTTCGGCCCGGGCTTGCCGGCAAACGTGTTGCCGGTTGCGGTAAACGAGATAACCCAGTTGGGGGTCGAGGCCTGGACCGCGCCGGTCGCCTGGGGTGCGGTGGCGGTCAGGGCGCTTTGCTCGGCGCACGCGAAGCACGATCTCGCCGGCCTCGCCAGAAATGTCACCATTGCCAACCTGCTCGGGAAGGCGCTGGGTTACGGGGCCGATGTCGGCGCTGTGATCGAGGCGGACGATCCGGATATCCTGGCAGCGGCGTTGGACCGGACAGCGCCACAGGCGGCCGCGCGGAAACCGGCGACGTTCCTGCCGCTCGGCGACAAGCGCAGCCTGCTGAAAAATTCGGTGATCGAACTCTACGAAGCCGCGCCAACGCCAGTGGCGTGTACGCAATTGCCGGCGTCCGCGCCGTTCGGCGGGCTCGATGTCGACCGCGACGCCTGTACGCTGTGCCTGTCTTGTGTGTCGGCCTGCCCGACCGGCGCGCTTTCCGACAGCGAGGAGCGGCCGGCCCTGTATTTTGACGAGAGCATATGCGTGCAATGCGGGCTCTGCGCCGCGACCTGCCCCGAAAAGGCGATTGCGCTCAGGCCGCAACTGGATTTCGAGGCGTGGAAAGCGCCGCGCCGCGTGGTCAAGCAGGAGGAACCGTTCCGCTGTATCCGTTGCGATACGCCTTTTGGAACGAAAAGCACGGTTGAGCGCATCGTCGCCAAGCTGGAAGGCAAGCATTGGATGTTTGCCGGCGACAATGCGAGGCGGCTCGATGTCGTGCGCATGTGCGACAAATGCCGCGTCGAAGCCGTGACGAACGAGGGCTTCGATCCTTACGAGGCGGCCCCCCGGCCGGTTCCGCGCACCACGGACGATTATTTGCGCGAACGGACGGTATCGCCGGGCAAGCTGGACGGTTGAGCCCCGCTCCGCCGGTTTCCGGAGCACGGCAGCCGGTGCCGGGCGGCGGGCGTTTCGTTTGCACCCGGGGCCGTTTCATGCTCGATTGATTACAGCTTTCCTTGCAGGGCCGAACCTGCCGGATCGACCCAACCGTTCACACTGTCGAGGCAATGACATGACCAGGGATATGGAAACCGACCCCTTCAACATCTCCATGCGCAAGTTCCTCAAGCAGGTCGGGGTGACCTCGCAGCAGGCGATCGAGAAGGCGGTGGAGCAGAAGGGCCTGAAAGGAAAAGGCAAGCTGAAGGTCAAGGCCGTGATCACCTCGGAAACCGCCGGCCTGCAGCATGTCGTGGAAGGCGAGATAGACCTCGGATAGAGCGCGAAAGGCGCGCTTGCGTTTTTCCTGTCTGGAGAAAAGGCTTAAAGGCTTATTTGAAGAACCGGATCTGCCCGGCCGGGCTCGTATCGTAGCCGGTAAGCTCGGCGGCGCGGTCGGCGAAGGGCCGTAACGGCAGGAATTTCAGCAGCGCCTGGAACGACGGCTGGAAATAGGTCCGCTGCCGCAGCAGCAGGTCGAAATTCTCCCAGAGCAGCGGCATGAACTCCAGACCGGCGGCGCGCGCGGCGGCGCGCGAGGCGATGCCGCAATCCGCCCGGCCGGTCCGCACCGCCGCCGCGAGGTCCGGGCCGGTGAGGCAGGGCGGTTCCAGCAGGTTGAGATCGCCGTGGGCCGCGCCGGCTTTCGCCAGCAGCAGGTTCAGCAACATGTCCGCCCCGGCGCCGCGCTGGCGGCCGGCTATCCTGGCGCCGCTCGCCAGCACGTCGTCCAGGCTGTGCAGCGATTTGGGATTGCCGTGCGGCAGCAGCAGGCCCTGCTCGCGGCGGACGAAGCCGACCAGCACCACGTCGTAAAGCTGCGGCATGGCGGCCGCCGCCGCGACATTGGCATCGGCGGCCTCGCCGTGGAAATGGATCGCGGCGACGGCGGCTTCTCCCCGCAGCAACCGCGCGACGCCGCCTTCGGTGCCTTCCGACAGGGTGGCGAGCCCCGAGCCCGACTGGCGCAGGCTCCATTCCAGCAGATCGTCCTGGCTCCCCCCGACGATGGACGGCGGTTCGGACGCGCTCATGCCCTCCGGCCGCATCAGCCCCGCCACGACCCAGCGGTCTAGTTCATGGCGCGGGAACAGCCATTTTCCCGTCACCTTGCTGCACGGGATACGCCCCTCGGCAACGAGTTCGTAGAGCTTGCGCTCCCCCAGGCGAAGATAATCCGCGGCTTCGGATGTCGTCAAAAGTTCCATCCTGCACCTGTATGCATATTTGCGCGTATATTCAATAGTTTGACTTATAGGGAGAAAATGCAGGACAAAGGGAAAATTGGTTGCAGGGGCATATGTCGAATACGGTCACCGCTTGGCACCTCATCGCGTCCGGGGATGCCACCTTGTTCGCCATCGTCAGGCTGTCGCTGTCGGTCAGCCTGGCGGCGGTGGCGGCGGCGGTAGCTATCGGCCTGCCGCTAGGGGCCATCCTGGCGCTGACTCGCTTCCCCGGCCGCGCGGCCGTCATCGTGGTGCTGAACGGGTTCATGGGGCTGCCGCCTGTCGTGGTCGGCCTCACCGTCTATCTGTTGCTTTCGCGCTCCGGGCCGCTGGGCGAGTTCGGTCTCCTGTTCACGCCGACAGCCATGGTCATCGCCCAGGCGCTGCTGGTGCTGCCCATCATCGCGGCGCTGACGCGCCAGACGGTCGAGGATCTGTGGCTCGAGTACCGCGATGAGTTGAGTGCGATGGGCGTCGGCCGGGCCAGCCGGGTCATGACGCTTCTATGGGACAGCCGCTTCAGCCTCGTCACCGCTTTGCTTGCCGGCTTCGGCAGGGCCGCCGCCGAAGTGGGCACGGTGATGATCGTCGGCGGCAATATCGACGGCTTTACCCGTACCATGACCACGACCATCGCGCTGGAGACTTCCAAGGGGAATCTTGCCCTTGCGATGGGGCTCGGCATCATCCTGATTTTCCTCATTCTGCTCGTTAACGCCGCCGCCTGGGGCGTGCGCTTATGGGCCCTGGAAAGGACCGGGTAGCGATGCGGGCCGCGGTGAGCGATCTTCCCCTTGCCCTCGACGACGTGTCGCTGACCAGTGGCGCGACGACCATCCTCGATCGGATAAGCCTGACGATCGGGCCGGGGGCGCCGACCTTCGTCGTAGGCCCCAACGGTTCGGGCAAGACGTCGCTGCTTCGCTTGTGCATGGGCCTGCTCGCCCCCTCGCGGGGCATCGTCACCTGGGGCGGAAGGACGGAAAGCGGGCCAGGTCGCCGGGCGATCCTGTTCCAGAAGCCGGTGATGCTGCGGCGCTCCGCTGCCGCCAATATCGCCTACGGGCTCGGCCATGCCGGCTGCCCGCGCGGCGATCGCGCCCGGCGCACTCAGGAGTTGCTCGACAGCGTCGGCCTCGGCGCGCTCGCCGCGCGGCCGGCGCGCCGGCTGTCCGGCGGCGAGCAGCAAAGGCTGGCGCTGGCGCGGGCACTGGCGCGCCAGCCGGAGATTCTCCTGCTCGACGAGCCGACGGCCAGCCTCGATCCCGCGGCCACGCGCTTCGTGGAGGAAATCATCCTCGCCGCCGCTCGCTCGGGCACCAAGATCGTCATGGCCTCGCACGATCTGGGCCAGGTGCGCCGGCTCGCCGGCGATGTCGTGTTCCTCGTGCGGGGGAGCCTTGTCGAGCATGTCGAAGCCGACGCGTTCCTCGACCGCCCCGCAACGCCGCAAGCCGCAGCCTTCGTGCGCGGCGACCTCGTTTTTTGACCGACCTGAACGGAGATTGTCATGTTGCACCGCCGGATGTTCTTGGCCCTTGGAATGCTCGCCCTGTTGGCCGGCCCTGCGCCGGCCCTCGCGCAGGAGCAGTCGATCGTCGTCGCCTCGACGACATCGACACAGGATTCCGGCCTGTTCGAGCACATTCTCCCGCTGTTCGAGAAGAAGACCGGCATCGAGGTAAAGGTGGTGGCGCAGGGTACCGGGCAGGCGCTCGACACCGCCCGCCGGGGCGATGCCGACGTGGTGTTCGTCCACGCCAAGGCGCAGGAGGAGAAGTTCCTCGAGGAAGGCTTCGGCGTGAAGCGGTTCGACGTGATGTATAACGACTTCGTGCTGGTCGGCCCGAAGAGCGATCCTGCCGGCATCGGCGGGACCAGGGACATCACGGCTGCACTGGTCGCTATCGAGGCCAGGAAGGAGCCGTTCGTTTCGCGCGGCGACAGGTCCGGTACCCATTCGGCGGAACTCAAGCTGTGGAAGGAAGCCGGCGTCGATATCGAGACGGCGAAAGGGCCGTGGTACAAGGATATCGGGCAGGGCATGGGGGCCGCACTCAACACGGCATCCGCCATGAACGCCTATGTTCTTTCCGATCGCGGTACCTGGCTGTCGTTCAAGAACCGCGGCGACCTGGCCATCATGGTCGAGGGCGACAAGCGGCTGTTTAACCAGTATGGCGTCATGCTGGTGAACCCGGAGAAACACCCCAACGTCAAGGTGAAAGCCGGCCAGGCATTCGTCGACTGGCTGATTTCCCCGGAAGGCCAGAAGGCTATCGGTGACTACAAGATCGATGGCCAGCAACTGTTCTTCCCTAACGCTGATGGGGCGCGCTCCTAAGGTCTGTTGCAAAAGCGGTCGGCATCTGTTCCATCATCGGTGCGATGATGAGAACTCACCAACCGACCGGAACCTTGACCAGTCTGGAAGCGGCGCTCGCTGCCCTCCTGGAAGGCGTCGGCCCGGTTGCCTCCCGTCTCGTCCCGCTTGAAGAGGCGCTCGGACGTGTTGCCGCCGGCACGCCGCCCGTCGCGTCGCCTCTCCCGCCGAGGGATACGGCGGCGATCGATGGCTGGGCGTGTCGTGCGCTCGACCTGGTGGGGGCGTCCGGCTATTCGCCCGTGGCGCTGCCGGCCGCCCCGGCCTGGGTGGAGGCAGGCGATGCCATGCCGCAAGGATGCGACTGCGTGTTGCATGTCGATCTCATCGATTGCGACGGCCCCCTCTCGTTTGCCGTCGGCGAGGCTGCGCCCGGTCAGGGCGTGCGCCGCGTGGGCGAGGACATGGCGGCACACCGTCCGCCGGTCGTCGAAGGCGAGGTGATAGGAGCAGCCGACCTGCTCGTCGCCCGTAAGATGAGGTTGAGCGAACTTGCCGTGCGCAGCCCACGCGTGCGCGTTATCGATGTCGCTGCGGCAAACGGCGAGACTTTTTCGGCGCGCTTCATCGCCGAAAGCGTGGCCGCCTCGAACGCGACGGTCACCGCGATCGAGACCGTGACTCGCGATGCGGCATCTGTCACGGCTGCGCTTGCCGGCGAGGCTTGCGACTTGCTTCTCCTGGTAGGCGGCACTGGCGACGGCCGTACCGACATGACGGCCCGGGCGTTGGCGCAAGGCGGTGTGTTGGTCGCGCATCGCGTCGCCGTCCGGGCCGGCGAGACCACCGCGATCGGCCGGCTTGGCAGCACGCCGCTGGTCGCGTTGGCCGGCTTGCCGGACCATGTGTTCGCGGGCTTTCTTGCATTCGTCCAGCCTGCCCTGGACCGTTTGTCGGGCCGGGCAAGACGCGTCAGCCTTACGTTGCCGATTGCGCGCAAGATCGCATCGAGGGTCGGACTGGCCGAGATCGTCCTGCTCGCTCGCGAGAAGGACAACTGGGTGCCGCTTGCTGTCGGCGACTTGTCGCTGGAAGCCATGCGGCTTGCCGATGCGTGGCTTGCGGTGCCAGGCGATAGCGAAGGATATGCCGCCGGCACGCCCGTCGCCGCGACGTTACTCCGCAGTCCGAACTGAATTGGCAAGCATGATGAAGTCTCCGCCTGCAAACCCGCAGAGCACCGCGCAGAAACAGTTTCTGACGATATTGTCGCGAGAGGAAGCACTGGCGCGGTTCGAAGATGCGTTGTTTCCCCGGCCGGTGCCGGTCGAGGAACGGGAGTTGTCCGAAGCACTCGGGTTCGCCCTCGCGCAGGACGTCACGGCGCCGGGCGATGTCCCCCCGTTCGACCGTTCCAACGTGGACGGTTTTGCGGTGCGCGCGGCCGACCTGGCCGCCGCTTCCGAACTGCATCCGGTCCGGTTGCGGCTCAACGCGGAGACGATTGCCTGCGGCCACTCCCCGCAGCTTTCGGTCCTGCCTGGAACCGCGACCGCCATTGCTACCGGCGGGCCGCTGCCGCGCGGGGCCGACGCGATCGTCATGGTGGAGCATACCCAGCCGGTGGAGGCGGGGGACATCGAAGTAGGGCGTGCCGTCTCGCCCGGGCAGTTCGTATCCGGCGCCGGATCGGATATCGCCCGCGGCGAAGTCGTGTTGCGGGCAGGGGCGATCATCGGCGCGCGCGAGATCGGAATGCTCGCGGCTTGCGGAACCGCGCGGGTAAAGGTGGCCAGCAAACTGCGCGTCGCCGTCCTCTCGACCGGCGATGAACTGGTGCAACCGGGTAAGCCGTTGCGACCGGCGGGCATCTACGACGCCAACGGGCCGATCATATGTGCCGCGGTTACCGAAAACGGGGGAGAGGCGGATTTCCTCGGCGCGTTCGCGGACGACGAGGCCAGGCTTGAAAAGGCGATGCGCCAGGCGCTCGCTTCGCACGATGTCCTGGTCCTGTCCGGCGGAACCTCCAAGGGAGCCGGAGACGTCAGCTATCGCATTATCGAGCGTCTCGGAAAGCCGGGAATTATCGCTCACGGCGTTGCGCTCAAGCCCGGAAAGCCACTTTGTCTCGCGGTATGCGACGGCAAGCCGGTCGTCATCCTGCCCGGGTTCCCGACCTCGGCCATGTTCACCTTTCACGACATGGTAGTGCCGGTGTTGCGGCGCATGGCGGGGTTGCCGCCGCGGGTCGATGCTCAGCTGGACGCGCAGCTTCCCTTGCGGGTTGCGTCCGAACTCGGGCGCACCGAATTCGTGATGGTCTCGCTGGTGCAAGGGCGTGACGGACTTGCGGCCTATGCGACCGGCAAGGGATCGGGGGCGATTACCTCCTTCACCCAGGCCGACGGTTTCGTCCGCATCGAAGCTCTCTCCGATCACTTGCCGGCAGGCAGCAAGGTGCCGGTGACGTTGTTCACGCCGCAACTGCGCGTGCCCGATCTCGTCGTCATCGGCAGCCACTGTACCGGTCTCGATCTCGTCATGAGCCAACTCTCGCGGCAGGGGATATCGGTGCGGTCCCTGGCGGTCGGCAGCCTGGGCGGGCTCGCCGCCGCGAAGCGGGGGGAATGCGATCTTGCACCGATCCACCTTTTCGACCCCAAGACCCAGACCTACAACGCGCCGTTTCTCGGCGAAGGCCTCGAACTCGTCTCCGGCTGGCGGCGCATGCAGGGCCTTGTGTTTCGCCCCGGCGACGCGCGTTTCGAGAGGCGCAGTGTCGAACAGGCGGTGCAGGCAGCCCTTGCCGATCCGGAATGCCTGATGGTCAACCGCAACCAGGGTGCCGGCACGCGCATCCTGATCGACCAGTTGCTCGGCTCGGCCCGTCCTGACGGCTACTGGAACCAGCCGCGCTCGCACAATGCCGTCGCCGCCGCGGTCGTTCAGAATCGCGCCGACTGGGGCGTCACCATCGAGCCGGTGGCGCGGGCCGCCGGGCTCGGCTTCATACCGCTGATGCAGGAGCATTATGATTTCGCGCTGGTTTCGCAGCGCGGGGAACGACCGGCGGTGCTGGCGTTCCTGGCCGCCCTTCGGTCGCCCGACATGGAGCAGGCGCTGCAGCGAGCGGGTTTCAGCCGATCGCCCGACGACGAGTAACCGGTCCGGGGCGCCGGAAGCCCGGAACGGTTCGATTGACGATCGCTTTGCCGATCGGGCATGATAGTGCGGTCATGATGACCACCAAACTCGACCTCGCGGGCCTGAAATGCCCACTGCCGGCGCTGAAAACCCGTAAAACCCTCAAGGGGTTGAATTCAGGAGAGCGGCTGGAGGTGTATTGCACCGATCCGCTGGCGGCCATCGACATTCCCAATCTGCTCAACGAAACGGGCGATGGCCTGGAATCCATCCACCGCGACGGCGACGGGCATGTGTTCCTGATCCGCAAGAAATAGCGCCGCGACAGCATGCCATGGTTGCGCAAATGCTCATGATGGTCGCATGCTCGCGCGAAGGCTCGTCCGGGTCGTGTAGAGAATACATCGTGCCTCATACCCAACATCTTTGGCTGGGCGAGGTGGCGTTAAACAGGGCGGGCGCTTCGCCCGAGGAGATCAGGAAATGACCATGCAGGAAAGGCGGCGGAAGGATCGGGGGCCCAAGGGGCGGCCTCTGGACGATTCCGCCCTCGACGAGGTTCGGGCGCTGCTGGGGTCGAAGGAGCGGCGACGTGATCTCCTGATCGAGTTTCTGCATCTCATTCAGGACAAGTACGGGCATCTGTCGGCCGGGCACCTGCGGGCGCTGGCGCATGAGATGAGGCTGGCGCAGGCCGAAGTCTACGAGGTCGCCTCGTTCTACGATCATTTCGACGTGGTGAAAGAGGGCGAGGCGCCGCCGCCGGCGCTCACCATCCGGGTCTGCGATTCGGTAAGCTGCATGCTGGCGGGCGCGGAGGCGCTGGTGGCCGCGTTGCAGAAGGGAGCCGACCCGGCCGCCATGCGTGTCGTGCGCGCGCCCTGCATGGGTCGCTGCGCCGGTGCGCCCGCGGCCCGCATCGGTGACCGAGAGGTCGACCACGCCACGGTCGAGGGCCTGCTGCAGATGGCTGCGAGCGGCGACATCGGGGTAAAGGTGCCGGAGTATGCCGGTCTTGCCGCCTATCGTGCCGAGGGCGGCTATCGACTACTCGAAAAAGTGCGTAGCGGCGAGGTTACTGCCGAAACGCTGATGGCGACGATGCAGGACGCCGGCCTGCGCGGCCTCGGCGGCGCAGGCTTCCCCGCCGGCAAGAAATGGGAGTTCGTGCGCTCCTATGCCGGCCCGCGGCTGATGTCGATCAATGGCGACGAGGGCGAGCCCGGAACGTTCAAGGACCGGGTTTACCTGGAGCGCGACCCCCACCGTACGCTGGAAGGCGCATTGATCGCCGCCCATGCCGTCGAGGCGCAGCGCATCTATTTCTACATGCGTGATGAATACCCGGCGGTACTTTCCATCCTGCGCGCCGAGATCGCCGCGCTCGAGGCGGCCGGCCTTGCCGCGCCGGGCTTCATCGAGCTTCGCCGGGGCGCCGGCGCCTATATCTGCGGCGAGGAAAGCGCGATGCTGGAATCGATCGAGGGCAAACGCGGCCTGCCGCGCAACCGCCCGCCCTATATCGCCGAGGTCGGCCTGTTCGGCCGGCCCACGCTCAACCACAATGTCGAAACGCTTTGGTGGATCCGCGATATCGTCGAAAAGGGCGCGAAATGGTTCGCCGGGCTCGGCAAGCCGGGCCATCCGGGCATCCGCTCGTGGTCCGTTTCGGGCCGCGTGAAGAACCCCGGCGTCAAGATGGCGCCGGCCGGCATCACCGTGCGCGAGCTGATCGAAGAACATTGTGGCGGCATGGCTCCCGGCCACACCTTCAAGGCCTATCTGCCCGGCGGCGCTTCGGGCGGCATCTTGCCGGCCTCGATGGGCGACATCCCCCTCGATTTCGGCGGCGAACTGGCCAAGCAGGGTGCTTTTGTCGGCTCGCACGCCATCGTTGTCTTCTCGGATAAGGACAGCGCCAAGGCGGCGACCGTCAATCTGCTGAAGTTCTTCAAGCATGAAAGCTGCGGCCAGTGTACGCCGTGCCGCGAGGGAACCGGCAAGATGGTTTCCCTGTTGCAGAAGGGAGCGATCGACGAGCAGGCTCTGCGCGACCTTGAGACAGTCATGCGAGATGCGTCGATCTGCGGCCTCGGCCAGGCCGCGCCAAACCCGGTCAACCACCTGTTGACGCACTTCCGTGAGGAGCTCTGAGATGGCGGGTACAATCGAATTCACCCTGGATGGCAGGACGGTTTCGGCAGCCGAGGGCGAGACGATCTGGGAGGTCGCCAAGCGCGAGGGCAACGAGATTCCGCACCTTTGCCATGTCGACATGCCGGGCTACCGCACCGATGGCAATTGCCGCGCCTGCATGGTGGAGATCGACGGCGAGCGCGTGCTTACGGCTTCCTGCATCCGCAAGCCGACCAAGGGCATGGTGGTCAAGACCGCGACCGAACGCGCGAAGAAGTCGCGCGAGATGGTGTTCGAACTGCTGGCCAGCAATATGCGGCCGGCCAATGAAGGCCCCGACAACCAGTCGAACTTCTGGCAATGGGCGTCCTCCATGGGCATTTCGGGCAGCGCGCGCTTCCCGTCCAAGTTCAACGACGCCGAAGTGGCCGAATTCGACGTTTCCAATCCGGCGATCGCCGTCAACCTCGATGCCTGCATCGCCTGCAACGCCTGCGTGCGCGCCTGCCGCGAGGTCCAGGTCAACGACGTGATCGGCATGGCCGACCGTGGCGGCCATACGGTCCCGGTGTTCGACATGCATGACCCGATGGGGCTTTCTACCTGCGTGACCTGCGGCGAGTGCGTGCAGGCCTGCCCGACGGGCGCGCTCTACGAAAAAACGCTGATGGAGCCGTCCTTCAGGACCAGGGCCGTCCAGGAGTTCGACAAGGTCGTGGATTCGGTGTGCCCGTTCTGCGGCGTCGGCTGCCAGACGAAGGTCGCGGTCAAGGACAACCGGATTGTCCAGGTCGATGGTCGCAACGGCCCCGCCAACGAGAACCGCCTGTGCGTGAAGGGCCGCTTCGGGTTCGACTACGCCATGTCCCCCGAGCGCCTGACCAAGCCGCTGATCCGCCGCGACGACGCGCCGAAGGCCGGCGACATCGACCTGCGCGACGTCGATCCGCTGACCGTTTTCCGCGAGGCGACCTGGGAGGAGGCGCTGGAGCGTGCCGCCGGCGGCCTGAAGAAAATCCTGAAGGAAGACGGCGGCCAGGCGCTGGCCGGCTTCGGCTCTGCCAAGGGCTCCAACGAGGAAGCCTATCTGTTCCAGAAATTTGTCCGGCTGGGCTTCGGCACCAACAACATCGACCACTGCACCCGACTGTGCCATGCCTCCTCGGTGGCCGCCCTTATGGAGGGAGTCGGGTCCGGCGCCGTTTCCGCGCCGTTCATGGACGCCATGAAGGCCGACTGCGTCATCATCATCGGCTCGCGCCCGACCACCAACCATCCCGTCGCCGCGACCTATTTCAAGCAGGCGGCCAAGAAGGGCCTCAAGCTGATCATCATGGATCCGCGCCGGCAGGACCTGATGCGCTACGCCACCCACTCGCTGCAATTCAAGGCGGGTAGCGACGTGGCCATGCTCAACGCGCTCCTGCACGTGATCGTGGAAGAAAAGCTTTATGACGAGCAATATATCCAGGCCAACGTCTCGGGCTTCGAAGCGCTGAAGAAGAAGGTCAAGGATTTTTCGCCGGAAGCAATGGCGGAGGTCTGCGGCATCGAGGCGTCGGTGTTGCGCGAGGTGGCGCGCCTTTACGCCAAGTCCGAGCGCTCCATGATCTTCTGGGGCATGGGCCTTTCGCAACATACCCACGGCACCGACAATTCGCGCTGCCTGATCGCGCTGGCCCTGATCACCGGGCAGGTCGGGCGCCCCGGCACCGGCCTGCATCCCCTGCGCGGCCAGAACAACGTCCAGGGCGCGTCCGACGCCGGCCTGATCCCGATGTACTATCCCGACTACAAGTCGGTGGAGAACGTCGACATTCGCAGCGAATACGAGAACTTCTGGGGCCAGACGCTCGACCCCAAGAAGGGCCTCACCGTTGTGGAGATCATCGACGCCATCCATGCCGGCGAGATCAAGGGCATGTACATCATGGGCGAAAATCCGGCCATGTCCGATCCCGACCAGATTCATGCCCGGGCGGCGCTGGCCAGGCTCGACCATCTGGTGGTGCAGGACATTTTCATGACCGAAACCGCCTGGCATGCCGACGTGATCCTGCCGGCCTCGGCGCATGCCGAAAAGCTCGGCACCTACACCAACACCAACCGCCAGGTGCAGATCGGCCGCCCGGCGCTCGACCTGCCCGGCGAGGCCCGCCAGGACCTCGATATCATCATCGAGTTGGCGCGCCGCATGGGCCTCAACTGGAACTACAGCCACGTCTCGGAGGTCTACACCGAGATGGCGCACGTCATGCCTTCGCTCGCCAACATCTCGTGGGAGCGCATCGAGCGCGAAGAGTCGGTCATCTATCCGGCCGACGGTCCGGATGTGCCGGGCAACGAGATCGTCTTCACCTCCGGCTTCCCGACCTCCGACGGTCGCGGCCGCATCGTGCCGGCCGACCTTACGCCGCCTGCCGAAGTCCCGGACGACCAGTATCCGCTGGTGCTGACGACCGGACGCATGCTCGAACACTGGCACACCGGGGCCATGACCAGGCGCGCCGGCGTGCTCAATGCCATCGAGCCCTACGGCATCGCCGCCATGAATCCTTACGAGATCAAGCGGCAGGGCCTTGGCGTCGGCGACATTGTGCAGGTCGAGACTCGCCGGGGTACCGTCGAGGCGATCCTGCGCGCCGACCGCGAAGTGGCGGACGGCATGGTCTTCATGCCCTTCTGCTTCAACGAAAGCCCCGCCAACAGGCTCACCAACCCGATGCTCGACCCCTACGGGAAGATCCCCGAGTTCAAATATTGCGCGGCACGGATCAGGTCGGCGGAGAAAACGGTCGAAGCTGCCGAATGAAAGTGCCGTAGAAGTACCAGCGTAGCAAAAGTACGCATGTTTAATTGGACCTATCCGGCGACCGCTGCGGTAATGGCCTTGGACGACCATGAATCTGTTTGAGGACTGGTCCGACAGCAGCCCAGAAGATTTGCCGGTTCTTCCGGCCCGAACGCGGGGCAGGGCCGGGTGGGCTGGTCGTCGGCCGGAACGATCCGGACTATCTCAGGCCGGACCGGTTGTGGTGGCAGCCGACCGGTGATGCTCGTCCCGCAGCTCTGAGAAACGATGGATAGTCAGGTAGCGCTGTCCAGGCCGGCCATCCGGTGCGGCGAGTTATATTGGACCTGCCGCCTTAGTGGACCGCCGTAGCCGTATCTGGCCACACCCTGAACGGGATGGAGACGGTATCAACGCCTACGAGGCACTTAGATGTTTAGTCCCGGCATTTGCTGGAGCGGATTGAGCCTGAAGCGTTCCGGTTGCGAAGCCCATGCCTTGCAGACGAACTCGTAAGGCGTGAGGCCTCTTAGGGTCTTCAGCCGGCGGGCGGAGTTGTAGGCGGCGACGAAGTCGGCGAGATGGCGGCGGAGCTGGTCGTGGCTCTCGTAGTAGAAACGCCCGACGGTGGCGCCGAGCCGGCTCCGGCGGATGAAGCGGTTATAGAGCGTCCTGTGCGGGCCGTAGCAGAAGCCGTGAATCACAGCGCAATCCAAATCAATAGGTCCTGAGCCTAGCTTCGCTCTTCAAATGCCGATCTTGGCGGCAGCCGCCGAAATCACATTTCGGCGGCACGCTCTGGCGAACCCGGAAGCGTTGCTATCCGACGCAAAATTTAAGTAGACTATTCTGAGATGCATTCCGTCCCCTGTAGCGTCATCATCGAAGAAGACTTTGCCTTCATCCTCGTGATGCGCGACTTGTAGGGCCTCGAATGAGGCTCCTCCTCGCCCTCCTGGCCTACTACCACGCACGCCGCGCCCGGGTTCACTCCCGGGCGTATAGGCACCACATGGACCGCCGAGCGGCCGTTCTGGAAAGGGCTGGCCGATGAATGCTCCCATCTCAAAACAGGTGGCCGAGCAAGCCATATTCGCAGCGGCGCGCTGGTACGTCGCGAACCGCGAAACCATCAGGCAACGGCAGGGCCGCGTCGTTCCCGAACTCCGCAATCGTTTTGGGCTCACGCCCCGGCAGGCGAAGCCATTCGTCATGCCAACGCGGCCGAGCAGAAAGGATCCTGATCTGTGACAGCATTTGTCACCATCGCAGAAATCGAACGTGCGCTGCTGCATGATAAGCCGCGCCGCCGGATCATCATTCCCGATGTCCTCCCGGCTGGTCCTTGCCTGATCTACGGCCCGAGCGGAGTCGGCAAAACCGGCATCGCGATCCGAACCGGTGTTGCCGTGGCTGGCGGGCTCCAGTGGGCAGGTAGGATGATCAGCCGCGGAAGTGTCCTCTACGTGGCCGGCGAAGACATCGAAGGTGCAAAGGTCCGCCTCGTTGCTGCCGCGCGAGAACTCGGCCTCGATCCTTCCACCTTGCCCGTAGCGATCATGGAAGCGCCGGCCGACGGGCTTGTCAGCAATTCTACGCGGATTGCCGTAGTTGGTGCCGCACAGGCCCTCGCCAAGAATTTCAATCTGCCGATTGCCGCCGTCATCGTCGACACGCTGGCGGCTAGTTTCGGGCCGAAAAGCCAGGACGAAGCTACCGCCGCGTCGGAATACATGAGCAATGCCGACAGGACCGCCCGCTAACTGGAATGCGCCTTCCTGTCCATCCACCACACGGGCAAGAACGAGAATAGCGGTATGCGGGGCAGCCGGGTGTTCTTCGACCGTGCCGATGCCGTGGTCAGGGTGAACCAGGGCAAGGGCGGCGCCACCTTCGTCGAGGTCGAGAAGATGCGGAACGGCCCGAAGGGCGCCCGCTTCGCCTATGTGAAGGCCCACTTCATCGAGGCAACTGACACGATCGCGAATATGGACGTCGGCCAGCTTCGGCCGTCGAAAGTTCGCTCATTCTGGCCGACTTATCAAACCGAGAATGTCGGCGGCCATCACCCTGGCTATGGCATCAACGGCAGCTATGTCCCGTACCGGCCATCGAGCAAAGCGATATCCCGCGCCGAGGAAGTGATGTTTCTCGTATGCGGCTTCGGAATCAGCCTGTCTTCTCTGAAATTCTTCTTCGAGCTTCGATTGGCGCTCGGCATACTCCTGCTCGAGCTTCAATCGAGCCGCCGCCAACTGTTCTGCGATGTTGGTCGCGGTCCCTTGTAGGCTCGCGAGCATCTGCTGATGAGATTTGATTAGCGCGGTGAAGGATTTTTGGTTGTGAAATAGCCCGGTGAATGGCTCCGGGCCGAAAACGAACATCCGATCTACAAGCTCGTTTATCGTTCGAATAAGGTCTCGCTGGACCTGTTGAGTGTTCCCATTATTGTTGATGGAGAGTCGGTCAGTTGTGGAGTCTGGTTCGCTCGTCTGTCTGTTGATGCTAACAGAGATGCCATTTGCATTGGTAGAGATGGCGCTGATTGAAAAAAACCCGGATTTTGCAAAATACAATCCGTCTGCCCCATCAGCATCGGCGAGGTTAACGCCAATACTCCCGGCTGCGCCCGTTTCTAAGATATTTAAGTTGGGTTGACCCAATTGCTGTCGAAACTTCGCGAAAAAACGTGAAAAGATCGCGATCACGGATGCGCGGAACATCGATTTTGTAGTCTGCCATTTACGCCCCCTGCCACCGTAAGAAAAGCAGATGTAAGTGGTCGCGGCAATAGAACACGTCATCCCCTCGTTTCGCCGACGATCGGCGCCAGTTATCGCAAAGCGGGCGACTAGAGGAGGCCGTATCGTGGGAATGCGGCAATGTCGATTGCCCCGCAAGCCACCAGTCCATCGCCCACCAGGCATAGGCGACAGGCAGCACCCATGACGACGCTCAAGACAATCCGGCCCCGCGTCGGCACTGTGGGCGCCCGCTTCGCCAGCCAAGCCCATACAGGCCCTGAGCGCGACCAGCAGCGGGCAGCGGCCTCCTCATGGCGGGAATGGTGGCTCGATTCGATTGGTGGGGGCATCAGTCGGTCGGGCCGGTCTCAGGCAATCGCCGCGCCCATCTCGTCCCCAGCCAGCATTTGCAATCATGAGCAACAAGCCGCACCGCGGTGATCCTGACCTGTTCTGGGATGAGGCGAACCTGATGGCTGTGTCTCGCTGAACGAAACTAAGCGGGGGAATGAAGTTCCCCCACGGTTCCGTTTGATTAGGAAAGCGCGTTGCGACGCCTGGCGGCAATCCTGTCGACCTCTATGGCTACAACTTCGCCAGCGCTGTCGTAGTCCAGGACAACGCCCGTTGCCACTTCCTCGCTTTCAATGATTTTGCCTTCGGCGAGGCGCGCGATGATCCTATCCGTCTTGGGGTCGCTTTTGATCTCGTGTCTCATGTTGATTACCGTGCCCTCTTCAAGTCAGTTTTTGATAGGTCGCCTTTCGGTCCTTCCCAACCCTCGTCCGTAGAATCCTTCCTGCTCTCCCATCGTTGCCAATCCTCCTTTGAATCGAACCGGTATCCAGATGGGTGTTTGCCCTCCAGTGTGACGATGTCCAATCCTCCACACGAAGACCGGATAATTTGGCGACAAGCGGGGGAATACGGTTTTTGAGACTGGTCAGAGATGCGTCTTCGGCGGCCAACTGAACGGCACCAGAGGTGGCCGTCCACATGTTGGAATCGTCCTCCCAATTGATCAGGACATCTACTCTCATCAGACCTTCTCCTATGGCTCCATAATCCATCGCCCTTAGCCGGCGGCCTTCAATTTATGGACTGCACTGATATTTTGGTGCTTCTCCCGGATCACGTCAGATGCTGCAAAATGAGCCATGGCGATAAGGTATGTGAGAAACTGTTCGTCCTCTGCTTCCACCATGTCACGCAGTTCGCGGAGCATCTGGCGAACGTAGTCCAACCTCTCCATTTTCTGCTTGGTTGCCGCCGTTCGCACCTGCTCTCGTGATTGTCGCTGCGACGAGCTCACATCGCGATCCTCCGTTCGATTTCGGTCACGAACGGTTGATACGGGCCTTTCTGAACTAAGCCGTGCGACGTGATCCCGGTTGAGGCCAACGCATTGTCTCTGGCCGCCTCGTTGACTTGCATGTAGGCCACGACACACCAGCGGCCCGCGACCTTGGCAGGCGTGCCTGCCGGATTGACCTCCCAAGCGAGACGCTTCCACATCCGCATCCAGTAAAGGTCCTGGATGCCGCCGACCTCCTCGATTCCTTCTTGCAGGCAGAACTGCATGACAGCCGCGCAAATCTGCCCCTTGATCGGCCCGATGCCGTTCTCACGCCTTTCCGGAACAATGAATGCTCGGGTCCACTCCGCCACTGTTGGCGATTTGACGACACCCGTTAGGTTCGATAGGTGAGGGAACACCTGATCTGCCATATGAGGCAGTGTCGTCGACAAAAGGCGCGTCCCGCAGATGACGTCGCCATCGTCGACGCCAATCAGATAGGTTGCTGCATCCGTATCGAATTGGTCGACCTCGAAGCCGGAACCGTCGTCTTCGCGCCAGTGCTTCTCATGGACATAGATGGCGTGCCTAGCCCGGAAAAATTCAATCAATTCATGTTTATAGCAATGACGATTGGCCGCCGTCACGACGTGCATTTCCATTTTCCGCCTCCCCGCAAAACTGATTTGCAGGGAGAGGATCGGATTTAAGCGGTCTGATTCGTCACTGTCCGGACGGCTACAAAAAACAACTTACAGGGGAATAATGCCGCGCTGTACGGAAACCGCGATAGCCTGGGTTGTAGTTGCTACGCCAAGCTTCCGGCGAACCGTCGCACGATGAACCTTCACCGCGCTTTCCGAGATAGAAAGGATGCAGGAAGTTTCCCAGGCGGTTTTCCCGGCGGCCATCCACTTCAGATGTTCTATGTCGCGATAGGTGAGTGCGGGTTTGTCATGCTTGCGCGACAGACGCTCGATATCCTCGGCCGCTGATTTGTAATAACTGACTGCAAGAAAAATCGATGCCTCGTCGGAAGCGTCAATGGAGAGATTACTTTCCGATGCCAATGACACGACTGCAGATGTTTCTCCGTGCAGCGGGTAGGCGATGCCATCGGCAAGGCCGTGTTCCCACGCCTCGCCCGCTATCTGGCGTCTGATCGGTGTCGGCGTCGTCGCCTTCTGTGCATCTTGCCACCGGAATGGCCGACGCTTCGTGATTGACCACCGACCGACAGGATCTTCAGCGAAATAGTTCTGATCCCGGTAGCGATCGGTCCAGCCTTCCGGCCAATGGTCGCAGACGATTAGAGGCGCGACGTCGTATCCCGCGCTTGGGAGCCCTGTGAAAATGAATGACGTTAAGCCGAATTGGCTCATCAACTGAGAAAAATCGGCGGTGAGCGACTTTAAGTCGGGATACCGATTTATGTGCGACGCGAACTCCAAAACTTCGAGATGCCGGTTAACCATGATTGCCACTTTCCTGGTCTAGCGGTTGCACACTGTCAATTCCTCAACTATCGGATGCATAGGGGACTGATTGGATAGACTGAATGCCTTCCAACGATGTCAACGATGAGGTGTGGGATAGATTGAGACGGCAGCTAGAAACTGCCGGACGTGTCACCTTGGCCGAATCTCTCCTGCCAAAATCCGATCACGGCAAGGTGCGTGAAGGTTTCACAAAAGCCGAAATCACGAAGATTGCGTCGTTCATCATGGACGCGTGCGATGGCGATACACCCAAGGCGCTTGCATATGCCAAGCGGTTTGAGAAAAGCAGCGAAGATCGGCTTTTCGGCCGCGTCGTGCGTGTAGCGGTCGAGAAGAAGCTGAATGCGTAGAAGCGCCTTGTCGCGGTTGTGCCGCGTCATGATCGAATCTGCCCCGTAGCCCAGTCACAGGTTATTGAGATTCGCCACAATGTCACTCGAAAAGCTGGATGTAATCGTTGGTCTTTGGGCTAATCTACCGGCCCCATCAGGAGCGTTTTCCAGACTGCGGGGACTGTAGGCCGAAGCTCAAAAAGACCAACGTCAGCCAGAAACGAGGACGGCCGCAAACGGCGCTGGCGGCGAACCATGGACGTCCTCGATCACAACCCATCGTGCGCTCACAGACTCCCGATAGTCGGCTGCGCATAGGGTTGCACCATCGCGCCGGCTGGGCGGGCGTCAATCCATGTCGCATATCATGTCGCGTCGAGTAGCCGCGCGCCAGTCCTTCCGCTACCTTTGCCAAATGGAAGACGACGACAAGCTGGACCTGATCTGGGGCGTGGAGAACATCGCCCAATTCATCGGGCGCACTTATCAGCAGACCCACCACATGCTCAGCAAAGGAAGCATTCTGGGGCTGCGTGTCGGCGAGCGGTGGGTTGTTGATTGACGCGACCTGATCGCGTTCTTCCGAAGTGATCCAAGCAGTAGACGTACGGCCATCGATAAGCGAATATCTGGCGAAGGGGCGACTAGCGAGAAAAGATCGTGCTCGAATCCCCAATGCCGCCTCGTCTACGCCGCTCACAAGTTCCTGCCTACCTTATGGAAAAGCACGGCATCCCGATTGCCGTTGCCACGCTCAACAAACTGGCCAGCATCGGCGGCGGTCCGCTGATGACCTACAGCGGGCGCATCCCGCTCTACCATGTCGATGATCTCGACGCCTGCGGTCGCACAACCATGGCGTTGCTCAGCGCGCGGTATTGATCGGGTAGGATGGGTGCATCAAAGCGATGCAGGTTCGGGTTCGAACGAAGTTCGGCAAATCCGGCCAGCCGCGCCAGCGCAGGAGGAGGTCGTGGACGCCTTTGACTTCGACGATATAGGCTTCAAACCAGGCTTCGCCCTCGGCGTCATAGGCCAGTACAAGATCTCCGACCACGATCTTCGACCAATCGTCGGGAAGGGTGAAGCTTTCGGGTTCCGCATTCGCCGCCGCCGCTGCGTCGGCAGCCGCGCGGCGAAGAGCGTTCGTTTCGGCAAGTGCCTCTCGGTCTTTCTTCGGCAGGCTATCGTGAAGCCGCTCGTATAGGTCACTTTTTACGAAGGGAACGAAGGCGCGGCCGCTTTCATAGAGCTTGCCCGCTGGCAGGGATGAGCCGTACAGCGCGCGAGACGCAGGACGCTGAAGCCTTCGGCCAGATGTGCAATGCCCTTCATTAGTCTGCCAGCGGTGGTACGCCCAGCCCACGCCGCAAAACAACCGCGATCAATGCCGTCACCATGGGCCATGACTCACGGCGAATGCCTGCTCGATTGCCTGCTATGGGTTAAGTCCTTCATCGCCGCGCTTCGAACGGCATGATCTCGGCGCGATTTCGCATCCGGTCGATCTCGTCCGCCCACCACGTTTGCATTCGGATGCGTTCATCCCAGTGTGGGCCGCGGTTATAGGCACGGCGAACTTCACTTTGATCCATGTGTGCAAGCTCCCGCTCGATGGCATCGGCCGACCAGAGACCACTTTCGTTCAGCATCGTAGAGGCGGACGATCGAAAGCCGTGACTGGTCGCCTCATCTTTTGTAAATCCCATTCGGCGTAATGCAGCATTTGTCGTGTTGTCCGATATCGCGCGACGCCGCGACCTCACTGATGGGAAAACGAGTTTTCCATCGCCGGTGATCTGATTGAGTTCATGCAGGATTGACGCCGCCTGCACCGGTAAGAACTTGCGGTGTTCGCGCCGCATTTTTGTTCTCTCAGCTGGAATTACCCATATTGGCGTTTCAGCAGCCAGATCGAATTCGTTCCATTCAGCCCACCGAAGTTCGCCAGGTCGTGGGAAAAGATAGGCCAGAAGCTGTAATGCGGCTTTTGTTTCCGGCTGGCCGTCATAACTCCAGATGGCGCATAGCAGGGCGCCGAAGGCCTTTGTGTCGAGTATGGCGGCGCGATGGGTTACTGTCGGCGCGGTCAGTGCGCCGCGCAAGGCGAGTGTCGGATCAGTCTCCGCGCGGGCAGTCGCGATCGCAAATCGAAAAACCGCACCGATCTGCCCCCTCATCCTACGTGCCGTCTCGTAGTTGCCAGCGCGTTCGATTTTGCGCAGGCATTGAAGAATTTCTGCCGGTGTGATTTGCGCGATCGGGCGCGGCCCGATATCCGACCGCGCCATGTCAAGAAGCCATCGCTTCTTTGAGATCGTTGCCTTCGCGCGGCCCTCTCTCTCGTCCTTGGCGATCAGTTCGTCTGCGATCGCCGAGAATGTATTCGCTTCACCCTCCGCTTTCCTGATCTTGTCGAGTTTGGCCTCGACGGACGGGTCGCGGCCGGATGCAAGAATTACTTTTGCCTGATCTCGTCGCTTTCGGGCATCGGCAAGGGATACGGCCGGATAGCTACCGAAAGCCATGAGCTTTTCTTTGCCGTTGAACCGGAATTTCCAGCGCCGCAACTCGAGCCGCCTGGAGTCAAATAGATGAACAATCCCTCGGAATCGGCGTACTTGCGAGCGGTGACCGATGGTTTGAGTGCGCGAATCGCTGCGTCAGAGAGGGCCACCTGGGGGTATCGTAGCGCATCATCGTTGATCGTACCCCCAACAATCCCTGAAAACTGTCGGATGCAACCGGATGGCATCGAGCGATAGCGGACGAACGATGACCTGAAACCCGCAGAATTCCGGGTTTATTGGGAACTGCTGGACCATGTTGGAGAAGGGAATGGTGCCCAGGGGCGGAATCGAACCACCGACACGCGGATTTTCAGTCCGCTGCTCTACCCCTGAGCTACCTGGGCCAACCATCGCCGATGCGTGGGGAAACCGCATTCGTTCTTTCGGCGACGTCCTCGCGCCCCCTGAAAGCGCGAGGGTTATAGCACGAGAATCGAACCTGTCCAGCGCTGCGAAGGCGATTTCGACGAAGAAATCCAAAGCCTTCCGGGGCTTTGTTTTCCGGCCCTGGGGCAGGCCTCGAATCGGACCCGGTCAGTCCTGTTCCGGCGTGCCGTCCGGCGTATCCTCGGCGTCCTCGCCGGGGATGACATAGGCGCCGCTCAGCCAGCGGTTGAGGTCGACATTCTTGCAGCGCACGGAGCAGAACGGATAGGTGTCGCGCGCCGAGGGCCTGCCGCATTCGGGGCACGGCCGCCTCGGGCGAAGCGGCGTCACCTTGGCTTTTTCGCCCTCGCTCACGAGCGCTCGCCCGACGGCCAGTTGGCGTGGATCTTGAAGCCTTCGCCGGCGAGCAGGGCCGCGGTTTCATAAAGGGGGAGGCCGACGACGTTGGTGTAGGAGCCGACGAGCTTGATCACGAACGATCCGGCCAGCCCCTGCACCGCATAGCCGCCCGCCTTGCCGCGCCATTCGCCGCTGGCCAGGTAGCCCGCGATCTCCTCGCGCGGCAGCCGCTTGAAGCGCACCCGCGTTTCGACCAGGCGCTGGCGCAGCTTGCCGCCGGGAGCGATCAGGCAAACCCCGGTATAGACGCGATGCGCCCGGCCGGAGAGCAGTTGCAGGCAATAGGTGGCTTCGTCGGCCGTTTCAGCCTTGGGCAGGATACGCCGCCCGACTGCGACGACCGTATCGGCGGCAAGGATGTAGCCGGCGCCGTGGTCGGCCTCTTTCGTGAGGGCGGCGAGCGCCTTCTCGGCCTTTTCCTTCGACAGGCGCTTGGCCAGCGAGCGCGGATGCTCGGCCCGGAGCGGCGTCTCGTCGATGCCGGCCGGAAAGATCCGGTCGGGCTCAATGCCTGCCTGCTGCAACAGTTCGATGCGGCGCGGCGATCCCGAAGCAAGCACAAGCGTCTGTGAACTGCTCATCCGGTCCGGCCGTCCCGATCGTCGATCTTACTTGAAACGGTAGGTGATGCGGCCCTTGGTCAGGTCGTAGGGCGTCATCTCGACCAGGACCTTGTCACCGGTGAGCACGCGGATGCGGTTCTTGCGCATGCGCCCGGCGGTGTGGGCGACGATTTCATGTTCGTTTTCGAGTTTCACCCTGAACATCGCGTTGGGCAGCAATTCCGTGACGACTCCCGGAAACTCGAGGACTTCTTCCTTCGGCATTCGAACCCTTTTCTCGGATGGCTTGCGGCGGCTGGCCGCGAATTTTGCGCGGAACCTATAGTATAATCCGCAGTTTGTGAACACGCTTAATCAAGGGTGCGGTTGCTGGCCGGCGGTGCCGAAACGCTGGCCGATGCGCGCCTTGAGGCGCTCGCGCACGTCGCGGTAGCCGGCCATGATCTGTTCGCGGGTCCCGCTGATCGTCGTCGGGTCCGGCATCGGCCAGTATTCGACCTCGACCGCCAGCGAACGCGTCAGTTCCAGCGCGGCGTGATGGGCTTCCGGCGCCAGCGTGACGATGATGTCGAAATAGTCGTCCTCGAGATCGTCCAGCGTGCGCGGGCGATGGTCGCCGAGCGACAGGCCCTCTTCGGCAAGCACGGCGTCGACGAACGGGTCGCGCTCGCCGCTGCGCACCCCGGCGGAAGCGACGAAGACGGTCGTCGGCAGCATTTTGCGCGTCAGTGCCTCGGCCATCGGCGAGCGTACGGCATTCATGCCGCACATGAAGAGGATGGAGCGAGGTTGGCGGCTGGACAGTTTATCCTCGCCAGTGCAGCACGCAAACCAGCGTGAACAGGCGGCGCGCGGTATTGAAATCGATCTCGATCTTGCCCGACAGTCGGTCCATCAGCGTTTGCGAGCCTTCGTTGTGCAGGCCGCGCCGGCCCATGTCGATCGCCTCGATCTGGCTGGGGGTCGAGGAGCGGATGGCGTCGTAATAGCTTTCGCAGATGAGATAGTAGTCCTTGACGATGCGCCGGAACGGCGTCAGCGACAGGATATGCGTCACCACGGGGTCGCCATCGGCGCGCGCGATGGCCAGGACCAGCCGTCGCTCGGCCAGCGACAGCTTCAGCGTGTAGGGGCCGCTGCCGTCGTCGTTGACCGGGCGAAAGCTGTTTTCCTCGATCAGGTCGAAGATCGCCACCGCCCGCTCATGCTCGATATCGGGGGTCGAACGACTGATGGTTTCGTCGAGTTCGACGTCGATCAGCCTGGCGTGGTCGGCGGCCTTGTTCGACATGGCGGCTACATGTTCAGCCTTATGGCGACGGAGCGCGCATGGGCGTCGAGGCCTTCCGCCGTGGCCAGCGCGATCGCGGCCGGTCCAAGCTCGCGCAACTGTTCGGCGCCGAGCTTCAGGACCGAGGTGCGCTTGACGAAATCGAGCACGGAAAGGCCGGACGAGAACCGGGCCGAGCGCGCCGTCGGCAGCACGTGGTTGGAGCCACCGACATAGTCGCCGATGACTTCCGGCGTGTGGCGGCCGAGGAATACGGCGCCCGCGTTGCGCAGGCGCGAAAGGAAGGCCTCGGCATCGTCGATGGCGAGTTCAACGTGCTCGGCCGCGATGCGGTTGGCGAGCGGCAGCGCCGCCTCGAAGGAATCGACCAGGATCACCGCGCCGAAATCGCGCCAGCTTGCCGCCGCCGTTTCGGATCGCGACAGCCGCGCCAGTTGCTTCTCCACCGCCTGTTCGACCGCGCGGCCGAAGGCGGGATCGTCGGTGATGAGGATCGACTGGGCCGCCGTGTCGTGCTCGGCCTGCGCCAGGAGGTCGGCGGCGATCCAGTCCGGATCGTTGGAGCCGTCGGCGATCACCAGCACTTCGGATGGCCCGGCGATCATGTCGATGCCGACCGTGCCGAACACCTGCCGCTTGGCCGCCGCGACATAGGCGTTGCCCGGTCCGACGATCTTCGACACCGGGGTGATGGTCTGCGTGCCGTAGGCGAGGGCCGCAACGGCTTGCGCGCCGCCGATCCGGTAGATCTCGGAAATGCCGGCGAGGTCGGCGGCGACCAGCACCAGCGGATTGATGGCGCCGCCGGGGGCCGGCACGACCATGACGATGCGTTCGACGCCCGCGACCCGTGCCGGCACCGCGTTCATCAGCACCGAACTCGGATAGCTTGCCGTGCCGCCGGGTACGTAGAGCCCGACCGCCTCGATCGCCGTCCAGCGCGAGCCGAGTTCGACGCCGATCGGATCGCGGTAGCGCTCGTTCTTCGGCATCTGGCGGCTGTGATGGGCATGGATTCGCTCGCGTGCCAGCTTCAGGGCCTCGACGGTGGCCGGATCGGCTTCGGCATAGGCTTTCCGGATCGCGTCTTTCGACACGGCGATGCCGAGCGTGTCGAGATCGGCGCGGTCGAACTGCCGCGTGTAGTCGATCAGCGCTGCGTCGCCCTCGGCGCGCACCCGGGCGAGGATGGCGCGCACCGCCGCGTCGACATCCGCCGACACCTCGCGCTTGGTGGAGAGGAAGGCGGCGAAGCGCTGCTCGAAATCGGCGTCGGATCGACGAAGGGTGATGGCCATGGATTTCAGATTCCGTGTGCGGGGCGCGAGGCCTCCCAGGCGCCGCCGAGATCGGCAAGGCGGGCCTCGATACATTCGACTTCGAGCATGATGGCGCCTTCGCCGGCGAAGATCAGCTCGACGATGCCGGCCGGCTCGCGGATCGGCACGAAGCTGATCGCCAGCAGCGACAGCACTTCAGCCGGCTTGTCGCGGGAAATCCCGCTGAGCTTGACGCCCAGCACCCGGTCGAAATGCAACACGCTTTGCCGGCGCTCGTTGTGCTTGTGGAAGAAGCTCGACCGCTTCTCCCAGGCGAAGCGGTTCATCGGCAGGATGAAGCGCTTGGCCGCGGGCAGGTATTCGAGATCGCCGACCCGCATGACGGCGTCCTGCGCGCAGGCGGAGACGATGCCGAGGTCCTGTTCATCGAGCGCGATGAGCTTGAGGGCGTCCATGCGTGTTTCGCACCTGCGAAAAGGTTGCTGTCAGCCTTTTGTTAGGCGGTCTCCGCCGGCAGCGCAACCATGGCGCGTCAGCCGGAAATACGTTCGATGGTCGCGCCGCAGCCGGAAAGCTTCTCTTCCAGCCGCTCGAAGCCGCGGTCGAGATGGTAGACGCGGTTGACGGTCGTCTCGCCTTCGGCGGCGAGCCCGGCGATGACCAGCGACACCGAAGCGCGCAGGTCGGTCGCCATCACCGGCGCGCCTTTCAGCGCAGCCACCCCCTCGACGACGGCTGTCTGGCCCGAAAGCGTGATGCGCGCGCCAAGCCGCGCCAGCTCCTGCACATGCATGAAACGGTTCTCGAAGATCGTCTCGGTGATGCGCGATTTTCCCTTGGCCATGGTCATCAGGCCCATGAACTGCGCCTGCAGGTCGGTGGGGAATCCGGGGAACGGTTCGGTCGTGATGTCGACCGGCGAGATGCCCGCGCCGTTGCGGCGCACCCGGACGCCTTCATTGGTCGGCGTGATTTCGGCACCGGTCTGGCCGATCACGTCGAGCGCCGACTGCAACAGGTCCGGCTCCGCCCCTTCCAGCATCACGTCGCCGCCGGTCATCGCTACCGCCATGGCATAGGTGCCGGTTTCGATCCGGTCCGGGATCACGCGCACGCGCGCGCCCGATAGCCCGTCGACGCCGTCGATGGTGATGGTGGAGGTGCCGGCGCCCGAGATTTTCGCGCCCATGGCGTTGAGGCATTCCGCGAGGTTGACGATCTCCGGCTCGCGGGCGGCGTTTTCGAGCACGGTCTCGCCGCGCGCCAGCGAGGCTGCCATCATCAGCACGTGGGTGGCGCCGACCGAAACCTTCGGGAAGACATAGCGGTTGCCCTTGAGGCGGTTCTTCGCCCGCGTGATGACATAGCCGTTCTCGACGTCGATCTCGGCGCCCAGCGCCTGCAAGCCTTCGATGAACAGGTCGACCGGGCGCGTGCCGATGGCGCAGCCACCGGGCAGCGACACCTTCGCCTCGCCCATGCGCGCCAGAAGCGGCCCGACGACCCAGAACGAGGCGCGCATCTTCGACACCAGTTCGTAGGGCGCAGTGGTGTCGACGATGTTGCGGGCGGAAAAGTTGATGGTACGCGAATAGCCTTCCCGCTGGTTTTCGCGCCGGCCGTTGACCGAATAGTCAACGCCGTGGTTGCCGAGGATGCGGATGAGCTGCTCGACGTCGGCCAGATGCGGCACGTTTTCCAGCGTCAGCGTATCGTCCGTCAGCAGCGAGGCGATCATGAGGGGGAGGGCGGCGTTTTTCGCGCCCGAAATCGGAATGGTCCCGGCCAGCTTGTTGCCGCCGACAATCCTGATGCGATCCATGAAAAACAGCCTTTCCGGCAGGCAAGCCGGTTTCAATCGGTTGAGGGAGGTCCTCTAGACTATCGGTGTCCCCGGTTCAAGAAATAGGATTGCGCGGCGGCTTGCGCCAACGGCGATCCCGCGATCACTCTTTTTCCTCCCGGCCGGCGCCGAGCCCTTCAGGCCGGGTGTCGGCCTGGCCCGCCCGGCGCGAACGCGCCTGCGCCTTGCGCTTCTGCAGGTTGGCGCGCAACGCCTCGGCCAGCCGCGCCTTGCGTTGCGCGGCGGCGTCATTCGCTTCGCTGTCCTTATGAGCCATGTAGTCGTCCCGACCCTTGTTGGCAGTCATGGTCGCGATTGTGGCGAGCGCATGTCGATCCGACAGCGCAGACTCGCCGATCCACACGTAATTTACGCGCGCGGGCCCGTACGGCAAGCCATTCCGCGCGCGCCGGCTTGGCAGGAGACGGCCGCATCAGGGACACTCCGAAGCCAACGCCCCGGTGTCGCCGCGATGCGACCCCGACGGCGCTGCTGCCGGTTATTCCGGCGCAGTTGAGCCATCTTCTGCACAGAGTCGCATTTTCACCTGTTGACGAAACCGTCAAAATCAAGGAAACAGCCCGCGACGCTGCCGTAGCTCAGTGGTAGAGCACTCCCTTGGTAAGGGAGAGGTCGAGAGTTCAATCCTCTCTGGCAGCACCAGTTTCCTTTTCATTCCACCATCCGACCGGGCGTGCCGGTCACCGCCGGCTATAGGACAGCGCGGCGGTGGCCGGTGAGAACCCGGTTACTTGGCGGGGCACATAGAAGTCGGGCTTGCGGATGGAGATCATCAGCAGCGCCGCGACGAATATGATGAAAAGGAAGTTGTAGGGCATGTAGAAGATGCTCTCGGTGACGTTGATCGTCAAAAGCATGCCGATCAGCACGTTGAGCCCGAGCCAGCTATTGTCCGGCGCCGCGATATGCAGGCTGGCGCCTTTTACCAGCGTGCGCACGACCAGCACCATGAACGGCACGAAGCCCAGGAGCCCGAACGACAGCAATATGTCGCGGTAGCCGCTGTGCGCGTTGGGGCTGCCCCAGTCGATCTCCGCCTTGATCTTCCAGCCGGCGCTGCTGCCGCCGCTCCAGAACGCCTGGTAGCCGTAGCCGAGCAGGGGCTTTTGCGCGATGGCCTCGTCCTCCAGCCGCCACATGGGGACGCGCCCGGTAAGGCTGGTGTCCTTTCCGAGGGCGGCGAGCGAAGGCACGACGATCTCGGAGCCGATGAAATAGGCCGCTCCCGCCCCATTCAGTGTGAGCAGGACGAGCGCCACCCGTCCGATTCCCTTGAGGCGCTTGAGCCGGCGGAAGAAAAGCACCAGCAAAAGAGCGACCAGCACCGACAGCAGGCCCGTCGCCGAGCCGGACGCCAGCAGGCAAACAAGGCTCGTCGCCACGACGATAAGCCCTAGCCGCCGCGAAACCGCCCCCTCCCATGTCAGGATCGCGCCCGCCAGCAGCGCCACGGCAGCATGCCAGCCGAGCAGGTTCTTGTGCGAGAACAGGCCGCTGATGCTGCCGTCCGGCATCCGTACCGTGGAGGGGGCGACGACCAGCAGGACGAGGCTGAACAGGAGGGCGGGGAAAAGGGCCGCCACGATGACGAACAGGAACTGCCGCGGCGTGAAGCGGATCGCAATGATATAGGCGAGCGCCATGGAAAGCGTGAGCGCGAGCGCCCGGCGCAGGCTGATCGAGCCGCTGGTCGACCAGGCCACCGAAAGGAACGGCAACACGAACAGGAAGGTGATGAGCGGGCGATGCCGCAGCGTCAGCAGAATCTGCTCGATGTTGTTGGCGACCAGCATGACCGTTATGGCAAAGGCGGGCAGGAGGATCACATTCGCACTGAGGCCGCCTGTCGCGTCGCTTTGCAGATAGAGGGCGATCGGGACCCCCCAGCACTCGATCCCGCGCCAGGGAATCGAGACGTTGCCCAAGCGGATGCGGCCATAGCTTGTCACCACGCCTCCATCGTCTTCCTGCGCTGTGGCTTCTCCAGCCATTCTATCGGTCTCGGGCAGGCGGGTCCTTCATCATAATGGCTGTGGCCGGTGTCGCCGATTTGGGGAGGTGGCGGGGTTTTTCTTTCGCGCGCCGGCCTCGTATTGTTCTGCCGCAAGCGTTGGCTTCATCGGCAACGCATCCACGACCGCGTCGGCGGGTAACGGCATGAACGTGACGGCTGGAACATTTGGCGGGAGCCCGCGCCTCTCGGCGCCGGCCGCTGCCACCGCGGGCAAGGCCATTCCCTCGCTTGACGGCATTCGCGCGGTTTCGATCCTGATCGTGTTCCTTTCGCATGCCGGGCTGTCGCGCTTCGTCCCCGCCAGTTTCGGCCTGACGCTTTTTTTTTCCTTTCCGGTTACCTGATCACGACGCTGCTTACCCGTGAGGCCGATCGCTACGGCTCGATTTCGCTGTCGGCGTTCTACCGCCGCCGGGCGATCCGCCTGCTGCCGCCGCTGCTGGTCACGCTGGCGCTCGCGGCGGTGGCCTGCTGGTTCGGCCTGATTTCGGGCGAGATCGACGCCCGTTCGCTGGCGAGCCAGATCTTTTTCTTCAGCAACTATTATAACCTCTATGGCCCCGCCCATCAGGGGCTAGGCGGCACCGGGGTCCTGTGGTCCCTTGCCGTGGAGGAACATTTCTACCTGCTGTTTCCACTGCTTTTCATCTTGCTGTTCAGGGGCGCGATCGGCATCCGCCACATCGTCGCGCTGGTGGTGCTGGTGCTTGCCTGGCGCTGCGCGCGCATCGCCCTGTGGGGCACCGACGAATGGACGATCTATTTTTCAAGCGACACGCGCATCGATTCGATCCTGTTCGGGTGCCTGCTGGCGCTCCTGGAGTGGCGCGGCTTCCGTTTCCCGGAGGGCTGGGCGGCATGGCCGATCCTCGTCGCCGCGGCCTGCCTGCTGCTGCCGACCTTCATCGTTTCCAGCGACTTCTTCCGCTCGACGTTCCGCTATTCGCTGCAGGGATTGGCCCTGATGCCGTTCTTCTTCTACGCCGTGCACAAGCCGTCGGCCTTGCCGTTCCGGCCGCTGAACTGGCCGCTTGCACGCCGGATAGGGGTATATTCCTACAGCATCTATCTGTGCCACGACGTGTTCATCGATGCGCTGGTGCGTCAGGGTGCGTCCACGGTTTCCGTCCTGGTCTTCGCCGGCGTGCTGTCTGTCGGCTACGCGGCGCTGCTTCACGAACTGGTCGAGAAGCCGTTTCGCGGCATGCGTTCGCGCACCGTCGGCCACCCGGTCCAGGCCGGCGCGGCGGTGGGGCCGGCAGCGGTCGAGCGAGCCTCAGATGACACCTTGCAGCCGGGTCGCGGGGCTGGTACACAACCCGCGTTCGGCCGAGGCCGAATGCCCTGATTTCAAGGCTTTCAGGGGCGGATCGAGGAGTTTTCCCTCGCTGGCCGCCCTGTGCCTTTTCCTGAAAACGGCGTGAGTTCGGCTTGCGGGCGCCATGCCGCGCCAGCAGCGGATGTCGTCATGACCAATGTCACCCTCACCGGTCTTGCCCGCGAACTAGCCGAGCGGGCGTCCGCGAACCGGCCCGTGCGCATCGGCGTCATCGGCTCCGGCGAGATGGGCACCGACCTGGTGACGCAGGGCATGCTGATGCCGGGCATTTCGGTCTGCGCGATTTCGACGCGCCGCCCTCATACCGCCCGCAACGCCATCCGCGTCGCCTATGGCGACGAAGCGATGGCGCGCGAGGCCGACACGCCCTCCAAGGTCAACGAGGCGATCGAGGCCGGCAGGATCGCCATCACCTCCAACGAGATGCTGGTCACCAACCCGCTCATCGACGTGGTCATCGACGCCACCGGCAAGCCGGGCGTCGCCGCCGATTTCTGCCTGTCGGCGATGGAGCACGGCAAGCACCTGGTGATGATGAACGTCGAGGCCGACGTCACCATCGGCTGCCTGTTGAAGCAGGAGGCCGACCGGCTCGGCGTCGTCTATTCGGTCGGCGCCGGCGACGAGCCCTCCTCCTGCATGGAACTGATCGAGTTCGCCACGGCGCTGGGCTACACCATCGTTGCCGCCGGCAAGGGCAAGAACAATCCGCTCAACCACGATGCGGTGCCCGACGACTATCGCGCGGAGGCCGAGCGCCGCAACATGAACCCGCGCATGCTGGTCGAGTTCGTCGACGGCTCCAAGACCATGGTCGAGATGTGCGCCATCGCCAACGCCACCGGGCTGGTGCCCGACGTGCCCGGCATGCACGGCCCCAAGGCCGACCGCGATTCGCTGGCCAGGGTGCTGATACCGCGCGAGGACGGCGGCCTGCTCGCCAAAAAAGGCGTGGTCGACTACACGGTGGGCAAAGGCGTCGCGCCCGGCGTTTTCGTCATCGTCGAGGCGACGCATCCGCGCATCATCGAGCGCATGGACGACCTGCATATCGGCCACGGTCCCTATTACAGCTTCTTCCGGCCTTATCACCTGACCTCGCTGGAAGTGCCGCTGACGGCGGCGCGCATCATGCTGCACGGCAAGCCCGACATGGTGCCGCTGCCGCGCCCGGTGGCCGAGGTCTGCGCGGTCGCCAAGCGCGACCTTGCCGCCGGCGAGACCTTCGATGCCATCGGCGAGACCTGCTACCGTTCCTGGACGATGACGGTCGGCGAGGCGCGCGCGCAAAATGCCGTCCCGGTCGGCCTGCTGGAAGGCGGCAAGGTGCTGAAGCCGGTCAGGAAGGGCGAACTGCTGACCACCGCCAACGCGCTGCCTGACACCACGACACGGCTCTATGCGCTGCGCAAGCGCCAGGACGAGATGCTCTACGGCAAGGGCTGATGTCTTGCAGGTCGCACCGTTAGGATATACATTGCGTACAGTGTATATCATGGCGAGGTCGTTCCATGCGTGTGGCGAAATGGGGGAATAGTCTTGCCGTCCGTATCCCCGGCGCCGTTGTCGAGGCGCTGGAACTCCGGGAAGGCGATGAGATCGAGTTGCGGGCGGTGGACTGGCGCGAGTTGGATCTGGTTCGCCGGCCTACCCGTGAGGACCTGATCGGGCGCTTGCGGGAATACCGCGGCATGCTGCCGTCCGATTTCAAGTTCGATCGCGAAGACGCGAATGCCCGATAGGCCGCCTCGCTTCTTCGATACCAACGTCCTGCTTTATCTGGCGTCGGGCGATGAGGAAAAGGCGGGCCGCGTTGAACGGCTACTCGCCGAAGGCGGCGCCATCAGCGTTCAGGTCTTGAGCGAACTGGCCAATGTAGCCCGCAGGAAAATGCATCTGTCGTGGAGCGAGACGCGGGCGTTCGTTACGCCCTATCGGATGCTGCTTGCCGTCGTTCCGCTGACGCTGGACGTCCACGAGGCAGGCCTCGAAATAGCCGATCGGTACCAGTTATCGGTTTATGACGGCATGATCGTCGCCGCGGCACTGGCCGCGGATTGCGGCACGCTGCTGTCGCAAGACATGCACCACGGGCTCGTGGTGCGTGGAAAGCTGACGATCCTCAACCCGTTCGCCGGGAATTGACGCGAGCGGCTACTTTCCCAGTTCGATCGCCCGCAGCCTTGCGGCTTCCACGGCTTCCGTCAGCAGTCTGGTGAGGCGGTCTTCGCCCATCAGCACGCCCAGCGCAGCCGCCGTCGTGCCGTTGGGGCTGGTGACCCGCTCGCGCAGCGTCCCGGGTTCCTCAGAACTTTCGGCGGCAAGGCAGGCGGCGCCGTAGACGGTCTGGCTGGCGAGCAGCTTCGCCGTATCCTCCGGCAGGCCGGCGTGCCTGGCGGCGGCCGTCAACGCCTCGATGAAATGGAAGATATAGGCCGGGCCGGAGCCGGACACGGCCGTGACCGCGTCCATCAGGCTCTCGTCGGAAATGGTCGCCACCTCGCCACTGACCGACAGCAGGTCGGCGACGGCCTGGCTGGTTTCCTGCGAAACCAGCGGGTTGGCGTAGAGCACCATCATGCCCTTGCCGATCGCGGCCGGCGTGTTGGGCATGCAGCGGATGATCGGGGCGCGCTCGCCGAGCACCTCCTCGAAGGTGGCGACCGGCGTGCCGGCGGCGATGCTGAGGAAGGTGGTGTGGCCGTCACCGAAGCGCGCATAGGCGCCGGTTACCTCGCGGATGACCTGCGGCTTGACCGCGATCACCACGAGTTGCGGCACGGCGTCGGCGGGAATGGCGCCCGCCTCGGCGGCGGCCCGGCAGCCGAGCGCCTCCGCGCGCTGGCGCAGCTCCGCGTTCGGCTCGACCACGAAGACCTCGCTCGCTGCGAGCTTGCCCGAACCGACCCAGCCCGAGAGCATGGCGTAACCCATATTGCCGCAGCCGGCGAGAACAAGCCTGATCGTCATTGGAATCCTCCGAGGAAAGACGTTCTTTAGAGCCTCGGGCTGCGCGAGGGAAGGCCTGTAAAACGGCATCGATTTCGGGTTTACGGCATCGGGCGGCGCAGGGGCGGTATTGCGCCCCGGTATTTTCGTGGAATGCTGGGTCCGGCGTATTTGCGCGACACCGCACGAATATGCGATGAACCTACAACTTCAAGCACGATCCCGCGAGGGGCCATCCCTTCGGCGTGCGCCGACAGCAGGACAGACCAGGCATGGCCAAACTGATCGACGGAAAAAGCGTCGCAGCCGACGTTGTGAACAAGGTGAAGGCCATGACGGCCGATCTGGTTGCCAAGAACGGACCCCAGCCCGGCATCGCCGTGGTCATCGTCGGCGAGGACCCGGCGAGCCAGGTCTATGTCGCCTCGAAATCGCGCACCGCCAAGGAATGCGGCTTCCTGTCCGTCCAGCACGCCTTGCCGGCCGAGACCTCCGAGGCCGCGCTGCTGAAGCTAATCGACGATCTCAACCGCGATGCCGCCATCCATGGCATCCTGGTGCAACTGCCGCTGCCCGGCCATATCGATTCCGGCAAGGTCATCCAGGCAATCGCGCCGGAAAAGGACGTCGACGGCTTCCACTTCATCAATGTCGGCAAGGTTGGCACCGGCGAGCTGGAAACGGCTTTCGTGCCCTGCACGCCGGCCGGCTCCATGCTTTTGATCGAGCGGGCGCGCGGAAAGGATCTGTCCGGCCTCAACGCCGTCGTTCTCGGCCGTTCCAACATCGTCGGCAAGCCGATGGCGAACCTGCTGCTTGCCGCCAACTGCACCGTCACCGTCGCCCACAGCCGCACGAAGGATTTGCCGGCGCTGGCGCGCACCGCCGATATCCTGGTCGCCGCCGTCGGCCGGCCGCAGATGGTCAAGGGCGACTGGATCAAGCCGGGCGCGACCGTCATCGACGTCGGCATCAACCGCATCCCCGCGCCGGAGAAGGGCGAAGGCAAGACGCGGCTGGTCGGCGATGTCGATTTCGCCGAAGCCGAGAAGCTGGCCGGCGCCATCACGCCGGTGCCGGGCGGCGTCGGGCCGATGACCATCGCCATGCTGATGGCCAACACGCTCGTTTCCGCCTATCTTGCCGCCGGATTGAAACGCCCGTCCTTCTGATTCCCGTCCGACCGACCGAAAGCGCCTGCCTTGCCGACAGTACCCGCCCCCTTGGACCGGCCGATCAGCATCGATCCCATCCAGGGCGGCCGGCAGTTCGCTTTCCTTCTAGTCGACAAGTTCTCGATGTTCTCGCTGGCGGCGGCGATCGATACGTTCCGTTCGGCCAACCGCCTGCTCGGTCGCGATTTCTACGGCTGGACCACGGTTTCGGCCGACGGCGAGGCCGTCATGGCCTCCAACGGCATTCCCATCAAGATCGACTATGCGGTGGCCGACGTTCCGCCCGTGGACATCCTGTTCGTCGCGGTCGGGCTGACCACGGAGTTCCCCGGCAAGAGCAAGGTGCTCGGCGCGCTGCGGAGCTGGGGTCGCCGGGGTGGCGCTTTGGGGGCGCTTTCGGTCGGCTCCTATCTCCTGGCCGAGGCGGGCCAGCTCGAAGGCTACCGCTGCACCATCCACTGGGAGAACCGCGCCGGCTTCGTCGAGCGCTTCCCCGATATCAACTGCACCGGCAACGTCTACGAGATCGACCGCAAGCGCTACACCTGCGCCGGCGGCACCACCTCGATCGACCTGGCGCTGGAGATCGTGCGCGGCGACCTTGGGCCCGCCATTGCCAACGGTGTCGCCAACCAGTTCCAGCACGAACGCATACGCTCGGCCGGCGACCGCCAGCGCGTCGGGCCGGAGCGCGACCTGACGGGCAAGTCGGACAAGCTGCGCAAGATCGTCGAACTGATGGCCGACCATCTCGACGAGCCGCTGTCGGCCCTGCAACTGGCACGCACGGCCGGCCTTTCGGTGCGGCAGGTGGAGCGGCTGTTCCTGCGCCATCTCACCATGACGCCCGGCCGCTATTACATGCGCCTGAGGCTGGAGCGGGCGCGCGAGCTTCTGCGGCAGACCAACATGCCGATCCTCGACGTGGCGATCGCCACCGGCTTCACCTCGCATTCCTATTTCGCGCAGAGCTACCGCCAGCAGTTCGGTCGTCCGCCGTCGGAAGAACGGCGCACGACCTACTGATCCGGCTTTAGCGCCTCAGGCCGTTCCGAACGCGCTGGCGCCGAGGTCGGCCCGGGTGGCCATGGCGCGAAAGCCGGTGAACAGTTCGCGGCCGAAGCCGAAGGCATTGGCCGACAGGTCGGCGACCGGCGCCGGGCGCTGCGCCAGTTCGGCATCCGGTACCTTGAGTTCCAGCGTCCCGGCTTCGGCGTCGAGGCGCACGAGGTCGCCGTCGCGCACCTTGCCGATCACCCCGCCCTCCAGCGCCTCGGGCGTGACGTGGATCGCCGCGGGCACTTTGCCGGAGGCTCCCGACATGCGCCCGTCGGTCACCAGCGCCACGTGCTGGCCGCGATCCTGCAACACGCCGAGCACGGTGGTCAGCCTGTGCAGTTCCGGCATGCCGTTGGCCTTCGGCCCCTGGAAGCGGACGATGGCGATGAAATCGCCCGTCAGTTCGCCGGCCTTGAAGGCGTCGTTGAGTTCGGCCTGGTCGTCGAACACCCTGGCCGGGGCTTCTATGACGCGCCGCTCCGGCTTGACGGCCGAAGTCTTGATGATGGCGTGGCCGAGATTGCCGGAAAGCACCTTGAGCCCGCCCGTCGGCTGGAAGGCTTTTGGGAAGGGAGCGAGTATCTTCTCGTCGCCGCTTGTTGCGGGCGCGGGCTCGCGCTGTACGGAACCGTCGGCGCCGAGCTTCGGCTCGATGGCGTAGGGGCGCAGGCCTTCGCCGAACACGGTCTGCACGTCCTCGTGCAGCAGGCCGGCGTCGAGCAGTTCGCGGATGAGGAAGCCCATCCCGCCGGCGGCGGCGAAATGGTTCACGTCGGCGAGCCCGTTCGGGTAGACCCGCGCCAGAAGCGGCACGGCTTCCGACAGGTCGGAAATGTCCTGCCAGGTCAGTCGGATGCCGGCGGCGGCGGCGATGGCGATCAGGTGGATGGTGTGGTTGGTCGAGCCGCCGGTGGCGTGCAGGCCGACCACGCCGTTGACGATGACGCGCTCGTCGACCATCGCCCCGACCGGTGTGTAGGCATTGCCGAGCGCGGTGATGGCCAGCGCCCGTTTTGCCGCTTCCCTGGTCAGCGCATCACGCAGCGGCGTGCCCGGATTGATGAACGAGGCGCCCGGCAGATGCAGGCCCATGATCTCCATCAGCATCTGGTTGGAGTTGGCCGTGCCGTAGAAGGTGCAGGTGCCCGGCCCGTGATAGGATTTCGATTCCGCTTCGAGCAGTTCGGCGCGGCCACATTTTCCCTCGGCGTAAAGCTGGCGCACCTTGGCCTTTTCGTCGTTGGGCAGGCCGCTGGTCATCGGCCCGGCCGGAATGAACACGGCCGGCAGGTGGCCGAAGGAAAGGGCGGCCATCAAAAGGCCGGGCACGATCTTGTCGCAGACGCCGAGAAAGGCGGCGGCATCGAACATGTTGTGCGACAGGCCGATGGCCGCCGCCATGGCGATCACGTCGCGCGAAAACAGCGACAGTTCCATGCCCGGCTGGCCTTGCGTCACGCCATCGCACATGGCCGGCACGCCGCCCGCCACCTGGGCGATGCCGCCGGCTTCCTTCGCCGCCTGCTTGATCAGTGCCGGGTAGGTTTCGAACGGCTGGTGCGCCGACAGCATGTCGTTATAGGCGGTGATGATGCCGAGGTTGGGAACGCGGTCGCCGCCGAGCGCGACCTTTTCCGAAGGGCTGCAGACGGCAAAACCGTGGGCAAGGTTGCCGCAGGAAAGCACGGAGCGGTTGGCGGTGCTGCCGCGCGCCTGCGCGATGCGGGCGAGATAGGCTTCGCGGCTGGCCTTGGAGCGCTCGCGGATGCGGTCGGTAATGGTTTCGATGTCGTGTCTGGCGGTCATGGCGCTATCCCGGCGACGTGGCGTTCCTACGAAGCGCCCCACCTTTGCCGTCACCGCTCGAGGGTAGGGGCGTGATGGCGCCTCAAGGCGCCCAGAAAACCTCGATCGGTTTCGCCGAGGCGTCGATGACGGTCCGGATCGGCTTTGCCGGTCCCGGCTCCATCGCTGCGTCGAAGGTGGCCCGCTTTTCCGCGCCTTCGATATGCAGCGCCAGGAAGCGAGCCTCGACGATCCGGGCCATCGACAGGGTCAGGCGCGGCTCGCCGGCGCTTGCCGCATGAACCGGCAGGATGGTCCTCTGCGAGGCCGGGTCGAGCAGGGCGGGCAGGTTCGCCGCATCGGGGAAGAACGAGGCGGTATGGCCGTCATTGCCCATGCCGAGCACGGCGACGTCGAGCGGCCATGCCAGCCTGCGCAGGGCAGCGTCGGCCACCACCGCTGCCGCCTCGATCTTTTCCGCCTCGTGGTAGAGCGGAACGAACCTGGCTCGTGAAGCTGCGTTTTGCAGCAGGCTTGCGTCTACCAGCCGGGCGTTGGAGCGTTCGGATGTCGCCGGCACGAAACGCTCGTCGATCAGCGTCACGACAACCTTTTCCCAGGCGATGGCTTGCGTGGACAGCGCGGCGAAGAACTTTGCCGGCGTGGTGCCGCCCGAAACGGCAAGGAAGGCCGCGCCGCGTTCGGCAATGGCCTCGGCCAGATGGCGGGCGACGACGGCGGCGAAGGCGGATGCCAGTTCGTCGCGGGTCGCAAAACCGTGCCAGGAAAAGTTGCCCTTCATGCCGCTCAGTTGCTTTCGTGCCAGGTGCGCCCGTCGCGCTCGATCAGCGCGATCGAGGCGGAGGGGCCCCAGGTGCCGGCGGTGTAGCCCTGCACTTCCTGCTGGCCGGTGGCCCAGGCGTCCTGGATCGGGTCGATCCATTTCCATGCCGCCTCGACCTCGTCGCGGCGCATGAACAGCGTCTGGTTGCCCCGGATCACGTCCATGATCAGGCGCTCATAGGCGTCCGGCGAGCGTCCCTTGAAGGATTGCGCGAAGCTCATGTCGAGCGGGATCTGGCGCAGCCGCATGCCGCCCGGACCGGGATCCTTGATCATGATGAACTGCTTGACGCCCTCGTCGGGCTGCAGGCGGATGACCAGCTGGTTGGGGAAGATCGGCCCGGCGCTCTCGCCGGCGAAGATGGAATGCGGGATCGGCTTGAACTCGATGACGATTTCCGAGACGCGGCTTGCCAGCCGCTTGCCGGTACGCAGGTAGAACGGCACCCCGGCCCAGCGCCAGTTGGCGATCTCGGCCTTGATGGCGACGAAGGTCTCGGTGTTGCTGGGGCTGCCCAGTTCCTCGACATAGCCCTGCACCGGGCCGCCGGCGGAAGCGCCGGCACGGTACTGGCCGCGCACCGTTTCTTTCGGCGCCTCCGTGCCGTTGACGCGCTTCAGCGCCCGCAGCACCTTCAGCTTCTCGTCGCGCACCGCATCGGCGTCCATGGAGGAAGGGGCTTCCATGGCCACCAGGCAGAGCAGCTGCATGATGTGGTTCTGCACCATGTCGCGCAGCGCGCCGGCCTTGTCGTAATAGGTGACGCGGTCCTCGAGCCCCACGGTTTCGGCCACCGTGATCTGCACGTGATCGATATGGGCCGAGTTCCACAAGGGTTCGTAGAGCGCATTGGCGAAGCGCAGCGCCATCAGGTTCTGCACCGTCTCCTTGCCGAGATAGTGGTCGATGCGGAAGATCTGGCTTTCGTGGAAATCGCTGCCGATGAGATCGTTCAGCGCATGAGCCGAGGCGAGGTCGCGGCCGATCGGCTTTTCGACGACGATCCGCGAATTGGGCGTGATCATCTTGTGCTCTTTGAGCTTGTGCGAGATGTCGCCGAACAGCGAGGGCGATACGGCGAGATAGAAGGCGCGAATGCGGTCGCTTTCGCCGATCTTCTTCTTCAACTGGTCGAAGCCGGTGCCGCTGACGGCGTCGGCGGCCACATAGGAAAGCCGTTCCAGGAACTTCGCCAGTTCCTTGGCGTCGATGTCTTCCTTGGCGACATGCTCGGAAATCGCCTTCCTGGCGAAGGCCTGGAATTCCTCGTCGCTCATCTTGGAGCGCGAGGTGCCGATGATGCGCGTCGGCTCGGAAAACTGATGGTCGCATTGCCGGTAGTAGAGCGCCGGCAGCAGCTTTCTTTCCGAAAGGTCGCCGGTGCCGCCGAAGATGATGAAATCGAAAGGGTCCACGGGAATAATCTGGCTCGTCATTGGGGTCCGTTCCGGCGCCGGCTCATCTTGCCGGAGTTGATATAATCTAATCGATTTAGATTGACCAGTGCCTTGGTGTCACAGCATCAAAACGATCACTGGTCCAGCACGATGGCAGACCGATAGGCGATAGTCACCATGCCTTCGCCTGTGCAACATAGGGTTCGAGCGGGAGAAGCCAAAGGAGAAAAAGGACATGGGTTCTCACCTTTCAGCGAGCGTCGCTCAGGATCGCGCCTTCATGCAGCTGGTCGACGGCAAGCCGGCGGATTCTCTTTCGGGCGAGCGCCTCGATGTCGTCTGTCCTTCGGATGGCAAGGTTTTCGCCTCGATCCCGCGTGCCGGCGTGGCCGACGTGGACAGGGCGGTGCAGGCGGCGCGCCGGGCCTTCGACGAGGGGCCTTGGGCGAGGATGCCGGCGGTGGAGCGCGGGCGCATCCTTACCCGCCTCGGCCTGCTGGTCGAGAAGAACGGCGACGAGCTGGCGGCGCTGGAATCGCGTGATACCGGCAAGCCGGCGCGGCAGGGCCGGGCGGACGTCACCGCCACCATGCGCTACTACGAGTTCTACGGCGGCGCCGGCGACAAGATCCACGGCGACACCATTCCCTTCCTCGACGGCTATACCGCGCTGACGCTACGCGAGCCGCATGGCGTCGTCGCCGGCATCATTCCATGGAACTACCCGCTGCAGATCCTGGCCCGGGTGGCGGGCGCAGCGCTTGCCATGGGCAATACGCTGGTGGTGAAGCCGGCCGAGGACGCCTCGCTGACCGCGATCCGCATCGCCGAACTGGCGCTCGAGGCAGGCCTGCCCGAAGGCGTGTTCAACGTCGTCACCGGGCTCGGGGCGGAGGCGGGTGCGGCCCTTTCGGCGCATCCCGGCGTCGACTACGTCACCTTCACCGGCTCGCCCGCCACCGGTGCCGCCATCCAGCGCGCGGCGGCCGGTAACAATCGCGGCGTCACCATGGAACTGGGCGGCAAGTCGCCGCAGATCGTCTTCGCCGACGCCGATCTCGACAAGGCGCTGCCGGTGCTGGTCAACGCCATCATCCAGAACGGCGGCCAGACCTGCTCGGCCGGCAGCCGCGTCTTGGTTGAGCGGCCGTTCTACGACGAAGTGGCGGCGGCCCTGGCCAAGCGCTTTGCCGCGCTGGTCGCCGGCCCGCACGACGCCGACCTCGACCTCGGCGCGCTGATCAGCGCCAGGCAGCGGCAGCGTGTCTCCGCCCTGGTCGAGCAGGCCGAACAGGCCGGCATCCCGGTGCTGGCGCGCGGGTCCATCCAGGCGGATGCGCCGGCCGGCGGCTTCTATTTCGCGCCGACGCTGTTCGGCACGGTCGATCCCGCCGCCGCCATCGCCCGCGAAGAGGTGTTCGGCCCGGTGCTGACCCTGTTTGCGTTCGACGGCGAGGAAGAGGCGATCCGCCTCGCCAACGGCACCGACTACGGGCTCGTCGCCGGGGTCTGGACCCGCGACGGCGGCCGCCAGCACCGCGTCGCCAAGCGGGTTCGCTCCGGCCAGGTTTTCGTCAACGGCTATGGCGCCGGTGGCGGCATCGAACTGCCTTTCGGCGGCTTCAAGCGCTCCGGCCACGGCCGGGAAAAGGGCTTCGAGGCGCTCTACGACATGTCGGCGACCAAGACCATCGTCTTCAACCACGGGTGAAAATCATGCGCCTGAAAGACAAGGTAGCGGTCATCACGGGGGCCGCGTCCGGCTTCGGTGAAGGCATGGCCCGGCGTTTCGCCGAGGAAGGCGCCAAGGTCGCCGTCGCCGACCTCAACGGCAAGGGGGCCGAGCGGGTCGCCGCCGATATCGGCAAGGCGGCCATTGCCGTTACCGTGGACGTTTCGCAATCGGCCGAGTTCGACGCCATGATCGACGCGGCGATGGACAGGTTCGGCCGCATCGACGTCATGGTCAACAATGCGGGCTACACCCACCGCAACGGCGACATGCTGGGCGTGGACGAGGCGACGTTCGACCTCATCACCGCGGTCAACATGAAGGCGATCTACCACGCCGCACTTCGAGTGGTGCCGATCATGGAAAGGCAGGGCGGCGGCGTGATCCTGACGACCGCCTCGACCGCCGGCTTGCGGCCGCGCCCGGGGCTGACCTGGTACAACGCCTCGAAAGGCTGGGCGATCACCGCGACCCGGTCGATGGCGGTGGAGCTTGCGCCCAAGAACATCCGCGTCAACTGCCTGTGCCCGGTTGCCGGACAGACCGGCATGCTGGAAAAATTCATGGGCGCCGATACGCCGGAAATCCGCGAGAAATTCCGCGCCTCGATTCCGCTTGGCCGCCTTTCCACGCCGCTCGATATCGCCAACGCCGCGCTATGGCTCGCCTCGGACGAGGCGAGCTTCATTACCGGCGTTGCGCTGGAGGTGGATGGCGGGCGCTGCATCTGACGGCCCGTGCGGTAGGCAGATGCTGCGTCAGTCGCGCTTGACGTAGGTCTTGTAGACCCAGCCGCGCTTGTCCTTGTAGATGATCTCGCACCACTGGCTGCAACTGATCACCTGCACTCCCGTGCCGGCGGGCACGGTCGTCATCGCCGAGGCCCCCTTCTTGGGGCCGGAGCGCATGGTGACGGCATGGACGGTGCGGCCGTTGGCGGCGCTTGCCTCCTTGGCCGGCGCCGGGTCGATCTTCGGCTTCGCGGTCGGGATGGCGGCGGTCGCGGCGGTGTCCGGCTTGGCCCCGGTCGGGGCGGCATTGCTGCCCACCTGGGCGCGGTTGGCGGCGGCGAAGGCTGCGAGCGGCGAGGCGTCGCCCTCTTCCGGCGGCTTTGCGTCGGCAGCGGCAGCCTGGGTGTCGACGGCCTGCCGGGAAGCCTGGGCCGAAGCTGCCGGCGCCGGCTTGTCCGGGGCGTTGGGGTCTTTCCAGCGGATATTGTTGGATTTGAGCGTCGGAAGCTGTGCCTCGGCGGCGGCGGTTTCGGGCGTGACCTCGTCGCCGCGCGGAGTGGCCTGCGCGGTCGATGCTTCCGCCGCCGCCGCCGGCTCCGTTACGGCGGTCGCGGCAGCGAGCTGGCTTTCGGCGGCTTCGTGCCGGGTATCGGCAAAGGCCGCCCGCTCGCCCGAAGGCATGGCCAGCCACAGCGCCAGCCCGGCGATGCCCAGGAACGAGGCCGTGCCCAGCCCGGCGATGACCAGGTGCGAGTTCGACCGCACGCTGCGCCAGAACGACGGGCGGCATTCATAGCCGAACGTCATCGCCAGGCGTCGCCGTTTGGGTCTGCCGAAAATGAAGAACCCCTTCACTACCTGCCTTCTCCACCGAAGGTCGGAGCCGTTTCGCCTTATATTGTCGAAATCGGCAATGACCCGGCCAGCCTATATCGCTGGTTCTTGTCTGGTTGCGCTACCCTAGACTGAAGATTGTGGCATCACTACGCCTTTGTTAAGGAATTCGAAAGCATCGTCAACCACCTCGATGCCATCGCGTCGTCCTGGCTCAGAACCGGTCGCGCAGCGCGTACCAGTTGAGCGCGAGGAAAAGCAGCGGCGCGCGCAGCTTTCTGCCGCCGGGGAAGGGCGGGATTTTCAGCTCCTCGATCAGCTTCAGCCGGTCGCGGTTTCCCGAAACGGTTTCGGCGTAGAGCTTGCCGACGAAGTTCGACAGCATGACGCCGTGGCCGGAATAGCCGCCGGCCGAAATCACGTTGGGTATCACTTCGCGCACGAACGGCGTTCGCGGCAGGGTGATGCCGACATAGCCGCCCCAGCCATGGGTGATCTCCACGTCCTTCAGCGCGGGATAGATTTCGGCGATCTGCTTGCGGATGCCGATATGGATGTCCTTGGGGTCGCTGACGGCGTAGATTTCGCGGCCGCCGAACAGGAGCTGCCCGTTCTTCGCCTTGCGGAAATAGCGCACGACGAAGCGGGAATCATCCACCGCCTCGCCGCCCGGCAGCACCGGCGTGTCGTCGCCGAGCGGCACGGTGGCGCCGATGAAGGAGCCGATCGGCATGATGTGGGCGGCGCTCACCGGCTCCAGCGTGCCGCCATAGGCATTGACGGTGACGAAGCATTTTTGCGCGGTGACGGTGCCCGAGGGCGTCGTCACCCGCACCTTGCCGCCGGCCGATGCGATCCCGGTAGACGGCGTCTGCTCGAACAGGTGTGCCCCTGCCTGCGCCGCCACCCGGGTGGTGCCGATCACCAGCTTCAGCGGGTGGATATGGCCGGTGCCGGTGTCGCGCACGCCGCCGAAATAGCGCGGCGAGCCCAGCCGTTCCTCCGTTTCCCGCGCGTCCATGAAGGACAGGTGCGGATAGCCGAAGCGGTTGGCCATGATTTCGGCATGGGCCTTGTAGCCGGCGACGTAGCGCGGCTTGTGCGCCACCGAGAGCTGGCCGGGAACGAAATCGATATCGATCGCGTTGGCGGCGGCGAAATCCAGGAGATGCGCCTTGGCCTCTTCCGCCAGGTCGAACAGCGCCTTGGCGCGGGTAAAACCGAGGTCGGCCTCCATCTCTTCCGCCCAGGCGCGCTGCCCGGTGCCGAGTTGGCCGCCGTTGCGGCCGGAAGCGCCGTCGCCGAAGCGATGGGCCTCGATCAGGACGACATCGGCGCCGGCCTTGGCCAGATGCGCGGCCGCCGAGAGGCCGGTGAAGCCGCCGCCGACGATGACGACGTCGCAGGTCCGATCCCCATAGAGCGCAGGATAAGTTGGGCGCTCACCTGCGCTGTCCTCGTACCAGGAACGGCCGGGGGAGATGGGGGATTGGTAGGGATGAGACATGGGGAACCGGGAGGGGGAAGAGAGTAAGGGAGTGGGGGAGTAGGGGAGTAGGGGAGTAGGGGGAGGCTAGGTCTCGGTCAATTTGCGGAGCAGCAGGCGTAGCAGTTTTCCGACGCTGTCGGCGCGGGCCTGCAAAGGGGAAATAGAATCCGCGGATGCGACACCCGTACGCTCCGCGATCAGGAGATGGGTTTCCAGTTCCTTCAGCGAGCCTTGGGCTACCCTGAGAAACTGGACATAGGGCCCCCGCTGCTCTCGCCCGTACCCTTCTGCAATATTGGCCGGTATCGAGGTGGCGGCTCGTCGAACCTGACTGGTCAAACCGTAGAGTTCTTCCTTCGGCCAAAGCCGGGTTGCGGTGTAAATTTCGACGGCCATCTCCACGGCCTGTTGCCAGACAATAAGGTCTTGATAGGTGCCTCCCCTATCAGGCATTTCCCCCTACTCCCCTACTCCCCTACTCCCCTACTCCCCTACTCCCCTACTCCCCTACTCCCCTACTCCCCTACTCCCCTACTCCCCTACTCCCCTACTCCCCTACTCCCCTACTCCCCTACTCCCCTACCTCACACATTCAGCAACAGATACTCGCGCTCCCACGGGCTGATCACTTCCATGAACGTCTCGAACTCGGCGCGCTTGATGGCGGCGTAGGTGGTGGTGAAGGGGTTGCCGAGCATCTCGCAAAGCTCGTGGTCGGCTTCGAGCAGGTCCACGGCTTCGAGCAGGCCGCGCGGCAGATCGATCTGGTCCTCGTTGGCCGTGGTCACCACCGGCGGCGTCGCCACAGCCTTGTTCTTCATGCCGATCAGCCCGCAGGCGAGCGAGGCGGCCATGGCCAGATAGGGGTTGGCGTCCGACGAGGGGATGCGGTTCTCGACGCGTCTGGCCGCCGGGTCGGAGCGCGGCACGCGAAACGCCGTGGTGCGGTTGTCGTAGCCCCACATGGTGTTGACCGGCGCGGAGGCGCCCTGCGTCAGCCGCCGGTAGGAATTGACATAGGGCGCGAACATCGCCAGCGCGTTCGGCACGTGCTTCTGCATGCCGCCGATGAAGTGCGTGAAGGCTTCCGTTTCCGAGCCGTCGTCGGCGGTGAAGATGTTCCTGCCCGTCTTCTTGTCGATGATCGACTGGTGGATGTGCATGGCCGAGCCCGGCTGGCCCTGGATCGGCTTGGCCATGAAGGTGGCGTAGATCTCGTGCTTCAGCGCCGCCTCGCGGATGGTGCGCTTGAACATGAACACCTGGTCGGCAAGCTCGACCGGGTCGCCGTGCCGCAGGTTGATCTCGAGCTGGCCGGCACCCTCCTCGTGGATCAGCGTGTCGATCTCCAGCCCTTGGCTCTCGGAGAAATGGTAGATGTCGTCGATCAGCTCATCGAACTCGTTGACGCCGGCTATGGAATAACCGGCGCCGCCGCCGATGGCGCGGCCCGAGCGGCCGACCGGCGGGGTCAGCGGATAGTCGGGGTCGGGGTTCTTCTGGACCAGGTAGAATTCGATCTCGGGCGCCACCACCGGCTTCAGGCCGAGCTTGTCATAGGCGCCGATCACCCGCTTCAGCACGTTGCGCGGCGCGAAGGCGACGGAGCGCCCGTCCTGGTGGACGAGGTCGCAGATGGCGGCGGCGGTCGGATCCTCTTCCCAGGGCACCACGGTCAGGGTGGACAGGTCGGGCAGCAGCTTGAGGTCGCCGTCGTCTTCCGGGTACTGGAAGCCGTTGCCGTCTTCCGGGTAGCCGCCCGAGATCGTCGCCATGAACACGGCCGACGGCAGCGCCAGCGAGGTGTTGGAGGTGAATTTCTTCGACGGCATCATCTTGCCGCGGGGAATGCCGGCCTGGTCGGGCGTGATGCACTCGATGTCCTCGATGCCCCGATATTCCAGCCAGGCGCTGGCTTCCTTCCAGTTCCGGACACCGCGCAGGTTCTTGATGAAGGCGGGCGTGCGTACGCGACCGGCGCGGCTGGACGGTCGGACTTCCTTTTTGACGGGTGGCATTATTCACCAGATGGATTGAAGGTGGCCGAGTATAGGCGAGGCACGGCGAGAAAGGAAAGGGGGCGCGCGCCGGCTTTGTGGCGAGGGGAAAACGGCGCGGGTGGGGCGCGGTCAGGCGCGCTCCAGTGCGATGGCGATGCCTTGCCCGACGCCGATGCACATGGTGGCGAGCGCCAACCGGGCGCCGCGCTCGCGCAGTTCGAGCGCCGCCGTGCCGGTGATGCGCGCGCCAGACATGCCGAGCGGATGGCCGAGCGCGATGGCACCGCCGTTCGGATTGACGTGGGTGGCGTCCTGCGGGATACCGAGTTCCCGCAGCACGGCGATCCCCTGCGAGGCGAACGCCTCGTTGAGTTCGATGACGTCGAAATCGGCGGGCTCGAGGCCGAGCCGCGCGCACAGCTTCTTCGTCGCCGGGGCCGGCCCCATGCCCATGATGCGCGGGGGAACGCCGGCCACCGCCGCGCCGAGGACGCGGGCGATCGGCGTCAGTCCATGCCGCCTGGCCGCTTCCTCCGAGGCGACGATCAACGCGGCCGCGCCGTCGTTCACGCCCGAGGCGTTGCCGGCGGTCACCGTGCCGCCCTGCCGGAACGGCGCCGGCAACCTGGAAAGCGCTTCGACGGTGGTGCCGGGGCGCGGGTGCTCGTCGTGGTCGACGACGACCGGCTCGCCCTTGCGCTGGGGTAGCGTCACCGGCATGATTTCCTTGGCCAGCCGGCCGTTCTGCTGCGCGGCCACCGCCTTTTGCTGGCTGCGCGCGGCAAAGGCGTCCTGATCCGCCCGGGAGACGCCGAATTCCTCGGCGACGTTCTCGGCCGTTTCCGGCATCGATTCGATGCCGTACTGCGCCTTCATCAGCGGGTTGACGAAACGCCAGCCGATGGTCGTGTCGAAAATCTCGGCCTGGCGCGAAAAGGCGGTATCGGCCTTGGGCATGACGAAGGGCGCGCGGCTCATCGATTCGACGCCGCCGGCGATGAAAAGGTCGGCTTCGCCGGCCTTGATGGCGCGCGCGGCGGCGATGACGGCATCCATGCCGGAGCCGCACAGCCGGTTGACCGTGGCGCCGGGCACCGTTTGCGGCAGGCCGGCGACGAGCAGCGCCATGCGCGCCACGTTGCGGTTGTCCTCGCCGGCCTGGTTGGCGCAGCCGTAGACGACGTCGTCCACGGCCTGCCAGTCGACGGTCCGGTTCCGCTCCATCAGGGCTTTCATGGGGACGGCCGCGAGATCGTCGGCGCGCACCGACGACAGCGCGCCGCCGAAGCGGCCGATGGGCGTGCGGATATAGTCGCAGATGAAAGCCTCAGCCATGATACCCCTCGCGGTTCTTCTTCCTGTAGCGCATCGGGGCTGCCTGCCGCCACCCTTTCGTGCGGCCGGCGTGGCCCGCACGTGGCTCAGGAAGGAACGCGCCTGTCGACTGTCGGGGGAGGGGGCAGGGCGGCGTTCATGGCCTTGGCGTAACCTGCCGGGGAAACGCGCCAGTACAGCCCCGCGACCACGACGGCGCAGGCCAGATGCAGGAGCCAGCCGGCGGTAAAGCCGCCGGTGGCGTCGTGCAGCGCCGCCACGATCCATGGCGGCAGCGCCGTGATGAGGAAGCCGCCGCCCTGCATCAGCGCCGACAGCGCGCCGGCCTCGGCCGGGTCGGGCAGGTGATCGAGCGCGACGATCATCGACAGCGAGAAGCAGCCGCCGAGCCCGGCGCCCAGGATCGCCGCCCACAGCACCGGCGACGCCTCCGGCCAGAATGCCAGCGCGGCAAAGCCGATGGCCTGCATGGCAAGCGTCAGCCACAGCCAGCGCCTGAGGTCGTTGCTGCGGGCAAGCATGGGCAGGAACAGCGCTGCCAGTGCCTGGAAGACGGCCATGACCGCCATCAGCGTGCCGCTCGCGGCAGCGCTCCAGCCGTATTCGCGGTAGAAAGGAGCCAGCCAGGCGACGGCGGTGGAATAGCCGCCGTTGACGAGGCCGAAACAGGCCATGAGCAGCCAGACGCGTGGCCGCCGCAACAGCGCGAGCGCGCTCAGCCGGCCGTTGGCGGCACCGCCGTCGCGCGGCAGCGTGAAGACCGCCAGCAGCAGCGCCAGCACCGCCGGAATTGCCATCCAGGCGAGGCCGCTGTGCCAGTCGCCGGCCGCGTTCGCGACCAGCGGCGCGGCCTGCGCTCCGAGCGCGCCGCCGCCCATCAGCGCGGCCGAATAAAGCCCCATGACCATCCCGACATGGTGCGGGAACTGCTTCTTGACGATGCCGGGGAACACGGCCTGGATGACCGCCACGCCGACGCCGAGCAGCGCGGCCGTTCCCACCATCTGCCAGCCCTGCGTCGCGGTGAGCCGCAGCAGCGAGCCGATGACGAGCACGACCAGCGAGGCGATGACCGAGCGCCGCGCGCCGACGCGCGATTGCAGGAAGGGGCCGGCAAAGGCGAAGATGCCCATCAGGAACATCGGCACCAGCGTCAGCAGCGAGATGCCCTTGAGGTCGAGCCCGGTCTGCGCGGCGATATCGGCCGCCAGCGGCCCGATGCCGGTGATGAACGGCCTCAGGTTGAGGCCCACCAGGGCAACGGCCGCCAGCAGCAGCACGCGCGCGGCGCGCGAAGGTTCTGCGGAAGCCATGGTCAGGCCTGCCTGCTCCGCGCTTCGGTCCACTCGGCATAAAGGTCCGGCTTGCCCTGCGGCCGCACCGGCACATGGCGGATCGTCATGGACTGCTCGGCAAAGGGCTTGGCGAGGTCCTCGTAGATCGCCGCCGTCGAAAGCCCGAACGGCGTGCCCTCATCGTTGGAATAGGCGTAAGCAACCTTCTCGACGCCGGCAAGCCGCATCGCCGCCATACACATGGGGCAGGGGTGGCCGCTGGCATAGACGGCGCTGCCGCTGAGGTCCGGCGAGCCGAGCTTGTGGCTGGCGGCGCGCACGGCGTTCATTTCCGCGTGCGAGGTCGGGTCGTTGGTGGCGTGGATTTCGTTCACCGCCGTGGCGAGCACCGCCCCGTCCCGGACTAGGACGGCGCCGAACGGGCGGCCGCCCTTGCCGATATTGGCGCGTGCGAGTTCGATGGCTTCGCTGAGATAGTCTTCGGTCATGGCCTGGTTTCCTGTTTTAATGCGCGCCGGCTGCCACGAGGATGGCTTCGATCGCCTTGTAGCCGCCTGCGCGGGCATGCTGGAGCGGCGTCACTCCTTTGCCGTCGGCGAGGTTCACATCGGCTCCCGCCTTGACCAGCAGGTCGACGATCTGGCGATGCCGTTCGCCGCCGTCGCCCAGAATGATCGCCTCGAGCAGCGCCGTCCAATGCAGCTTGTTCACATGATCGACATCGACCCCGGCCTCGATCAGCGTGCGCACGGTCTCGACATGGCCGCGCTCCGACGCCGGTATGAGAGCGGTGCCGCCATAGCGGTTGGTGCTCTTGAGATCGGCGCCGTGCGCGAGCGTCAGCTTGAGGATTTCGAGATGGCCGCGCGCGCCGGCATAGAGATACGGGCTGTCCTCGATATTGTCCTTGGCGTTGACGTCGGCGCCGGCCTCGATCAGCGCCTTGGCGGATTCGACCTGGTTGGCGTGGGTGGCGACCAGTAGGGCCGTGGCGCCGCTGCCGTCCCGCGCGTCGATCGGCGTTCCGTCGGCAAGGAGCTTCTCGATGGCGGCGGTATCGCCGGCCTCGGCGGCGGCATGCAGGGCAGTGTTGCTCATGGCTTTTCCTGTCGTGGTGGCGAGAACGAATACGAACAGCAGCGCGATCGCGGCAAGGATGGATGAAAGACGATGCATTGTTCTGCTCCTGCCCGGTGCTGGGGCCTATGATTTTCCGGCTGCGGGGGCCGGGACAGTCCACAGTCCCGTCAGCGCCTGGCTTGGCGCTTTCCCGTTTCAGGTTAAATATGGATACAATTATTGTGTACAATAATTTTGTGCAGGCGGCAACCCCATTGAGGTCTGTGTAGCGAGCCCGGTCGCCGGACCCTTCCGGCCCAGCCTGCGGCATGGCCAAGCTCGGGCCGACAAGGCGGGCCTCTATATGAAAATACTATGAGCGCGCCTTCCGCCTGCCCTCGAAAACCTACGCCGACACGCCGAAGTCTACGGGCCTGAACACGGCCTGCATCGCCGGCTTTCGCGGCCTGGCAAGGGGCCGATGGAGAACGGTGCAATGCTCGACATACTGATGCTCGCGATCGGCCTCGGCGGCTTCGCCCTCCTTGCCCTCTACGGCCTCGCCGGCGAACGGCTCTGAGGAGGCGGCGGTGATCTTCGACTACGCGCTGGGCGGCTTCGCGGCCGCGCTCATCCTCGCCTACCTCGTCTATGCGCTGCTGCGCCCCGAAAGGTTCTGAGCATGTTTCCGGAACGCGGCTCCCGGTTTCGGGACAAGAACATGCCGAAAAAGAAAGACAACCCATGACCGTGAACGGCTGGCTCCAGATCGCGCTGTTCTGCGCGCTCGTCATTGCGCTGGTAAAACCGCTCGGCTGGTACATGACGCGGGTCATGGCGGGCGAGCGCACCTTCCTCTCGCCCGTCCTGCGGCCCGTCGAGCGCCTGTTCTATGCCGGCGCCGGCATCGACGAGCGGAAGGAGCAGCATTGGCTGACCTATCTTGCGGCGATGCTGGCCTTCAACGCGACAGGCTTCGTGCTTCTGTACGCCCTGCAACGCCTGCAGGGCTTCCTGCCGCTCAACCCGATGCAGATGGGGGCAGTGTCGCCGGATTCGGCCTTCAACACCGCCGTCAGCTTCGTCACCAACACCAACTGGCAGGGCTATGGCGGCGAAAGCAGCATGGGCTATCTCGTCCAGATGGCCGGGCTGACGGTGCAGAATTTCGTCTCGGCCGCGACCGGCATCGCCATCGCCATGGCGCTGATCCGCGGCTTCGCTAGCGCCTCGGCCAGGACGGTCGGCAATTTCTGGGCCGACCTGACGCGCGCGACGCTCTATGTGCTTTTGCCGCTGTCGATCCTCACCGCGCTGTTCTATGTCAGCCAGGGCGTTACCCAGACGCTCGGCGCCTCTGTCGACACCACCACATTGGAGGGTGCCAGGCAGACCATCGCCGTCGGTCCGACCGCCTCGCAGCTTGCGATAAAAATGCTCGGCACCAATGGCGGCGGCTTCTTCAACGCCAATTCAGCGCATCCGTTCGAGAATCCGACGGCGCTGACCAACCTGGTCGAGATGGTGTCGATCTTCTCCATCGGTGCGGCGCTGACCAATGTCTTCGGCCGCATGGTCGGCGACGAGCGCCAGGGCTGGGCGATCTTTGCGGCGATGGGCGTGCTCTTCCTCGCCGGTGTCGCCGTCGCCTACTGGGCGGAAGCCCAAGGCAATCCTGCCTTCGCAGCGCTCGGCATCGACGGCGGCAACATGGAAGGCAAGGAGGTGCGCTTCGGCATCGCCGCGTCTTCCCTGTTCGCGGTTGTCACCACGGCGGCCTCCTGCGGCGCGGTCAACGCCATGCTGGACTCTTTTACTCCGCTCGGCGGCCTGATCCCGTTCGTCAACATGCAGCTTGGCGAGGTCATCGTCGGCGGCGTCGGTGCCGGCCTGTACGGCATGCTGCTGTTCGTGATCCTGGCGATCTTCATCGCCGGGCTGATGGTCGGCCGCACGCCCGAATATCTCGGTAAGAAGATCGAGGCGAAGGAGGTGAAGATGGCGATGCTCGCCGTGCTGTCGCTGCCGCTCGCCATCCTCGGCTTCACCGCCGTGGCCGTCGTGCTGCCCGCCGGCCTTGCCTCGCTCGCCAATGCCGGCCCGCACGGCTATTCGGAAATCCTCTACGCCTACACCTCGGGTGCGGCCAACAACGGCAGCGCATTTGCCGGGCTTTCGGCCAACACGCCCTGGTACAACCTTACCATCGGCTTTGCGATGCTGATGGGCCGCTTCCTCGTCATCGTGCCGGTGCTGGCCATCGCCGGCTCGCTGGCGGCAAAGAAGACCGTGCCGGCTTCGGCGGGCACGTTGCCCACGCATAACGGCCTGTTCGTCGGCCTGCTCATCGGCGTCATCCTGATCGTCGGCGGCCTGACCTATTTCCCCGCACTCGCCGTCGGCCCGATCGTCGAGCATTTCGCCATGCTCGCCGGGCAGACCTTCTGAAGGCCTGTATCATGACCCGAACCACCGAAATCAGCGTCTTCGACCCCGCCATCGTCGGCCCGGCCATCCGCTCGGCCTTCGCCAAGCTCGATCCGCGCATCGAGATCCGCAATCCGGTGATGTTCGTGGTCGAGATCGTCGCCATGCTCACCACCCTGATTCTGCTGCGCGACCTCGTCTTCGGCGGTAGCCGGCTCGGCTTTTCCTTCCAGGTCATCCTGTGGCTGTGGTTCACGCTGCTGTTCGCCAATTTTGCGGAAGCCGTGGCCGAAGGGCGCGGCAAGGCGCAGGCCGACGCGCTGCGCCGAACGCGCACCGAGACCGATGCCAAGCGCCTCTCCCCCGATGGCTCGACCTACGAACTGGTGCCGGCGACCAGCCTCAAGGTCGGCGATGTCGTGGTCGTGGAGATCGGCGACATCATCCCCTCCGACGGCGAGGTGATTGAAGGCATCGCCTCGGTCAACGAGGCCGCGATCACCGGCGAATCCGCGCCCGTCATCCGTGAATCCGGTGGCGACCGCTCGGCCGTCACCGGCGGCACGCAGGTGCTGTCCGACCAGATCAAGGTGAGGATCACGGCGGCGGCCGGCTCGACCTTCCTCGACCGCATGATTTCGCTGGTCGAGGGCGCGCAGCGGCAGAAGACGCCGAACGAGATCGCCCTTAACATCCTGCTCGCCGGCATGACGCTGATCTTCGTGCTGGCCGTCGTCACCATTCCGAGCTTCGCCCACTATGCCGGCGGCGCTATCCCCGTCGTTTCGCTGGTCGCGCTGTTCGTGACGCTGATCCCGACCACCATCGGCGCGCTGTTGTCGGCCATCGGCATTGCCGGCATGGACCGGCTGGTGCGCTTCAACGTGCTCGCCATGTCCGGCCGCGCCGTCGAGGCGGCCGGCGATGTCGACACGCTGTTGCTCGACAAGACCGGCACGATTACGCTGGGCAACCGGCAGGCGACCGAGTTCCTGCCGCTCAAAGGTGTCAGCGAACGTGAACTGGCCGATGCCGCGCAGCTTTCCTCGCTGGCCGACGAGACGCCGGAAGGCCGCTCCATCGTCGTGCTCGCCAAGGAGAAATACGGCATCCGCGGCCGCGGGATGGGCGAGTTGCATGCGCATTTCGTGCCGTTTACCGCGCAGACGCGCATGAGCGGCGTCGATCTCGACGGCGCCAGTATCCGCAAGGGCGCGGTCGATGCGATGCTCGCCGACGCGCGCGTCGCGGTCGCGCATTCCAGGGAAGGCGTGCGCGAGTTGCAGCAGATCGCGCAGAGGGTGGGGAAATCCGGCGGCACGCCGCTGGCGGTGGCGCGCGACGGCCGACTGCTCGGCATCGTGCACCTGAAGGACATCGTCAAGGGCGGCATCCGCGAACGTTTCGCGGCGCTGCGCCAGATGGGCATCCGCACCGTCATGATCACCGGCGACAACCCGATGACGGCCGCCGCAATAGCGGCCGAGGCCGGCGTCGACGATTTTCTCGCCCAGGCGACGCCGGAAAACAAGCTGGAGCTGATCCGCGCCGAACAGGCCAAGGGCAAGTTGGTCGCCATGTGCGGCGACGGCACCAACGACGCGCCGGCGCTGGCGCAGGCCGATGTCGGCGTGGCGATGAACACCGGCACGGTGGCCGCGCGCGAGGCCGGCAACATGGTCGACCTCGACAGCGATCCGACCAAGCTGATCGAGGTGGTGGAGATCGGCAAGCAGTTGCTGATGACGCGCGGTTCGCTGACCACCTTCTCCATCGCCAACGACGTTGCGAAATACTTCGCCATCATCCCGGCGATGTTCGTCGCCTTCTATCCGCAGCTCCAGGCGCTCAACATCATGCGGCTCTCCTCGCCCGAGAGCGCAATCCTGTCGGCCATCATCTTCAACGCGCTGGTCATCATCGCGCTGATCCCGCTGGCGCTGAAGGGCGTTAAATACCGCGCCATCGGCGCCGCCGCGCTGCTGCGGCGCAACCTGCTGATCTACGGCCTCGGCGGCATGATCGTGCCGTTCCTCGGAATCAAGGCGATCGATCTCGTCATCACCGCCGTCGGCCTTGCCTGAAAGGACAGTCGAAATGTACGCTTATATCCGCCCCGCCCTGTTCATGATCGCGGCGTTCATCGTCCTCACAGGTCTCGTCTATCCGCTGGCCGTCACCGGCATCGCGCAGGCAGTTTTTCCGGTTCAGGCGAACGGCAGCCTGATAGAGCGCGGCGGCCATGTCGTCGGCTCGGCGCTGATCGGCCAGGCGTTCAGCGCCGACCGCTATTTCCACCCGCGCCCGTCCGCCGCCGGCAGCGGCTACGACGCCTCCAGTTCCGGCGGCTCCAACCTCGGCCCGACCAGCGCCAGGCTGGTCGCGCGGGTGAAGGCCGATGCCGGAGCGCTGGAGAAGGAAAATCCCGGAACGCCGGTTCCGGTCGACCTCGTCACCGCTTCGGGCAGCGGCCTCGATCCGGACATTTCGCCGGAAGCGGCCCTTTTCCAGGTGCCGCGTGTCGCCAAGGCGCGCGGGCTGGCGCAGGAGGCCGTGAAGACGCTCGTTTCTTCGCATATCGAACAGCGATCCGGCGGCCTGCTCGGCGAGCCGAGGGTGAATGTGCTGGAACTCAACCTCGCGCTGGATGCGACCAAGCCGCAATGACGCTAAACGCCCCTTGCGCAATCGCCGGATGGTGGCAATGCTCCGGCGTCGCCGCCGGCGACAGCACTGAAAGGGCGGCTTGAGGGCACGACCGATGCCGGACCAGAATGGCGAACCCAAGCGTCCCGACCCCGAGGCTCTTCTGCGCGAAGCGGCGACGGAGACGCGCGGCCACCTGAAGGTGTTCCTCGGCGCGGCCCCCGGCGTCGGCAAGACCTACGAGATGTTGCTGTCCGCTGCCGCCCAGAGGCGCGCCGGCGTTGATGTCGTTATCGGCCTGATCGAGACGCATGGGCGCGTCGAGACCGAGGCGTTGGTCTACGGTTTCGAGTTCGTGCCGCTGAGGCAGGTCCACTACAATGGCCGGCGCATGGAGGAGATGGACCTCGACGCCATCCTGGCGCGCAGGCCGGCGCTGGTGCTGGTCGACGAACTGGCGCACTCCAACGCGCCCGCAAGCCGGCATCCGAAACGCTACCAGGACGTCGAGGATCTGCTTGCAGCCGGCATCGACGTCTACACGGCCGTCAACATCCAGCATCTGGAAAGCCTCAACGACGTCGTCCAGCAGATCACCCGTATCCAGGTCCGCGAAACCGTGCCGGACGCCTTCATCGACCGGGCGGACGAGATCGAGGTGATCGACCTCACCCCGGCCGACCTGATCCAGCGGCTGAAGGAGGGCAAGGTCTATGTCCCCGGCACGGCCGAACGCGCGCTGGCGCATTATTTCTCGGCCGGCAACCTGACGGCGTTGCGGGAACTGGCGCTGCGCCGCACCGCCCAGCGTGTCGACCAGCAACTGCTCTCCCACATGCAGGCGCACGCGATCTCCGGCCCCTGGTCGGCTGGAGACCGCATCCTCGTCGTCATCAACGAGGACCCGAAGGCGGCGGCGCTGGTACGCTATGCGCGCCGCATGGCGGAACGGCTGCGTGCGCCGTGGACCGCGCTCTATGTCGAGACGCCGCATTCGCTGCGCCTCCACGAACCGGCGCGTGACCGCATCGCCGAGGCGTTGCGCATGGCTGAGCGGCTGGGCGGAGAGGCGGTGACGGTGCCCGGCCGCGAACTGGCCGGGGAAATCCTCGACTATGCGGCCAGGAACAATTTCAGCCATCTGGTCATCGGCCGCAGCGAGCGCTCGCGCCTGCGCGAATTGCTGTCCGGCTCGATCACTAACGAGATCGTGCGGCGAGCCGGCAATGTCGCCGTCCACGTCGTCAGCGGCGACGAGCGCGAAGCCCCAGTGGCAAAGGGCGTCGACACGCGCGCGGCCGCTGCGTCGTTCGACGTGCGGCCCTATCTGGTCAGCGCCGTGCTGGTTGCCGTCGCGGTCGGGTGCGGGGAGGGGCTCGCCCGCTTCCTCAACGTGCAGAACATCGCGCTGGTCTTCCTTACCGCCGTGCTGGTCAGCGCCGTCGCCTTCGGCCTGGGGGCTGCGCTGTTTGCCAGCCTGCTCAGCGTTCTCGCCTTCAACCTGTTCTTCCTGCCGCCCTATTTCAGCATCACCATTTCCGACCCCGAGAACGTGGTGGCGCTGTTCTTCTTCCTGGTGGTGGCGCTGGTCGCCTCCAACCTTACGGCCAGCGTGCGCGCGCAGGCGATGATGGCGCGACGGCGCGCCCGCATCACCGAGGACCTCTACCTGTTCAGCCGCAAGCTTGCGGGCATCGCCTCGATGGATGACCTCCTGTGGGCGATTTCCTCGCAGGTCGCCTCCATGCTGAAGGTGCGGGTCGTGCTGTTCCTGCACGAGAACGGCACGCTCGAGCTCAAGACCGCCTGGCCGCCCGAGGACGTTGCCGAGGAAGCCGACCTGGCGGCGGCGAAATGGTCGTGGGAGAACAACCGGCCGGCCGGGCGCGGCGCCGACACGCTGCCGGGCGCGAAGCGGTTGTTCCTGCCGATGCGGACGGGGCGCGGCCCGGTGGCGGTGATCGGCATCGACAGCGACAAGCAGGGTCCGTTGCTCGACCCCGACGGGCAGCGCCTGCTCGACGCCCTGTCGGACCAGGCGGCCCTTGCCATCGAGCGCATCACCCTGTCGGAGGATTTCGACAAGGCGCAGCGCGCTGTCGAGCGCGACCGGTTGCAGGCGGCGCTGCTCACCTCCATCTCGCACGACCTGAGGACGCCGCTCGCCTCGATCCTCGGCGCGGCGGACGGGCTGGCGGCGCTGCCGGACCTGACGGCGGACGACCGCAGGGCGCTTCTTTCCACTATCCAGGAGGAAGCGGAGCGGCTGAATCGCTTCATCGCCAACCTGCTCGACATGACCAGGCTGGAATCGGGCGCGGTGGTGCCGACCATGGCGCTGGTCGATATCGGTGAGGTGGTCGGCAGCACGTTGCGGCGCGCGGATCGGATTTTGGCCGGCCATCGCGTAGAGACGGCGCTGGCGCCGGACCTGCCCATGGTGAAGCTGGACCCTGTCCTGTTCGAGCAGGTGCTGTTCAACCTTCTCGACAACGCCGCGAAATACGCCTGCGCCGGAACGACGATCCGCATCGACGCCAGGCGCGACGGCGCGACGGTCAGCCTGCGGGTGATGGACGAAGGGCCGGGCATCCCCGAAGCGGACAAGGAGCGGGTGTTCGACAAGTTCTACCGTATCCGCAAATCCGACAGCCAGCGCGCCGGCACCGGCCTGGGTCTTGCCATCTGTCGCGGCTTCGTCGAGGCGATGGCGGGAACGATCGAGGTCAGTACCCGGACGGGTAGCAGGGGCGCGGTCTTTACCATTACCCTGCCGGTACCGGAAACCGGCCAGCGGGAGGCGTCGCCATGACCACGAATGCCGCCACGATCCTGGTCGTCGACGACGAACCGCCGATCCGCCGCCTGTTGCGTACCAGCCTTGCCTCGCAGGGTTTTCAGGTAACGGAAGCCTCGAACGGCGAGGGCGCCCTTGCCGAGGCCGGGCGCTCCCCTCCCGATCTCGTCATCCTCGACCTCGGCCTGCCCGACATGGACGGCGCCGACGTGATCCGCGCCTTGCGCGAGGGCGGCAACGCCGTGCCGATCCTCGTCCTGTCGAGCCGCGCCGACGAGCACGGCAAGGTCGAGGCGCTCGATCTCGGCGCCGACGACTACGTGACCAAGCCGTTCGGCACGGCGGAACTGTTTGCCCGCATCCGTGCCGCGCTCAGGCACCGGCTGCAGCAGAAGGGCGAGCCGCCGACCTTCCGCAGCGGCGACCTCGAAGTCGATCTGGTACGCCGCGTCGTGTGCGTGCGCGGCGAGGAGGTGAAGCTGACGCCGAAGGAATACGACATCCTGCGCATGCTGGTCGCCCATGCCGGCAAGGTGCTTACCCACCGCATGCTGATGCGCGAGGTCTGGGGCGGCGAGACCGACGTGCAGTATCTGCGCATTTATGTCCGCCAGCTACGCCAGAAGATCGAGGCCGACCCGGAGCGGCCGTATCATATCCTGACGGAAACCGGGGTCGGCTATCGCCTGCGCATGGATTGAGCAGCGCGGGCGGGAAGCCCGCTCATTCCTTGACGAAGAGCAGGTATTTCCGGTCCTCGGCGACGAATTGCAGCGTATCGCCGACGGCCGCGACGGCCTCCTCGCGCTTGCGTTTCGGCACCAGCACGCCGTCTCCCGGCGAGAGCCACCCGGCAAGCCCGGCCGGGGTGCCGATCCGGGTGATCTTGCCCTGCGTATAGAACTCGGCCGAGAAACTGCGGGATTCGAGGATGGCGAGGCGGCCATGGCCCGGGTAGGCCGCGACCAGGTAGGCCTCGGTCGGCAGCGCCGAACGGCCGGCCGGGGTCAGGCAGGCGATGCTGAGCCCGACCGAGATCAGCAGCATGGCGGCGACGCCCAGCGTCAGTTCCCGCGCGCCGGACGAGCCGGTGCGCTGCCAGAGCAGGACGGCCAGCAGGGCCGCTGCCGGTATTCCCGGCAGCACATAGGCCAAAAGCACGTTCGCGGCCGCCGTGAAAAACACCATCGGCGTGAGGGCGAACAGGAGGAGATAAAGATGGAGCGGAGCCTGTTCGGTCGGCGCGGCGCCGCTTTTTCGCAGGCGCCAGGCCAGCACCGGAAGCGACAGGCTCCAGGGCAGTGCGGCGCCGAGCCAGAACAGCCAGATCGCGCCGCGGAAATGCTCGCGCCCGGCCCCGTAAAGGTCGCCCTTCCAGCCGGGCTGCAGGAAGCGCTGGATATGCTCGCCGATCAGGAAGTAGTGCAGGAAGCCCGGCGTAGCGATTTCGGCCGCCACGTACCACGGCACCGACAGGACGAGGCAGGCTACCGTCCCGGCGACCCAGGGAAGGCGCGCGAGATTTTTCCATTCCCTGTACCAGGCCACCCACACGAAAATCGGCAGCAGCGACAGGATGACGGCGATCGGCCCCTTGGCCAGCAGGCCGATGGCGAGCCCGAGGAAGAACAGCCACCCCCAGGCGCGGCTTCCCCTGATGCCGCCGTAGAAGCCGGCCATGCTGGCGGTGACGCCGAGCGTCAGCACCATGTCGGTCTGGACGAAGGCGGACGAGACGAAGAACACGGCGGAACTGGCGGCGACCAGCGTCGCGATCGACGCGGTTTTCCGGTCGGTGAAGGCCGAGGCCCACAGCCACAGGATGGCGAGCGTTGCGATGGCGGCCAAGAGGATGCCGAGCCGCGCGGCAAAGGGCGACGGGCCGAACATTTCGATGCCGAGCGCGGACAGCCAGGTGTGCAGCGGCGGCTTTGCCCAGAACGGCACGCCATAGTCGAACTGGGGGGTGATCCAGTTGCCGGTCTCGACCATCTTGCGGGCGATTTCGGCGTAACGGGCTTCCGTAGAATCGGTGAGCGGCACCCACAGCATGGCCAGAAGCCGGGCGGCGAGCAGCAGGACCAGTCCCCAGAGGATGGCGCGGTTCCTTGTCATCGTGGAGCACTTTCACGCAGGATTTCGGTTTCGGCCGCGCGGCTTTCCGGGGCATGGCCGGGGCACTGTAAGGGGTCGGCCGCATCGCCGGGATGCAGCATCAGGAGGCATTCCTTGTCCGCCGCTTCCAACAGGCGCGGCAGCCATGTGCGCACGCTGGCCGGGTCGTCGAGGCGCAGGAAGCCCGAAAAGTCGCGGTTCACCGGCCAGCCGGCCGAGGTGAAGACCGCCCGCGCCCGTGCGGCCAATGCCATGATCAGAACCACCTTCGGCCCGCCGGCCGCGAGGTTGAGCATCCGCTCCCGCCAGGCGGCGGGCAGGGGAACGCGCATCCACGTTGCCGGCTCGCGGGGCAGGCGTGCCGCCAGCGGCGCCATCGCGGGGAAACAGTGGCAATGCTGGTGGCCGTCGTAGAAGTCGGGGCCTGAGCCGAAAAGCGAGACGAAGTCGCGCGCCTGCCGGTCGAACGCAGCCGCGGCGGCGTCGACCAGCCCCTTGCCGGGCAGCGGCTGCATCAGCGTGGCCAGCGGCCAGGTCGGGGCGCCGCCGGCAAAGGGCTGCGTCAGGTTCAGGTGCAGGCCGACCTTCGCGCCGGCCTGCCGCAAGGCCCGCAGCCGCTCCAGCGCTCCGGGCTCGATGGCGTCGTTGATCATGACCGAGGTGCCGTCGAGCCGGTCGGCCTCGATCAGCGAGAGGATGACTTGGTCGTGCCGGCGCCCCAGGCCGAAGTCATCCGCGATCCTCAAGCGCGTCCTCCCCCCGGCTGATGTCTTCGGCCAGAATGTAGATCGGCCGCTTCTTGGCCTCGAGGACGGATTTCCCGACATATTCGCCGAGCAGGCCGAGAAAGATCATCTGGATGCCGCCGAAGAAGGCGATCAGCGCAAGCACCGAGGCGATGCCGGCGGGCACCGTCGGGAAAAAGAAGTGCTGGATGATGACGTAGATGCCGTATGCCGCGCTGAACGTGGCGATCGCGATGCCCGCCATCGCCATCAGGCGCAGCGGCGTCGTGGTGAAGCTGGTGATGGCGTCGAGCGTCATCGACAGCAGCCGCAGGGGGTTGTAGCTGCTCGTCCCGCGCAGGCGCGGCGGCGGCTGGAACGGCAGCGCGACCTGGCGGAAGCCGACCCAGGCATAGAGCCCCTTCATGAAGCGGTCCGTCTCCGGCAGGCTGCGCAGGGCGGTCATGATCCGCCGGTTGATTAGGCGGAAATCGCCGGCATCCTGATGGATCTTGTAGCGCAAATTGCGGTTCATGACCCAGAAGAACGTCCGTGCCAGCGCGGCCTTCATCAGCCCTTCGGACTGGCGGCGGCTTGACTTGTAGGCGTAGACGCTGTCGGCGCCCTCGGTCAGCCAGATGCGGACGAAATCGGAAATCATTTCCGGCGGGTGCTGGAGGTCGGCGTCCATCAGCACCGCCGCATCGGCGTAATCGGCGGCGTCGATGCCGGCCGACAGCGCAGCCTCCTTGCCGAAATTGCGGGACAGTTGGAGAAGGCGAACGTGCCGCTCGCCGAAATCGTATTCCCTGAGCAGCGAAAAGGAATCGTCCCGGCTGCCGTCGTCGACAAATATGTAGTCGACCCGGATCGAGAATTTTTCCTGGATATCGTCAGCCTCGGTGGAGAGCTTTTCGAGGAAATCGGCCAGGGACAGGGATTCGTTGTAAATCGGGGCGACTATGCAAAGTATCTTCTTCGTCATGATAATTTCTTTGAAAAAGTCACGGTTGAGGAAATGACGAAATTCATGAGCGAAGCGAGCCCGATCGCCAGGAAAAGCGCGATCGCCAGGGCCAGGCCGGCATAGAGGAACGCCTTCAGGAGCACCGCGCGCAGCAGGAAGACCAGCAAGGTCACGGCAATGAAGAGGAGAAACCGGTAAGCGGTGTTCCCGTGCGCTTCAGGAAAGGTGATGTGGCGGTGGAACAGGAAGACGACGCAGGAGCTCAGGATCATCGACAGTCCGAGAGCGACGGCGGGGTCGACACCGAAGACATTGTTCAGCGAGATGGTCGAAACATAGTCTATGACCGCGCCGATCAACGATCCACTGGCGAAAATCGAGATTCTTTTTAGCATGGAAGTGCTTATGGTCCGGGAGCCCCTGCCGGGGCCATTATATTAGCGCCGGTTGATGGCGGCATATAGGCACGATCCGCGCTCCAAGAGCAAGATGAGGGAACGGCATCCGACGGGATGATCGTGCGCCTCTATGGCTGGATTTCGGCCAGCGCCGTGTCCAGCGCTGCGCAGATCGTATCGACGCCTTCGGCATCGATGGTGAGCGGCGGGCGTATCTTGAGGACGTTGTCGGCCGGCCCTTCGCGGCCGATCAGGATGCGCATCTCGCGCAGCCGGTTGATGGCGTGGTCGGCGATCGCCGTGGCCGGCGCGCGGCTGTCGCGGTCCTCGACGAGGTCGACGCCGGTGAAAAGCCCGAACCCCCGCACCTCGCCGATACAGGCATGGCGATCCTGCAACGCACGCAGCCCCGAAAGAAGCCGGTTGCCGACAATGGCGGCGTTTTGTTGTAGGCCTTCGTCGTCGACGATGTCCAGCACCTCCTTGCCGATCAGGCACGACAGGTTGGAGCCGCCGAAGGTCGAGAAGAATTCGGCGCCTTGCGCGAAGCGGTCGGCGATTTCGCGCGTGGTGATCACCACCCCGAGGGGGTGGCCGTTGCCGATCGGCTTGCCCAGCACGACGATGTCGGGAACGACGCCCTGCTGCTCGAAGGCGAAATAAGCGTCGCCGAGGCGGCCGAGGCCGGTCTGGACCTCGTCGGCGATGCAGATGCCGCCGGCGGAGCGGATGCGGGCATAGACCGAGGCGAGATAGCCGGCTGGCGGGATGATCTGGCCGGCGACGCTGGGAAAGACTTCGCCGATGAAACCGGCGAGGAGGCCGCCTCCGGCGGCGATCTCCTCGAGGGCGTCGTCGACCTGCGCGGCATAGCGTTCGCCGCAGGCCGGGTCGTCGGCACGGAAGCGGCCACGATAGTCGTCGGCCACGTCGACCAGGTGAACCCAGGGCTGGCGCCCGCCCATCCCCGGCTTGTTGAACTTGTAGGCCGAGATCGCCGTCGCGCCGGTGGTGTTGCCGTGATAGCCGTGGTCCGGCGTCACGATGTCGTAGCCGCCGGAAGCGGCACGGGCGAGGCGCAGCGCCAGTTCGTTGGCCTCCGAGCCCGAATTGACGAAGAAGCACACCTCCAGTCCGGCCGGCATCTTGGAGATCAGCTTCTGCGCGAAGGCCCGCTGGGCGGGATGCAGGTAGCGGGTGTTGGCGTTCATCCGCGCCAGTTGGCTGGCCGCCACGGCGCGAATCCTGGGGTGGGCATGGCCGACATGCGGGACGTTGTTGTAGGCGTCGAGATAGGGCCGGCCCCACTGGTCGAACAAATGATGCTTCCAGCCGCGCACGAACATGACCGGCTGGCGGTAGCTGAGCTTCAGGTTGGCGGCGAAATGCGCCTGCCGGTAGTCGAGCAGTTCGGCTTCGTCGGTCGCGGCAAAGGCGACATGGTCGTCCGCGAGGTTGAGCAGCGCCGCCGGGTTCGGGAATCGGGCTAGCAGCGCCGCGCGGTCGTCGGCATCGGCGACGCCGTCCCAGTCGCGGTCGTTGTCGAAGCCCATTTGCAGATGCAGGTGAGGCGCCCAGCCGCCGTTGTCCGCGAGCGTCCCGATATGGGCGAAAACTTCGCCGGCGGCGATACGCTGGCCGGGCTTGAGCCCCGCGCAATCGGCGGCCAGGTGTCCCCACAGCGTGAACAGGGAACCGGCCGGCGTGTCGTGGCGCAGCACGACCATGCCGCCATAGCCTTGCGCGCCTTCCTCGCTTCCCGCCGTGATCACCGTGCCCGCCAGCGGGGCGCGCAGCGCCGTGCCGGCCGGTGCGAAAAGGTCGACGCCCAGATGCACGGTGCGGCGGTTGGACGCTTTCGTCGGGCCGACGAAGGCGCCTTCGGTGTAGACCAGCCTCGGTTCGCCGTGGCGTCCGATCCAGCACGGCTCGGCGACGCCGAGCGTCGCCGCCTCTGCCGGGGTCAGCGCGAAGGGGTTTTCCGGCGTCAGGCTGCCCGATGGCGAAAGGTCGTGGACCGTAAAGGCCGCGACGTCGGCCTCGACGACCGGCGAGAAGCGATGCCGCTCGGCGGCAAGCCAGGCGAGGATCGCCGGCGCCTCGGGGGTGACCGGCAGCCTGCAGGCCAGCCGCAGCCGCTGCAGGATGCGCGCCGCGTCGAGGTCGGTGCGTTCCAGGAGCCGCCAGGCCGGCGCCTGCGATATGGTGACGTAGGGGTCGTCGGGCCTGGCCCTAGCCTCGACGGTCGAGTTGACGGCGCTGACCGCCAGCCGCATCCGCACCAGCGGCCACAGCATCGCCAGTTCGGCTTCGGTCAGCGGGAAGGCGGCATGGTAGCCGGCGGTGAGCGCGGCCAGCGCCTGTTCGGCGTCAGGGCGGTCGAGGATCGCATAGGCGGCGATGATCGCCAGGTCGCAGATCACCGGCGCGCGCGTCATGTCGCCGAAGTCGATGAAGCCGGCGACGGCGGTCTGCGCGGCGACCTGTTGGCGGATCAGGATGTTCCAGTCGTTGAGGTCGTTGTGGATGGCCTGCTGCGGCAGTCGTTCAAGCGCGGGGCGCAGCTCCTCGAAGCCCTCCAGCGCCGCCTGCACGAGAGGGCGGCGCGCCTCCGGCAGGAGCGGCAGATGCGCGGCGATCCAGCCGCCGTCGGGAAGCCGCCATTTCTGCGGGCGGTCGAGTTGCGGGTGCTCGAACCCCTGTAGCGTGCGGCTGAGCCGCCCCGCCGCGCGGCCGAGTTCTTCCAGCAGCGGCAGCGATTGCGGCGCGAGCGCGCCCAGCGCCTTGCCGGGCAGGGCGCGTTGCGCCCAGGCGATACGCTCCTGCCCGCTATCGTCGCGCAGGGTGAGGGGCTCGCCGACGATTTCCGGCAGCGGCAGGTGCGGATCGACGGAAAGGGCGTGGCGGATCGCCTCGATCTGCATGGCGACATAGGCGGGGTCGCAACCGGCGCGCATCACCTTGACGATGATCGGGCCGTTGTTGCCCCGAGCCCGGAAGTTCAGGTCGTATTCGCCGACCAGCCGCTCCATCGGCCACACGCAGCCGAAATGTGCGGCAACCGCCTCCAGCCAGCCCTCGATCCCCAACTCCAGCCCCCTTGCCGTTTCCGGCGACATCTCGATCATCGCGGTAGACCCCGACCTTCTTCGTTCCGCTGCCTCTGCGGCCAATGCCGGCCTCCGTCAAGCGCCTTTTAGGCCGAGGCGGCGAAGCGGTCGTGAGCCCACTGCGCGACGGCGAGCAGCCTTTCGTCGCCGCCACGGCGGCCGACCAACTGGATGCCGAGCGGCAGGCCCTGCGGCCCGGTCCCGAGCGGCAGCGCCACGGCCGGCAGTTGCAGCAGCGTCCACATGCGGCTGAAAAGCGGGTCGCCGGTGGAGCCGAGGCCCTGCGGGGCCTCGCCGGGGGCGGAAGCCATGAGCAGCGCGTCGCAGTCGGCGAACAGCGCTTCCGCCAGCGGCTTCGCGCGGTCGCGCATGTCGAGCGCCGCCCTGTACTGCTCGGTTGTGATCCTGCGGCCGGCCTCGACCAGTTCCGCGAACTGGTCGCTGACGCCGGCGCGGTTCTCGTCGTAAAGGCGCGCATGGGTGCTGGCCGCCTCATAGGCCATGACGGCTTTTTGCGCGTCGGTCAGCTCGCGAAACAGCGGCGGATGGTCGACCTCGCCGGTTTCGGCGCCATGCTCCGACAGGATGCGCATGGCGCGGGCCACGACCTCGCGCATCTCCGGCGATCCCTCCTGCCAGTGCGGACCACGCATCAGGCGGATGCGAGGCTTCCTGTCGGCGAAGGCGCCGGGCGCGGGCAACGGGCTCCCCGTCATGACGGCATAGGCGAGGCCGAAATCGTCTGGCTGCCGGGCCAGGAAGCCGAGCGTATCCAGGCTGGGGGCGAGCGGCAGCACGCCGCTGACGTCGAACGTGTCGGTCGTCGGCTTGAAGGCGCAGACGCCGCAGAACGCCGCCGGCCGGATCAGCGAGGCGGCCGTCTGCGTGCCGAAGGCGAGCGGCGCCATGCCGTCCGCGACGGCCGCCGCCGAACCCGACGACGAGCCGCCCGGCGTGTGGCCAAGGTTGTGCGGATTGGCGGTCTTGCCCGGCCGGAAATAGGCGAATTCGGTGGTGACGGTCTTGCCGAGCGGAATGGCGCCGGCGTCGAGCATCTTGCGCACGCAGGCGGCGTCGCGTGTCGGCCGGCGGTGGGCGAACAGATCGCTGCCGCAGGCGGTCGGCATGTCCTGCGTGTCGATGATGTCCTTGATGGCGAAGGGCACGCCGTGCAGCAGTCCCCGGGCTGGCTGCCGGTCGGCGGCTTCGGCGAGTTCCATGGCGCGTTCGGTGTCGAGGTAGACGAAGGCGCCGACCTCGGCCTCGCGCGCCGCGATCCGGTCGAGATGGGCGCCCATCACCGCGCTCGCCGTCGTCTCGCCCGCGCGGATCATGCGGGCGAGCGCCGAGGCGCTTTGCCGATTGAGTTCCACCATGGCTGAGGCGCCTCCATCACGCGCGCTGACGGCAAAACGGAAATGCCATCAGTGCCAGAGCGCGCCGGCGCCTGCAATGGCGCTCAGAAGCTGTTGCGCTCGTGATAAGTGCGCAGGAAGGCGTGGATGCGCGGGTCTTCGGGGTTGTGCAGGATATGGCTCGGGGCGTCCACGGCCACCAGTTCGCCCTTTTCCATGAAGGCCACCTGGTCCGCCACATGGGCGGCAAAGCCCATTTCGTGCGTCACCACGACCATGGTCATGCCCTCGGAAGCCAGCGTCTTCATGACGCTCAGCACCTCGCCCACCAGTTCCGGGTCGAGCGCGGAAGTCGGCTCGTCGAACAGCATCAGGCGCGGTTCCATGGCGATGGCGCGGGCGATGGCGACGCGCTGCTGCTGGCCGCCGGACAGGCGCGCCGGGTGGTTGGCCATCTTGTCGGCCAGTCCCACCTTCTTCAGGGCCTCGGCGGCACGGGCCTCGGCATCCGCTTTCGGCAGGCCGCGCACGCGGATGAGGCCTTCGGCGACGTTCTGCAGCGCCGTCATGTGCGGCCACAGGTTGAACTGCTGGAACACCATGCCGATCGAGCGGCGCATTTCGCGCAGCTTGCGGCCCGGCATCTTGCGGCCGCCGGGCGTGGCGTAGCCGATCAGCTGCCCGTCGATGGTGATCTCGCCGGAATCATATTCCTCGAGGAAGTTGATGCAGCGCAGCAGCGTGGACTTGCCCGAGCCGGAAGGCCCGATCAGGCACGTCACCTTGCCCGGCTGGATGGACAGGTCAACTTCCTTCAGCGCCTGGAAGGGGCCGTAGAACTTGGTGACCTTGCGGATCTCGACGGATGAGGCTTCGACCATCCTACGTCCTTTCGATCAGATGTTTGGTGATGCGCGTTTCCAGCTTGCGGCCGAAGCGCGAGATGGTTTCGACCAGCAGCCAGAAGAACAGCGCGAGAATGAAGTTGGCTTCCAGGTAGCGGAAGGTCTCAGTGGACATGCGCTGCACCGAATACATCAGTTCAGGCACGGTGATGATGGACAGGATCACCGTCTCCTTGGTGAGGATGATGGCGAAATTGACCAGCGACGGCAGCGCCGACACCAGCGCGAGCGGCATCAGGATGCGGCGCACGATGGTGAGTTCCGACATGCCGATGGCGCGCGCCGCCTCGAGCTGGCCGGTCGGCACCGCCAGGTAGCCGGCGCGGAAGATCTCGGCGAAATAGGGGCTGCCGTAGACGCTGAGCCCGAGGATGCCCGCCGGCAGCGCGTCGAGGCGCAAGCCCAGCAGCGGGCCGCCGTAGTAGAGCACGAAGAGCTGCACCAGGAAGGGCGTGCCGCGGATGATCTCGATATAGACCTGGATCAGCCAGCCGACGGGACGAGGCCCGTAGCGCTGCACCAGCGAGATGACGAGGCCGAGCGCCATGCTGAAGACGGTGCCCAGCAGCCAGCAAAGGATGGTAAGCCCGAAGCCGCTCAGCAGTATCGGCCAGTATTGCAGCAGGATGCTCAGGTCCATTACACAGCCATCCTGTGCTCGAGGTAGCGGCCGAGCGCCGCGAAGCAGAGATTGATGACCAGGTAGATGCAGGCTGCCGCGATGTAGACTTCCAGCGGGCGGAAGGTGGTGGCCGCCTGTGCCTGGCTGGCGCGCGTCACTTCAAGGATGCCGACGACCGACACCAGCGACGAGGCCTTGACAAGCAGGATCAGCTCGTTGATCAGCGCCGGCAGCGAAATGCGGAACGCCTGCGGCAGGATCACCCGATTCCAGATGTCGCGCGGGTGCATGCCGATGGCCGTCGCCGCCTCCGTCTGGCCGATGGGCAGCGAGATGATGGCGCCGCGCCAGATTTCGGAGACATAGGCGCTGGAGCAGATGCCGACCGTCACCACGGCGGCGACCAGCGCCGGCACGTTGATGCCGATGACCGGCAAAAGATAATAGCACAGAAGAAGCTGGACCAGCAGCGGGACCCCGCGCAGGAAGCTGACCCAGACCGCCGCGAACCGGCGCAGCCAGGTGACGCCGGACAGCGCGGCCGCGCAGATGAGCGCGCCGACGACCAGCCCGAGCGCAATGCCCAGCCCCGAAATCAACAGCGTGTAGCGAGCGGCCCAGAAGAGCGGCTCGAAACTGTTCAGAAAGGTGGAGATCGAAAACATCGGTGCTCCGATTGCCGCGAGGCTTGCGGGCGGGATCGCTCCCGCCCGCGACTCGTCGTTACTTGGTGGGAACTTCGCGCGGAAGTTCGGTGTAGGTGCCGAGCCACTTTTCCTGGATCGCCTTGACGCGACCGTCATCGGTCATCTTGAGCACGGCGTCGTTGACGGCCTTGACAAAGCTTTCGCTGTCGGCGTCCTTGCGCGCCACCCAGGCGAAGTAGGTCGGCTCGCCGAACTGGGCCGGCTCGAACAGCGCGAAGGTCTCGGGACGGCTCTTGACCAGGTAGGTCAGGTTCGGCAGCGAACCGGCGACCGCGTCGAGGCGGCCGGCGGCGAGGTCGGCATAGGCTTCGTCGGTGGTGCCGTATTCCTTGACGGTGACGCCGCCGAGCTTCTCGCCATAAGCCTGGAGCTGTTTGAACTGCGCGGTGCCCTGCTGGACGCCGACGGTCTTGCCCTTGATGTCTTCCGGCTTCTTCAGCTCGGTGTTGCTGGCGGCGCGCACCAGCGAGACGGTGGCGTCGGCGATCGGCAGGGTGAAGGCATAGCGCTGCAGGCGCTCGGCCGTGATGGTGACCGGGGCGATGACGATGTCGAACTTCTTGACCTCGAGGCCGGGCAGTTCGGCGGTCCACGGAATGTCCTGGTAGACCGGCTCGACGCCGAGTTCCTTGGCGACGCCGTCGAACAGGTCCTTGGTCATGCCTTCATAGGTGCCGTTGTTGAGCATGTCGAACGGCGCGTAGTGCATGTCGGTGGCCGTTTCGATCTTGCCGGCCGCCTTGATGTCGGAAAGCTGGTCGGCCATGGCGGGCACGGCAAGGCCAAGTGCTGCAAGGCCGAACACGGCCGATTTGAGTGTCGTGGAAAACTTCATTTGGTATTCTCCCTGATGAACTGAGCGACCATCGCCAGTTCGACTAGCTATTGGATTTTGTCGCGCACCGCCAGAGACCGGTGGTGCGCGAAAGGCTTAAAGAATACCGGGCAGGTTCAGCCCGTGCTCGCGAGCGCAGTCGATCGCGATCTCGTAGCCCGCATCGGCGTGGCGCATGACGCCCGTTGCGGGGTCGTTCCACAGCACGCGGGCGAGCCGCGCATCCGCGTCTTCCGAGCCGTCGCAGCAGATGACCATGCCCGAATGCTGCGAGAAGCCCATGCCGACGCCGCCGCCGTGATGCAGCGACACCCAGGTCGCGCCCGAGGCGGTGTTGAGCAGCGCGTTGAGCAGCGGCCAGTCGGAAACGGCGTCGGAACCGTCCTTCATCGCTTCCGTTTCGCGGTTCGGCGAGGCGACCGAGCCGGAATCGAGGTGGTCGCGACCGATGACGATCGGCGCCTTCAGCTCACCGTTGCGCACCATCTCGTTGAAGGCGAGGCCGAGGCGGTGGCGGTCGCCGAGGCCGACCCAGCAGATGCGCGCCGGCAGGCCCTGGAAGGATATGCGCTCGCGCGCCATATCCAGCCAGTTGTGCAGGTGCTTGTTGTCGGGCAGCAGCTCCTTCACCTTGGCGTCGGTCTTGTAGATGTCCTCCGGATCGCCCGACAGGGCGGCCCAGCGGAACGGGCCGATGCCGCGGCAGAACAGCGGCCGGATATAGGCCGGCACGAAGCCGGGGAAGGCGAAGGCGTTTTCCAGGCCCTCTTCCAGCGCGATCTGGCGGATGTTGTTGCCGTAGTCGAGCGTCGGCACACCGGCGTTCCAGAAGTCGACCATGGCGGCGACGTGCTGCTTCATCGAGGCGCGGGCAGCCTTTTCCACGGCCTTGGGGTCGCTCTCCTGCTTGGCGCGCCATTCGGCGACGGTCCAGCCGAGCGGCAGGTAGCCGTGCACCGGATCGTGCGCCGAGGTCTGGTCGGTGACGATGTCGGGGCGCACGCCGCGCTTGACCAGTTCGGGGAAGATTTCCGCGGCATTGCCGATCAGCGCCACGGACTTCGCCTCGCCGGCCTTCGTCCACTGCTCGATCAGCGCCAGCGCCTCGTCCAGCGTGTGCGCCTTGGCGTCGACATAGCGGGTGCGCAGGCGGAAGTCGGCGCGGGTCTCGTCGCACTCCACCGCCAGGCAGCAGGCGCCGGCCATGACAGCGGCCAGCGGCTGGGCGCCGCCCATGCCGCCGAGGCCGGCGGTCAGGATCCACTTGCCCTTGAGGTTGCCGTCATAGTGCTGGCGGCCAGCCTCCACGAAGGTTTCGTAGGTGCCCTGCACGATGCCCTGCGAGCCGATATAGATCCACGAGCCGGCCGTCATCTGGCCGTACATGGCCAGGCCCTTCTTGTCCAACTCGTTGAAATGGTCCCACGTCGCCCAGTGCGGCACGAGGTTGGAATTGGCGATCAGCACGCGCGGGGCGTCCTTGTGCGTCTTGAAGACGCCGACCGGCTTGCCCGACTGCACCAGCAGCGTCTCGTCGCTTTCCAGCTTCTTCAGTGCGCCGACGATGAGGTCGAAATCCTTCCAGGTGCGGGCGGCGCGGCCGATGCCGCCATAGACCACCAGCTCGTGCGGGTTCTCGGCGACGTCGGGATGCAGGTTGTTCATCAGCATGCGCATCGGCGCCTCGGTCAGCCAGCTCTTGGCGGTGATCTCGGGACCGGTCGGGGGAAAGATGTCGCGGGTATTGTGTCTTGGGTTGCTGCTCACGGTTCGCCTCCTGTCAGGCCAGCATATTGCCGGAAATGATGATGCGCTGGATTTCGCTGGAACCCTCGTAGATGCGCATGATGCGCAGGTCCCGGTTGATCCGCTCGATGGGAAAGTCGCGGGTGTAGCCGTAGCCGCCGTGCAGTTGCAGGGCCGTGTCGGCGATCTTGCCCGCCGCCTCGGAGGCGCCGAGCTTGGCCATGGACGAGGCCAGCGAGAAACGCCCGCCATGCTCGTGCGCCAGGTCGCGCTGGCGCGCCGCCTCCTGCGACAGAAGCAGCGCCGAGCGCCAGGCGACGCCCATGTCGGCGATCATCCAGCGGATGCCCTGCCGCTCCGACAGCGCGATGCCGCCGATGACGCGTTCCTTGGCATAGGCGATCGCCGCGTCCATCGCGGCGCCGGCAAGGCCGAGGCACTGTGCGGCGACCTCGATGCGGCCGTTGTCGAGCACCTGCATGGCGGTGCGGAAGCCCTTGCCCTCCTCGCCGAGCAGCGCGCTTTCAGGCAGCTCGCAATCGAGGTTGAGCGTGAAGACATGGCCGCCCTTGAGGCCCATGGTCTTTTCCGCCGGCCCGGCCTCGAAGCCAGGCGTGCCCTTGGGCAGGAGGAAGGCCGAGATGCCGCGATGCGCCTTCTCGGGGTCGGTCACCGCATAGACCACGACGACATCGGCGACGCCGCCATTGGAGATGAAGCACTTGGTGCCCTTGAGGTGCCAGCCCTTTTCGGTGCGCCGCGCCCGCGTCTTCATGTCGGCGGGGTCGGAGCCGGCGGTGGGCTCGGTGAGCGCGAAGGCGGCGAGCACTTCGCCGCTGGCGGCCTTGGGCAGCCATTCCTGTTTCTGCGCTTCCGTGCCGCCGATCAGGATGGAATCGGTCGCCAGATAGTGCGCGGTCAGCGCCGAGGCGGTCGAGCCGCAGGCGCCGGCGACGATCGAGACGGCGCGCAAGAGCGCCGACGCGGAGATACCGCTGCCGCCATAGGCTTCCGGCAGGTTGGCGCCCATCATGCCGGCTTCGCCGAGCGTCGCCAGTTGCGCATGCACGAAGCGCGAAGTCTCGTCGGTCTCGGCGGCGAGCGGCGAAATCTTGTCGGCGCAGATGCGTTCCAGCACCTCGCAGAACAGGCGTTCCTCTTCCGACAGCATATGCCAGGCGTCGTCAATCTGCATGGGGTAGCGCCTCCAGGCCGAATTCCTTTAACACGGTTTCGATGTCGCCGCCGAGGTTCGGCGCGGCTGTCGTGGCCACCGGCTTGGCGCCGTCGAAACGCACCGGCTGGCCAACGATCGGCGTGCGGCCGAGAACGGGGTGCGCCAGCGTGCTGACCAGCCCGCGCATCGCGGCGTGCTCGTTGTCGGCAGCCTGTGCGATGTCCCAGATCGGCGCGGTCGGCAGGCCCTCGGCGGCGAGTGCCGCGACGGCCTCCTCGGTGGTCAACCGGGTCGACCAGGCCTCGATCAGGGCCCGCAGCGCCGGCTCATGCTCGGTGCGGCTCGAGTCGGAGGCAAAGCGCGGGTCGGCCGCGATCTCCGGCTTGCCGATCAGCCCCGCCAGGCGCTGGAACTGGCCGCCGTTCAGCACGGCGATCACCACCTGCCCGTCGCTGGTCCTGAAGCAGCCGAAGGGTGTGGAAAGCGGATGGCGGTTGCCGACGCGGCCGGGCAGCACGCCGCCGTAGAAATGCTGGGCGTGGCTGGTGGTCAGCATGGAAAACAGCGCGTCATACATGGCGATGTCGAGCGTCGCACCCTCGCCGGTGGCGTTGCGCTGGACGAGCGCGGCCATGATCGACCAGCTTGCGAACAGGCCGGCGATCAGGTCGGCGATGCTCTCGCCGGTCTTCAGCGGCGCGCCGCCGTCCTCGCCGGTCGCGGCCATCAGGCCGGACATGGCCTGCACCACGAGGTCGTAGGCCGGCAGGTCCTTGAACGGGCCTTCCTGTCCGAAGCCGGAGATGGAGCAATAGATCAGCCGCGGATTGGCCTGGCGCAGCGCCTCTGCGCCCAGCCCGAGCCGGGCCGCGACGCCGGGGCGGAAATTTTCCACCACCACGTCGACGCGGGCGGCGAGCGCCTCAGCCAGTTCGAGGTCAGCCGGCTTTTTCAGGTCGAGCACGACGCTCTTCTTGCCGCGGTTGTTGAGCGTGAACAGCGCGCTCTCGCCGTCCTTGAACGGGCCGATATGGCGGTAGTCGTCGCCGGCCGGCGGCTCCAGCTTGATGATCTCGGCGCCGAGATCCGCCAGCAGCGCCGTGCAATACGGCCCCGCGAGCACGCGCGATAGGTCGAGGACCTTGATGCCGGTAAGTGGACCGCTCATGCCTTCAGTTCCGGGGCGAGGGCGGCAAGCTTCGCGAGGATAGCGCCGAGGGTGAGGCGCAGCGCAGCGGCCTTCTGCTCGTCATAGGCAAAGGGCGGGGCCTCGGCCGCAAGATGGGTGGATTGCGCCAGTTCCATCTGGATGGCGTGGACGCCGTCCTTGGGCTGGCCGTAATGGCGCGTGGTCCAGCCGCCCTTGAAGCGGCCGTTCAAGACATGGGTGCGGCCGGAAGCGGCGCACAGGTCGAAGGTTGCCGCCTCGATGCGTGGGTCGCAGGAAGCGCCGCTGTTGGTGCCGATGTTGAAGTCGCGAAGGATGCCCTCGAACAGGAACGGGATATGCGACCGGATCGAGTGGCAATCGTAGAGTATCGCCACGCCGTGCGTCGCCTTCACGCGATCGATCTCGGCGGCGAGAGCGGCATGGTAGGGCGCGTGGAATTCCGCCTTGCGCCGCGCGATCTCTGCCGCGTCCGGCTCCTCGATCCAGATCGGCTCGCCGTCGAAATCCGTCACCGGCACCAGGCCGGTGGTGTTCTGGCCTGGATAGAGGCTGGCATCGTCGGGGCCGCGATTGGCGTCGATCACGTAGCGGTGGAACGTCGCCCGCACGGTCGTCACGTTCGGCAAAAGCCCGTCATAGAGGCGTTCGATATGCCAGTCGGTGTCAGCGAGGATGCGGCCGCGCGCGTTGAGTTTCGCGCGGATCGCCTCAGGCAGCCAGGTCCCGGTATGCGGCAGGCCGAGGACCAGCGGGCCCTCGCCCCGAACAACTTCGACCGGATTCACGGACGAACCTCGTCGAGCATGCCTTTCGGCAGGGCTTCGAGCAGCGCGCCGGAACGGACGAGCGAGGCGACCTCGGCGAGGTCGGGGGCCATGTAGCGGTCCTGGTCGAGCGCCGAGACCGACTTGCGCAGCCGGGCGATGACGGCCTGCAGCGGGGCCGACGTCTTCAGCGGGCCGCGGAACTCGACGCCGGCGGCAGCGCACAGCACCTCGATGCCGACGATCTGGGCGAGGTTGGCGTTCATGCGCTTCAGCCGGCGCGCGCCATGCGCGGCCATGGAGACGTGGTCTTCCTGGTTGGCCGAGGTCGGGGTGGAGTCGGTCGAGCAGGGGGTGGCGAGATGCTTGTTCTCGCTCATCAGCGCCGCCGAGGTCACTTCGGCGATCATCAGGCCGCTGTTGAGGCCCGGAGCCGGGGTGAGGAAGGGCGGCAGGTCGTGGCTGAGCGCCGGGTCGACCATCAGGGCGATGCGGCGCTGCGAGATGGCGCCGATCTCGGCAATCGCCAGCGCGATCTGGTCGGCGGCGAACGCCACCGGCTCGGCGTGGAAATTGCCGCCCGAGACGATCTGGTCGCTCTCGATCAGCACCAGCGGGTTGTCGGTGGCGGCGTTGGCCTCGATCTCCAGCGTGCGGCCGGCCTGCGTCAGGAGGTCGATGCAGGCGCCGGTGACCTGCGGCTGGCAGCGGATGCAGTAGGGGTCCTGCACGCGGGTGTCGCCGACGCGATGACTCTCGCGGATTTCCGAGCCGTCCATCAGTTCGCGGATGACCTTGGCGGAAAGGATCTGGCCGCGATGGCCGCGCAACTGGTGGATTTCATCGAAGAAGGGTGCGGTCGAGCCCATGATGGCGTCCGTCGACAGCGACGACGACACCAGCGCGTTGCGCGCAGCCCAGAACGCCTCGAAGAAGCCGACCAGCGCGAAGGCGGTCGAAACCTGCGTGCCGTTGATCAGGGCCAGCCCTTCCTTGGCGGCCAGCACCACCGGCTTCAGGCCGGCGGCCGCCAGCGCCTCGGCGCTCGCCATCTCCTTGCCCTGGTAGGTGGCGCGGCCTTCGCCCAGCATGGTGGCGGCCATGTGCGCCAGCGGCGCGAGGTCGCCCGAGGCGCCGACCGAACCCTGCGAGGGGATCACCGGATGCACGCCCTTGGCCAGCATGGCCTCGATCAGCGCTACCACCTCGGGGCGGGTTCCGGAAGCGCCGCGCCCGAGCGAGAGCAGCTTGAGCGCCATGATCAGGCGCACCGTCTCTTCCTCGACATTCTCGCCGACGCCGCAGCAATGCGACAGGATGAGGTTGCGCTGCAGGGTGGCCGTGTCTTCGCTCTTGATCTTGATGGAGGCGAGCTTGCCGAAGCCGGTGTTGACGCCATAGACCGGCACGTTGCCGCTGGCGGCGGCTTCGATGCGGGCAGCGGAAGCGGCGATGCCGGGGCGGGCGCTGTCGGCCAGCCGCACGGTGAGCCCCTCGCGCCAGACGCGCTCCAGGTCGGCCAGCGTGACCTTGCCGGGTGTCAGGACGATTTCAGACATATTGGCCTCCGAAGATGCGGGCGTGCAGCGGGTTGAAGCCGATGCGATAGGAAAGCTCGGCCGGATGCTTGATGTCCCAGATGGCCAGGTCGGCGCGGGCGCCGGGCGCGATCACGCCGCGGTCGGACAGGCCCAGCGCGCGGGCCGCGTTGCGGGTCACGCCGCGCAGGCACTCGGCCGGCGTCATGCGAAACAGCGTCGCGCCCATGTTCATGGTCAACAGGAGAGAGGTGAGCGGCGAGGTGCCGGGATTGGAATCGGTGGCGAGCGCGATCGGCACGCCGGCCTCGCGCAGCGCCTGCAGCGGCGGGTATTTCGTTTCCCGCAGCGTGTAGAACGCGCCGGGTAAAAGCACGGCGACGGTCCCTGCCTTGGCCATGGCGGCGATGCCGTCGGCGCCGAGATATTCGAGGTGGTCGGCCGAGAGCGCGCCATGTCCGGCCGCCATCGCCGCGCCGTGCAGGTCGGAAAGCTGCTCGGCATGCAGCTTGATGGGCAGGCCGAGCGTCTTGGCGTGGTCGAAGATGCGCGCCATTTCCTCGACGGAAAAGGCGATGCCCTCGCAGAACCCGTCGACGGCGTCGATCAGGCCTTCGGCATGGCCCTGGTTCATGCCGGCGATGACCACCTTCTCGATATAGCCGGCGCGGTCGTCCTTGAATTCAGGTGGCAGCGCGTGGGCGGCGAGCCAGGTGGTGACGACGTGCACCGGGCGCTCCTCGCCGATGCGGCGCGCGACCCGCAGCATCTTCAGTTCGGTGGCGATGTCGAGCCCGTAGCCCGACTTGATCTCCAGCGTGGTGACGCCTTCGGAAAGCAGCGTGTCGACGCGCGGCAGCGCCAGCGCGAGCAGTTCTTCCTCGCTCGCCTCGCGGGTATTACGCACGGAGGAAAGGATGCCGCCGCCGGCGCGCGCGATCTCTTCGTAGCTGGCGCCTTCCAGGCGCATCTCGAATTCGCGGGCGCGGTCGCCGCCATAGACGATGTGGGTGTGGCAGTCGATCAGGCCGGGCGTGACCACGCGCCCCTCGAGGTCGCGGGACGGTGCGCCGCGATAGGCGGCCGGCAGGTCGGCGTCGGCGCCGACCCAGGCAATGGCGCTGCCGTCGATGACGATCGAGGCGCGCTCGGCGAGCCGGTAACCCGTCTCACCCTCGTCCACGATTGCGACTGCGGCATTGCTGAGAACCTGCATCCGGCACGCTCCTACCCTGTCCGTGATTTTTCTAAGTCTAAACATAATCGCATTTCTATGTCTAGACTTATTCTCGCTCTATGTCTAAACTTATCCACGTCGGCTTCAGGGTCGAGACGGCGAGAGGAGATCGGAATAATGACGACACTTTGGGCACGCCACGCGCTGCTGCCGGATGGCTGGGCGGACGACGTCCGTGTCGATCTCGGCGTGGATGGCCGTATCGCCAGGGTCGAGGCCGGCGCGGCTCCGGCAGGCGAAAAGCTGGGTCTCCTGCTGCCGGCGATGGCCAATCTCCATTCACACGCCTTCCAGCGCGCCATGGCCGGCCTTTCGGAAGCGCGCGGGCCGCAGCCGCGCGACACCTTCTGGACATGGCGCCAGATCATGTACCGTTTCCTCGACCACCTGACGCCGGAGGACGTCGAGGCGATCGCCGCGCTGGTGCAGATGGAGATGCTGGAAGCGGGCTACGCCACCAATGTGGAATTCCACTACCTGCATCATCAGCCCGGCGGGAAGCATTACGCCAATATCGCCGAGATGTCGGAGCGCATCGCCGCCGCGGCCGCCCGTACCGGCATCGGCCTGACCCTGTTGCCGGTGCATTACCAGTTCGGCGGCCTCGACCGCCGACCGCTCGGCCCCGGCCAGCAGCGCTTCGGCACGACGCCGGACGAATTCGCCACCCTGCTCGACGCGGCGGAGGCGGCCCTTCGGCACCTGCCGGCCGATGCCGGCATCGGGATTGCGCCGCATTCGCTGCGCGCCGTCGGCGCCGAGGCGCTGGCCATCTGCGAAGGGCTGCGCCCTGGGCGGCCGCTGCACATGCACCTGGCGGAGCAGGTCCCGGAAATCGAGGAAGTGCAGGCGGCAACCGGCCGCCGCCCGGTCGAATGGCTGCTCGACAACCACAACCCCGACCGCCGCTGGACGCTGATCCACATCACCCACCTGACCGAGGACGAGACCCGCCGGCTGGCGGCGACCGGCGCCGTCGCGGGCTTGTGCCCGATCACCGAATCCAGCCTCGGCGACGGCATCTTCAACGGTACGATCTGGAAGGAGGCAGGCGGCCGTCTCGGCTTCGGTTCGGACAGCAACGTCCGCATCTCGCTGACCGAAGAACTGCGCACGCTGGAATACAGCCAGCGCCTGCGCGACACCGCTCGTGCCGTGCTGGCCGATCCGGATCGCTCCACCGGCCGGGTGCTCTATGAAGCCGGCCTCGACGGCGGCGCGACGGCGGCGGGGCGTGAAACCGGCGCCATCGCTGCCGGCCTGTGGGCCGATCTGTGCGCGGTCTCGCTGGACAACCCGGTGCTTGCCGGCCGCAAGGGCGACGCGCTGCTGGACAGCCTGATCTTCGCCGGCCATGACGGGCTGGTGCGCGATGTCTGGGGGGGCGGCCGCCATGTCGTGCAGGGCGGCCGTCACCCGGACCACGACCGGATCACGGCCGACTATCTCGCTTGCATCGGCCGGTTGCAGGAACGGATGTGATCGACAAGCCGGCCGGTCCCGCCTCCACCAAGGCGCAGCACATCGCGAGCGAAGTGCGCCGCCGCATCGTCGAACACGAATGGCGGCAGGGCGACCGCATCCCGGACGAGGCGGACCTTGCGATCGAGTTCGACGCGGCGCGCGCCACCGTCAACAAGGCGCTGCAACTGCTGGCCGACGAGGGGCTGCTGGATCGTCGGCGCCGGGCCGGCACGCGCGTCGCGGTCGATCCGGTGCGCAAGGCGACCTTCACCATTTCCATCGTGCGCGAGCAGGTGGAGCAGGCCGGCATGGCCTACAGCCATCGCGTCGTCGCGCAGCGCCTGAGCCCCGTTCCCGATGCGCTCGCCGAGCGCACCGGCCTGTCTAAGGGCGAAGTGCTGGTCCATATGCGGGCCGTTCATTATGCCGATGGCCAGCCCTTCCAGTTGGAGGATCGCTGGATCAATCCGCGCGCCGCGCCGAGCCTTGCCGGGGTCGATCTGTGGCAACTGAACGCCAATGAATGGCTGGTGCGCAACGCGCCTTATCTGCGGGCGGAACTGGCGTTCTCCGCCGAGAACGCCAACTGGCGCGACGCACGGCTGCTGCAGGCGCAGCCGGGGCAGGCCTTGCTGATCCTTTCCCGCATCACCTGGAACGACCTTGGCCCGATCACCATCGTCCGGGTGGCGTTCCAGCCCGGCCACCACGTCGCCAACGAAAACGGCCTGACCCGAAGCTACTAGGCAGAAATCGCCGGGTCATGGCGGGAAAATCCGCGCCGCCATCTTTACAAGTATATACATATTATCTTAGGGTGGCAGGACATCATCGCTCCCGAGAGGCCCGAAATCCATGTCCTTGCCATCATCGCACCTGCGTCCGGAACTGGCGGCCCTGGCGCCCTACAATGCGGGCCTGACCGTCGCGGAAGTCGCCAGCCGGCCCGGCGTGAGCCGTGTCGCCAAGCTCGGCTCGAACGAGAATCCGCTCGGGCCCGACCCGGCGGTGCGGCAGGCGCTCGAAGCAGCCTTGCAGCGCATCGCCATCTATCCCGATCCCGTCGGCCGCACGCTTGCCGCGAAGCTGGCGGCGCGCCACGGTATTGCGGCCGACCGGCTGGTGCTGGGCAACGGCTCGGAGGACCTTCTGGCGGTGCTGGCGCGCGCCATCCTGCGGCCGGGCGACAAGGTCGTCACGCTCTACCCGTCCTTCACGCTTCACGAGGACTATGCACGGCTGATGGGAGCCGAAGTCATCCGCATCGGCCTTACGCCGGAAGGCGGCGTCGATGTCGAGGCGCTGGTGCGGGCGGTGGCGCAGCCGGTGCGGCTGGTGCTGTTCGCCAATCCGATGAACCCGGCTGGCGTGTGGCTGTCGCCGCAGGAGCTTGGCCGCGTGCTGGACGCCGTCCATCCCGAGGCGGTGACCTGCCTCGACGAGGCCTATCACGAATATGCCGAGGGCGATGACTATGGCTCCGGCGAAACGCGACTGTCGACGCATGGCGGGCCGCTGGTGATCCTGCGCACCTTCTCGAAGGCTTGGGGACTGGCCGGGCTGCGCGTCGGCTACGCCATGACCAACAGCGGCGAACTGAAGCGCGGGCTCGATCTCGCCCGCACGCCCTTCAACGTGAACCTGATGGCGCAGGCGGCGGCCGAGGCGGCGCTGGACCATCCCGGATCGGTAACCGTTGCCGCCGCGCTGGTGCGGCGCGAACTGCCCCGCGTCAAGGCCGCCATCGAAGCGCTCGGCCTGCGCGTGCTGCCGTCGAAAGGCAATTTCCTCTTCTTCGACGCTGCCCGTCCGTCCGTCGAACTCGCCGAAGCGCTGCTCGACAAGGGCGTGATCGTCAAGCCGTGGAAGCAGCCGGGCTACGAGACGTGGCTGCGCGTCTCCATCGGCACCGAGGCCGACAACGGCCAGTTTCTGGCTGCCCTTTCCGGCTCGCTTTGAGGCTTGCGGGCGGCCGGGCCGGCAAGGCAGGATGCCGGTGCATCGGAGAGATGAGACCATGACCGAAACGGGGATTTTCCGGCTGTCGGAACGGGTGTACCGCCCCTGGAAGAACGGCGGCGGGCAAACGGCCGAAATCGCCGTCGCGCCGGCGGGCGCCGGCTTCGAGGATTTCGACTGGCGCATCAGCACGGCCCTTGTCGCGGCCTCCGGCCCGTTTTCCGCTTTTCCGGGCGTGGACCGGGTGCTCACCGTGCTCGAAGGCGGCGCGATAGCCCTGACCGTGGGCGATCAGGAACGCCGCCTTGACGCCGCAAGCGAGCCCTTCGCCTTTTCCGGCGACGAGCCCGCCGCTGCCTTGCTTGAGGGCCCGGCGCTGCTTGACTTCAACGTCATGGTGCGCCGCCCGCTGACGGCGAGCGTGATTCGTGGTCCGCTCGACCCCGGCCGCGGGACCGAGGGCCAGCGCGCACGGCTTGCCCTGCTGTTGGAGGATCGGGCCGGGCTTGTACGGCTCGACCTCGTCGACCTCGCTGCCGCCGCTCCCGAACTGGTGTCGGCGCTCGCCGGCGCGCTGGTACTGGACGTGCTTATCGCCGGCTGACCGCCAGGCGAAAAAAATCAGCCCGCCTCGGTGCGTGGCTCGAAACGCGCCGTCAGTTCGTGGCGATCGCCGGGATAGGTCTGGCTCGCCAGCGTCACCCACTTGCCGGAAATCTCGGTCCTGCGGATGACCTCGAGGCAGCTTGCCCCTGGCTGCAGGCCGAGGTCGCGGGCAACCGCGCCGCTGCTGCCTACCGCGCGGATACGGTGTTCGGCCGAGCTCCAGGGGATTTCCTGCAACAGCCACTGGCCCGGCGCGACGCTGGAAAAATCCTGGTCGAGCGCGCCGGGCGCGGCCTCGGGGTTGATGATGCGTTCCTCGCGGCAGAAGGGCTGTTCGTCGGCGAAATGAATGCCGAGAAGGTAGAGGACGGGCTGCTTCGAGGCCTCATCGATGCCCGCCCCGACGATCTCCCCCGGGCGCGGCGGGCGCAGCTTGCGCTCCCGCAATTCGAACCGGTAGGCCTGCCCCAGCGCTTGCACCTCGGCGGCGATATCGGCGATTTCCATTACCGCCGCCTGCGCGTGCGGGCGGGCGACGACGGTGCCGAGCTTGCGCCGCCGTACCAGGAATCCCTCCCGCGTCAACTGCGTCAGCACCTTGTTCATGGTCATGCGCGAGACGCCGTGGCTGTCGGCCAGGTCGGTCTCGAAGGGCAAGCGGTATCCCGGCGGCCAGCGCTGCGAGATGATGTCGCTGCGGAATTCGTGCAGGAGCTGCTCGTGCAGCGAACGGTTTGCCGGCGGTTTCGTCGCTGCCATCTGCCCCTTCCCACTGCGTGCCGATGCGAACGAAGACGCCGGCGCCGGGTTTGTCCCTGTCGGGTATAGAAAATAGCGCCGGCCTGTCCAAGCCCCCCGGACCCGATCCGAACAGGCACGAGCACGACCGGTTGTCGGGCGTGGCTCGAACGCGCTAGCTTGCCGGCCACTGGCGGAGACGGAGGATGAGATGGCGGCCCTGTTGGATACGCTTCACCCGAGCGTGCTGGCGGTGTTCAACCTGTCGCTGTTCGTCATCCATCTGGTAACGGTGGCGCGCGCCATCACCCGGCCCAACCGGGAGCCGGCTGCCCGTGTAGCCTGGGTAGCGGTGATCATGTTCCTGCCGCTGTTCGGCGTCATCGCCTATCTGCTGCTCGGCGAAACCAGCATCGGGCGCGAGCGCATCCGCAGGCTGGGTCTGGCGGAACAGCAGACCGCGCGGCCGGACGATGCGGCCTATGCGCCGGCTTTCGTGGCGCCGGGGGCCGCCGCCCAGTTCGATCTCTGCCGGTCGATCAACGGGCTGTCCCCGGTGGCGGGCAACCGCATCGTGCTTCTTGGCGATCCGACGGCCGCCGCCGACCAGCCGATGCGCGACAGCGACAGTGCCATCGAGGCTCTCGTGCGCGACATCGGGCAGGCGCGCGAGCATGTCCACATCAGCTTCTATATCTGGCTCGACGACGACAATGGCGGCAAGGTCGCCGATGCCGTCGCCGCTGCCGCGCGCCGCGGGGTCCGCTGCCGGGTGATGGCCGACGGCCTCGGCTCGCGCGCCTTCATTCGCGGTCTGCGCTGGCGGCAACTGCGCGAGGCGGGAGTGACGCTGGTCGCGATGCTGAACGACATCCCGCGCCTCGGGCACCTGGCGCTCGGCCGCGTCGACCTGCGCAACCACCGCAAGATCGCCATCATCGACAACCGCATCGCCTATTGCGGCAGCCAGAACTGTGCCGACGCCGCCTTCCGGGTGAAGCCGAAATATGCGCCGTGGGTGGATATCTTCCTGCGCTGCGAAGGGCCCGTCGTGCGCCAGGCGCAGTATCTGTTCCTATGCACGTGGATCGCCGAAACCGGCGAGCCGCTGCAGGGGCTGGCGGCTGCCGGCCCCGCGCCGGAACGCTTCGAGCCGGGCAGCGTGGCGCAGATGTACGGCACCGGGCCGATGACGCGCGGCGACGCCATGTCGGATTCCTTCGCCAGCGCGATCTACACCGCGCGCCGGGAACTGATGATCACGACGCCGTATTTCGTGCCGGACGAGGCGGTCCTGCACGCCCTGTGCGCCGCCCCGCGCCGGGGTGTCGAGACGACGATCATCTTTCCCCGGCACAACGATTCCTGGCTGGTGGAAGCGACCAGCCGCAGCAGCTACGCGGACCTGCTTTCCAACGGCGTGCGGATCTACGAATATCCGCTGGGGCTGCTGCATACCAAGTCGATGACCATCGACGGCGCCATGGCGCTGGTCGGTTCGGCCAACATGGATCGCCGCAGCATGCAGCTCAATTTCGAGAACAACCTTCTGGTCGCCGACGAAGACGTGACCGCCGCCATCCGCGCGCGCCAGCAGGCCTATCTCAGCGTTTCGCACCCCGTCGCGCTCGACGCCGTCAAGGCCTGGCCGTTCCACACGCGCCTCGTCCAGAACGCGGTCGGGATGATGGCGCCGGTACTTTAAGGCACCACCGGCTGCGACCGCTGCCGCGGTACCAGCGCCTGTTGCGCGACATAGGCAACGAGCACGATCGCCGCATCGAGTTCGAACACCTCTTCCATGGCCGCCATGACATGCGAGGAGGTGGAAACGTCGATGACCTGCGCCAGGCCGATGAAGCCGAAATGCAGGAAGAGCAGGACATGGTTCGACAGCCGGGTCGTGCCGCCGCGGATGCCTTTCCATATCTGCGACAGCGCAAACAGGGCGACGATGACCGAGCCCGCGAACAGCGCCCCGACCCAGAGCCAGGCGAGTTCCGGATTGAGGTCGCGCGCCAGCCGGTAGACGAGGATGAGCAGGTCGTGGAAGCCGTCCAGTTCGCCGCCGCCGTATAGCGGGGGAGGCTCGAACCCGAAAATCCGCGAGCCGAAGCTGATTTCGTCCATCAGTTCGGCGAAGCCGATCAGTCCAGCCAGGACGAGGGGAAAGCTCGGGCCGCGCCGCATCATCGCGTAAATCGAGCCGAGGACGGCGAGCAGGAAGGTCAGGGCGCTGGCCGTCTCGACGATGCCGTCCTCCTGCAGCAATTGCGGCCGGATGCCGGGGTAGAGGACCGCGCCCAGCGCCGAGGCAACGGTAACGATGCCGACGACGCCGAGCGCGGTGATCCAGATGACCGTTGCCGGCTCGCGCCACCCGATTGCTGCCTGGTCGGGCCGGCCGGCAGGAAGAACGGTCTGTGCCATGGTCTTCCTCCTGTAACAAATTTGTCGAAAAATCGTCACATGGGCCGCTTTTCGGGCACGGACAGGGCCGCAGCCATCACAAAGTCTCTCGCGCCATCGCCATTTGTGACGGTTGTCGCCGTGGTGAAGGCGGGTTTCAGGCGTTGAGAGGGGTGACAGCAAACAGGAGATTCACGAAATGACCAACGCCAGTCTCGATCGCCCCGTTTCGGTCTTTGTCGGCCTCGGATTTCCCAAGACCGTCAAGGACGTTTTCGACGCCTATGCGACGCTGGTCGACTGGAACGGTATTTCCGATCTCGACCGAGCCGGTGCCATCGAGGTGTGCCGCAAGGCGATGAAGGGCGAGCGGACAGGCAAGGATGTACGCCTCGCCTTCCAGCGCTTCGCCCACAACAAAGGCATTCTCTGCGAGGATTTCCATGCCGGCTCGACCGCGCCGGAACAGCCGCGCCGCGCTGCCGCGGCCAGTGCGGTTCGCCCGCAGGCGGCGAACGAATTCCGAAACGGTTCTTTCTAGAAAACCCGATTTCTTCAGGGCGCCGGAGTCGTCGCCCGGCCGGGAAGGGCCGCCGGACGCTGCCGTTGCCGGCGCGCCTTCATGAAGGCCGCGATGGGCTTTTCAACAACCTCGTGGACAGCGATCCCGATCGCCGTGCCGCCCAGCACGGCGGCGGCGAAGGTAAGCGCCGGCGGCAGGGCCAGCATCGGTCCCGCCTTTGCAACCACCGAGATCGCCAGCGTGTGCCACAGGTAGATCGAGTACGAGGCGTCGCCGAGATAGGCGGCGAGCGGCAGGCGCGCCACCTTCTCCGTTTTCTCGAAGGCGAGGACCCCGAGGACGAGGGCGGCGGCGAGCGGCCCGAGGACGAAGGGCGTGAAACCTCGATAGGTGATGCCGACGAAGGCAAAGCCGGCGACCGCGAGAACGATCAGCACGCCACCCAGTGCCGGCGGCACCATCGTGCCGTGCAGCCACAGCCTGCCGAGCGCCATGCCGAGCAGGAACTCCAGCAGCAGCGGGTCGGTCCAGGTCCTGAGCAGCGGCGTCTCGGGAGTGAGCAGTCGTCCGGCCGCCACCAGCGACAGGAACAGCGTCGTGAGCGCCGGCAGCCGCCACCGGGACGGCAGGAAGAGCGAGCCTGCGAACAGCAGGTAGAAGAACATCTCGTAATTCAGCGTCCAGCCCTGCACCAGCACCGGCCAGATGTCTCCGGTGCCGGGCGAGCGGCTGGGGATGAAGAACAGCGAGGAAAGAACGTAGCCCGGCGTAAGCCGCAGGTTGGGGAACAGGGCGAGCAGGGCACCAAGGATCATCACGCCGGTGACGATCCAGTAGAGCGGTACGATCCGCTCGATGCGCTCGCGCAGGAAGGCGGCCGGCGTCGTCGTCCGGGTGCCGGCAAGGACCCACATGATGAAGCCGCTGATGACGAAGAACACGTCGACGCCGGCCGCGCCGATGGCGAAATGCGTGCCGGTGCGCTCGGCGGCGTGGAAGACGACGACGCCCAGCGCCGCGACGGCGCGCAGATACTGGATCGCGTAGAGCCGTTTCACGGTGCCGAGCCGGGCAGGGCGCGCTGCCGCCGCCGTGCCGCGGTCTGGAACAGCGGGCGCCGCGCCCCGCGCGCCGCCGCCAGGCGGCCGGCGGAATAAAACAGCAGGAACGAGCCGACGACATAGGGGTTGATGACGTCGACCTCGACGAAGGCGCGCACCACGAGCATGGCGACGACGCCGAACAGCACGAGGGAATCCTCGTTATGGGCATCGCTGACGACCCGCCGCATGTGCCCGGCAAAAGTGCGCAGCATCACCACCACGAGCAGCGCCACCCCGACGAGGCCGAGTTCCACTGCCACTTCGATGAAGGTGTTGTGGAAATGGAAGCCGCTGCGGCTGCCGATGTAGAATTCCTCCCACAGCCGCTCGGCTTCGGAGAATCCCTGCACCCAGTAGGCCTGGTAGCCGACGCCGAAGAACGGTGCGTTGGCAGCGGCGGCCCAGCCTTGCGACCACAGGTAGGTTCGGCCGGTCAGCGTGGCGTCCTTGCCGAAGGCCGCCAGCAGCAGGTCGAGGCCGCCGAGATTGAGCCCGACGAGAACCGCCCCCACGGCCAGCATCGTGCCGGTCAGCAGCGCGCCCCTGCGCACGCTGGGGGAAAACATCACGCCCAGCTTGAGGCAGGTCATGATCGCCAGCACTGCCGCCAGCGCGATGATCGAAGTCGCCGACTGCGACTTCAGCAGCATCACGGCTGACAGGGCGCCGCAGGCGAGCGCCACGATCCGCCAGAGGCCGCGTTCGCCCAGCACCACGAGCGCGGCAAAGGCGAAATAGACGCCGAGCGACGCGAACAGGCCGAGCTGGTTCTTGGACGGGAAGGCGCCGACGAAACTATAGCTGCCGTCGAGCGGGTCGAAGTGATACTGGCCGAAGGCCACCGAGAAGAACAGGACGAGCAGGGTGCCGAGCAGCGAGCCGAGCGTCAGCGTCCTGACGGAAACGGTGCGGGCCGCGATCAGCGCGCATACGACATGCGAGGCGAACTGGACCGAGGCACGGGCGCTGATGCCGGGCGCCGCCGACCAGAACACCGACAGGCAGGCGAATGCGGCAAAGGGGACGATCCAGCCGAGGTCGCCCGGATTGCCGAGCGCCTTGCGGTAATCGACGAGGATAAGCGGCAGCCACAGCCCGTAATAGGCGAGGATGGAAACCTTGCCGAAGCGGATCGAGTAGGCGAACACGAAGATCGAGATCGCCACCGCGAAAAGCCCGTACCAGAGATTGTGGTCGGGATTGACGAATCTGGCCTTGACGATTCTCATCGGTCCCTTCCGGAGCCGCTCGGGCTCCGGTCCGTTCCTGCGGGTAAGGTCAATTGGAGTTGACGACGGTTGGCGTGACCTCCACCTTGATGACGTCGCCGGGCAATACCGGCGTGTTCTCGTCGGCTTCGACCTCGCCGGCCTTGCCGTTGCCGTCCGTGCGCACGATCGTGAAGTGGGTCTCGGGCGGGTTGCGGCCGCCGGCATTGCGGGCGGCATCGGGCGCCCGTTCCAGCGCTTCCGTCATCAGGCCGGAATACATGCCCATCTTGAGGTTGAGCGCATCCAGGTCGGATTCCGTCTGCTGGCGGGCCTGGGCGATCTCGGTGTCGCGGTCGTTCTGCAGGCTGATCGCGTCCTGCGTCGCCTTGGCGATATCCTGCTTGGCGCGCAGGATGGCCGTATCCATGTCGAGCAGTTTGCCTTCCAGTTCGGCGATCGTCTGCTCCAGCGTCAGCACGCGCTGGTTGACCACCAGGCCCTTGCCCGCGAGGTTGCCGAGCCCTTTCAGTTCCTCGCGGGAAAGGTCCGTCTGCCTCGACTGCGTGGCGATCTTCTTCTGCAGCGATTCGATCTCGGCCTGCAGCAGCCGCTTGAGGTCGTCGAGGCTCGCAAGTTGCAGCCGCAGCCGCTTTTGGCGCGCCTGCATCAGGTTGGTCTCGTCGGCCATCAGCTTCTTGCCGGCGGCGGTCTTGGCGAGTTCCGGCGGGAAATCGATCTGGTCCTTGCCTTCGGCTTCGGCTTCCAGCCGGGCGCGGCGGGCCAGCAGGCCGTCACGCTGTGCGGCCATGACGTCGTAATTGCCCTGCGCCGTGATGAAGTCGCGCGCGCCGCCCTGGCCCGTCTCCGACCGGCGCATGCCGCCAGCGATGCTGAGCGCCTTCAGCACGGTCAGTTGTGGATCATAGGGGTAGCGGCCGGGCGTCTGCACGTCGCCGGAAACGAAGATCGGGCGGAATTCCGCCAGTTCGACGGAGGCTTCCGGCCGATCGGGAAGCCCGAGCTTCTGCTGCAGTCCATCGCTGATCGCGGTGGCGACGTCCTCGGTGGTCTTGCCGGCAACCGACAGTTCGCCGACGAAGGGGACCGAGATGGTTCCGGCCGGCCCTACGCCGTAGTCGCCGCTGACCGCGGACCAGTCGCGGAAGGCGCCCTCGGCGCTTTGCCACTCGGCGACCCGCACGCGCAGCTTGTCCATGGTGCCCAGCCGGTACGGCTCGGTCTGCGCCTGCTGGGCCAGGACCGGCGTCGCCATCAGCAGGACGCCGACGGCGAGCAGGGCGCGGGTTTTTTGCAACATGCGAATCAAACCGGGCTTCCTTTGTTTGGCTGGTCGGGGAACGTCGCCGCGCTCAGTAGCTGCCGCGCGACGTGAACACCGCCGGCACCGTCCAGATCAGGATTTTCAGGTCGAAGACGAACGACCAGTTCTCGACATAGTGCCGGTCGAAAGCGACGCGGGCCTGGTAGGAGACGTCGTTGCGGCCGCTCACCTGCCACAGGCCGGTCAGGCCGGGGCGGGATTTCAGGTAGAAGCTGGCGGACGTGCCGTACATCTTCAGTTCGTCGCGGACCACCGGGCGCGGCCCGACGAAGCTCATCTCGCCGCGCAGGATGTTGAAGATCTGCGGCAGTTCGTCGAGGCTGAGTTTGCGCAGCACGGCGCCCACGCGGGTCACGCGCGGATCGTTCTGCAGCTTGCGCGTGGCCAGCCATTCCTCGCGCTCCTGCGGGTTCCTGGCGAGGTAGGCGGCGAGCACGGCATCGCCGTCCTCCACCATGGTGCGGAATTTGAGGCAGTGGAAGACCTTGCCGCTCCGGCCGATTCGCCGGTGGCCGTAGAACACCTTGCCGCCGTCCGAGAACTTGACCAGCAGCATCAGCATCAGGAACAGCGGGCTGATGAGGGTCAGGCCCGCCAGCGCCGCCGTGATGTCGAAGAAACGCTTGAAAGTGCCGCCGATCGGGGGTGATTCGTCCTCCTCCGGATACGCTTGGGGAAGTCTCTCTGCCAGTCTCGTCTGTGACATTCTTGCCGCTCCGCGATGTAGATCGTCAGATGCAAATGCTGCAATGCAACATGCTTATGGATAGGACGGGAGATATGACGCAGGTGCGATAAAAATAGGTCAGGCGAATCCAATGATGATCATAAATTGTGTCATGCGGTCACATTGATGGATTCCGACGGGAGATTCGCCGTTTTATCTAGAAACAGAATTTGATAACTTAAGTGGTTATTATGGGTTAAAACAATAAATCTGTAACGTTCCCTAATTGAGGTTGCGACTTGGTGTGAACGAATTGAATTTACCGCCGATGTGAACAGTATATAATCGGCGTGTGACTTGCATCCCGTCGGTTGGCGAAGATGTCTCTTCGCCATGGAGGCCATGCGAAAACCCGGTTTGACACCCGCAACGCCCGATAAGACGTATGTTGCATGTTGCCTGCCGTTCAGCCGTTTTATATGCTTGGTTATACGGCTGTGGATCGACCTTGCGCCTCCGGCACAGATACCGATATCGCATGTGACGGCTACGCAGCAGCGGCGTTTTCCTCGGCGGGAGGTAGACTTGCGCGTGAACTATCATGGCATGCAGTACTGTCGCGGCATGACGGGCTGATATGTCTTTTGCCCTGTTTCTTCGCGGCTTCATCGGTGCGCTGGTGGTGTTTGCCGTGGTCACCTATGTCGCGACCCAATCCTTCTGGACGACGCTGATCAATACCGCGATCTGCGCGGTGGTCATCCAGGCCGGCTATTTCGCAGCGATCCTGGTGGTGGTCTGGCGCTCGCCCGCTCGCGGCAAGACCGGCGCCGAAGCGCGCCCGGAGCCTGCGCCCGCCGCCGCCAAGAAGGGCCGGCGAGCCCTGCGCTGACACATTTGCCTTGATGGACGGGATCGCTTGGGTCTTCCGGGCCTCGCGATCTTTTCCGGGCGGTCATCAAAACGCCTTTCGTGTCTGTCAACCGGTCCGCGCGGCGGGCGGGACAGAACAGAGTGAGAGGTACGGATGGCTTCAACCGCCACAGTCTGCGTCATCATTGCGGCGAAGGATGCCGCCCGGACGATCGGGCGCGCCGTCGCCTCCGCCTTGCGCGACGCCCATGTCGCGGAGGTGGTGGTGGTCGACGACGGATCGGCGGACCGGACGTCCGAGGCCGCTCTTGGCGCCGACGACGCCAGCGGCCGCCTGCGTATTCTGCGCCTCGATAACAACCAGGGGCCGTCCTACGCCCGCAATCACGCCATCGCGCATTCGAACGCTCCGCTGATCGCCATTCTCGATGCCGACGATTTTTTCTTGGCCGGTCGCTTCGACAGGCTCCTTGTCGAAGACGACTGGGATTTCGTCGCGGACAACATCGTTTTCGTCGAGGCGCGCGATGCGGATTCCCTGGAGCCCGAGGTGCCGGATTTCGAGGCCAAGCCGTATTTCCTCGACGCGGCCTCGTTCATCGCCGGCAATATTTCGCGCCGCGGCGCCGCGCGTGGCGAGATCGGCTTCCTGAAGCCGGTGATGCGGCGGGCGTTCCTCGACATAAAGGGGCTTCGCTACGACGAGAGCCTGCGGCTCGGCGAGGATTATGACCTTTACGCGCGCGCCCTTATAAAGGGGGCCCGCTACAAGGTGGTTCACGGCTGCGGCTATGGGGCGGTGGTGCGCGCCGATTCGCTGAGCGGCCGCCATGCCACCGCCGATCTCAAGAACCTCTGCGAGGCTGACCGCGCCATGCTGGCCCTGCCCACGGTGAAAGGCCCCGCTCAGGCGGCGCTGCGCCGCCACGAGCGCCACATACGCGCCCGCTACGAGCTCCGTCGCTTCCTCGACGTCAAGGCGCGCAACGGGCTGGCGGCCGCGGGGCTGCATGCCCTGTCGCATCCCTTCGCCCTGCCGGCGATCCTCGGCGGGGTCGGCGCCGACAAGCTCGATGGGCTCAAGAAGAGGATGAAACCGGCCGACAGGCCGTTGCCGCGCTATCTTCTCGAAGCGCGCGCCGTTCAGAAATAGGCGCGGCCGATGTCGGCAAGGACGGTGCGGAACCGCTCCTTGCGCTCGGCCAGCACGGCGTCGGCGCTAAGCTGCGGCTCGGCCTTGCGGGCCTGGCGCAGCGCCAGCACGGAAGGCGCCGCCAGGACGTGCTTGGCCACCGAACGCAAGGCCGATCGGGGCTCGGCGCGTGTCATCGTCGCGGTTTCGCCCTGCGCCTGCCGCGCGGCCGGATCGACGACAGCCGCCTTGCGCTCGAAATCGACGCCCCAGAAGCGCGCGCCCTTGCTGATCGCTTCCGCCCGCGAGGAGATCGGCACCTGGCGCGGCCGGTAGGAGAGGCCGAGCGACGACGCCCAGTCCTGCCACTTGAAGCTGTTGATCTGGCGCGAGGTGGTGACGGCGACGAAAGGCACGCGAAAGGCGTCGGCGAGGATGGCTGCGTGCATGGATTCCGCCACCACCAGCCGCGCGCCGGCGATGGCAGTGATCACCGATTTCGCCTCGTCGCGCGGATCGACATAGGCAAGCCCGGCGGCCTGGCAGACGGTGGGCCAGATGCCGCCGACCGTCGATTCCCAATGCGGGATGAAGATCGCCTCGTGGATTTTCGGCAATCCCTGGAACTCGGGCATGTCGGCGGCCATCACCGCCGGGTCGACGATGCCGAGCCTCTCGTCGAGCCCGAGCTTCGCGGCCGTCAGCGGCCCGCGCACGCAGCGGATGTCCCATTCGCCGCCATCGGAAAAGTCCGGCACGGCGCCGTAGCCGAACCCGCTGCCGACCACCAGTTTCCTGTGGCCCTGGGGCAAGAGGTTCTGGTTGAGCACCGTGCCGACGCCGACCAGGAGCATCTCGGGATGCACGTCGCGGAAGCCCGGCAGCAGGAAGTCCCACAGCCACAGGTTCAGGTCGTCGCCGAAATTGCCGTGCTGTGATTCCCAGTGAAACGGCTGCATGGCTGGCCTACCTGGCGATCTTGGCGATGGCCAGTTCGACGGCGCTGCGCAGGATCTGCGGGTCGCGCCAGGCCCATTGCGCCAGCAGGCCGAGCTGCGGCGGCCGGTGGCCTCGCATCAGCCTGGCCTGTCCCCACAGCGCCTGCCGCCTTGCCGTCTGCTTGTAGGAGCGGATCGAGGCGCGGTCCTCCGGCCGCTGGCTGGAGCGGCTTTCCAGCCGGTCGAGCGCTACCCAGGTGTTGAACTGCTGTTGCAGGAATTGCGGCGAATCGCTGCTGACGCCGTGGAAGATGTTGAGCCCTTCGCCGCGCGTCGCGCCGATGTTCTCGCCAAGCACGACGCGTCGCGCGCCGCGGATGCAGTCGTGGAAGAACAGCACGTCCTCGGCCGCGAGCCTGAGCGCCGCCTCGAAGCGGGTGGTGCGCAACAGACGCGCGCCGATGACCATGCAGGACAGGTGCAGGAAGCTCCAGTTCCGCAGCATGACGCTGGCAAGGTCCGGGATTTCGACCAGCGGCGGGTCGTCGCAAAGCCGTTCGATCGCGGTGCTGCCGGCAAGGTCGGTGACGCCGAAATGATAGTAGAAGGCCTCGCCGCCCTCGATGGAGGCGAAGAAGCAGTCGGCATCGAAGCGGGCAAGCGCCTCTGTCGCCGTCTTCAGGTGGTCGGCCGCCCATTCGTCGTCGGAATCGAGGAAGGCGACGCAGGCGCTGTCGGCCGGCACGTGGTCGAGGCCGGTGTTGCGCGCCCCGCCGGGGCCGGCATTGGCCTGCTTGATGACGGCGATGCGCGCCCGCTGCTCGAGCGTGAGCGCGCCGAGTTCGGCTTCCACCGGCGAGGGCGAGGCGTCGTCGACGACGATGATATCGAAGTCGTCGTGCGTCTGCGAAAACACCGATTCCAGTGCGCGCCGAAGGACGCCAGGCTCACGCTGATAATAGGGAATGATGACGCTGCACTTCATCGTCGTCCTTTGGGGTACTCGGGGTGAAAGCGTGGCTTTCAAGACCAGCATATTCAGGCTGAAATTTGTCGGGTGCCGGGGCAGCCACGATGTCTCTATCCTCGCGGCGGCGATCCGCCGGTTCGACGGTAGGGGGCGCACCGGTTCGGGCAAGGCCGGCAGGTCGAATAATCGTCACAATCGTGAACGGTAGGCCGGCGCCCGATCGGCCGTATTCTACAGAAAATCGAAGGGCTAGGCCGTTCCCCGCATCGTTTTTGTCCGACCGCCTGCTTAACGGCCATCATAAAAAGTTACCGCCCCGTCTGCGGCAATAACGGCGCACGCCACATTATCAGCCTGCGGCAGCCCTATTGCACTGCAGCGAACAACCCCAATCGGGCGCTGAGCGGAGGCGGCGCCACAACGAAAGGCGGCACGATGAAACTGCATTCCGGAACTCTTTCACACGGCTCCGCATGGTTGCTGGCGGGGCTTGTGGCGGCACCGCTCACGGCCCTGGTCGCGGCGCCCGCACAGGCTGCGGAAGGCAAATCCTTCGTAGAGAATTTCGACAAGCTCAACACCGCGCGCTGGTACATCTCCGACGGCTGGGCAAACGGCGATCACCAGAACTGCACCTGGTCGAAGAAGCAGGTGAGTGTGAAGGACGGCCGGCTGAGGCTCGGCTTCGCCAAGGAGAAGATCAAGGACCGCGACTATGTCTGCGGCGAGGTGCAGACCAACCAGCGCTTCAGCTACGGCACCTTCGAGGTGCGTATGAAGGCGGTCGCCGGTTCCGGCCTCAACACCGGGTTCTTCACCTATATCGGCCCGGTCCACAAGCAGCCGCATGACGAGATCGATTTCGAGGTACTCGGCAAGGATCCCTCGAAGGTCCAGATCAACCGCTACGTCGACGGCAAGAGCCGTGGCCCGGCCGACCTGGTGGAGGTGCCGGGCGGCGCGGACAGGGATTTTCACGACTACGCCTTCGTCTGGCAGAAGGACCGCATCGCCTGGTATGTCGACAGCAAGCTGGGCGGCGAGGTCACCGATCCCGCCGTACTGCCCAGCCATCCTTCAAAAATCTATCTGAGCGTCTGGGGCAGCGACACGTTGAAGTCGTGGATGGGGGCGTTCAGCGATCCCGGCCAGCCGCTTGCCGCCGAGGTGGAGCGTGTTTCCTTCACGGCCGAGGGCGACGCCTGCCAGTTCCCCGAATCCATCGTTTGCAAGACGCAGTCGCAGTAGGAGGCCGGCAGTGCTGCGCATCCTCTACCTGGTCCACAACCTGGCCGACCCGGCCGTGCATCGCCGCGTGGCGATGCTGGAAGCCGGTGGTGCGGCGGTGACGCTGGCCGGTTTCCGGCGCGGCGAGGCGCCGGCCCATTCCGATGGCTCGACCGCGATCGAGCTCGGCCGTACCGAGGATGGCCAGTTCACGCAGCGGCTGGCTTCGGTGGCGACTGCCGCGATGGCGCTGGCAGGCAGGCTCCGCCATGTTTCCCGGCCGGACGTCATCATCGGACGCAATCTCGAAATGCTGGCGCTCGCCAACCGCGCCAGGGCGATCTTCGGCGGCGGCATCCCGCTGGTCTATGAATGCCTCGACATCCATCGCCTGCTGCTCGACCGCGGCCCGGTCGGCAGGGCGATGCGCGGCATCGAGCGCTGGTTCGGCCGCGATGCGGCCCTGTTGATCACCAGTTCGCCGGCCTTCGTGCGCGACTATTTTGCCGGCTTCGGGCAGTCCGAGGCCCCGGTCATGCTGCTGCCGAACAAGGTACTGGAACTTGGCGCGCCCCAGGTTTCCGCCCGGGAAGCCGCGCCGCCGGCCGCCGGCGAGCCGTGGCGCATCGGCTGGTTCGGCGCGCTGCGCTGCCGCAAGTCGCTGGACCTGCTCGCTGCCTTCACGCGGCAGGCCGGCGGCCGCTTCGAGGTCGTGCTTCGCGGCCGTCCCGCCTATCGCGAGTTCGACGATTTCGATGGCTTCGTCGCGGCCGAGCCGCATATCCGCTTCGGCGGTCCGTACCGCAATCCCGACGATCTCGCCGCCATCTATGGCGACGTGCATTTCTCCTGGGCGATCGACTTCTTCGAGGAAGGGCTGAATTCGGCCTGGCTGCTGCCCAACCGCCTTTACGAAGGCTGCCGTTACGGCGTCGTGCCGATCGCGATGGCCGGCACCGAGACGGCGCGTTTCCTTTCGGAACGCCGGCTTGGCGTACTGCTCGATGATGCGTCGGTGGAGGGACTGGAGGCCGCTTTGTCCGGCATCGACGCGAAAAGCTATCTCGCCCTGCGGCAGCGCGTGGCTGCCCATGACGGCACCGAGTGGGTTGCCGGCATCGGCGATTGCCGCGCACTGGTCGAGCGCCTGGCGAGCCTCGCCGGCTCGCGGGCGGAGGGCGAGGTCCTGTTGGAGGCCGCAGCATGATCGGGGACAAGCAGACGGGCCTCATCGATGCCGCGCCGGCCGGGCGTTGCATGGTGGTGATCCCGTGCCTGAACGAGGCGGCCCATATCGGCGGGCTTCTCGCCTGGCTGGCCGGTTCCGCGCAGCGGCTGGACATGCTGGTCGTCGTTGCTGACGGCGGCAGCACGGACGGCACGATGCGCATCGCGGAGGAGATCGCGGCGCAGGAGCCGCGCGTGGTGCTGCTGCACAATCCGCTGCGGCTGCAGGCCGCCGCCGTCAACCTAGCCGTTGCTGCCTATGGCGATGGCTTCGACCGTTTCATCCGCATCGACGCGCATGGCGGCTACCCCGACGACTATTGCGACCGGCTGCTCGAGGAGGCCGAGGCTACCGGAGCCCAATCGGTGGTCGTGTCGATGGTCACGCAAGGCATCGGCGCCTTCCAGCGGGCGACCGCGACGGCACAGAACTCGCGGCTCGGCAATGGCGGCTCGCCCCATCGCGCCGGCATCCGCGGGCATTGGACTGACCATGGCCACCATGCGCTGATGAGCGTGGCCGCCTTCCGCGAGGTCGGCGGCTATGACGAAAGCTTCAGCCACAACGAGGACGCCGAACTCGACTTCCGGCTGCGGGCGGCCGGCTATCGGATCTGGATGACGGACAAGACATTCATGACCTATTTCCCGCGCGCTTCGGTCGGCAGCCTGTTCAGGCAATATCTCGGCTACGGCCGGGGCCGTGCGAAGAACATCCTCAAGCACAAGGCCGTGCCCCGGCTGCGGCAGATGCTGCCGCTGATGGTGCTGCCGGTGGTGGCCGGCGCGCTGCTCGCCTTCGTCAGCCTCTCGGCCTTGATCCCGGCCGGCGTGTGGGTCGCCGCCTGCCTTGGCTACGGCGTCTGGCTGGCGCTGGCCGAACGCGACCCCCTCGGGCCGCTCGCCGGCGTTTCGGCGATGGTCATGCATCTGGCCTGGTCCGCCGGTTTCTGGATGCAGCTTGCCCTTTCCTGGAAGCGGGGAGCCACAGCGCCATGAACCGTGCCGTCCGCATCGACATCGGCATCTGCACCTTCCGCAGGCCGCAACTGGAACAGACGCTGCGTTCGCTCGCTGAACTGCAGGTGCCGCCGCAGATCGGGCTGCGTGTCATTGTCGCCGACAACGATTCGGTGCCGAGCGCCCGGGCGCTGGTCTATGCGCTCGCCGCCGGCCTGCCGTTCGAGATGCTCTATGTCCATTGCCCGGCGTCCAATATCTCGCTGGCCCGCAACGCCTGCCTGGAGGCCGCCAATGGCGACTTCCTGATCTTCATGGACGACGATCAGGAAATCGTGTCGAGCGACTGGCTGACAGAGTTCCTGTCGGTGGCCAACGCCACGGGAGCCGATGCCGTGCTGGCGCCGGTGCTGGCCATCTATGACGACGCCGCGCCGCGCTGGATGCGCGAGGGCGATTTCCATTCGACCTATCCGACCCTCGTCGATGGCGCGATCCGCACCGGCTATTCCGGCAACACCCTGTTGCGGCTAGCCTCGCCGGTGGTCGCGGGACGGCGCTTCAGCCTGCCGCTCGGCCGCAGCGGCGGCGAGGACACCGACTATTTCACCCGCCTTTATCGGGCCGGCGGCCGCATCGCCTATGCGCCCGATGCGCCGGCGCGCGAGCAGGTGCCGGCGCATCGGGCCAGCTTCTCCTGGCTGGCGATGCGGCGCTTCCGCAGTGGCCAGACGCACGGACGGCTGGCCGCCGAGGGACGCTCGCTTCCGGCCCTGGCGCGCGAAAGCCTGCTGGCGCTGGCCAAGGCGGGCTACTGCTTCGGCTCGGCACTGCTCTCGGTTGCCTCCACCGGCAGCCGTAACCGCCATATCCTGCGCGGCATCCTGCATGTCGGCGTCATCGTCGGCATGCTGGGCGTCCGCGAAATCCAGCAATATGGCGACGATGTCGTGGCGGAGGAGCCGGTGGAAGCCCCGATCGAAGGGAAGCGCCATGCAGCCTGACGTCAGCTTCCTGATCGCCGCCTTCAACGCCGAGGACTCGATCAGTCGCGCGATCGAAAGCGCGCTGGCCCAGCGCGGCGTTTCGGTGGAAGTCGTCGTCGTCGACGACGGCTCGAGCGACGGCACGGTGGCGATGGCCGCGCGGTATCCGCGCGATCTCGTGCAGGTGGTCGAACTGGGCAGGAACCGCGGACCGGGCGGCGCCCGCAATGCCGGGCTCGCGATTGCGGCCGGCCGCTTCGTGGCGGTGCTCGACGCTGACGATACGGTTCATCCGGACCGGATGGCGCGCATGATCCGCCAGGCCGAGGTGTTCGGCGCCTCCGTCGCCGTGGACAATCTGGAAGTCGTGCAGGGTGACGCCGAGGCCGGGGAGCCCATGTTCGCGCCGGAGCGGCTTGCCGCGCATACGTATCTTTCGCTGGTGGAACTGATCGGCACCAGCCTGCTGTTCGAGGACACCTTCTCCTACGGCTACATGAAACCGGTGTTCGAGCGGCGTTTCCTGCGCCAGGCCGGCCTGCGCTACGACGAGACGCTGCGCATCGGCGAGGACTATCTGTTCCTGGCCTCGGCGCTGGCGCACGGTGCGCGCTGCGTGGTCGATCCCAACGCCGGCTATCGCTACCATGTGCGGGCCGGCTCCGTCTCGCGGGTGCTGGAACTGCATCACGTCGAGGCGATGCTGAGCGCCGACGCGGCCTTCGTCAGCGGTCACGATCTGGACCGGCTGGCGCTGGCGGCGCAGGCGCGGCGCACCCGCAGCCTGCGCCAGGGCGCATCCTTTCTCTCGCTGGTCCGCCACCTCAAGCAGCGCGCGCCGTTGAAGGCGGCAGGCGTCGTGCTCAGCGATCCGGCGGCGCTGCGTCATCTCAGGATGCCGATCGCGGCAAGGCTTCGCCGGCTGTCGGCGTCCCCGAAGGCGGCGCAGGCTCACTGAGGAATTCGAGTTTGGCAGGGGGCCAACTGGAATAGGAATGTGATGAAAAAAGTCAGAAAAGCAGTGATCCCGGTTGCCGGCCTTGGCACGCGCTTCCTGCCCGCCACCAAGGCGATGCCGAAGGAAATGCTGACCATCGTCGACCGGCCCGTCGTGCAGTACGCCGTCGACGAGGCCCTGGAAGCCGGTATCGAGCACATCGTCTTCGTCACCGGCCGCAACAAGCATATCATCGAGGACTATTTCGACATCCAGCCGGAATTGCTCGACACGCTTTCCCGCTCGGGCAAGACCGAGCAGCTTTCGACGCTTGACCGCATGCAGCCGCGGCCGGGAACCATCTCGTTCACCCGCCAGCAGGCGCCGCACGGCCTCGGCCATGCCGTCTGGTGCGCCCGCGACGTCATCGGCGACGAGCCGTTCGCGCTGCTTTTGCCCGACATGGTGTCGTTCGGCGAGCGCGGCTGCCTGGCCGGCGCCATGGACCTTTACGAGCGCACCGGCGGCAACGTCGTGGCGGTGGAGCAGTGCGATCCGCTCGATACCGGCCGCTACGGCATCGTCGGCAAGGGTCCCGCCATCGGCAAGGGCTTTTCCATCACCAGCATGGTCGAGAAGCCGGAACCGTCGGCGGCGCCCTCCAATTTCTACATCAACGGCCGCTACGTGCTGCAGCCCGAGATTTTCGGCCTGCTCGACAACCAGGAGCGCGGCGCCGGCGGCGAGATCCAGTTGACGGACGCGATGCTGCGACTTTCCGGCACGCAGGATTTCTTCGCCAGCCCCTTTGACGGCCGCATGTACGATTGCGGCTCCAAGGACGGCTTCATCCAGGCCAACGTCGCCTTCGCGCTGGCCCGCGACGACATCCGCGATCTGGTGCTGGAGCCGATCGAGGCGATCGTCGCCCGGCAGGCACGCCAGAGCGAAGCGGCCTGATCGATTCGAACTTTTGCTTCCGCCACGGCCCCAAGGGTCAGACCTTCGCGGCCGTGGCTGTCATTTTCCGCCAGACGACGGACCGGTAATGTCATGACCCAAGGACGTTTTCCCCTGAGCAAGCCCATTCCGGCCGAGGAGCCGGACGGCTTCATCGACCTCGACCGCCTGCTGGCCGCGGCAAAGCGGCAGATGCGGGTGGTGGCGCTGTTCGGCGCGCTGGGACTGGCGCTGGGCGTGGTCTACCTGCTGTTCACGCCTTCCGTATACACGGCGTCGAGCAACATCCTGCTCGACGACAGCCTGACCAAATTCGCCGAGGACAGGCAGTCGCCCCCGACGGCGCCGCAAGGCGATGCGACGGTGCTGAGCGAGGTCGAGATCCTGAAGTCCGCGCGGCTGGCGCGCGCCGTGGTCAAGGCCGAAAACCTCCAGAACAACGAGGAATTCCTCAACCCGCCGGTTTCCCCGGTCGGCTGGGCGAAGTCCAGGGTCAAGGGCGTGCTGGGGATGTTCTCAAGCCGGCCGGCTTCCACCGGTTCGGTCGAGGACGGCAAGATCGGCCGGGCGGTGGCGATCCTGCAGCAGAACCTCACCGCCGAGCGGGTCGGCCGCAGCCTCGTCATCGCCGTGTCCTATTCGGACAACGACCCGAAGCTGGCCGGCTCGATCGCGCGTGCCTATGCCGAGGCCTATCTGTCCGATCATCTCGACGCCAATTTCGACGCCACCCAGCGCGCCACCGTCTGGCTTCAGGGGCGGCTGGACGACCTGCGCCAGCGTTCGCAGGAGGCGGCGCTTGAGGTCGAAAAATACCGTGCCGCCCATGGGCTTACGGCGGCGCGCGGCGAACTGGTGTCGGACCAGCAGCTTTCCGACCTGAACAGCCAGTTGATCCTGGCGCAGGCCGACACCGCCAACGCGCTGGCGCGCTATTCGCAGTTCAAGGCGATCGTCGACGGCGGCCCGGAAAACGCGGTCAAGAACGCCACGGTGCCGATCGAGAAGGGCAGCAGCGGCACCAATACCTCGGTGCTGACCGATCTCAGGACCCGCTACCTCAGCATGACCAAGCGCGAGCAGGACATTTCCTCGCGCTATGGCGAGGACCACCCGCAGGCGGTGGCGCTGCGTCGCGAGGAAGCAGACATTACCAAGCAGATTTTCGGCGAACTCAACCGGCTGACCGAGAGCTACCGCAACGAATACGAGGTGGCGAAGTCGCGCGAGGCCTCCTTGCGCGCCAATGTCGGCGATCTGTCTACCCAGAGTTCGCAGTCGGGCCAGTCCGGCGTGGAGTTGCAGGGCCTCCAGCAGAAGGCGCAGGCGCTCGCCACGCTCTATCAATCCTTCCTCTCGCGCTATTCGGAGGCGGCGCAGCAGCGTTCGTTCCCGATCGCGCAGGCGCGCGTGATCTCGCAGGCCGGCGATCCGACCGCCGCATCAAGCCCGCGCAAGACGCTGGTGCTCGGCCTGTCGCTGGTGCTCGGCCTGTTCGCCGGCGCCGGGGCGGGCGCGCTGCGCGAATTCCGCGAGCGCTTCTTCCGCACCGCGGAAGACGTGCAGGAGGCGCTTGACGTCAAGTTCCTCGGCTACCTGCCGATCGTCGGTTCCGCTTTCCGGGGCCGCACGTCGGCCAACGGCGTGGCGGGAGTGGAGCAGGCGCAGTCGGCGCGGGAAACCACGACACCGCGCATCCTGCGCGTGGCGATCAACGCGCCGGCCTCGTCCTTCGCCGAGACGCTGCGCAACGTGAAGCTCGCCAGCGACGTCGTCCTGCAACGCAAGCCGTGCAAGGTCATCGGCTTCGTTTCGGTGCTGCCGCATGAAGGCAAGACCACCGTTGCCGCCAATTTCGCCGGCCTGCTGGCCGCCAACGGCGCAAAGACGCTGCTGGTCGACGGCGACCTGCGCAATCCGGGCCTCAGCCGCAGCCTGCCGCTGGTGCCGGAGAAGGGGCTGGTCGAAGCGGTGGTCGGCGGCGAGCAGCGCTGGCAGAGCGCGCTCCTGGTGGACCGCAAGACCCGGCTCGCCATCCTGCCCACGGTCATTCGCGGCCGCCTGCCGCATACCGGCGAGCTCATTTCGGGGCCGGGCATGCGCGACCTCATCGAGCAGGCCAGGCAGTCCTTCGACTACATCATCGTCGACCTGCCGCCGCTCGGGCCGGTGGTCGACGCCAGGGCCTTCGCGCCGCTGGCCGACGGCTTCGTGCTGGTGGCGGAATGGGGAGCGACGCCGCGCATGCTGGTGCGCTCGGCCCTGCAGGCCGATCCGCAGATCGCCGCCAAGACGCTCGGCCTCGTCCTCAACAAGACCGACATCAAGCAACTGCCGCGCTATGGCCTGTTCGGCAGCGCCGAGCAGTACCTGGATCGCTACACGTCCTACTATATCGAGCAGCCGCAGGCCTCCGACCGGCCCGCCAACCGGATGGAGACGGCGTGATGGCGCGCTCAGGTCGTCAGGTAGCGGCCGCTGTTTTGCCACAGGCGCAGCGCCGTCAGCTTGCCGCTGAAGCAGGCGCCGGTGTCGAGGTTGACCCGCATGCCGTCGCGCCTGGCCTCGGTGACGGGCGTATGCCCATGCACCACATAGCGCGAGAGCAGGTGGGCTGCCTTGTAGAACTCGTCGCGGATGAAGACGAGGTCGCGGTCGGATTGCCGGTCGAGCGGCAGTTCGGGGCGGATGCCCGCATGCACGAACAGGAAGTTCTCGGCCTCGATCATGATCGGCAGCGAGCGCAGGAAGGCGGCATGCTCGGCCGGGATCGCCGCCCGGATCACGTCGTCGATGCGCCGGTCGCTGCCGTAGACCAGGTGCAGGCGCTCGGGGTCGATGCCGTAGGAAAGCAGCGTCGGCTCGGCGCCCATGGCCAGCCAGCCGGAACGGCTGGTGCGGCCTTCGAGATAGTCCAGCATGACCATTTCGTGGTTGCCGGTCAGGCAGATGCGCTCGAAGCCCGGCGGCGGCGCCGCCACGAGATGGTCGAGCACCTGGGCCGAGGCGGGGCCGCGATCGACATAGTCGCCCAGCATGACGATGAGCTTGCGGCCGGGCAGTTCCTTCGCGTCGCGGACAATGGCGTCCTCCAGTGCGAGCAGTTCGTCGAGGCAGCCATGCACGTCGCCGACCGCATAGACGGCGGTGTCGCCGAGGTCGAGGCGCAGTCGCGCCCGCTTCTGCCCCGCGCCGCGGCGGGCGATAGCCAGGAACTCGGTCAACGCCTTCAACGGCAGGTCCCTTTCTTCTTCACCATGGTCGAGCGGCCCGCCCTGCGCGGCGGCCCGGAATGAGCAAGCCGATCGAGGAGACGATCGTGTCCATTCGCAGCTTCTTCGCGGTTCCGGCCCCGTCGCTGGAGCCGGTCCGCCGGACGATGTCCGACCGCATCAGGATCGCGCGCGGCCTTTGCATCTTTTTCATGACCTTCGTCCACGTGCCGCCCGGTATTGGGGGAAATGTCTACGATCGCGACGCTTCCTTCTTCGATCTCGTCTATTTCGTCCTGACGCGGCTGGCGGGCTTGAGTTCGGTTTCGTTGCTCAGCGTCGTCTCCGGTTTCTTCATCGTTTCCAGCCTGGCCAAGGCCGGGGCACGCCCGCTCCTGGTGGCGAAACTGAAGACGCTCGGGGTGCCGCTGCTGGCATGGAATCTCCTGATGCTGGCGCTGCTCACGCTCTACGGCCTGATGCGCGGCAAGTGGCAGGACATGCCGGATTTTACCGCGCTCGGCATGGCCGACGCGCTGGTCGCCTTCACCGGATGGCCGCTTGACGTGCCTTTGTGGTTTCTTCGCGACCTTTTCGTCTGTTGCCTGTTTTCGCCGCTTCTCTATGGCGCGCTGAAGCGCTTTCCCGTCGCCACGATCGGGCTGCTCGTCGTCTATACGCTGTTCGGCGAGGACCTTTACCTGCTGCAACGGCCGCAACTCATGCTGTTCTTCGCGCTGGGCATGTGGCTGCGCCTGTCGAGAACGGCGGAGCCCGCCATCGACCGCACGGCGCGCTGGCTGCTCCCCGGCCTCGCCGTCATGGTCGCCCTCTACCTGGCGCTGAGGGTCGAGAACGTGTTGTTCGGGGAGATGGACGACACGCTGCGCCTGACGCTGGACACGCTCCTGCGCATCACCATGGCGGCGGGGTTCTGGCTGCTGACGGACGTGATCCTGCGCTCGCGCTTCGCCACCGGTTTCCTCTGGTTCGAGCCCTATGCGTTCTTCCTGTTCTGCAGCCACGCGATCTTCTTCCATTTCGCGGCGATCCCGTTCCGCCGCCTGTTCGGCAACTACGGCAGCGACCTGTTTGCGGTCACCTTCTTCGCGTTGCCCCTGCTTGCGGTGATCGGCGCCATCATTGGCCTGCAACTCATCGACCGGTCGCGCAAGCTGCTTTTCCTGTTCAACGCCGGCCGGGGCCTCGACCCCATGCGCCGCGCCGTCGCACGCGACGCGCAGCCGGCCCGGTCGAGGGCGGGCTAGCGCATGGCCAGTGTCACCGCACGCCTGATCAAGGGGAGCCTGTGGCTCTCCTTGGCGCGCGCCATCGTCAACGGGCTGGCGGCGCTCAGCACCTTCATCCTGGCGTGGAACCTCGCGCCGTCCGACTTCGGCGTGGTCGCGCTCGGCATGACCATTCTGGTGATCGTGTCGACCGTGACGGAACTTTCGCTGGCCGAGGCGCTGATCCGCCACGAAGCGCCGACGGAGTCGCATTTCAGCGCCGCCTGGACCCTCAACGCCTTGCGCGGGCTGGTGCTGGCGCTGTTCTTCGCCGCCTTCGCCAGGCCGGCGGCGCTGCTGTTTAACGAGCCGAGGCTGACCGGGGTGATGCTGGCGCTGGGCTTCAGCGTCTTTCTGAGCGGCCTCACCAACCCGCGCCGCATCATGTACCAGCGCGACCTGATCTTCTGGCAGGAATTCGTGCTTGCCGTGTCGCAGAAGCTCACCGGCTTCATCGCGGCGGTGGCGATCGCGATCCTCTACCACAGCTATTGGGCGCTGGTTGTGGGCACGCTGGTCACCCAGGCCACCAATGTCGCGGTCTCCTATCTCGTGCTGCCGTTCCGGCCCAAGATCTGCTTCCGACACATGCGCGAGTTCTTCTCCTTCTCGGCGTGGCTGACGGCGGGCCAGATCGTCAACACGCTGAACTGGCGCTTCGATTATCTGCTGGTCGGCAAGATGCTCGGCAACACCTCGCTGGGCTACTATTCGGTGGGCTCCAACCTTGCCATGATGCCGACGCGCGAGGCAACGATGCCGCTGACGCAGACCATCTATCCGGGCTTCGCCAGCATCAAGGACGATCCGGCGCGGCTTGCCGCCGCCTACCAGCGGGCGCAGGCGCTGCTCACCGCCGTGGCGCTGCCGGCCGGCATCGGAGTCGCCGTCGTCGCCGACCCGCTGGTGCGGCTGGCGCTCGGCGAAAAATGGGTGCCGGTGATCTTCATCATCCAGGCGCTGGCTTCGGTGTTCGCCCTGCAGACGCTGGGGTCGCTGGTGCAGCCGCTCGGCATGGCCAGGGGCCAGACGCGGCTGCTGTTCATCCGCGACACGCAGATGCTGCTGGTGCGGGTGCCGATCATGATCGCCGGCCTGCTCGTTGCCGGCCTTCCCGGCGTCGTCGTCGGCCGGGTCTTCACCGGCCTCGCCAGCGCCGCCGTCAACATGGTGTTGGTGCGGCGCCTCATCGACCTGCCGGTGCTGAGGCAATTGCAGGCGAATTTGCGCGCGCTGGCGAGCGTCGCGGTGATGGCGGCAGGCGTGGCGCTGGCGAACGGCCAGCTTGCCCACACCGCCGACCGGCCGATGCTTGCGTTGCAACTGGCGACGCTGGTGGCGCTCGGCGGCTTCCTCTACTGCGCCGCCACCTTCCTCCTGTGGGAACTGATGGGCCGTCCGCAGGGGCCGGAGACGGAAGTGCAGCGCATTCTCGGCAAGGTTCTGGCGAAGCTGCGCCCGGCCTGAGGACAGGCTTCGGTCGCGATCGAATGGAGAAAGAGACGATGGAAACGCAATCCCGGCTGGCGCTGATCGCAAGGCTCGAGGCCGCCATCCACGAATGCCTCAAGGACCACGTTCCGGCCGAGGAGCCGTTGGCCATCCTCGATTTCCCGGACATCCGCAATTGCGGCGATTCGGCGATCTGGCTGGGCGAGATGGCCTATCTCGCCGCCCGCCACGGCAAGCGGCCGGCCTATGTCTCGCGGCTCGACGATTTCTCGGCACGGCAGCTCGAACGGGCGATGCCGAGCGGGCCGATCTTCATCCATGGCGGCGGCAATTTCGGCGACATCTGGGGCGCGCACCAGGATTTTCGCGAGCGCGTGCTGGAATTGTTTCCCGACCGGCCTGTCGTCCAGCTCCCGCAGTCGATCCACTACCAGTCGCCGGAGCGTATCGAGCAAAGCGCACGCGCCATCGGCAGACACAGGAATTTCACGCTGCTTGTCCGCGACGAGGAATCGAAGGCCTTCGCCGACAGGAATTTCGATTGCGCGATCAAGCTCTGTCCCGACATGGCCTTCGCGATCGGCCCGGTGGAGCCGGCTGAGCCGACCCTGCCGGTACTGGCGATGCTGCGGGTGGACCGGGAGAAGGCGGGCGATGCCGATCTTTCGGCCTGGCCCGACCTGCCGGTCGAGGACTGGATAACGGAATCGCCGCGCAGCGTGCAGGCCTCGAAAGCCTTCGGGGCCGCGTCGGCGCTGCTGTCGCTGAAGCCTGCGGAACTCAGGCTCGCCAAGCTCGATGCCGCCGCGCACAATCGTTTCCGGCGCGGCATAAAGCAGATTTCGCGCGGCCGCACGATCGTCACCGACCGGCTGCATGTCCATATCTGCTCGCTACTGATCGGCCGCCCGCACGCGGTGCTCGACAACAGCTACGGCAAGGTGCGCCGCTTCATGGCTGCGTTCTCCGGCGGGACGGACCTGTCCTACCAGGCGAAGTCGCTGGGCGATGGCATTGCCTGGGCCAGGCAGGTTGCGGGCGACATCGCCGGCAAGGCTGCGGCCTGAGCGCGGAGCTGACGATGCTGACCTTCATCATTCCAGTCCGCCATCAGGACAACGCCCGCGACTGGGGCCTGCTCAGGGCGAATCTTTCGCAGACCGCAGCCTCCATCGCCAGCCAGGCGCATCCGGGCTGGCGCGCGCTCGTGGTCGCCAACGAGGGCGCCGACCTGCCGCCCCTGCCGCGCGGCTTCGACGTCGTGCGCGTCACCTTCCCACCCAACGACCTTCACGAGATGGGCGAGGCGGACCTGGAGGCCGTCTACGACGCCTTTCGCGCCGACAAGGGCCGCCGCGTGCTGGCCGGCATGCTCGCCGCCCGCGACAGCCGCTTCTTCATGATCGTCGACGACGACGATTTCGTCAGCGCCCGCATCGCCGGCCATGTGGCGGAAAATCCGCAGGCCAACGGCTGGACCATCGAGCGTGGCTATATCTGGGACGACGGCGGGCGGCTGCTGCTCGGCTACGACGAGTTCAACCACCTGTGCGGCACGTCGCTGATCGTGCGCGCCGACCTCTATGGCCTGCCCGACCGGTTCGAGGATGCCTCGCTCGACTGGATAAAGACGATGCTGGGCAGCCATGTGCGCATCGCCGACATCCTGGCCGGGCGCGGCACGCCGCTTGTCGCGCTGCCGTTTCGCGGTGCCGTCTACCGCGTCGCGCATGGCGGCTCGCACAGCAAGGCGCCGAGCCTGGTCAAGAAATACTTCCTCAGCCGCGAGGCGCTGGCGCGGCCGCGGCGCCTGCTGCGCCATCTGGCGCGGCTGCGGCTGGTCGGCGACGATGCCAGGCGGGAATTCTTCGGCGCGCCCATAGCCGGGCGAAGATAGCTTCTTCCCCCGCCGGGCGGTCAGTGGTTGTCGACCATGGCCGCCCGCAGCAGCTTCAGCCTTACGCGCTGCGCGTTGCGGATATGCTCCCGCGCCGCCTCTTCCGCCGCGTCCGGGTCGCGCGCGGCGATGGCCTTGACCATGGCCATGTGCTCCTCATGGGCGGTCGTCGAGCGGCTGTCCACCGCCAGCGTCGTGCCGCCGAGCAGGATCATGGCATCGGAAAGCGCGCCCAGCGCCTTGAGCAGGAACTGGTTGTGGCCGGCATGGTAGAGCGCGGAGTGGAAGGCGCGGTTGATCTGCGCCAGCGCGGCCGGGTCCTCCGCGCGGTCCAATTCCGTCTCCACCAGATAGGCGAGGTCCTGGATTTCCACCTCCGACGCATGACGCGCGGCGAAGCGGGCGGCCGTGCCTTCGAGGATTTCGCGCATGGCGTAGAGTTCGATCACCGCGCTGTGGTCGAGCGTCGCCACGACCGCTCCCATATGCGGGGCATGCGTGACCAGCCCGTCGGCTTCGAGGCGGCGCAGGGCCTCGCGCACCGGGGTGCGGCTGACCCCGAGGCGGTCGGCGATCTCGACCTCGCGCACGCGGCTGCCGGGCATCATCTTGCCGGTCGCGATCTCTTCCTTGAGCCGCGCATAGGCGGTTTCCCCGCGCAGCTTGGGGTCCACGGGACCTTTGCTCATCGTCCAGCCCGATCCGTCATGGAAACAATCCGCCGCCTGCCGTCACCTGTGAACCACCCATAGCGTGAATGGGCGGCACTGTCATGCCGGACAAATCGGGCGGATTTTCCATCACTGGCCGCTGTCCTGCAAAGATAACAGGGGGCCGAGGTCACGCACCGTCCCGAGCGTGTCGAGCGCAAGGACAGCGGCAATCAGCGCCTCGGTGCGGGCCTTGCCCATCACCGGCGAGATCAGGTCCTCGACCTTTGCCACGATCTCCGGCACCGCCATCGGATTGTCCGGCGTTCCCCGCACCGCTTTGGCGTGGTGGCGCACGGTCTCCTTGCCGATCCGCTCGATTTCGACGATCGCCTGTCTTGCCGGGCGCGCCGCCGTCAACTCCGCGCTTGGCAGCAGGCGGATCTTGCTGCGCATGGCGAGCACCGCCGGGTCGCTCATGCGGCTTTCGTCGTGGGTGCTCTCGAAGGTGACGGTGCCGTCGCTCAGCGCCAGCGCGGCCAGGTGCTGGGCGCAGACGGCCGGCATCGTCCGGTTGTCGATGATATGGATGCGGTCGTCGGGCACCGTGATGGTGACGCCGGCGATCTCCTGCGGACGGATATCGTGCGCGGCGATGAGGGCGGTGACCGCATCGAGGACCGACTGGATCGGCGAGCCGACGCACCATTTCTTGATCGACGCATCGATGATTTCGAAGCGCGTGCCGAGGTCGGCGACAAGCACCTCCGGGTCCGGGTTCTCGGCGAAGGCCGTGAACAGGCTGTGGCGCCCGGAAAACGGGTCGTCGACGGCGGTGAAGCCGGCGGCGACGAGCGCCACGGCGGTCATGCCGTTGCGCGCGCCCATGCCGCCGAAGTCGAAGGCCTTCTCGACATGCTCTGAATCGCGCTGCCAGAAGGGGATGCCCGATGCCTGCTGCGCCGCATAGGAAAAGGCGTGGCGGACCTGTGCCGGACCGAGGCGATAGAGCGCGGCCGCCGCGGCCGTCGCGCCGAAAAGCGGGCCGAGGCTATGGCTGCTGTGCAGGGCGGTGTCGGGCCGGGCGAAGCCGAGCGACATCACCGCGCGCGCGCCGACATCGTAGCCCAGCGCCACCGCGCGGATGAGGTCTTCGCCGCTGGAGCCGCAGGCCTCGCCGGCGGCGAAAGCGGCGGGCAGGATGCCGCAACCCGGATGGAATCGGCCGCGCAGGTGCGAATCGTCGGTCTCGTCGGCATGCGCGGACATGCCGTTGGCGAGGGCTGCCACGACAGCCGGGACGCGCTGCGCCGTGCCGATGAGGGTCGCCTCCGGCTTGCCGCCCTGCGCCTCGGCGAAAGCCGTGGCCAGCCGGCCGACCTTCAGCCGCGAGCCGGAAACGATCGCCGCGAATGTATCGAGTATGTGGCACCGGGTCTTCAGCGCGACCTCGGGCGGCAGCGGCGTATCGAGCGCCGCCGATACATAGGCGGCCAGCCGCTGCGCCTGAGGCGAAATACCAGATCCGTCAGAATGCGGCATCGCCGGCTCCTCGCGATTGCGGACATCGAGTGTTGCATTCGGTATTCATTTGTATGCAATAATGGGTGCCTGGCCCGTAAGTCAATCGGCGCCGATGGGCAGCGGCGGCGCTCCCGGGGATACAGGCACAAGGTGATGAGGCATCAGGCATGACGGATCAAGGCCGTGCGACGGTAGACTATGGGGCGGCTCCGCTCGGCCTCGGGCTGACCCGGCAATTCGCGGCGTTTGTCGCCGATGCCGGCTATGACGACCTTTGCGAGGAGGCGCGCAAGGCCGCGCGGCGCGGCGTCCTCGACTGGATCGGCTGCGCGCTGGCCGGCAGCCGCCATGCGACGGCGCACACGCTGATTCGCACGCTGGCCGCGCTGAACTCCAGCGAGGCCGCTCCCGTGCTCGGCCACACGCTGCGCATGGGCCTGCTGGAAGCCTCGATGGCCAACGGCCAGATGGGGCATATCCTCGACTTCGACGACACCCATATGGGAGGGGTCATTCTCCATGCCAGTTCGCCGATCCTGCCGGCCCTGTTGGCGGTCGCGCAAACCCGAAAAATCACCGGCCGGCAGTTGATGATCGCCTATGCGCTGGGCTTCGAGGCCGGCGTGCGCGTCGGGCGCGCGGCTCCGCTCCACCATCCCGGCGGCTGGCACCTGACGGGAACGCTGGGCACCATCGCGGCGGCGGTGGCCGTCGCCAGCGTGCTCGGGCTCGACGCCGCGCGCACGACCAATGCGATCGCGCTCGCCGCCACGCAGGCGGCCGGCATGCAGCAGAACCGGGGCACGATGGCGAAGTCCTTCCACGCCGGCAAGGCCGCTTCGAACGGCCTGCTCGCGGCCTTGCTTGCCGAGAACGGCTATGACGGCTCCGACGAGATTCTCGAGGGTAGGCGGGGTTTTTGCCGGATCTACAGCGCCGAGACCGACGAGGCCGCACTCCTCGACCAACTCGGCAACCGCTGGGAGATCGTCCGCAACGGCCACAAGCCCTATGCCTGCGGCGTCGTGCTGCATCCGGCCATCGACGCCATGATCGCGCTCGGCAACCAGGCGGGCGAAGGGGCGTCGGTCCGCCGCATCGAGCTCCAGGTCAACCCGGGGGCCATCTCGATTACCGGCGTCGCCAATCCCCGTTCCGGCCTGAAGTCGAAGTTCAGCCTGACCTATACGGCTGCCGTTTCGTTCCTCGACCGCGCGGCGGGCGTCGACCAGTTCTCCGATGCCGGCACCGCGCGGCAGGACGTGCCGGCGCTGGCGTCGCTGATCGAGGTTACGGCGCAAGAAGAGCTCGCCCGCGACCAGGCGAGCGCCACCGTGTGGCTGGCGGGCAGCGAGCGGTTCACGCACCGGGTCGAGCATGCGTCGGGGACCGCCGACAACCCGATGAGCGATGCCGCCCTGCACGCCAAGTTTACAGCCAACGCGGTTCCCGTTATCGGGGCCGAGGCGGCCGCCCGGTTGGGCGATGCGATCGGCCGCCTCGACCAGATGCAGGACGTCGCCGAACTGGCGCGGATCGCGGCCTGATCGACCCCGAAGGGTTGCCCGTGACGTTGAATTCGACAGGACAGAAAGCCATGAGACACTTTCCTGCCGCCGTGGTTCTTCTGGCCTCCGCGCTGTGCGGCTTCCTGGCGTCGAAGGGCGGGGTGCCGCTCGCCTGGGTGCTCGGGCCGATGGTGCCGACGGCCATCGGTTCCATTCGCGGCGTCCAGGTCATCGCGCCCCGGCGCGGCCGGCAACTGGGGCAGTTGATGATCGGCACCTCGATCGGGCTCAGCCTGACGGTGGCGGCATTCGAGATGATCGTGATCTGGTTCCCGGTCATGCTGCTCACCGCGCTGGTGTCGATCCTGGCGACGGGGCTGCTGTGCGTGCCGTTCAGCCGCGCCAGCCGCGTCGATATCCCCACCGCCTTCTTCTCGCTGACGCCGGGAGGCCTCGCCGAAATGGCGCGCACCGGCGAAAAGGAGGGCGCGCAGCGTGAACCTGTGGCGATGACGCAAACCATCCGGGTGGCGCTGCTGGTCTGTATCCTGCCTTCGCTGCTCCTGCATTTCGGCATCGACGGCGGCATCCCGCAGGCCACCGGGCGCTCGCTGCTGCCGCTGCCGGAACTGCTGTTCGTCTTCGCCTGCACCGGCGCGGCGGTCTTCCTGATACGCTTCACCGGCGTCAACAATCCGTGGATGATCGGGGGCCTGATCGGCGCCGGCGCCATCGCCGCCAGTGGCCTTGTCGACGGGCGGGTGCCGTATGCGCTCTACGCCCTTGGCCAGTTCATGATCGGCATCGCCATCGGCGCCCGCTTCAACCGCGAAAACCTCGTCAAGCTGCCGCGCGTCAGCGTCATGGCCGTGCTGTTCATCGTGCTGATGACGTCGATGCTGTTCCTCTATGCCGTGCTTCTGTACCTGGCGACCGGTCTCGACCTGTCGAGCATGGCGCTGGCGGCGTCTCCGGGCGGGCTGGCCGAAATGGCGCTGACGGCGCAGATCCTGCATCTGAACGTCGGGCTGGTGACGGCCTTCCACGTCGTGCGCTCGTTTATCGTCAACGCGTTCAGCCAGCAGATCTTTCGCCTGTTCAAGCGCATCGGTCTGTTCGACGGCGTCGCGGCCATGCTCGACCGCATGGCCGGGCGCGCGCCTTCTTCATAGCGCGGATAACGTATTGAAGGAGGTTGCACTTATTGCACACTTCTGTATACATTAATGAGCGGCTATGATGATGAATGGCGGCCCGCCATTTTCGGCAGGGCCAAAGGGGAGCGGATGACGGATAACGGAATGCCGGCCGGAAATGGCGCGGGGCAGGGTGGCCGGGACCGTCCGCTGGACGGTCAGGTGGCGCTGGTGACCGGCAGTGTGCGGCGCATCGGCCGGGCAACCGCGCTGGCTTTTGCAAGGGCAGGGGCCGCCGTCGTCATCAACGCCCGCTCGTCGCGCGACGAAGCCGAGGCGACGGCGCGCGAGGTCGAAGCGCTCGGCGTTCCCGCGATGGTGCATCTGGCCGACGTGACCGACGAGCAGGCCGTTGCCGCGATGGTCGAGGCCGTGACCGGCCGTTTCGGGCGGCTCGACATTCTGGTGAACAACGCGGCCATCCGGCGCGAGGCGGCGCTCACCGAGATGAGTCTCGCCGACTGGCGCGAGATCATGTCCGTCATCCTCGAAGGCGCGTTCCTGTGCAGCCGCGCCGCCATCCCGCACATGGCCCGGCGCAATTACGGGCGCATCATCAATATCGGCGGCGTCAGCGCTCATACCGGGGCGATCGGGCGCGCCCATGTCGCGGCGGCGAAGGCCGGCCTGGAAGGGTTTACCCGGGCGCTCGCGGTCGAATTCGCCCCGTCGGGCATCACCGCCAATTGCGTCGCTCCGGGCCGCATCGGCGGCAAGCGGTCCAAGACTTCGGGGCACGGGGTTTCGCTGCCGGGGGGCGCAGGCCCGCTGGTCGGACAGGAGGGAAAGCCCGCCGACGTGGCGGAAGTGATCATGACGCTTTGCGGACCGGCGGGCGGGTTCGTGACCGGGCAGACTTTTCACGTCAATGGCGGCCTTTATCTCGCATAGGCGGCTTGATTTATGCCGTTGAACCGTTCAGAATTGTCAACAAAAGTCAGTTTTCAGTTTACAAATCGAGACAATGGGAGACGAACATGAAGCATAAATGGTTGGGTGCCGTTCTTGCGGCCATTCCGGCGATCGGTCTCATGGTGGCGCCGGCCGCCGCCGAGGACTATCCGGTATCGACGGTCAAGCTGATCACCCATTCGAGCCCCGGCGGCGGCACCGACGTGTTCCTGCGCCAGCTTGCCAAGCACCTGTCGCCGATCATGGGCACCACCTTCGTGGTGGAGAACGTGCGCGGCGGCGGCGGCGCCAAGGCGATGGCGACGCTGGCCAACGGCCCGAAGGACGGCAGCGCCTTCTATGGCACGACGCCGAGCTACGTCATCACCTCGCTGCTCAGCAAGCCGGAGGCGACCTACGAGGATCTCGATTCGGTCGTGAACATGTTCTACGACCCGCAGGTCGTGTTCGTCGCCAAGGACAGCCCCTACCAGTCGCTGACCGACCTGGTGAACGACGCCAAGGCGCGGCCCAACGCGCTGGTCGTCGCCGTCAGCACGCCGAGCTCGCTCGACCGGCAGGTGATGGAGAAGCTCAAGACCGTTACCGGCACCGAAATGAACATCCTGACCCATGACGGCGGCGGCGACGTCATGTTGAGCGTGCTCAACGGCACGGCCCAGGCCGGCATCGGCGAGATCGCCGAACTGCGCGGCCAGTTGGATGCCGGCGCGCTGCGGCTCATCACCACCTACACCGACGAGCGGCTTTCCCAGTTCCCCGACGTCAAGACCGCCAAGGAGCAGGGGATCGACCTGGTCGTGCGCAAGTTCCGCGGCATCGCCGGTCCCAAGGGCCTTCCCGATAATGTCATCGCCGCCTGGGAAGAGGGCATCTCCAAGCTGCTCGAGGATCCGGAATTCAAGGCCTGGTACGAGGCTGAAGGCGTCCAGAAGGCCTATCTCAACCATGAGGACGCCAGCGCCCTGACCAAGGAATTCGCCGACGAGATGAAGGTATTCTTCAAGGAATACAACATCGTCGAGTAATCGGGGCCTCCTCGGGAGAACGGATATGAGAGCGACGCTTGTTTCATCGGGGGTCCTGTTTGCCCTCGCTGTCGCCTACTGGTTCGGGGCGGACGCACTGCCGAAGAGCCGGCTTGGCGGGCAGGTCGGTGCCGACGGGCTGCCCAAGCTGCTCGCCATATCGCTGGCCGTGCTTTCCGTCGCGCTCGCGGCCCAGACCCTTGCCTATATGCGCAAGGAAAAGCGCGCAGGCGTGGCGGCCAAGCCGGTGGAAGCGGACGGGGGCGACAACCCGCACGGTTGGAGAAGCCATGCCCGCGCGTTCGGCCTGATCGCGATCGGGGCAGCGTATCTCGCGCTGCTCCCCCACCTCGGCTACGCCGTTTCGGCGGCCTTGCTGCTGCTGGTCGTGTCGACCTATTGCGGACTGAAGCCGTCGTGGCGCACGCTGGTCTTCGCCGTCCTCGGCGGCGCTGCCTTCTACATCATCTTCGTCAGGGTCCTGCAGGTGCCCTTGCCCGCCGGCCTGTGGCCCACGCTTCTCGGCTAGGCCCGGCGGTCGCCAACATGACAACTCTGGATCACGATCGGACACATCCATGGAAGGCCTGAATTACGCGTTGGCGGCCCTCACGTCGCTGCCGGTGCTCGTTGCGGCGGCCAGCGGCGTCATGTGGGGCATTCTCGGCGGCGCGCTGCCCGGAATCTCTCCGTCCATCGCCATGGCGCTGCTGCTGCCGTTCACCTTCGACATGACGCCGCTGTCGGCGATCGTGCTGCTCGGCGCTACCTATATCGGTGCGGAATATGGCGGCTCGATTCCCGCCATCCTCATCCGCACGCCCGGGACCAATTCGGCGGCGGCGACCGTCATCGACGGCTACACCATGCACCAGCAGGGCCGTGGCGGCGAGGCGCTCGGCCTGTCGCTGGTCGGCGGCACCATCGGCGGCCTGGTCGGCCTCATCTTCCTGGTCCTGCTGACGAAGCCGCTTGCCAGCCTGGCCTTGATGTTCACCCCGCCGGCCTATTTCGCGCTCGGCATCCTCGGCCTCAGCATCATCGCCTCGCTGTCGGAAGGGTCGCTGGTAAAAGGGCTTATCGCCGGCGTCGCCGGCCTGATGCTGGCAACCATCGGCACCGATCCGCTCTCCGGCGTCGCGCGCTTCACGTTCGGTAATCCCGACCTGCTCGAAGGCATCCACTTCATCTTCATCATGCTCGGCGTGTTCGCCGTGGCGGAGTTGATGAGCAAGGTGACGGAGCGCGACGATCCGGCGATGGACGGTTCGGTCGGCAAAGGCACCAGGCTCAAGCTGCCCAGCCTGAAAAAGCTGTGGCAGTTGCGGCGCGCACAGGCCATCGGCACCGGGCTCGGCATCGCCGAAGGACCGATACCGGGCGCGGGCGGCACGGTGGCGGCGTTCCTCGCCTATAACGAGGCCAAGCGCTGGTCGAAGACGCCCGAACAGTTCGGCAAGGGCTCCGAAGAAGGGGTCATCGCGCCGGAAGCGGCCAACAACGCCGTGACGGCGAGCGCGCTGGTGCCGACCCTTAGCTTCGGCATTCCCGGATCGAACTCGATGGCGATCCTGCTCGGCGGGTTCCTGATCCACGGCATCCAGCCCGGCCCGCTGCTGCTGACGAGCAACCCCAACCTGGTCTACGGCCTCTATGGCGGGCTGTTCCTGGCCAACATCCTGATGTTTGCGTTCGGCGTCGTCATCCTCGCGCCCTGCATCTGGTTGGTGAACCGGCCAAAACCCTACCTCACCGCCGCGATCTTCGTGCTGGTGCTTTCGGGCATCTATTCGATCAACCACAGCCTGTTCGACCTCGGCATCGTGCTCGCCACCGGCGTGCTCGGCTATGTGATGCGGGTGCTGAAGTTCCCGGCGCTACCGCTGATCCTCGGCGTCGTGCTCGGCTACATGATCGAGTCCAACTACCGGCGTTCGCTGCTGATCACCAACGGCGACCACATCGTGTTCTTCCAGAACCCGGTGAGCCTGGGCCTGCTGATCTGCTCCGGCCTGATCATCGTGCTGGCGCTGGTGACGGAAGTGCGGCGCTACCGCAAGGTCGCTGCCGCCTGAAGGCAGCGCAACCGCGCGAAATCCTCGCGGCGTGATGGGCCCGGCCCGCCACGCCGCGCTCCTCTTGGTCAACTGGATGGAAATTCAATGGCACATCACGACATACCCGCCCCGGGCTCTTCGGTTGCCGAGCGCTTCGCCGGATGGGCAGCCGCGCTTGAAGTCGGCGCCATTCCGTCCGAGGTCCGGCAGACCGCGACCTGCGCGCTGATCGACCATGCGGGCCTTGCCGTATCGGCGCGCAACGAGGACTACACGAAGGCAGTGGTCGATAGCTGGGACGGCGCCGGCGCCTGCACCGCCTTCGGGCAAGCTAGGGGGTTCGACATGGCCGGCGCGGCGCTGGTCAACGGCACCGCCGCGCATGGCGAAGACTACGACGACACTTTTGAAGGCTCGCCGATGCACACCAGCGCGGTGGTCATTCCGGCCGCACTGGCGGCGGCGGAGCGCTTCGGCGCTTCCGGCGAGGACGTGCTGCGCGGCATTGTCGCCGGCGCCGAACTGATGTGCCGCATGGCGATCGTGGCGCCGACCGCCCAGCACCGCGCCGGCTTCCACCCGACCGCCGTCGCTGGCACGCTCGGCGCGGCCGCCGCCGTCGCCGTCACGCTGCGCATGAGCGCGCGGCAGATGACCGATGCGCTCGGCGTGGCCGGCAGCATGGCTTCCGGCATCATCGAATATCTTTCCGAAGGCACCTGGACCAAGCGCCTGCATCCCGGCTGGGCCGCCCAGAGCGGTATCCGCGCGGCCCTGATGGGACGCGAGGGCTTTCTTGGGCCGCGCACGGTGTTCGAGGGCGAGCACGGCTTCTTCTTCGCCTTCGGCGTCAACACGATCCAGCCGGAGCTGGCCCGCATCACCGCCGACCTCGGCGAGGACTGGCATTGCGGCCGCATCGCCTTCAAGCCCTATGCCTGCGGGACCATGGTCCAGCCCTTCATCGATTGCGCGATCCGCCTGGCGCGCGAGGGCCTGCCGGTCGACCGCATCGCCTCCGTGCTGTGCAGGGTCGGTGAGGGAACCGTCCATCGCCTCTGGGAACCGCTGGCCGAGAAGCGCAAGCCGTCGACGCCGTATTCGGCGAAGTTCAGCGTTCCGTTCGGCGTCGCCGTCGGGCTTGTCGACCAGGCCGCCGGCCTTGGCCAGTTCACCGACGCCCGCATCGTCGATCCGGCGATCCTCGACCTGGCCGGGCGCGTCTCCTACGAGATCGACCCGAAGGACGAATACCCGCGCAATTATACCGGCACCGTCATCGTCACCTTGGACGACGGGCGCACCTTCGAGGCGCATCAGCCGCATCTGCGCGGCGGTGTCCGCGAGCGGCTCGGCCTTGATGAGATAACCGCCAAGTTCCGTGCCAATTGCGCCTATGGCGGATGGAGCGACAGCCGGGCGAACGACCTGGCGGAATGGGCGACGGGGCTGTTCTCGGCCCCTGATCTAGCCGGCCTGGCCCGGTTCCGGGGCTGACGCGGGCAATCTTTCTTCCGCAGTGCACAATTTTCTTCGCAATTGCGTCAAATTGTGCAACCCTTACGAGATGACGTAGGGGAAGGAAGATGAGCGCAACATCTGTCGCCAAGGCGTTGACGCCGCCGGATATCGTGGCACGCAAGGGGCAGGCCCCGCTGGTCTGCCTGACGGCCTACACGACGCCGGTCGCGCGCATCGCCGACCGTCATTGCGACGTGGTGCTCGTCGGCGACAGCGTCGGCATGGTCCTGCACGGGCTGGACTCCACGCTTGGCGTGACCCTCGACATGATGGTCATGCACGGCAAAGCGGTGCGGCGCGGCATCGAGCATGCCCTGATGGTGGTGGACATGCCGTTCGGCTCCTACGAGGAAGGCCCGGCACAGGCGTTTCGCAGCGCCGCCCGCCTGATGGCGGAGACCGGCTGCGGGGCGGTCAAGCTGGAGGGCGGCGAGGCGATCGCCGACACCATCCGTTTTCTCACCGCCCGCGGCATTCCAGTGATGGCGCATGTCGGCCTCACCCCGCAGGCGGTCAACGTCTTCGGCGGCTACAAGGTCCAGGGTCTTGGCGATTCCGCCGCCCGCATCCTGGCCGACGCGCAGGCGGTGGCCGAGGCCGGCGCCTTTTCGGTCGTCATCGAGAAGGTGGCCGAACCGCTCGCCCGCGCGATAACCACGAAGCTGGCGGTGCCGACGATCGGCATCGGCGCTTCCGCCGACTGCGACGGGCAGATCCTCGTCGTCGACGACATGCTCGGCATGTTCACGCAGTTCCAGCCCAAATTCGTCAAGCGCTACGCCGAACTTGGCGTGGCCGCCGATGCCGCCATGGCGGCCTACGCGAAGGAAGTCCGTGAGCGGAGTTTTCCCGGCATGGAACACGTCTACACCGGGCCGGCGAAGGCGCCTTCGCCATGAGCGTGCCGATCGTTCGTACGCTGGCGGACCTCCGATCGGTTGTCGCCGGTTGGCGGAAGGACAAGGCGCGCATCGCGGTGGTGCCGACGATGGGGGCCCTGCATGAAGGGCACCTGAGCCTGGTGCGCGCCGCGCTGGCGCGGGCGGACCGCGTCATCGTCACCCTGTTCGTCAACCCGAAGCAGTTCAACAGTGCGGCCGACCTTGCCGCCTATCCGCGCACGGAAGAGGAAGATGCGGACAAGCTCGCCCCGCTCGGCGCGCATCTGCTTTATGTGCCGGACGGGTCGGAAATCTATCCGCCGGGCTTCGCCACAACCGTTTCGGTCACGGGCGTCAGCGAGGGGCTTTGCGGGGCAAAGCGGCCCGGGCATTTCGACGGCGTCGCCACTGTCGTCGCGAAGCTGTTCCTCCAGACCGGCGCCGACATCGCCTTCTTCGGCGAGAAGGATTTACAGCAGCTTCACGTCGTGCGGCGCATGGCGAGCGACCTCGACCTGCCGATCGAGATTGTCGGCTGCCCTACGGTTCGCGAGGCGGACGGACTGGCGCTCTCCTCTCGCAACGTCCGGCTCTCGGCCGGCGAGCGGGCGATCGCCCCGAAGCTGGTCGCGATCCTGGACGAGGCGGCCAGAAGCCTGTCGGCGGGCGCGCCGGCCGCGTCCCTGCTGCAGGCGGCTAACCGCTCGATCCTCGCCGCCGGCTTCCGCGAGGTCGAATATGTCGAACTGCGCTCGGCAGCCGATCTTGCCCCGCTCGAGCTGGCGGACCGGCCCGCCCGCCTGCTTGCGGCGGCATGGCTTGGCCAGACCCGCCTGATCGACAATGTGGTCGTCCAGCCTGCCGCGGAGTGATCTGCCGGGCCGAGGCTTTACTGGAGCGGCACGGTGGCGGGTGGCTCCGCCGGGACGTCGAACTCGACCTGGCAACGCTGGCCGGCCGGGATCAGGTCGTCCGGATTGGGGAGCTCCAGCCGCACCCCGAAGGTGCCGCTGGCGGCGTCGAACATCTTGTCCACCACCGTCACCCGCGCCTTTCGGCTTTGCTTGTCGGGCTGGTCGAGCACGACCGAGCCCTGGGAGCCGACGGTGATCTTGCCCCACAGCGCGACGGGCACGTAGGTTTCGACGAAGAGCGGGTCGATCTGCACGATGGTCATGATCGGGCTGTCCTGGCGGACGAACTCGCCGGCGCGCAGGCTCTGGTCGGCGACGAAGCCCTTGATCGGGCTGCGGATGCTCTGCCGGTCGAGCAGCGCCTGCTGCCGCTGAAGCTCGATCTTGGCCAAGAGCGTCTTGCGCTGCTCGGTGTCGAGGTCGCGCCGGGCGATTTCGACGGTCGCCTCCAGCTCCTGGACCTTGGAGACGGAGACCGAGCCGGAGGTCGCCAGTTTCTTCGACCGGGCAAGGTCCGCCTCGGCGAGCGACAGCCGCGTCTGCTGCGCGCGCACCGCCTCGTCGGCGTCGGCCTGTGCCTTGGCCAGCGCCACATTGGCTTCCTCCACCGTCGATTCCAGGCGTGCCACCACGTCGCCGGGCTGGACGCGGGCGCCGCGCCCGACCTCGACGGAAGCGAGCAGCCCGGTGACGGGCGTGCCGATCTGGACCCGCTGCGCCGGCTCGGCGACGCAATCGAAGGTCATCGGCTCGGCGCCGGCGACGGCCGGGGCAAGAAGGAGGATGGTGGCGAGCGAGGCGACGGGCTTCATGGGTTCACTCTGGGCGGCCGGAGAAGGCGAGGGTGCGGCTTTGCTTTTCATCGGTCTTCAGCAGGTCCTTGCGCATGCCGGCATGCACGCGCTCGGCCCGGCGCTGCGCATGGCGCAGCAGCCAGCGCGACGGCCATTCGCCGAGTACAGGCGCCGTTGCCCGCGCCAGCGTCCTGAGCGCCCGGCTGGCGGCGAAGTCGACCAGCGGGTCGTCGAGCGAGAGGATCGCTTGGAAGCAGCCCGGTTGGCCCTGCCTGCCGCTGCGGCCGGCAAGCTGGTCGTCGATGCGGCGCGCCTCATGGCGCTCCATCATGATGACATGCAGGCCGCCCAGTTCTTCCACGCCGTCGGCGAGATGGATATCGGTGCCGCGCCCGGCCATGTTGGTGGCGACCGTGATGCGGCCGATCTCGCCGGCCTGCGCAACGATGGCTGCCTCGGCCCCGTCCTGCGCGGCGTTGAGGACAAGGTGGGGAAGCCCGGCCTCGGCAAGATGCTCGCTGGCGGCGAGCGAACAGGCGACCGAGCCGGTGCCGACCAGCACCGGGACGCCGCGCGCGTGCAGTTCGGTGATGCGCTCGATGGCGAGCCGCCATTTCGCCTCCTCGGTCGGCAGCACCCGGTCGATCAGGTTCTTGCGCTGCCTCGGCCGATGCGTCGGGATCGCCACCACCGGCAGGCGGTAGACGGTCCAGAACTCGCGCGCGACCTGGCGTGCCGTACCCGTCATGCCGGAAAGATGCGTGTAGCGGCGGAAGAACCGCTGGTAGGTCATGCGCGCGATGGTGGTGCGCCGCGCCGAAGGCTTGCAGCCTTCCTTGACCTCGATCATCTGGTGCAGCCCGTCGGACCAGGCGCGGTCCGGCATCAGGCGGCCGGTATGCTGGTCGATGATCTGCACCTTGCCGTCGCGCACCAGATATTCCTCGCCGCGATGGAAAAGATGCAGCGCCGACAGGGCCTGTCTGGCGAATTCCTCGCGCACGATCACGCCGCGCCACTCCTTGCCGTGGGCCTCGGCGAAGTCTGCGGTGCGGTCGCGCCCGGCGTCGGTCAGCACCACGCGCTTCTGCTCGGCCAGAAGCAGGTAGTCGACGCCTTCCCGCATCGAGGCGGCGAGTTCGAGCGCCTCGTGCGCGGCCTCGGCGGAAATCTCGCCCTTGGCCTCGCCGGAAATGACCAGCGGCGTGCGCGCTTCGTCGACCAGCACGCTGTCGGCTTCGTCGACGATGGCGAAATGCAGGCCGCGCAGGCGCAGCCTGGCCGCGCGCGGCGCTTCGTCCTGCAGGCCTTCGAGCTTCAGCCGCAGGTTTCCGTCCCGCTGGCCGAGCACGATGCGGTCGCGCAGATAGTCGAACGCCAGTTCCTTGTTGGTGCAATAGGTGATGTCGGCGCGGTAGGCGGCCTGCCGTTCCTGCATCGATTGCCCGCCCACGACCACGCCGACCGACAGGCCGAGCGCGTCGTAGATCGGCTGCGTCAGTTCGGCGTCGCGCCTGGCGAGGTAGTCGTTGACGGTGACGACATGCACCGGCAGGCCGGCAAGGGCTGCGGTACCGGCGGCGAGCGCCGCCGTCAGCGTCTTGCCCTCGCCGGTCGCCATTTCGGCGAGATAGCCGCGGATCATCGCATAGGCGCCGATCATCTGCACCGGATAGTGGCGCCGGCCGCTCAGCCGTGCCGACAGTTCGCGGATGACGGCGAAGCACTCGGCCACGATCGCTTCGGGAAAGCCGTGGTTGCGCCGCAGTGCGATGGAGACCTGCCGCCCCCGAAGGCGCAGCGCTTCGTCAGACAGCGCCCGCATCTCGGCCTCGAACGCGTCCGCCTTGGGCACGATACCGGCAAGCCGGCGGGCGCGCCGCCCAGCTCCCGCGACCACGGCATAGGCCACGACCTGCGAGGCATATTCGTCGAGCGGCGCACGCCGGACGTCCTTGCGCTCCGCGTAGAGGATGGGCAGCGGCGGCCTGGGGAGAACGACGTCAGACATTGAAGTGGCTCAGGAAGGTCTGGCGCACGGTGCGCATCCAGCGCCAGATCAGCGGCTCCCTGCCATGGTCGAAGCGGACGAACACGCGGCTGCCCAGAAGCAGGTGCTGCGCCGCGCGCTCGGGAAACACGTCGAACACGAACAGCCCTTCCAGCGCGCGCGGCTTGCCGCTGCCGTCGTCGGCGGAGCGTACCGCGACGCTGCCGCCGCCCTCGACGGCAAGCGCCAGGCTCGGCAGGTCGAACTGGGCGGCCGGGACCTCGCGGCTGATGCGGGCAGGCACCGTATCGCCGGTCTCGCCCGCGTAGCGCACATCGACGCCGTCGGTGCGGGCGCGCACCAGGTCGACATCGCTTTGCGGCACGACCACCCGCAATTGCGGCGTGGCGGAGGACACGACATAGCCGACGAGATCGCCCTGGTTGAGGAAGCGGCCGGGCAGGTTGGCCACCTTGGGCAGGATGAAGCGCCCCGTGTCGTGCGCTGTCACCACCAGCCCGTCGCGCCGCTGTTTGACGGAAGCCAGGACGCCGTCGACGTTCTTGATCTGCTGGAGGATGACATCGGCCTCGACGCGGTCGGAAAACCGCATCGCTTCGTAGCGCAGTTGCAGTTCGTGGCGCTGCGCCTCGATCAGGGCGACGCGGCCGGTGATTCCGGGATCTTCCAGCCGCAGCAGAGGCGTTCCGGGCGAAACCATCGAATCGGGAGGGCTCAGAATCTCAGTGACGATGCCGGCCGTGTCGGCCCGCACCTCGGCGCGGTCGGGAATCCACACCACCCCCTGCGCCACCGTCGCATAGGGCATCGGCACCGCCAGCACCAGAAGGAGCAGGGCGGCGGCCACGCCGCCGGACAAGGCCATGGCGCGGCCGCGCCGGTCCTGCAGGCGCGGCGAGGTGACCAGGAATTTCAAGCCCTTGAATATCGGCATCGCCAGGGTGGCGAAGACGGTGGCGATGGCGAGCAGGACGCCGATGAAGAACAGCTTCGTCGCCACCAGCAGCGCGATCATCAGGCTGAGCAGGACGCGGTAGAGGAAGGCGAGGATGGCGTAGCCCAGCAGCCACTTGCGCTCGCCCGGCGCGGAGGCCGGGTTGTCGATGTCGGCGATGCCGAGGAAGTAGCGCTGTACCAGATACCAGAAATAGCGGTTGGCGCGGGTGCCGAGATTGGGAATCTCGATCAGGTCGGCAAGGATATAGTAGCCGTCGAAACGCAGCAGCGGATTGCCGTTGAACAAAAGCGTCGAGATGCTGCCGATCAGCATCACGTTGAAGGCGGCGGCGCGGGCAAGGCCGGGCTCGGCGTTGACCCAGAAGATCATGGCGGCGGCGGCGAGCGCGAACTCGACCATGATGCCGGCGCTGCTGACGACCATGCGGCGCCCCCGCTCGCGAAACGCGGTCGAGGAGGTCGCGTCCACGTAAGGCGCGGGGATCAGCACCAGCAGCATGACGCCGACCTCGTGCACGGCTCCGCCCCACGCCTTGGTGGCATAGGCGTGGCCGGCCTCGTGCAGCAGCTTGATCAGCGGATAGATGGCGAGGATCAGGGCGACGTTGCCGGTGCTGAGCAGCCGGTCCGAGGCGTCGGCGGCGAGTTCCGGCCAATGCATCACCCCCAGGACGATGCCGGTGCCGACCAGCGCCAGCCAGGCGAGCAAGCCGTAGACGGTGAAAAGCGGCCGCACCAGCGGCATGGTGAGGTTCAGCCAGCGATCCGGGTCGAACAGCGGCATGCGCAGCGCGATTGGGTTGCGCAGCTTGTTCACGATCTCGCTGCGCGCGTGCTTGGTCGAGCGCTCGCTGAGCTCCTGGAAATCCGGCGGCAGTTCGCCCTGAAGGAGATCGGAGGAATGCAGTTCGGCGAGCAGGTTGATAACCTCCTCCTGCGTCGGCGGGTCGTCGCCGGCGCGTCGTCCGACCAGGTCCCAGATCTCGTGCAGGGTGCGCCTGCCGTCCATCAAAGAGATCATCAGGTTAGCCGAACTCGACAGGCGGTGGAAACGCCCGGTCTGGTGGTCCTGCAGCACGTACCAGATTTCGCCGCGAAAGCTCTGTCGGTGAATCTGGGCGTGGCGGCGCAGCCTGAACTTCAGCTCCGAGACGCGGTACCAGGAGGGGCTGAACAGCGACTTGGCCACGTCACGACATCCAGCGCCAGCTTGCCAGGCGCCACCATTCCAGCACCGGCCGCATCCAGATCGACACCAGCCGCCGCCGGTCGATGGCGATCTTGGCGATGCCGATCATGCCCGGCCGCAGCCGCGGCGAGGCCTGCGTCAGGCTGCCCTCGACCTGGAACAGGTTCTTGCCGTCCCTGGCCTGCGCCACCGGCGTGATCTTGCCGATGGTGAGGTCGAAACGCTCGTCCGGCAGCGAGGCGAAGATGACCTCCCCCTTCTGGCCCTCGTTGACATCGGCGATCTGGCGCTCGTCCACTTGCATGACGACGCGGTAGTCGGTCAGCGGCGCGATCTCGTAGAGCAGTTCGCCACGGCTGACGGAGCCGCCGATGCGCTGGCTGAGGTCGCCGGAGACGATCAGGCCGTCGAACGGCGCCACGATGCGCGTACGCGCGATCTGCTCGTCGATCAGCTTGAGCTGCGCGTCGGCCTGCTCGATCTGGCTCTTGACGATGTTGATGGCGGCCGGTTGGCGCGTCGCCAGCGCCTTGTCGTATTCGAAACTGTATTGCTGCCGCTGGGTCGCCCAGCGCAGCCGTTCCAGCGCCAGTTCGCGGTCTTCGAGCGTCGCCAGCTCGTCGCCGGCCTTGACGACGTCGCCCGCCCGCGCGGTCGCCTCCTGGATGAAGCCGTCATAGGAGGAGATGACGGCGCGGCGGACCGAACCTTCGATCTGGGCGTCGGCGTTGACCCGGTAAGTGTCGGTGGCGAAATAGGCGAAGGCGAGCGCGGCCATGAGGCCGACCGCGGCGAGCTTGCGGCCGGTATGGCCCGGCCCGAGCAGCCGCTTGACCTGCTGCCACAGCGATTCACCGGTCTTGGTGATCAGCCAACGGTCGTTCAGCCGCTTCTCGTTGAGAATGGGGCCGATGGCGGTCGCGATCATGTCGAGGATCTGCAGGCTCTCCGGCTCGAAGGCATGGTCGCGCCGGCGCTCGAAGGTGATGGCGCCGATGAAGGCGTCGACCACGAAGATCGGCACGGTCAGCACCTGGCCGTCCTGTTGCAGCCGGGAGACCTCGCTGTGGGCGTGGGTGGCGATGGGTTCGTCCGCGCCGATCGGATAGAGGATCGAGCAACGCTGGTCGATCGCCTCGTCCATGGCCGCCCCGATGGCGCGCACCAGGCCCATCTGGCGGCCGAACTGCGCGGTATGGGAGATGGCGACGACGCGGGCCGCCCCACGGCGAATGAAGCCGATGCTCACTCGGGCGCAGTCGAAGCGGATCGCGAGTTCGGTGGCTGCCGCCATGGCCGCCGGGGCGAAGCGCTGGTGGTCGAGGATGGAGGCGATGAGGTCGAGCGTGGCGCGCGAACGGTCGAGCTGGCGCACGCTGGTCACGGCCCTCTGGCCGCGCAGATGATCGCGAAGCCAGGCCGAGCCCCACTGGATCTGGCGGATCGCCGCCCGCATCGCGTCCTTGGCTTCGGCCCGATTGGGGATGTCGATCGCGACCGCCACCACGGCGATGACGGTGTCCTCGAGCGGGATCGGGAACGCCACCGAGGGCCTGGCGGCGGAATCGGCCGTGGCCCCGCGCGCCACGGCGCGGTGCTCGGACAGGGCCAGTTCCGAAGTGGTGCGCAGGTCCGCCGGCTCGTCGCCGACTTCGGGCCAAGCCGACAGCAGGCGCAGGCCGCCGCCCTGCGCCTCTACGCGCACGATCCCCTGCGAGGCGCCGGGGATCATGCTGCATTGCAGGGCAAGCCAGGCGGTGGCCAGGTCCTCGGATGTCCGTGCTTCCGAAAGGCGCTTCCACAGCGCCGGCGCAAGCAGCGTCAGCGAACTGGCGGACACGGCATCATGCGCCGGCTCCGCATCGTCGCTTTGCGTGACCTTGGCCATCGGTTTCGGCCGCTATTCGACGTGGAGTGCCCCGTAGCGGGATTCGTGCTCGCGCAGCACGCCGCCCAGCACCGTCCACAGCCGCTTCGCCGCCAGCGGCGTCAGGATGATCCGGTTGGACAGTTCGACCGAGACGGAGCCGCCGTCCTCGACGTTCCAGGTGCGGTTGGTGCCGAAGAACAGGTCGACCTGTTCCCTCGTGCCCTGGACGTTGACGACATTGGCGAAGTGGGTGGCCATCTGGTCCTCAAGCCACTGGACGCCCTTGGGCGCCTTGTCGCCGCCGTTGCCGGACTCTTCGGATTTCGCCGCTGCTGCTGCCTTGGCCATTATGTTCCCGCCCTGTTGTCGCTGCCAGAAAATCGCGGCTGCAAGCCGCGTTCGTCGCATGGACTGCTTGTGTCGATACCGTCTTGCCCGAGGCGGGCGCCGGCAGTCTCACGGCGGCGCGCCCGTGCGGACAGTAATTCAAACGGGATTGGACCGGAAGCCGTTTTCGCGGTTTCTAAAGCAGCCCTTCCGAAAGTGTCCGGCTTCGGGACCGGGACATGCGCGCCGTCAATGACCCCGGCCGTGCGCTACGACCCCGAACGACGAGCACGCGTTTCCGAGGGCTGCCCCGCCCCTAGAAATGATAGGCGAGGCCGATCCGGCCGGTCAGCAGCGACGGCTTCAGTTCGACCTGCTCGAGCTGGCTGTTCTCGGTCTTCAGGCCGTTGAACGCCTTGGTGTAGAGGCCTTCGACCCGCAGGCTCCACTTGTCGGTGAGCGCCGATTCGATGCCGGCGCCGACCTGATAGGCCGACAGCATCTTGCGGCCGCCGCCACCCAGCCCGAAGAATTCCCCGTTGGCCTCGGTCCACAGGCCGGCAAAGCCGCCCTTGGCATAGACGAGCGTCGAGGGCGTCGCGAAATAGCCGGCGCGGGCAGAGACCGACAACGTTCCCTTGATGGTGCCGAACAGGGTCGGCGCGCTCGGGTCGAGCGAATTCTGCTCCGGATCGTTGAAACGGGCGGAGAGATATTCCCCGCCGGCCTCCACGCCGAGCAGGTAGGACGATCCGAACAGGAAATTGTAGCCGGCAAAGACGCCACCGCCGAAGGCGGATGCGCTGAACGGCCCGATGGTCGCGCCGGCGACGTCGATTTCGCGGCTCATGAGGCCGGCATTGTAGGCGCCGCTGATGCCGGCATAGAAGCCGCCCCAGTTGAGGTCGGGCGCGGCTTCCACAGGGTAGGAGGAGCCCCGGTCGGCGTTGAAGCGATAGGCAAGGCCCGCCGTCACCAGCAGATAGCGCGGCTTGAAGACCTCGCCATCGTCTTCGAGGGTGAACTTGTTGAACGCGTGGTAGTAGTTCGCCTCGATCCGCCCGGTGAGGTTACCCCACAGGAAGGTTTCGGCGCCAACACCGAACTGGGCGGTGCCGACGGTCTTGCTGGCGGTGCCGGCGAAACCTTCCTCGGCTTCCAGCTTGATGCCGGCATAGCCCAGCCGGCCATAGATCAGCGTCTGCGGCGTCAGCAGGTAGCCGGCGCGGCCGCTGATCGAATAGAGCGAGTTGGCCTTGACGAGCGTGCCGAGGCCGCCGGCGACGTTCGGCGAATAGTCGGCGCTGATCTGCGTGTAATCGAGTTCGAAGCCGGCGACCCAGCGATTGTTGAACTGGTAGTCGAAGCCGCCATGGACGCCGTAGACAAAGTCCTCGGAGCCGATGCGGTAGCTGATCGTGTCGCCCGGAAAGCCCGGCGTCGCCAACTGGTCATAGCCCATGTTGCCGAAGGCGGCACCGCCGTGGACGCCGAGATAGAAGCCGGTCCAGGACGGCCCCGAAACCTCCTGCGGCGGCGCGACGACCTGGTCGGCTGCCTGTGCCAGCGGCATGGCGGAAAGGAAGGCCGCAACCGCGACCGAAGCGGCGTACCGATTGCGAACCATGATGTTTCCCCTCGCCCAACTGTATTCGAATTAACACGCGATTCAGAATCGTGTCAAAAAATCGGCCCCCTACAGGAGCCGATTAGTATACGGTCGCCCGATACCGTGTCGAATCTGCAACAATGGCTGCTGATCGGATGAAAATACCGAGCGTCCGCAAGGAGGAGTTCAATCCGTTGCCCGTCGGCGCAAGCAGATTCGGGGTCCGGGCATGATCAAACCCGATCCGATTCGGCAGGTCGACCGGTTTCTGGAGACCGAGATCGAGGCACGGGCGCTGGCGCTCGCCTTCGCGTCCGGGCTGGTCGACCGGCTGGCCGGCGGCGAGCCGGTGGCCAGGGAAGAGCTTCATCGGCTTGCCGGCATGCCGCAAGCCGCCTTCGCCCTCTTCCTGCAGGTGCTGGCGGGCAACGGTGTCCTTCGCGGCGAGGACCCGCTTCGCCTGACGCCGGATTTCCGAGCGGCCCTGGCGTATCGCGACCTCCTGGAGGCGAAGCTTTGGTTCGCCAACCTGGTGGCGCCGGATGTGCACGGCCTCTTTGCTGAACTTCTGTGCGACATTCCCCGCTTCATGGCGGAGGCCAGGGTGTTCGAACTGTTCCGCTACGACCGCTGCATGGAGGTGACGCCGGACAACCTCGCCGCAACGGCCGAGTGGGTGAACTACACCTCGACGCTTACCCGCTACGAGGCCCCGGCCTGTCTCGACCGGCTCGACCTTGCCGGCGCCAGGGCCATCATGGACGTCGGCGGCAACAGCGGCGAGTTCGTTCGCCAGATCTGCGAACGCTATCCCTCGATGACTGCAACGGTCTTCGACCTGCCTGTCGTTTGCGAACTCGGCCGCCACCATGTGGCCGGGTTCCCGCAGGCGGCGCGTATCGCCTTCCGCGGGGGTGACCTCAGGCGCGACCCGCTGCCGGCCGGCCATGACGTCGTCAGTTTCAAGTCGGTGCTGCACGACTGGCCCGACGAGGAAGCCACGGCGTTCCTGGACAAGGCCGCCGCCGCGCTGGAGCCGGGCGGGCGCCTGTTGATCTTCGAGCGCATGCCGATCGAAATGAGGGGCGCGCGGCTGCCCTATTCGATGGTCGCCAACCTCGTCTTCCTGCCGTTCTTCCGCAAGCCGGGCTTCTATGCGGCCGAACTCGACACACTCGGTTTCGTCGATGTCACCGTCCAGACGGTCGGGATCGAGATGCCGTTCGCGCTCGTCACCGCGAGAAAGAGGCCGTCATGAAGCGGGCGCCCATCGTCGCGATATCGGGCCATCCTGGCAGCGGCAAGACCTCGCTGACAAAGGCCTTGCAGCAGCGGCTCGGCGTGCCGGCGCTGCATTATGACGACTACGAGACGATGACCGCGTCGTCGGCCGAAAAGGTCCGCGACTGGATCGGGCGTGGCTCGAACTATGACGAGATCATGCTGGAGCCGCTGGTCAGGGAACTGATCCGCCTGGCGGAGGCGACGCCGCGCCCGAAATGCGTCCTGTTCGACACGCTGCTCGGGCGGGCGCATCGGGCCACGGGGGAACTGATCGACACGCTGATCTGGGTCGATACGCCGGCCGATATCGCCCTTGCCCGCAAGCTCGGCGAGGCGGCGGCCAAGGCGCGAAAGGCGGGGCAGGCGCCGGCCTTCGTGGAATGGCTGGAATTCTACATGGCGCAATATACCGGCTTCATCGCCGACACCTATCCCCTCCAGCGCGAGCGCGTGCGGCCGGGCGCCGACATCGTCATGGACGGCCGTGCCCCGCCGCAAAGGCTGGCCGACGAGGCGGCGGCGGCGATCCGGCAGCGCCTCGACCTGTTCGCGGCCGCCGGCGATCCGAAACGGACGCCGATCAAGACGCAGGGGCAGCGCATGCTCTCGCTGATCGAGGCGCTGGACTGTCCCTTCGGCCTCGAGCGCTCGGTCAAGCTCGGCGCCGGCGCCGTCAACGAGGACCGCTTTCTCGCCATCGTCCACAAGGATTCGCTCGGGGGCCAGCCCGATGCCGGGCTCCGGCGGATTGCCCGCGAGCTTGCCATGCCGGAGGCGATGCTCGACCTTTTATGCCGGCATCTGCACGAAGCCGAGATCGTGCATTTCGGCTACGAGGGGGGCAAGGCCGGCCTTTACAAGATCTATGCCGAGTTTTCCGGGCGCGTCCGGCGTGGCCTGGCCAAGGGCGCGAAGCCGGCAAACGAACTGGTTCACCTTGCGGTCAAATGGCGGCCCGACGATCCCGGCTCGGCGCGGGTGTCGCGCTATGTCTGGCCGGCCGAGGCGCGCGGCGTGGAGGCCATCCAGCGCCGGCTCGAGGCCATGCGGCCTGCCGAGGGCGCTTTCGCCTCGGTCGATGCCGCGCTGGCGATGATCGAGGCGGCTCGCCATCGCTGCCCGGACGAGCGCATCTTCTTCATGGAGGTGGAGGAGGAGGGCTCGCCCCGGCGTTCCTTCGACATCAATTTCTATTCAGCCGGCCTGCGGGTCGCTGCGGTCGAGGGCGCGGTCAGGCGGATGGCCGACACCTACGCCATCGCGCCGTCCGGGCTCGACGACCTGCTGTCGCGGATCGGGGGCGAGCCGCTCGGCCATTTGTCCGGCGGCATGGGAGGCGACGGCCGGGATTTCGCCACGCTTTATTTCGGCGCGGCTGCGAGACGGGGGGCTGGCCGTGGCTGATCTGCTCGACTGGGCGCAATCCGGCGACATGCAGTTCGACTACTGCCTGTGGTCCTACAAGCCGCTGGCCCCGACGGCGGGCAAGCTGCGCTCCTCGACGCTGCTGTGGCAATCCTTCGAGGCGCTTGGGGCTCCGCCCCGGCTGGGCGAGATGGTTCGCGCGGTGCGTGACGGGATCGGCCCGCTCAAGACCGTCTGGGGTGTCAAGCAGAAGGGCGATGCCTATAGCTGGGAGCTGTATTTCTACGACTACGAGCGCCTGGAGCGCCAGGTGTCGATCGAGCGAGTGCTGGGCGCGCTGGCGCCCTATGCGCCCTCGGCGCTAACGCTGTCGCCGAAGCGGCCCTATTTCATGTTCTCGATCGACCTCGATGCGGAACTCGGCCGGGGCGAGCGCGAGATCGAGGAGATCAGCGTCTATCTCGGCAATCCGAGCGGTCACGTCTCGTCGGGGCTTTCCTACCAACTCACCCGGTCGGGCCTGCGCTTCGACAATCTCTATTATTTCTTCGACGCCAAGGAGAACTGGGAAGACATCGTCGGCAAGGTCGCGGCCTCGGCGCATGTCGATCTCGAAGGGCTCGACATCTCGTCCATCCTGTGGCCGGAACTCGCCGATCACTGCGGCATCATCGTCGTCGCCAACAAGAAGTATAATGACGGCGTCTATTTCTCCCGCCTGCCCATCGACCCGTTGATCTGGTTCGTGGAAAGGCTGGGGTATCCTGCCGCCATTCGGGATTTTCTTGTCGCCCACCGGGATCGGCTCGACCATATGCTCTATGATGTCGGCATCGATTACCGTATGGTCGACGGAAGGCTGGAAATCCTGAAGAGCGCCTATTACGGCGTCGTGTAGATTTCCGACGGGCGCGCCATGGCGATCTACGACCATACCAGATACGTCTCGCTGACGATGGAGTTCCGCTGCAACCTCAAATGCGTTCACTGCATGATCGAGGGGACGATGGACCGCCTTGCCCCCGAAAGCGACGAGAGCTTCCATAACCTTCTGGACCATAACCGGCGCACCCGGCAGTGGAGCGGCCTGATCCTCACCGGATCGGAGATCACGCTGCGCCGCGACCTGCCGGACCTGGCGCGCCAGGCGCGGGAGGCCGGTTTCGAGCATGTGCGCATCCAGACGCACGGCATGCATCTCGGCCGTCCCGCCTATAGCCGCAGCCTGGTCGAGGCGGGCGTCGATGAATTTTTCGTGAGCGTCGCCGGCTGCGATGCCGCAACCCACGACGCGATAACCACGGTCAGGGGCTCGTTCGACAAGACCTTGCGCGGGCTTGAGATCCTCGACGAGTACCCCGGCGTCGCCACCATCACCAACACGGTGGTGACCGAAGAAAGCTATCGGCTGCTGCCGGCGGTGGTCGACAGGCTGGCGCACCTGAAGCGGCTGACGCAGATGGAGTTCTGGCTTTATTTCCCGATGGCCGAAACCGACGAAAAAGGGCTTGTCGCCAACCACTTGGACGTCCTGCCCTATCTGAAGGAAGCTTCGCACAAGGCTCAGGCCCTCGGCCGTTCGGTGGAAATCAAGAACTTTCCCGAGTGCCTTCTGGGCGAAGATTCCGCCCTTCTTGTCAACGATCAGCCGCAGCTTTACATCGATCCGGCCTTCTGGGACGAGTTCGCCAGGAACGGTTTTTTCCAGTGCCCGTACCGCGATCGCTGCGCCTCGACCCAGTGCCTGGGGCTGAATACGGCTTATATCGAAAAGTTCGGCGACCACGCCGATCGGTTGATTCCGCTGAACACCGGTTCAATAAGCAGTTGCACTCAGGCGAATGATCTTCTACTTTCCTAATGGAGAGCCATCTAAATTTAAGTGCAGGTAAGGGCCGGGCGAAGCGCCGACGGCTTTTTATCCTGTGGTGGGGGGAAAATGGCAAAGCAACTTCTGATATATGAACGTGCGATGCCGGTGTCGCGCCAGAGCCACGGCGACCTGTCGGTCAAGACCGGCAACAATTTTTCCTTCGCCCGGGAGGTCAATTCGGTGCCGCTGATGGCGGCCGAGTTCTCCAACGCGGCTGCCGAATATGCGGTGGTCTTCGCCGGCGAGGGCGACAACATCATCCCGGTGGTCCTCCTGGGCGTGCGCGACGGCGAGAACCTCTACGTCAACGAGGACGGCTCGTGGGCCGGGCGCTATGTCCCGGCGTTCTTGCGCCGCTATCCCTTCGTTTTCTCCAGCACCGACGATGGCGCGAACTTCACGCTTTGCGTCGATGAGGAGTTCGAGGGCTGCAACCGCAAGGGGCGTGGCGAGCGCCTGTTTGACGGCGACGGCGAGCGCACGTTGTATCTGCAGAACGTGCTGGGCTTCCTCCAGGCCTATCAGGTGCAGTTCCAGCGCACGCAGGCGCTGACCAAGCGCCTGAACGACCTCGGCCTGTTTGAATCGATGCAGGCCCGCTTCACCCTGCGCGACGGCAAGCTGCTGATGCTGTCGGGCTTCCTCGCGGTCAACCGCGATCGGTTGAAGGCACTGTCGGGCGACCAGTTGGCCGAGCTCGCGCAGGCCGACGACCTCGAACTGATCTATCTGCATCTGCAATCGATGCGACATCTATCAAGTACGGCAGAGCGCATGGGCGCCGGTTCGGTGGGGGCGAAGGATGAAACGCCCGAACTGGATACGGCGCCGGAACCTGCGGACGCATGATTTGAAAAAGGGCGCGGCGACTGCGCCCTTTTTCCGTTAGGGCTTGGAAAATAGGCAGGGACATGGGGCGTCCGGCCAGATCTTGTTGGGAGAACTGGCGCGGGCGGGGGTGAGCCAAAATGGCGTTTCCGTTCAAGTCGGAAGGCATTGCCGGTAGGCCGATCTCACATCGGCGGGCGAAGCTTTCGGAAATCCTGAAGGCCAAGCTGGCCAAGCTGGCGATGGGATCGCGCGCGCAGCGCGAACTGGCCGACCGCGTGAGGCTGGTCTTCGACCCGCTTGAGCCGCGCCTGCTGCTCAACGCCGATCTCAACGTCAACCTGGCAACCGACGGCCCCTCCGTCGACCATGAAATCCTCGTCCGGCTGTTCGAGGAAGTGCAAGCGACCGAGAGTGGCACCTCGGCTATCCAGACCGTACAGATCATCGACCAGACGAACGGCGGCAAGGTGCTCGCCTTCGGCGACCTCAGCACGATCAACAGCATTTCGATCACCGGCGGCGCCGGCAACGATACGCTGAAGATCGACGAGGATTCCTTTGGCGCCCATACGTTGCCGAAGGTGATTTCGTTCAATGGCGGCGGCGGCGACGACAGCATAGTCTTCGATAGCTCGTCGAATGTTTCGTGGAATGTTAACGGCACCAATTCCGGCAGCATCGATGGCAGCCGTGTCGATGTGAATTTCTCAAACACCGAAAACCTTAGGGGCGGGGACGGAAATAACGACACGTTTACGCTTGCCGCTGCAGGCAAGCTTTCCGGCGTGATCGATGGCGGCTTCGGCGGCCGGGACACGATTACCTACAGCGGCGTTGCCGCAGTGGCCAACAGCGCGGTGCTGGGCGCCAACGGGTCGGGCTCGGTGGGGCTCAACAACGGCTCGACGCTTTCCTTCGAGAACATGGAGCCGTTTGCCGTCGGCGGAGGCGTCACCGTCGAGGACCGCTCGGTCGAGGTCAACGCGGCGGCCAGCAAGGATGTCACCCTCCAGGCCAATGGCGCGAATTCGCTGCGCGTGATCATCGGCGGCGTCAATTACGATACGGCGGCTGCTGGCAAGGTCTGGCTTTATCTCGGCGACCAGGCCGGAACCACCACGATTGCCTCGCTCCCCAACCCGGCCAACTTCTCGCTGATGGTGGACGCGGGCGACGCGATCGACGTCGACGCCACGCTCACCCTCTCGGGCCATCTCGGCCTGAGCGCGGAATCGATCAACATCGGTCCGAGCGCGGTCATCACCGCGCAGTCGATCGACATCCAGGCTGTCGACTGGACACGCAGTTCGCTCGATGCCTCGACCGCAGGCGCGACGATCGATGCCACGTCGGCCACGTCGGCGACCGTCATCATCAACGGTTCGCTGAAGGCGACCGCCGGGGCCGTGGCGATCTCGTCGCAGGTGTCGAATACGGTCAAGATGCATGGCAAGGCCTCGACCGGCCTGCGCAGCATCGCTGTCGGGATGACGAACGCATCGACCGTCACCCTCGCGGGCAACGCCAGGGTCGAAGGAGCCGCCGTCAACATCGCCGCCAATACCGCCGTCGATGTCGACCTGGCGATTTCCGAGGTGCCGATCCCCAATCTTCTGGGGCTCACGGAAGTCACGGTTCCCGACAACGTGCTGGCGCTCACCGATCTGCCCGCCGATCTCATCGGCCGGATCAAGGCGGATAGCGTCGACGGCTTGTTCGACACCGGGTCGCAGGCCTTCAGCAATGCCCTGGCGCGCGGCGAGATCGCCATGCAGGACCTGAAAACGATGGCGGAGAACGTCATCGACGGGTTCACCGACGCGCAGGTCGCCTCCGCCGTCAACGTCACCAATACCACGGCGGTATCGATTGACGCCGCCGCTTCGCGCATCGTGCAGACCGGCGGCATCGCCGGCGACGGCACCAGCGAGGTGCAGGTCTCGGCTGCCGACGACAGCCGCGTCGCGGTGATGTTGCAGACGGAAAAAGACGTGCTGATTCCCGGCACGGAGGGCATCGTCGTCTTTTCGGCCATCAGTTCCGATGCCGATATCGACCGCGCCACCAGCGTCGTCGTGGGGCAGGCAACCGGAGCCGTCTCCGCGCAGCCGACCGCGATCAATGCGCAGGGCGACGTCGCGCTTGGGGCCAGCAGCACCGGCCAGGTGCGCAATGCCATTGTCTCCAACGCGCTCGGCGCCACGACCAATGTCGCCGCCGACAAGACCACGGCGCTGCTCCGCGGCGTGACCGCCGATGCCGGCGGCCTCGCGGTGACTGCGGGCAGTGCCACGACCTACAGCGCCACCAGCCTCGATTCCGAAAATCGGGTCACCGGCGAAACCAGCGCTGCCATCGACCAGAGCGTGATCGACGCGGCTGCCGGCGGCGTTACCGTGCTGGCGGGCGACTATTCGACCTTCATCGCCATCGCGACTCCGTTCCAGCCGCGGCTCAATCCGGACGACACGGCGCCCTCCACCCAGGTGGCGCGCGTCAGCGTCATCAACATGGTCGACAAGGCCACCGCCGCATCGATCACGCAATCCGACGTGACCAGTGCCGGCACGGTTACGGTCGCGGCCACGAACGAAACCAACCTGCTCGCCTACTCCTCGACCGCGCCGGTCGGCATGGATGCCGCCGCCGATCCGGCCGTCGTGAAGAACGCCGTCGCCGGGGTTCTCGCCGTCAACGTCGTCAACGGCTCGACCACCGCCACCATCGACGGCAGCAGGGTGACGACGACCGGCACGGCCGATGTCGCCGTTACCGCGACGGACAACAGCTTCGTCGATGCGACGATCTATGTGGAAATCGACGGCCGCGGCCCGGTCAGCCTCGGCATGGCCTCCTCCAAGGCCATTACCGGCCTCGAAGCTCTTAACGTCATCGGCTTCAACATCGGTACGACGGCGGCCGATATCGCCCGGGCGACGCTCGATACCATTCTCGGCACCCAGTTCTGGACCGACGAGCAGCCGGTCAAGGTAAGCGCGACCATTTCGGATTCGGTCGTGGCGGCGGCCGGCGCGCTGATGGTGATGGCGGTCTCGAAGGGTGTGGTCAATTCCACCATCAGCAACGTTTCCCGCAACGTGGCCGAAGGCGGCGTGCTGTCCAGCGGCGCCAAGTCTATCGGTGGCGTGCTGGCGAGCAACCAGGTCAGCCGGCTGGCCTCGGCGACCATCGACGGCGGAACGACCTCCAAGGCGGTCGGCGCAGGCGGCGATCTTCGCGTCGCTGCCCGGGACGATACGACGATTAGCTCCAACACCCGGATCGCGACCGGTGCCATCACCTCCAGCGACGGCGGCCTGCATGCGCTGAGCGACCTGTTCGACGATGGCCAGAAGCCGGATACCGACCGGCTGCTGACCGATGGCGGGGTCGTGTCGGTTGCCTACGGCACCACCGTCGGCCTCGATTACGACGTCAAGACGGACGGCTACACCGGCGCCATCGACGTCAAGACCGGCGATATCGTCTATGTATCGGCGCTGGGCAGTTCCGGGCATCTTTACAAGTATACCGGCCCCGATGCCCATATCGACTTTGACCATAGCTCCACGGCCGTCAATTTCTCGGCTGACCCGAACTGGGTGCTTCTGACCGGCGAGCCGGGCCAGACCTTCACCTATCTCGGCGCCGACAACCCGACGCTCGACCTCACGGACCCCACCCAGGTGGACTTCACCGACGCGGATCTGTGGAAGGCCAAGCTCGACCACTCCGTCGTCGCCGATGGCATGAACATACGCGCCACCGGCGGCACCGCCATCGGCGCGGCGATCGTGTTCAACGATGTACGTGGCGGCGCGACGGCGCTGATCAACGACGCCACGGTCAAGGCGGGTACGGTTTCGGTCACCGCCGATTCGACCGGCACGATCCTGGCGGTCGCCGACGTGTTCAGCGAGGCGCAGGGCGGCGGTCCCTTCAACCAGGATGCGCTGGTGCAGAAGGCGCTGGGCTCGGTCAAGGGCTTCCTGTTCAAGGCCGGCGGCACCACCGCGCAGGCCGCCAATGTCGCGACCAACCTGATCCAGGGCGAGACTTCGGCAAAAATCGTCAACTCGAACCTCGGCACGAGTCTCGACAAGGTCGGCGACGTGACCGTGTGGGCGGAAAACCGCTCGCTGGTCGACGCGCATCTGTCGACGGTGGCGACCACCGAAGGCGGGTCCGCCGGCGCGTTCCAGATCGCCAACAACACGATCGGCTGGGAGCGCGGCAACTTCCTGTTCAACACAGTGGAGACGCTGCTCGGCGACGTGGTCGCCGATGTCGCCGGGGCCGTCGGTGACACCGGCACCAGGCTGCGCACCGAAAACCCCTTCAATGTCGAAGCGTCGATCACGGGCGGCGCGGTCGTCTCGGACGGCGACGTGCTGGTGAATGCCGTCTCCGGCGCGATGGTGACCTCCAACATCGACAACGAGGCGTCGGCCAATGTCTCGGCGCTGTTCCAAGGCGCGACGACCGGCTATGGCGCGGTGATCGCGGGCAACAAGGTTTCGAGCACGGCCAAGGCCTTCATCAGCGGCAGCGCGGTCGAAGTCGCCTCGGTCGCGGTCGCGGCGAAGGATGCCGCTTCCATCGACGCCACCACCGGGCTCGGCATCTCCTCGCAACTCGACAACACCAACGGCGTGAACATCGTCAACAAGATCGCCGCCAACCTGCTCGACGACTACGACTACACTACCAAGTCCGGCTCGCCGCATCTCAACCTGGGCGATACGGTGCGCATCAGCGATGCCGACGACTATGCGGGCAAGGGAGAGCAGGGCGCCGTCTACCAGTACATGGGCCCCGACAACACGCAGGTCGATCTGGCGACGGCAGACTTCGACGACTTCGGCCTGTGGAAGAAGCTCAATACCGACAATCTAATCCCGGCCGACATGGTCAAGACCGGCCTGCTGGCAGCCGGCATGTCGGAAAAGGATGTTGTCGGCAACGCCACGGGCACCGGCGGCATCTTCGCCCGCAACCAGGTCAAGAGCGACGTTTCGGCGAAGCTGGACAGCGCAACGGTGAAGGCATCGGGCGCGGTGTCGGTGACGGCGGACGAATCCGCCACGATCACGTCGAGCGACACCAGCATCATCAATTCGTGGGATTCCACGAGCGGCGTTTCCGTTTCCAACGTGGTGCAGGGGGGCGCCTCGGCCTCCGTCGAAAACAGCTCGGTCACCAAGACGGCCGGTGCCGGCATCGACAACGACCTGACCGTAAAGGCCACCACCACGGCGACCATCGACGCCACGGCGCTCAGCCAGGCCTATGGTTCGGGCACCGTCTACGGTTTCGTGCTGGCGTTCAACGCGGTCGGCTGGCAGCCGCAGAACCTGCTTTTCGACGCCGTGGACACGCTGATCGGTTCGCCCGAGATCGGCAAGGCGCTGGGCGCGGAAACGCCGGTCGAGACCACCGCCTTCATCAAGAATTCCAGCATCGACGTCGCCGGCGACATCGATATTTCGGCGGTCAACGACGCCGGCATCAGCGCCACGACCGGCAACGAGACGGCGATGGACTGGACGAATACGTTCACGCCCTCGGCCAAGTACGGCGTCAGCGGCACCGCCGCCGGCGCGATTCTCGCCTCCAACAAGGTCAGCGCGGGAGCCTCCGCTTATATCGACAACACCGGCGCGGCCAAGACCGTGGCCGCTGGCGGCGGGGTGGGTGTCGAAGCGACGAATAGTGCGACGATTTCGGCCGATATTTCCGTGGTTTCGACGGCGAATCCGGGCAGCAACCTCGACTCCCTCAAGACCGTGGTCGGGACGGTGGCCAAGGAACTCGGGCTGGGCGATTACGACTTCACGACCAAGTCTGGCACCCGCACCGTCGAGAAGGACGACAAGGTACGCGTCTCGCTGGAATATACCGGCTCGTCTGACGTCAAGAAGGGCGAGGTCTACGAATATACGGGCGACACGCCGTTCACCGGCGACCTCGCTACCGTCGATTATTCCACCGGGCCGTGGAAGCAGCTCCACACCTCGGATTACGAGGACATCTTCTTCCCCGCGCTCGGCAATGTCGTGACGACCAACGGCAAGGCGATCGGCCTGTCGATCGCCTATAACGACACGCGCGGCGACGCCAGTGCCTACATCAAGGGCGCGACGGTCAACGCCAATGGCGGCGATGTCGACGTGATCGCCACCGGCAAGTCGACGATCACCGCCTATACGACCAACACCGTGGCGGCCAATGGCGGCAGCGGCATCGACGGCTCGGGCGACGTGCTCGGCTTCAACGGCCAGATCGACACCAACGTCGTGCTCGGCAAGACCTTGGCCAGCGTCGAGAACAGCACCATCACGGCCAGCGGCGGCCTTACCGTCAGCGCCGACAACGAGGCGCGCATCGACGCGCGGCTCTACGCTTCGGGCGTTTCCGGCGCCACCGCCATCGGCGTGACGCTGGCTTACAATTCGGTCGGCTGGGAAGCGCAGAACCTGCTGTTCAACACGCTCGATACGCTGATCGGCTCGCCCTATCTCGCCGACAATGCCTTCGACGGCAATGTCGGCGCCGATGCGACGGCCTCGATCAAGGGCAGCGCGGTGGACGTGAGCGACGGCGTCACCGTCTCGGCGCTCAACAACGCGCAGATCAACGCCACGGTTTCCAACGCGGCGGTCACCGATACGGCGGCGCTCTACGGCGCATCGGGCGCCTCCTATGGCGCGGTCATTTCCGGCAACAAGGTTTCGGGCGCGGCCAGGGCCACCATCGACAATACGGGCGTGGTGGACAAGGTGATCAAGGCGGGCAAGACCGTTTCGGTCACCGCCGACGATTCCTCCGGCATCTATTCGAACTCGAAGCTGGTCTCCGACACGTCGGTGTCCAACGACGGCGGCGCGTCGATCATCCAGGAGACGATCAACGACCTGGCGCCGGCCGACTACGACACGAAGCCGGACCCGAACGGCACCAAGATCCGCGACATCAAATATGGCGACCGCATCCGCATCGATGACGGCTACACCGGCAATGTCGTCATCAATCTCGACCAGATGCTGCCGCCGTCGAAATTCCCGATCTCGACCGGCGACGCCGTGCAGTTCGCCGCTCCGGATGGCGAGGACAGCGGCCCGATCTACCAGTACAACGGCGAAAGCGGCGTCATCGACCTGGAGGCCGTGGCTGCCGCACTTGAGGCTGACTCGACAGCGCTCGACAACGATCCGAATTGGACGAAGATCGGCGGCAATGCCGGCAGCATCTACATCTATATGGGCGACGATGCGAGCGGTAAGGGCCGTGATCTCGCCAGCACCGATTTCAGCGACCTAGGCTACTGGAAGGAAGACCCGGCGGCCACCGTGCTGCTGCAGGACCTCAACCTCTCGACCTCGCCGTCGCAGGCGGTAGGCGGCCTGATCGTCATGAACGACGTGCGCGGCGGTGCCGATGCGTCGATCAAGAACGCCACGGTTTCCACCACTTCGGGCGACCTCCAGGTGGTGGCGCTGGAAAGCGCCGACATCAGCGCCAAGGTCGACAGCTCGGTTTCCGCCTCGGGCGGCAGTTCGATCGACTGGGACGGCGACGGAAAGACCGACGGCAAGAACGGCAAGCCTGCCGATACCGACCCCGGCACCGACCACAAGCCGGGCGCCGCCGCCGATCCGGCCAACCCGGTAACACCGGATGATCCGAAGGAAGAGACGCCCGAAGACAAGGTGCTGGCGATCAACGGCACCATCGCCACCAACATCGTGCAGTCGAGCGCGACCGCCACGATCTCCAACAGCACCGTGAACAGCGGCGGCGCCGTGAGCGTGGCCGCCGAGAACGTCTCCTCGATCAAGGCCGACACGCAAAGCACCGCCTATACCAGCGGCGGCGACACCGCCGGTGTGACGCTGGCCTTCAATACGATCGGCTACGGCGCCAGCAACGTGCTGTTCAACGGCGTCGACGCCCTGCTCGGCGACGACCTGATCTCCGACGCCTTCGGCCTTCGCAATCCGTCGGTGACGCAAGCTTCGATCGTCGATTCCGCCGTCCACGCCATGGGCGCGGTGGAGGTGACCGCCGACAACAAGGCCGTCATCGACGCGTCGGTCGGCAACAAGGCGACATCCTCCTCGACGTCGATCTCCGGCACGGACGGCAAGGCCTTCGGCTTCATCCTGGCGCTGAACAAGATCGCCAGCGGTTCCTCGGCCGTTGTTCCGACGGCCCAGGTCACGGGCACCGACGTCACCGTTTCCGCCATCGACGACGCCTCGATCACCTCGGAAGGCAACGTCCTGGCCCTGGCCGAGATCAAGAACGACTACGGCGCTTCCGTCGTCACCAACCTGATCAACTCCGCGCTCGGCAGCTACCAGTTCACCACCAAATCCGGCTTGCAGACGGTCCACAAGGGCGATCTCGTCTATATCGACGACGCCACGGGCCTCAACGGTCCGGCGGCCGGCGAAAAATGGGTCTACGATGGCCCCGACGACGCAAAGATCGATCTGTCGAACATCGATTTTTCCGATGGCAACTGGTCGAAATTCGTCGCCGAGGACATCCTCAACTGGATCAACACCAATCTGGTGCCGAGCCTGGCCGGCGGCAGCGCCATCGCGGCGGGCGGCATCGCCACGCTCAACAGCATCGACAGCGGCGCTTCGGCCAGGGTGACGGCGGCCGAGATCATCGCCACCGGCAACATGCTGGTTTCGGCGTTGCAGTCGGGCCTTATCAAGGCTGACACCACGGCGCGCGTCGAGGCCACCGGCAGCGCCAAGGGCAAGTCGATCGCCATCAACGGCGTCATCGCCACCAATAATGTGGTGGGCCATGCCACCGTCCTGGTGGAGGGCAGCACCGTGAAGGGCGCCGACCTCGGTGTCACCGCGCAAAGCACTACCGCGATCGGCGCCACCATCGACGCCGACACCATCGCCAAGGGCACCGCCGCCGGCATCACGCTTGCCTTCAACACGATCGGGCTTGCCGGCCAGAACTTCCTGTTCAACGCCGTCGATACGCTGGTCGGAACCAACCTGGTCGACGCCATCTACGGCCACGACCCGAATGCGCAGGTCAGCGCGAAGATCACCGGGTCGACCACCGACCTGAGCGGCGGCCTGACCGTTTCGGCGCAGGCCGCGCAGACGATCAACGCGGAGATATCGAACTACGTCAAGACGTTGCGCGGCGGCGCGCCGACCGCCGTCAGCGTCGGCGGCGTATTCGCGCTCAACCGCGTCATCAATTCGGTCGAGGCCGTCGTCGAGGATTCGACGTCGATCTCCGTCGGCAAGTCGGTAAGCGTGTCGGCCCTTAACCAGAGCACGATAACCTCGGAGGTCGTCGCCCCGGTCGTCGCGATCAACTACAGCTATGGCGAGAATCCGGACGGAAAGTCCGTCTCCGTCGGATTGGTCGTGTCGCGCAACGCCGTCGACGTCGGGGTCAGCGCCCGCATCGACAATGTGTCCGACATGGACGCAAAGGCGGTTTCGGTGGAAGCCGGGCAAGCCGGCAAGATCGACGCCACCGCGGCCGCGGCGGCGGTATCGGTGGGTGCCGGCACCGGCAGCGGGCTGGCCGTCGGCGTCGCCGGCACCATTGCCTTCAATACCATCCTCGGTTCCGCCTCGGCGCTGATCCAGGACAGCGACGTCCAGGCAACGGATGCCGTCACCGTATCGGCGACCAATTCCGCCGACATCGACGCCACCATCGCGGCGGCGGCGGCTTCCGTGGCCGGCGGGTTCAGCTCGTCGGGCACCGCGGTTGCGGTCGGCATCGTGCTCGCGTTCAACTATGTCGGCTATGCCGGCAGCATCACCGCGCCCGGCGAGGCGACGCCGCTGAAGACGGAAGCGCGCATCCGCAATTCCAGCGTCGGCGGCTCCAGGGTCGGCGTGTCGGCGAAGTCCGACCAGACCATCGACGCGCTCACCGTCGCGGCTTCCGTCGCGGTCGGCATATCGGCGTCCGGTGACGGGACGACGTTCAGCGCGGGCGGTGTATTCGCGCAAAACAGCATCGCCGCCGATACGGTCGCGATGATCGATGGCGGCGACGGCGATAATGGCCGCTCGACCATCACGGCGGGAACCGACGGCCTCGATGTCGAGGCGAGCAACAGCAGCGAAATCCATGCGCTGGCCGCAGCGGCGACGGTCGCGGCGTCCTTCGCGGCGAAAGGGGCGACGGCGATTTCCATCGGCCTTGCCGTGGCGCTCAACGACACCAAGGGCAGCGTGGCGGCGGGCGTCGCCGACGCGGACGTGACCTCGGACGGCCTGGTCAAGGTCAAGGCCGACAACAAGGCGGTCATCGCCGCCACCGGCGCGGCAGCGTCGATGACCGTCGGCTTCTCCGGCAAGGACGGTATCGCCATCAGCGGCGCGGGCGCCGCGCTCTCCAATCTCGTCAGCGTCGATACGTCGTCGTCTGTCGTCGACTCCCATATCATCAAGAGCACCGGCGTCGACGTCGAGGCGCTCAGCGAATCTTCGATCACGGCCATGGTGCTGGCCGCCTCGGCTGCCGTCGGGGGTGGCGCCAACGACGGCATCGGAGCCTCCATAGGTGCTGCGGTCGCGATCAACCGCGTTGGCGACTGGTCCGTCACCGAGGAAGACAAGAACGGCCGGATGCTGCCGACCGGCGGCGCAACGCTGGCAGACGACGGCACGACGGGCGTCCGCGCCTTCATCAGCAACACCGATGTGACGAGCACGGGCGAAGTCAACGTCACCGCACACTCCTCCGGCACGATCGACGCCACCGTTGCGGCGGGTTCCGTGGCCATTGCCGGCGGCGGCGAAACCGGCGTCGGCGTCAGCGTCGCCGGCGTCTATACGCTCAATTTCGTCGCGGTGGCGACGCAGGCCTATATCGAGAACGCCAGTAGCGTCTCCGCCGGTTCGATCGACATTTCGGCCACGGACGAGTCGTCCATCGACGTCCTCGCCGGGGCCGCCAGCATCGCCGCGGGCATGGCGGGAACGACCGGCGTCGCCGTGTCGATCGGCTTTGCCATGGCGCAAAACAAGATCGAGAACAACGTCTCCGCCTATCTCAGCAACGCCGACAGCGTGAAAGCCACGGCGGGCGGTATTTCGATCCGTGCCGATAACGCCGCCAATATCCATTCGACGGTCGCCACGGCCTCCATTTCGGTTGCGATCGGCGGCACCAACGGTATCTCGTTCAGCGGTGGCGGGGCGGTGGCGCTCAACACCATCACCACGGACACCAATGCCTTCATCGAGGCGAGCAGCATTTCACAGGCGGATTCCGTCTCGGTGACGGCGGATTCGTCTTCGACCATCAAGGCCGAGACGGTCGCGGTGTCGATCTCGGTCGGCGCCGGCGGCACGCTCGGCGGCGCGGCCTCCATCGGCGCCGCGGTCGCGCTGAACCGCATCGGCGACTGGTCCGTAACCGAGGAGGCGGACAGCAACGGCCGCGACCTGCCGACCGGCGCGGCGACGCTGGCCGACAAGGGCGCGACGGGCGTTCGCGCCTATATCGATAATTCCGACGTGACCAGCGCGGGCCTGGTCAAGGTCGCGGCAGACTCCTCCGGGTCCATCGACGCCATCGTCGCGGCGGGTTCCGTGGCGGTCGGTGGCGGCGGCACGACCGGCATCGGCGCCAGTGTCGGCGGCGTCTACACGCTCAATTTCGTCGCGGTGGCGACGCAGGCCTATATCGCCAATGCCGGCACCGTCTCGGCCGGATCGATCGACATCTCGGCCAAGGACGAGAGCACGATCAACGTCGTCGCGGGTGCTGCCAGCCTCGCCGTCGGCTTGGGCGGCACGGCCGGCGTCGCCGTGTCGATCGGTTTTGCCATGGCGCAGAACAGGATCGAAAACAACGTCGCTGCCTATCTGAGTGGCGCCGCCAGCGTGGGAGCCACGGCGGGTGGCATTTCGGTGAGTGCCGAGAACGCAGCCAACGTCCATTCGACGGTCGCGACCGCTTCGATTTCGGTTTCCGTCGGCGGTACGGCCGGCATCTCGTTCAGCGGCGGCGGGGCGATAGCGCTCAACAGCATCGCCACGGACACCAATGCCTTCATCGAGGCCAGCGACATCACGCAGGCGGATTCCGTCTCGGTGACGGCGACGGCATCGTCCGCCATCAAGGCCGAAACCGTCGCGGTATCGCTTTCACTCGGTGTCGGCGGCACGGTTGGTGGGGCCGCGTCGTTCGGTGCGGCGGTGGCGGTCAACGAGATCGGCCATGGGGCGTCGGATCGCGACCAGGTCCAGGCCTATGTACGCGGCAGTTCGATCAAGGCTTCCGGCGCGCTCGTCGTTAAGGCGACCTCCAGCGGCACCATCGAGGCGATCACGGCCGCCGGTTCGGCGGCGATCGGCGGCGGCACCGCCGGAATCGGCATTAGCGGCGCAGGCGCTGGCGCGCGCAACACGGTTTCGGTGCGCACCGCCGCCTTCCTCGATGACCCGACGGACAAGACCGGCTCGGTCATCACCGTCGGCTCGGCCGATATAGAGGCCAGCGATACCTCCTCCATCAGCGCCATCGTCGGCGCGGCCTCGCTGGCGGCCGGCTTCGGCGCAGCCGGCGTCTCGGTTTCGATCGGCGTGTCGATCGCGCTGAACGAGATCGCCAACGATACCTATGCCGGCGTCGTAGAAGGGCAGAGCCTGACCACCACGGCGGGTGGAATCAATGTCAGCGCGGTGCAGGACGGGACGATCTCGACCGTTTCCGCTGCGGCTTCAATGGGCATCGGTATCGGCGGCGCCGCGGGCATCGCGATATCGGGCGCGGGCGCCGTCGCGAAGAACACCATCAACGGCAACACCACGGCGACGGTCGTCGGCAGCACGCTGGACAGCGCCGGCACGGTGACGGTCGAGGCGCTTTCCACCTCGACCATCAGCGCCACGATCGCGGCCTTGTCGCTTGCCGTCGGCGCCGGTGCCGGGGCCGGTGTAGGCGCTGCGATCGGCGTCTCGGTCGCGATCAACCAGATCGGCGACTGGACCAGCATCAGCGATCCCACCAAGGCCGAGAACGATCCGTTGCTCACCCCGACTTTCCATGCGGGTAGCAGCGGCGGCGTGCGGGCGACGATCGTCAACAGCGATGTGGAGGCCGCGGGAACGCTCAAGGTCCATGCCGCCTCGTCCCAGACCATCGATGCGCTGGTGCTCGCCGGCGCGGTCGCGCTTGCGGGCGGCACGGCCGGTGTCGGCGTGGCGGGTGGCGGCGTTTATACCGAGAACATGATCGGCGTGTTCACCGAAGCCGCCATCAAGGGCGCGTCGAGTGCCGACAAGGCGACGATCAGCGCCGCCAACGTCGACGTGGCGGCCGAGGATACCTCCAAGATCACCGCCACGGCCGGTGCCGCCGCGATCTCGGCCGCCTTCGGCGTGGCCGGCGTCGCCGTCAGCATCAGCGTATCGGTCGCCAAGAACACGATCGCCAGCGATGTCGACGCGCATCTGGATTATGCCGACGTGTCGGTGACCGACATTCCGATCCATGATCCGACCTATACGCCGCAGGGCGTCGAAACCAACGTTCCCGCCCATGCGGCGGCGCCGGGGACGATCAGCGTCTCGGCCAAGGAAAATGCGACGATCAAAGCCATTTCCGCCGCCGCTGCCGTCGCCATTTCCGGCGGCGCGGTCGGCGTGTCGGTTGCCGGCGGCGGCGCGGTCGCCACCAACGTCATCCTTGGCGGAACCCGCGCCTATGCGCTGGGAAGCAAGCTCGATGCCGGTGGCGCGATCGACTTCAGCGCCTCGAATACGTCCACCATCAACGCGACGATCGTGGCCCTGACCGCCGGCGTGGCCATCGGCGGCGTCGCGGTCAGCGCCTCGATCGGCTTCGGCGTTGCGCTTAACTCCATCGGCTACCATGTCGACGGTTCGCGCGCGGCGGTCCAGGTTTCGGCCTATGTGCAGGACACCGACGTCGATACCTACGGCAAGCTCGGCCTGTCGGCGAAGTCCAGCCAGACGATCAACGCCAATGTCGCCGCCGCTTCGGTCGCGATTGCCGGCGGCATGTATGCCTTCAGCGCGGCCGGTGCCGGCGCCGTGACCCTCAACCGCGTCGGCGTCGACGCGCATGGCTTCATCGACAGCGGCACCGTCAAGGCCGGCAACATCGCCGTCGAGGCGCTCGACACTTCCGCCATCAACGCCTTCGCGGGAGCGGCGGCGGTGGCGATTTCGATCGGCTTCGGCGGCGGCAGCAGCGCCGTGGCGCTGGGCGTCGCCTATGCTGAAAACCTGATTTCCAACAACATCGCCGCCTACGCCGCCGACGCGAACATCACCGTTACCGGCCAGATCCCGGTCGAGTCGAACGGCTATATCTATACCATACCCGGTGCCGGCCCGACCTATCTGCCCCGCGTCATGCCGGCCTACCAGGCCAACAGCGGCTCCTTCTCCATCACGGCGAAGGAAAACGCGACGCTCTCCTCGATCGCCATCATGGCGTCGCTGTCGGCCTCGACTGACCTCGGCGTCACGATCTCCGGCGGCGGCGCCGCCACCAAGAACACGGCTTCCTCGAGCACGTCCGTCGGACTTTCCGGCGGCACGGTCAATGTCAACGGCTCGCTCAGCATGAGCGCGCGCGATGTCACCTCGGTCGTCACCGAGGTGAGCGCGATCTCGCTCGCCATCGGCATCTTCAGCCTGGCGGCCGGTGGCTCGTCGGCGCTTTCCTACGTCAATTCCAGCGTCTCGGCCGATATTTCCAACACCAGGATCACGGCTGGCGCCGTCGACGTCGAGGCGGTGATGACGCCGAAGGCGCGTTCGCAGGCGGCCGGCGTCAATGGCGGCACGGCGGCGGTCGGTGTCTCGGTGGCCAAGGCCAATGTCGATACGCATGTCAGCGCTCGGGCCAGCGGCACCACCTTCATCGTCGATAGCCTGCGCGTGGCGGCAAGCCAGACGCTGCCTTCGACCGGCGATACGGCAAGTGCCAAGGCGCAGGGCCTCGCCGGCGGCCTGATCGGCGTCGATTCGACGATCACGGAAGCGATCAACACCAGCACGGTCGTGGCGCTGCTCGGCACCGGCACCATCGTCACCGCGGCCCGTAGCGTCAGCGTCGCCGCACAGAACGACAGCCGCCAGCGCGCCGATTCCAACAGTGCCGCCTACGGCCTGGTCGCGGCCGGCGCCACCAAAGCCAAGGCGCAGTCGCTGCAGCATGTCGAAAACGGCGTGCCGGTCGCCAATACCACCGCCCAGGTGGCGGACAACGTCGTCATCAGCGCCGGCACCGTGAACATCTCGGCGCTGGGCAGCGACGACAACCAGGCCTCGAGTTCCCCCGGTTCGGGCGGCCTGGTCGCCGGCGCCGCGGCGATAGCGGACACGACGTCCAATGCCGTCACCCAGGCGGTGCTGGGCAACAACACGCAGGTGACGCTCACCAAGGCGGCCACCCAGCTTGCCGGCGAGAGCGCGGCGGCGTTTGCCGCCTACAAGGGCATCGCCGGCCGCTTCGCCATGACCTCCGACCACTTGGCGCGCGCCAATACGGTGATCGTCACCAGCGCCTATGGCGTGCTCGCGGGGTCTGGCGCGGAAGCCGACAACACGATCAACTCGACCTCCAACGTCGTCATCGGTAACGGCGCCAAGGTCACCGCCTATGCGCTCAACGCCACGTCCCTCAACCGTTTCGACAAGCCGAACGTCGGCGACAACGTCAACGGCAGCACGGGCGGCCTGTTCGCCGGTGCCGGCGTCACCAGCGACACCCACCTGACGCTGAACACCAAGACGCTGGTCAACGACAATGCGCAGCTCAAGGTGATCGGCACCTCGATCGACGCCGGCGAATTCACGCTCGCATCGCGCAACGACATCACCTTCTACGAGAACGTCTCCTACAAGGGCGGCGGGCTCGCCTCCGGCATCGGCGCCGAGAGCAAGCTCGACGCCGACAATGTCTTCGCGACCGTCCAGATCGGCACCGACACCGGCGTCGACAACCATGTCGAGCTCAGCACCGTCGGCCAGATGGACCTCACGGCCGACACCAATGCGGACGCCGAACTGCATGTCAGCGTCGACAACTACGGCGGCCTGACGGTGTCGGTGGCGGAAGCCACCATCGACCTCAGCCCGACCAACAGCATCCTCGTCGGCAAGGGCTCCCATCTCAAGGCCCTGTCGGACGTCAACATGCTGGCGGCCATGGACGCCAACAACACCCACGACGTCTATCGCGTGGCCGTGTACAGCGACACCTTTGCCGGCAGCGTCATCCCGATCGACCATGTCGTCGCGGATTCGCTGTTGTTCCAGAAGAACCTGATCACCATCGCGGCCGGCGCGCTGGTCGAAAGCGGCGGCAACGTGCGGCTGTTCGCCGACGATTCGCCCTTCGCCGACATGCTGGCGCAAGGAAAGGCCGTCAACTGGGCTTCCTCGCTGATGGGGGCCATCGACAAGGCGCTGGGCGGCAATGCCTATACCCAGACCAAGGGCAACGCGCACAGCGATTCGCACGGCATCGTCACGGTCGACGGCACGGTTCGGACCGGTCTCAACCGCAACATCGACATCGTCATCAGCGCGATCGGCGGCGACACGGACAATCCGACCGTCGTCTATAGCGGCGCCGGCTCCGATTCCGTTTCGATGCGGATCGACCAGTCGCCGCTGCAGTCGAGCTATTTCGACCTCATCGCCGAGGCCGAAGCCAAGAAGCTGGAGTATTCCACCAACCAGGACCTCGTCGATTTCTATGATCGCGAGATCAAGCGCATGACGGACGAGCTCGAGTTCCTCGGGCTGGTTACGGTCGCGACGCTGAAGGACGCGAACGGCAATCCGATCCTCGACGCCAACGGCAATGAGCAGACCCAGCTCTTCCCGGTCAAGAAGGACGTCCTGACCATCCATATCGACCCGATCCTGGCATCGGCCGGCTATATCGACATCCGGTCGGACCTGTTGCAGGGCAGCGGCACGCTCGACGCACCCGGAAACGTCACCGTCAAGATCACCAACAATACGACGGCGTTCCTCGATATCGGCGGCATCTACATCCCCGAGAACAATGGCGGCGTCTATTTCAACGGCTTCCAGAACGAGATCTCGAAGACCGACAGCGTCGGCCCCAATGACGACGCGCGCGCCGCGCTGAACAGTGCCATCGACAGCCAGAACAAGGCCAACGCCGACGCCGACACCTCCGACGGCGATCGCAGCCCCGGGGACCGTCTGGTGCCGGGCGCCGTCAATCTGAACATCACCCGCACCTTCGGCGTGGCGCCCGTCAACACCGTGCTGATCCAGAACACGTTGTTCGTGGACACGGACAAGAATCCGTGGCCCGGCATCACCATCTCCGGCGACATCGACGCCATCACGGCGGCGGTCAGGATCGACAACAGCGTCGGCTCCGGCGACATCACCATCACCGGCAACATCCATAGCGCTTCGCTGGCCGTCGTCACCCACGGCATGGTCATCATCGACCTTCCGCCCGGCAGCGTTCTCAACACCGGCGGCGATCCCTATACCGCCTGGAAGCAGATCACCAATCCGGACGGCATGGGCAAGGCTACCGACGCGGATCGCGATGCCGAGCTCGCTAAGCTGCCGACCCCGGGTCAAGGCATCTATGCCAGCCTCATCTCGATCAATGCCGAGTATGTGAACCTCAACGGCCTGATCCAGAGCGGCTCCAGCGATTACGTGCTGAACATCAGCCAGGATACGGCCAAGGAGATCGAGGAGATCAAGGCGAAGATCGCCAACGGCACGATCCAGGAACGCAAGGTCCTGCTGCAAACCGTCGCCTATAACGAGTTCAGGGCGTACTGGGATGCCGACCTCGGCAAGATCGTCGTCCAGGAATTCAGGACGCCGGCCGGGTCCATCACCATCACCGGCAAGCTGATGAATACCGGCAGGGGACAGATCAAGGCGCTGGGCGCCTACGTCAACGTTACCGCCAACAACGACACCAACTACGACCTGCTCATCAAGCGCATCGACGTGACCGAGCGCGGCCTCGGCACGATCATCCTTAACGACAAGTCGACGCATACCGACGGCGGCTATACGCAGACCTGGTACCAGACGCAGATCGACGGCACGGTCGACGTGCGCGTCGTCGAGTTCTCGCCGGTGGTGGGCGCCAAGGGCGCCGACGGCCTGCCCGATCCGACCAGGAAGATGGTCGAGACCGGACCGGCCACGACCAGTACCTATGACGGCCAGCATAACGGCACCTGGGATTACGTTACGGTGTTCAACCCCCAGCAGGGCTGGCGGTACGGCTGGTCGGTCGCGACCAAGACGCTGGAAAGCGTCACCACGACCTATGGCACCTCGGCTTGGCTCGGCATCGACGCCCTCGCCCGGGATCCGGACAACGTCGTCGACACGACATACAAGCTGCTCGAAAAGCCGACCCTGGTTCCCGGCAGCGACTATTTCTACCGCGCGACGGACGTTTCCGCTCCCTATACGTGGTCGTCGTCGACGGTGACGCTCAGCGAGACCGAGCCGAAGCTGATCGACAAGTGGCAGACCAGCACCTGGTATGGCACGACGACCTACTACCAGAAGTTCATGGTCGAACGCCGGACGCAGACGACCGCGACCAACTCGATCAAGGCCGACCTGCCGGTCCAGATCAGCTTCATCGGCTATGAGGAAGCGACGGTTAAGGTCAATTCGACCGGCGCTGGCAAGGTCATCATCGACAACGGCATCTATAACGATACCGGCCTTACCCAGATCGTCTCCAACACGACGATCGAGGCGCGCAACGACAATTCCGTGGTGCAGGGCGTGCGCGTCACGCTCGACGGAAACCTCGGCATCGGCAGCGGCATCCGGCCGCTGCAGATCGACCTCGTCGACCTCTATCCCAAGGGGTACAAGGGCGGGTCCGGCCAGCCGACGGCCTATGCCTACCTGACCGGCCATTCGGCCAATGGCGACATCTATATCAAGGAACGCCTGGGCGACATGTCGATCAACAGCGTCATTGCCGACAAGGGCAATGTGACGCTAACCAGCCAGGCTGGCATCGTCGTCGCGGATTCGGCCGCGAACACCTATCTTCCGGGCCTCGTGAAGGGCGGCAAGATCACGCTGATCGCCGATACCTATGCCAACGGGCAGGGCGCGCTGCCGGCCGGCGCACAGGGCGGCGTCGGCAACTCGGCGCTGCGTCCGCTGCAGATCGATTCCGGCGACAGCGAGGACGACAAGGTCAATATCAGCGCCCAGGGCAACATCTTCGTGTCCGAAATCGCGGGCGACCTGCATCTCGAGCGGGCGACCACGATAGGAAACGTCTGGATCGAGGTCCGGAACGGTTCGCTGCTCGATTCCGACTATGTCTCGGTCAAGGACAAGCGCACCTATGACGAACTGAAGGGGGGCGTCTGGACCGACCTGCAACTGACCGGCGATACCGGCGCGCAGGACAAGATCAACGCGACGCTGCTCGGCTACGAGTTGATGCAGCGCGACGGCTACGACACCTACTGGCGCCTCAAGGCAAGCGTCGATCCCGTTACGGGCAAGGTGGTGCTCAGCGCCGCCGGGAAGCAGTACTATCTGGACACGCTGCCCGAGGACGAGGCCCTGGCTGCCATCGCGACCCGCGAAGCCGACCTTACCGCCAAGCTCACCGAGCTTACCGCCACCTATGCGGGCTACGGCTCGATCTACCGGTCCGATTTCGAGGCGGCCTACAAGCAGTATTGGGCCTATCGCCATACCCAGGCGAATTCGACCAGCTACAATCCGAGCACGGCAACCGGCTTGTCCGAGGAAGAACTCGCCGACTACGCCGATCTCCATCAGATGTTCGGCCGCCTCGGCGAGACCGTGCAGGATACGTCGCTGTTCATGAGCGCCGAGATCAAGGCCGATTACGACCGCTATTGGAACTACCGGAACGGTCAGGCCGACGCGAAGAAGTTCGATCCGGATTACCTCGTCGAGATCACCGGCCAGGACTTGGTCGACCTGACGGCCGAACTCACGGTCAAGGGCCAGGCGAGCGGCTTCTCCGGCGCCGCGCTCGACGCCTATGTTGAAAATGGCATCCAGGTCGAACGCGGCATCCGCACGGCCGACTACCACAAGCTCAACGAGCAGTTCGGCACGCTGAACGAGACGCAGAAGGATGCCGCCAGGACCTTCGGTTACAAGCTCCTGTTCGCGGTGGGTGAGAAGGCGACCGAGCTGACCGGGACGATCAAGGTCTGGACCGAGAACGAATTGCTCAACGCCTTCGGCTCGGGCCTGACCAAGTCGGTGACCGACACCGAGGTGGTGATCGAAAACGCCAACATCATCGGCAACAAGATCGAAATCCATGCCGGCCAGAATATCGGCAGCATCGAAGGCGAGATGCAGATCGATCTCGGCGACGGCAGCCAGCAGGTCCAGTTAACCGACGACCAGCGTGTGGCGCTCGCCGCTGCGGAGCGCAAGGACATCATCTATGTCAGCGGCTATGAATCCGCGCCGAACGTGGTGTCGAGCGCCTATATCGATTCCGCCGTGGTCAATTTCGCGGTGGTGGGCAACGGCACGCAGGGCACCATCACCAGCACGACCGGCGCGTGGCCGGCAGGCATGTTCAAGGCCGGCGACCTCCTTTATGTTGCCGGCAACACGCAGAACACCACCGAGGACAACGCCTATTTCGTCATCACGTCGGTGGCGGGCGATGTCATCACCGTCAACCTGACGTCCGACAGGTCGATGGCCACCGAATTCGGCCGCACCGTCACCCTGGCGGCGGTGGTCGACGACCCGATGAGCGAGACCGCGCGGATCACGCGCATCATCATCAACCGTCGTGACGATCTCGACCTGACCGCGCGGGACACGGTGTCGGCTACGGCCGGCGGCGCCGTCTATCTCGGCTCCGAAACCGACGTGAAGCTCGGCAACGTGGTTGCCGGCAACGGCAACCCGAATGGCGGCACCATCCGCATTAAGACGAGCGGGAGCGTGATCAATGCCGCGACGAGCGGCGTCAATCTGGACGGTTCCGACATCCTGCTGGAAGCCGGCAGGGGCCATATCGGCGAGGCCGGCAACGCCGTGACCGTGACCATGCGCGGCGGGGGCGGCCTGATCGCGAGGGCGCAGGACGATGTCCGCATAACCGCCCCGACAAGCGATCTGCGGGTGGAATCAGTCTATTCGAGGAGCGGCAGCGCTTTCCTGACGGCGTCCCAGAAGTCGATTCTCGACGCCCTGCCGGGATCGTCGGCGACCAAGGTGCAGGCGCAGCATATCTGGCTGAAAGCGGCCGGCAGCATAGGCATGAGCGGCAACGCGCTGGAGATCGACGTTACCGGTGACGTGTCGAGCGACCCGACCATCGACGCCACCAACCGGGGCACCGTCATCGCCACGGCCGACGGGTCGATCTTCCTGACCGAAACGCATGGCGACATGAATGTGCGCGGCATCCATTCGATCAACGAGGATGTCACGCTGGTTTCGGTCGAGGGCTCGATCATCGACGCCGAAATGCCGGACCCCAACTACAATGTCGAGATTCCGGACGACAACACGACCCCCGCCTATGTGAGGCGCGCGCTGGTGCTGCCCAAGGCCGATGTCATCGGCCGCAACATCAGCCTGACCGCCCATATCGGCATCGGCACCGTCGGCAACGAACTCGACATCGACAGTTCCAGTCCCGCGCCGGGCACCGTTACCGCCCATACCGAACTCGGCAGCATCTACCTGATCGAGACGGCGGGCGACCTCATCCTCAACGAGATCGGCTCGGGAACCGCGAGCGTTGCCGCTTTCGCCGATTCCGTCGCCTTCATCACTGCGGTCAACGGCAATATCCTGAACGGCCGCAACGACGGCCTCGCCAACATCGTTTCGAGCAAGACCTACCTGTTCGCGTCCAGGAGCATCGGCACCTCATCCAAGCGGGTGACGACAGCCGTTTCCAACCTGGAATCCTGGTCCTATGTCGGCGATACCTGGATCGGGAACCTGGGCGCGCTCGAAGTCGGCGGCGTGCGGGAACAGATCTCCGGCGTCAACGCCGGCGGCGGCGCCTACATCATGGCATCGAGCCCGATCGTCATTACCGAAAGCAGCATCGCGCAACAGACGGAGCTGGAGTTCTGGGCCGAGGACGATAACGAGGCTTCAGGCCTTGGTGATGACGACCTGCCCGACAACATCACCGTCGCGGCCGGGGTGACGCTCGAGGCGTCGGAAGGCGAAGTGCGCCTTCTGGCGGGCGACGATATCTATTTGGACGCCACCGCGACCATCATCTCGCCCACCCGGATCGTGATCATCGGCGATTACCAGCCGCAGGGCGTGGCCGATCCGGATCCCGGCATCGGCACCAACATCGAACTCTACGGGACGTTGCAGGCGCCGCAGATCGAGATTTCCGGCGGCCTGGACAACGATACCATCCTGCTCGACCTGAAGGCGCTGCGCGGCAACACCTTCGTCTATGGCGGGGAAGGCAGCGATCTCGTCACCGTCAACGAACTGCCGTCGATGACCACCTATCTCGGGCAGGACGTGGCGCCGGGCGCGAACGGCCTGCCTGCCTTCGCCCGTGACGGGACGGGGCGCATCATCCGCGACGAACTGACCATCGACGGGCAGGGCGGCACCGACCGGGTGGTCGTCAACATTGCGGGTGCCAGCGACTACGTCATGAACATCCATGACAGCGGCGCGGGCGACGACGGCGTCGACACGCTGACCATCGAGGGCATGGAAGAGGCCGATACCTTCCTGTTTCGCAAGAACTTCATCGCCCATCTGGTGCCCGACGGGAACGGCGGCTACGTGCCGGCGGTCGAGCGCATCAACTACGATGCGAGCAGCAACGGCCGTGTCTATGTCGAGGGCAACGCGGGCGACGATCGCTTCTACTTTGACGACAACGCGGCGATCCTCACCGTCGACGGCGGCGAGGGCAACGACTTCTTCCAGGTCGGCCAGATATTCGGCAGCTCGCGCGACCAGAAGGTCGACGCCGACGGCAAGCTCGACCCCCTTAACGGCTTCTATGCCATCCTGTCGGAAGAAGACCGTTTCGAGACGGTCGAGACCACGCTCGGCTACCTGTCCAGGGGCATCACGGTTCCGGCCGTGCTCTATGGCGGCAGCGGCGAGGACATGTTCGTCGTCTATTCGAACCATGCCGATCTCAGGCTCGAGGGCGAGGACGGCAATGACGAATTCGTCATTCGCGCCTTCGCGCTGGCCGATGGCGTCAACGTCAAGGTCAACGGCGGCAATGGCGACGATGTCATCCAGTACAACATCAACGCGCCGGTCGACATCGACGGCGGCGCCGGCTTCGACCGGGTCGTGGTGCTGGGCACCGAGCTTGCCGACACCTTCGTCATCACCAAGGACGGCGTCTACGGCGCCGGGCTGACGATCAGGATCAGCAACGCGGAAGCACTCGACGTCGATGGCCTCGAAGGCGACGATACCTTCTACGTGCTTTCCACTGCCGACAACCTCGTCACCACGCTGATCGGCGGCCTCGGCAGCGATACCTTCAACATCGCGGGCGATGTGGTGATGCCCGTCATCTCCGACGACGCAGCCGGCGACAGCGGCACCATAACCCACACCGTCAGCAGTGCCGATCCGCGCTACAACGGCCTGTTCACGCCGGGCATCGACCTGACCACCAAGGGCAGCACGGCGGTCGCGGTCGACATAGACGACGGCCTCCTGGTCCGGGAAGACGATCCGACCTCGGTGGACAGCTATATGCTGACCCTGCCGACGGCGCCGGTGCTCGGCACGGTCGCCTATGTCACGGTTTCGGCTGCGCAGGCCTCGGCCCAGCAGCGGGCCAAGGGCGGCCAGACCATCCTCGTCTCGCTCGATGGCGTCAATTTCTCGGAAGCGGTCACCGTCGCGTTCGACGGTACCAACTGGGCCGCCGGCCAGCGCATCTATGTCAAGGCGATCTCCGACGATGCGGAGGAAGGCAAGACGGTCGTCGCGATCAGCCATTCGATCATCAATGTCGATGCCAACGGCGTCGCCCAGTCGCTGGACAACTTCCAGATCCCGAACGTGCTCGTCACCGTCATCGACGACGACAAGCCCGATGCCGTCATTACCGAAAGCGGCGGCTCGACCAGCGTGTTCGAGGGCGGTGCCGCCGACAGCTACACGGTGGCGCTGAGCAAGCCGCCGGCAGCCGGCGAGACGGTGACCGTGACGCTGTCCTCCGGCAGCGACCAGGTCGACCTGTCGCGCACCACGATCAAGTTCGGCCTGGTGGCGGACGCCGCGAACAATGTGTTTGCCTGGAACGACGCCCAGACCGTGCTCGTCTCGTCGCCGGCCGACGCGACGCCGGAAAACCGGCAGGTGGTCACCATCAGCAACAAGGTCACGTCCGACAAGGCGGACGGGGTTTATGCCGATGTCGACACCCAGAAGGTCAGTGTCGAGGTGATCGACACGAATACGGCTTCGGTGCAGATCATCGAGACCGACGGCCACACCAGCGTATCGCAGGCCGGCGAAACCGACAGCTACCAGATGGTGCTGACCACGCAGCCTACTGCGCCGGTCGTCGTTCGCATCACCATTTCCGGCCAGGCCAAGGTCGATCTGGCGGCATCGCCGCGCGTGCAGCAGGATGCTGCCGGTTACTTCGTGACCTTCGACGACACCAACTGGGACCAGGCGGTGACGGTCAACCTCGTCTTCGACGAGACCGGCACGACGCCGCCGGACGGCGTTCGCGTGTTCTCGCAGCAGCCGCATGACCTGACCCGCATCGGCGGCCCGCTGTTCGTCGACGGCGGCGTCGGAACGGAAGACCGCTCGCTGACGCCCTCGGTGGCGCTGCCGGACGAATTCAACCCGGAAGTAATCCGCCAGATCGAGGTCGATGACGGCACCGATGTCGACCAGCTCATCGTCTTCAGCGACACCGCGCAGGCGCCGCTCTCCGGCGTGCTGACCGATACGCATATTTCCGGGCTCGGCATGCCTGCGGACCCGCTGTCGGTCGATTACAACGACGGTAAGCCGCCGGTCGATATCGCGCGCGGCATCACCTACAACAATATGCAGATCGTCGAGGTCCTGCTCGGCGCGGCCGACGACATCTTCACCATCGAAAGCACTGCCGAGCAGACGCTGACGGTCGTGCATGGCGGCGGCGGCAGCGACACGCTGATCGTCCAGGACAGCACCGGGCCGGTCGTCCTGTTCGGCGACACCTCGGCCAACGGCCTGCGCTACAGTTCCGTTCCCGGGACGCCGAACGGCACGGCCTACAAGTTCCTCAACCCCGGCAACGACACCATTGACGCCTCGGGCGCCCATGGCATCGTCGTGATCGACGGCGGCGCGGGCAACGATACGCTGACGGGCGGCCACGGCACCAACTTCATCGCCGGCGGCGCCGGCGACGACATCATCCATGGCGGCGTCGACGGCAAGAACTGGATCATCGGCGACTCGTCCTTCGACGTCGATTATCGCGACCGCACCGTCATCATCGACGACGACGGCATCAATGCCGACGGCGAAACGGAAGTGGCGGGCAGCGACCTCATCTTCGGCGGCGACCTCGGCGACGTCATCATCGGCGACCATGGCATCATCACGCAGCAGGCGACCGTGGACGGCTCCACGCTCGTGCTGGTGGCGGGCACACTCGACATGATGATCGACCGCGCGGTCGTGAAGGTCGAGACGTCTAACCCGTCGGTCGGCGGCGGCGACGTGATCGATGCCGGCAAGGGGCCGAACATCGTGTTCGGCGGCTTCGGCTCCGACATTCTCAAGAGCACCGGCGGCCAGGACCTGATCGTCGGCGACAACGGCAGCGCCGAGTTCGTGAACGGCCTGCCGACGATCGTGCAGACGACCAATCCGGAGTTTGGCGGCGAGGACCAGATCACCAGTGCCGGCGGCCGCAACATCCTGGTCGGCGGCTCGGCCGGCGACACCATCCAGGTGATCGGCGGCAGCGCCAACGACATCGGCGATGTCGTGCTGGGTGACAACGGCATCATCCTGTTCGATGATGCAGGCAACGTCACCAGCATCGAAAGCACCGATCCGGGCTACTATGGCGACGACGTGATCGAGACGGGCGCCGGCGACAACATCGTCATCGCCGGCTCCGGCAACGACCAGGTCACCTCGCAGGGAGGCGACGACGTCATCCTCGGCGATAACGGCAAGGCGACGTTCGAGAACAATATCCTCGTGCGCATCGAAAGCACCTTCGCCGACTTCGCGCCGATGGTCGACGGCGTGCCCGTGATGATCCGGTACAACGATACGATCAGGGCCGGGTCGGGCCGCAACGTCGTGTTCGGCGGCAATGGCGATGACGAGATCACCGCCGGCGACGGCGACAGCGTCATCCTCGGCGACAACGGCCTGGCGATCTTCGATAGCCTTGGCCGGCGCGTCTCGGTCGAAACGACGGATGTCGCCCATGGCGGCAACGACACGATCACGATCGATACCGGCAATCATGTGCTGATGGGCGGTTCCTTCGACGACACGATCACCGCCGGCGGCGGCAACGACGTCATCCTCGGCGACAACGGCATCGCGCTCTATGTCGACGGCAAGATGGCCTCCGTGCGCAGCGGCTGGACCGAACATGACGGCGTCGACGCCATCAAGGCCGGCGACGGCGGCCATGTCGTGTTCGGCGGCGGCGAAGGCGACCTGATCGAGATCGGCACCGGCAACAGCGTGGTGTTCGGCGACAGCGGCTATGCCGAGTTCGACGACACCCTGCCGACGCTCGCCTACTCGATCGATACCGACAAGGGCGGCATCGATACGATTACCACCGGCGACGGCGACCAGATCGCCGCGGGCGGTGCCTTCGGCGACTTCATCACCACCGGCAATGGCGCCGATATCGTCTTCGGCGACAATGCGCGGTTCGAATTTGCCATCGTGGACGTGGATGGTCAGCGTATCGCCGACCTTCAGCGCGGCTATGTCATCAGCCCGCTCGACGGCGGCAACGATCGCATCCAGTCGGGTGGGGGCAACGACATCGTCGCCGGCGGTACCGGCGACGACGAGATCCATGGCGGCGCGGGCGACGATCGCCTGTTCGGCGACCATGCCCTGTTCGACCTGACCTTGCCCGAAAACCAGCGGGTCATCTCGATCTACACGACTGACGCGGACGGTGGCGGCAAAGACACCATCTACGGTGATGATGGCAACGACATCATCGTCGGCCAGCAGGGCGACGATGATCTCTATGGCGGCGCCGGCGACGACGACATTCTCGGCGGCCACAATGTGATCGGCGGCGCCGACGGCGACGACTATGTCGAAGGCGGCGCCGGCGAAGACGTCATCCTCGGCGACAACGGCCTGATCGCCCGCAAGGTGATCGGCGGCACCTCGTGGAAGGATACCGTCTGGCAGCTTGACCCGCCCGTTCCGGGCAAGGCGCCTTCGCTGCTGCGCGACGTGATCCGCTTCGACCTGATCGACGGCGTCGGCGGCGACGACGAAATCCACGGCGGTGCCGACGACGACCGCATCTTCGGCCAGCGCGGCGACGATCGCTTGTATGGCGACGACGGCATCGACGAGATCGTCGGCGGCCTCGGCTCCGACTATATCGACGGCGGTGCAGATAACGATTACCTGCTCGGCGACGAAGGCCAGATTCTGCGGGCCTACAATCCCGACGGCTCGGCGATGCTCAACAGCGACGGCAGCTGGCATCGCGACGTCGTGCTGGAGGAGGTGGCGACGCTGGTCAGCATCGTCTCCATCAGCTCCAGCAAGACCGTCTCGCGCGCCGATCTCGCCTCCAGCCTGCTCGATCCGGACATGCTGCTGGTCGGCGGAGTGGTCGATGCCAATGGCGTCAAGGTGACTCTGGCCGGTGGCACGTGGGACACGCAAGCGCTCGGCATCAACCTCGAGGTCGCCTATGACGACACCATCGACGGCGGCGACGGCAACGACGTGATCTTCGGCCAGCGCGGCAACGACACGTTGCGCGGCGGCGCCGGCGACGACACGATCTTCGGCGACCGTGCCTCCAACGGCAGCGGCTTCCAGACCGACCTGCCCAAGATCGTCAACGCCTATCGCATCATCGGCGCGGACGCTGCCCTCGGCCTCGAGCTTCCGGCCGAAGGCGAACTGGTGGTACCGGGCGTGAACCTGCTTCCGCAGGAACTGACCAACGCCCTGCCGCAGATCGAGCTCTTGCCGGGAGCCGCCGGCTTCCTCGGCGAGTTCTCGGCCAGGAACGGCATCGCCCGCTCCGACGGCAACCGCATCGAGATATTCGCCTCGGTGCTGGCGGACGTGACGCGGGTAGGCGATCTCGCCTATGGCAGCGACACGATCGACGGCGGCGCCGGCAACGACACCCTCTTCGGTGACGACGGCAGGATCACGACCATCACCGAGACCGGCCTTGCCGTCATCGACAAGGAGATCGCCGGCCTGTCGGTATCGTTGAACGGGCTGCTGCAGGACCTGGCGTCGCTCGGCTTTGCCAGGAACGCGCTCGATGCCGACCCCAATGCGGGCATCATCGACGTGACGATCGGTGGCGATATCGTCACCGGCGGCGATGGCGACGACACCATCTTCGGCGATACCGGGACGATCGTCGTGCCCGCGACCTCGCTGACGCTGGTCGGGCCCAACCTCACGGCGGCGGCGCTCGGCCTGCATGGCTGGCTGATGGACTTCCAGACGGTCGTGGCCGACCTGTCCTACACCGCGCATGCGGCTGGCGAGCAGGTCATCGCCGATTTCGGGGTCAAGACCAACACGCCGTCCACGGCCTTCGTTGCCGGCAAGACGGAACTGCGGCCGGCCACGCACCGGCTCAACATCGGCAACGACATCATCCACGGCGGCCTCGGCAACGACCTCATCGTCGGCGACCATGGCGTCATGGTGCTGCCAGTGGTGAGCGCGGCCAATGCCGGCACGCTGGCCGGTGTCGCGACCACGGAACTGAGCGCCGTCAACAAGGCGCTGGCGGCGCAGGACAAGACGCTGACCGCGGCGCTCAAGGCCCACATCACCCGCGACCATGCCATCGACGCCAATGCCAACAAGATCGGCAACTGGCTGTTCGGCAACGGCCTGGGCTATGCGCTCAATGTCGGCAACGACCAGATCTTCGGCGACGAGGGCGACGACGTCCTGATCGGCGATGTCGGGTTGATCGAGCAGCCGATGCTGACGATCGGCAGCACCAAGGCGACCGCGAAGAAGATCGCCGACGGCCTGCAGAACGCCTTCTTCAAGACCATCGACCGCCTCTATCTCGGCAACATCAGTGCCGCGAAGGCGAGTGCGGAGGCCTGGGGCGTACAGGCGACCCTGGGCAAGAAGACCGCCGACTGGTCGAAGAACGGCTCGACCAGTTCCTGGCTGCTCAATGCCAAGGACAAGCGGCAGGCGCAGCGGCCGGACGCTGACTACATCGTCCTCAACAACGACCTCCTGGAGGGTGGCGAGGGCAACGACCTGATGTTCGGCGACATGGCTGCCGTCCTGCCGGTGGTTACCGCCACGACGACCGACGGCATGATCCAGAGCATGCGGGTCCTGCCGGTCGGCGAGACGGGCGCCACCGTGACCGCCACGCTTCGCTACGTCTACGGTTTCGGCGCCTTCGGGGCCCTGCACGGCGTGGTGACGAAGGACGTGAATACGCCGTCGCTGTTCAGGATCGACGCCGACCGGTTGATCGGCGGCGACGGCGACGACGTGCTCTACGGCCTGCTCGGCGACGACTATCTGTCGGGCGGCGACGGCAATGACCAGCTCTCCGGCGGCAATGGCTTCGACACCGTCAACGGCGGCATCGGCACGAATATCTATGCCTTCGATCGCAAGCGCGACACGGTCGAGCCCGGCGGCGGCAAGGACGTGGTTCGCCAGACCCTCGATGCCGGTTCCGCCAGCCTTGTGCTGGGCCGGGACTGGATCAGCCCGCTGATGGCGCAGCTGGGTGCCGACGCCAGGGCGGCGGAAGCCTCGCTGGTGCCGACCGGGTTGAATGCGATCAGGGTCGGAAAGGCCGCCAAGCTGCCCAAGGGCGTCAGCGCGACGCCGAAGGTCATCAACGCGGTGGCTGAGGCACCGCATTGCCGGCCGACCGCCGACCTGGAATACGTCGCAGGGTTCGATGCGACGACGCTGCCGAGCGAGGACGAGGCCGCGCCCAACAACAGGATGCTGGCGGCGGGGTTGTTCATGACGTTCGCGGCGCAGGCACCGCTGAAGGCCGAGGCCGATGATCTTGCCTCGGCCGCGCCGGAGGCCGACAGCGTCGCCAGCCCCTCCGAACTGATATCGGGCATTCGCAGCGGCGATATCGTGATCGAAGGGATGACGGCGATTCCGCTGGCCCTGGCCGGCGCAATGAGCGGGCTCGGCAACGTGGCGATCAGGGTTTCGGAGGAAGCCGAGCCGGACCTCGATCTCGATGTCCTGTTCTTCGACACCGATACCGGTTCGTTCGTGCCCCAGGTGGACGCCGACGACGACATCGCGTTTCACTGACGCATCTTGCAGCCGGGCGGATTTGCCTGGCTGCAAGCCTGGCGGCCCGAATAGGCGAATGGGGTAGGGGGCCGAGGCGGGATGGCCGGGCTGGGTCACGGTGCCTGAAGCGGCGCGTCCAAGGACGCCCCCGGCAAATGGGTGAATCCGTTCGAGTGCGGAAATGCGGCTGACCCGGAAGGGCGAAGGGCGGCTCTGCCGGCCCCATAACCAAGGCCTCGTGGCGCCTGTAATCAGATGGTCGGTCGAGCCCGGCCTTAAAACTTATCCGATCAGCAGTTCGTCGTCGTCGATCGTCTGGCCGCGGATCTTGCGGAACATCTCGATCAGATCTTCGATCTGCAGGCCCTTGCGCTCTTCCCCGCGTACGTCGAGCACGATCTCGCCGCCATGCAGCATGATGGTGCGGTCGCCGAAGTCGAGCGCCTGGCGCATGGAGTGCGTGACCATCAGCGTCGTCAGCTTACGTTCCGAGACGAATTTCTGGGTCAGCCCCATGATGAACTCGGCCATGCCGGGATCGAGTGCGGCGGTATGCTCGTCGAGCAGCAGCATCTGGGAGCCGGTCAGCGTGGCCATGACCAGCGACACGGCCTGCCGCTGCCCGCCGGACAACAGGTCCATGCGGTCGCCGAGCCGGTTTTCCAGCCCGAGGTTGAGTTCGGCGATGCGCTCGCGGAAACTGGCGCGGCGCTGTGCGTTGAGCGCCAGTGTCAGGCCCCGGCGCTTGCCGCGCCTTTCGGCCAGCGCCAGGTTTTCCTCGATGGTCAGCGCACCGCAGCTTCCCGCCAGCGGGTCCTGGAACACGCGCGCCACCAATTCGGCACGCCGCACGGTCGGCTTGCGGGTCACGTCCTTGTCGCCGATGACCACGTGGCCTGCGCTGGGCACGATGTCGCCGGCCAGCACGCCGAGCAGGGTCGATTTGCCGGCCCCGTTGGAGCCGATCACCGTGACGAACATGCCCTTGTCGATTTCGAGGTTGATGCGGTTGAGCGCCCTTTTTTCAAGCGGCGTGCCGCGGCCGAAAACGACGTCGATATCCTTGAGCGAGATCATCGGCCGCCTCCGTTGCGCAGGCGCGGTAGCACCAGGGCGAAGGTGACGAGCACGGCCGTGACGAGATTGAGGTCCGATGCCTGCAGGCCGAGCACGTCGCTGGAAAGCGCGAGCTGGATGGCGATGCGGTAGAGGATCGAGCCGATGACGCAGCCGATCAGCGCCATCAGGATGCCGCGTGCCCCGAACAGAGTCTCGCCGATGATGACCGCGGCGAGGCCGACCACGATGGTGCCGACGCCCGACGTGACGTCGGCAAAGCCGTTGGTCTGTGCGAACAGCGCCCCGCCCAGCGCCACCAGCGCGTTGGAAATCGCCATGCCGAGATAGATCTGCCCGGCGCTGTCCACCCCTTGCGCCCGCGCCATCCGGGGATTGGCTCCCGTGGCGCGCATGGCCAGGCCGGCATCGCTTTCGAGGAAGCGCCACACGACCACCAGCGCGATGAGCGCCAGCACGCCGATGAACAGCGGACGCACCAGATAGTCGCGCAGGCCGAGGCCGAAGAAGGGCGTGAGCATCGTATCGGCGTTGATGAGCGCGACGTTCGGCCTTCCCATCACCCTGAGGTTGACCGAAAACAGCGCGATCATGGTCAGGATCGACGCCAGAAGGTGCAGGATCTTGAAGCGCACGTTGAGAACCGCGGTGACCAGCCCGGAAATCGCGCCGGCCACCATCGCGACGAGGGCCGCCAGCCACGGATTGACCCCGGCCAGGATCAGCACCGCCGCCACCGCGGCGCCCAGCGGAAACGAGCCGTCGACCGTGAGGTCGGGGAAATCGAGCACGCGGAAGGCCAGATATACCCCGATGGCCACGAACGCGTAGACGAGGCCGAGTTCGACGGCACCCCAAAAAGCGATCTGGCTCAAGATTGCCTGTCTTTCAGCAGCATGCGCACCTCATGGACTCTTTTGCGGCCGAGGTTCGGCTTGTCGGTCTTGTTGCGTAGGGCTACGCACCGGGTGGTGTGGCGAAGCCGGACAACCCGTCAGGCGCCCGGCTTCGCATTCTTACTCGATTACCTTGGTGGCGCGCGAAAGGACGCTTTCGGGCAGTTTCAGCCCGATCTTCTCCGCTTCCTTCTTGTTCACCACGAGATCCGTGCCCTTGGCCACCGTCACCGGGATGTCGCCGGGCTTTTCGCCCTTGAGGATGCGCACCACCACTTCGCCGGTCTGCACGCCGACGTCGTAGTAGTTGAAGCCGAGGGCGGCGATCGAGCCGCGGTTCACCGAATCCGTATCGGCGGTGAACAGCGGCAGCTTGGCTTCCTCGGCCACCGAGACCGCGGCCTCCAGCGCCGAAATGATGGTGTTGTCGGTGGGCACGTAGATGGCGTCGACGCGGCCGACCAGCGCGCGGGCTGCACCCTGCACTTCGGCGGTCTTGGTGGCGGCGGATTCGACCACCTTGATGCCGGCGGGCTCGGCCGCCTGCTTCAGGGCGGCCAGCAGCGACACCGAGTTGGCTTCACCGGAATTGTAGAGATAGCCGATGGTCTTCACCTGCGGCAGGATTTCCTTGATCAGGTCGATATGCGCGGCGACCGGCGACATGTCGGAAAGGCCGGTGACGTTGCCGCCCGGCTTGTCCATGTCCTTGACGAGCTGCGCGCCGAGCGGATCGGACACCGCGGTGAATACCACCGGGATATCACGCGTGGCCGAAACCACGGCCTGGGCCGAAGGGGTCGAGATCGGCACAATGACGTTGGGCGCATCGCCGACGAACTGGCGCGCGATCTGGGCGGCAGTGGCCGGATTGCCCTGGGCCGACTGGTAGACGAACTTCAGGCCTTCGCCTTCCTTGTAGCCGGCGGCCGCCAGCGCGTCCTTGACGCCGTCGCGGGCGGCGTCCAGCGCCGGGTGCTCGACGATGGCCGTCACGGCAACCGTCACATCCTCGGCCTGCGCCGGGAGCGCGAGAGCGGCGGTAGCCGCCAGTGCAAGAAACAGAGCTTTCATTCCAAGTCCCTCCGAAAATGGTTGTCGTGACCTCTATGTCATTCTGCAGCCCGATGAAAGCTTGCTGTGACAATTTGTTCGATGCAATCCCCGCCTGACTGCGCGGGCAGGAAAGCGGCGAACCGAGGTGGCTGTGGAGGGTATCCGGGCCGGTCGTGCTGTCGTTTGCCGGGCGTGCCGGCGGCCGCAACATTTCGCGGCGCTGGTCCGGCGTTCGACCCGCTCGTGAGGTCGTCATTCGGCGAACGGGTTAGTCCAGGAGGCCGCTCGCGGCCCTAGACTGCCGATGGCATCGGCTTGAACGCGAACGGCGGGTCAGGCGGGATTTTCAGCCGCACATGGCGCGGAGGATCTTTCCGGTTTTGGGATCGGTTTCGATCGTTACCCGCTCCTGCCGGAAGTCCATGGTCACGCCCTGGCCGGGCCCGATCTGGCGGACGATCGTCGCGCCGGTCAGCTTCATCGCCTGCGCGTCGGATATCCGGTCCATGCCAAACAGCCGCTCCACCGCGGCCCTGTCGCATACGCCGGAGGGCGGCTGCGACGCCACCGGCTCACTCTGGCAGCCGGCAACCAGCGCCGCCGCTCCGGCCAAGCCCGTCAGAAATACCCGTCGATCCATCGCTATATCTCCAATTTCAGCCCGGCTTATCCGCCAGCCCGGATGAACGAGGCCTGAATGACGGACGGTATGGCAAGAGTCGGAGGAGAGCCTTGGCTGCCGGATTGTCAGCAATGTTCCAGCGGTTTTGGCGCGCCGCGCCACCCGCGCGGATGCGGTTTTGCCGGCTCGCATTCAAGGCGAAAACCTCGGGAAGACGGGCCAAAGCGACGGCCCGCGAGCCAAGCCTGCCATGGCGAATTGTCCTGTTGGTACCGCAATAGACGGCGCCGGCAGCCCCTAGGGCGATCATCATGACACGCTCCCCAACCACCGGGGTATGGATCTCTTTCCCTCTCGAAGTCGTGTCGCGACGCTTGGCGTGCCGCGCATCGGCGGCAGGCGTGAACTGAAATTCGCCCTCGAAGCCTACTGATCGGGGAAATCCACGGCCGCCGACCTGCTCGAAACCGCCAGAAAACGCGCGCAATAACCCGGCCATTTCCACTTGACATATGTCGACCTGTAGTCGACAACGTGTCGAACCGTATTGCGTTTGAGCAAGTGAATTCACCAAAGAGAGGATGTTTCCATGAATTTGCAGGGGGTCATGCCCGCGCTTGTCACGCCGTTTGACGCGCAGAACCGGGTGGATCTGAAGGCGTTGGAAAGGCATATGACGAGCCTTCGCGAGGCCGGCGTGACCGGCTGGGTCCCATGTGGTTCCACCGGCGAGTACTTCTCGATGTCGGATGAGGAGCGCCTTGAAGTCCTGAAGTTCGTGAAGAGCTTCGCCAGGGAGGGTGAGGCGCTCATCGCTGGGACCAATGCACCGGCGACGCGTGAGGTAATCCGTAACACCGAGCAGGCCAAGGCGATCGGCTACGACATCGTCCTCCTGGCGACGCCGTTCTACACACGTCCGACCCAGGATGAACTGCTGAAGCACTATCGGGCCGTGCTCGACGCAGTGGACGTCGACATCATCCTTTACAACTACCCGCCGAAGGACGGCATCGAGATCTCGTTCGAACTCATGGACGAGCTGGCCGATAATCCCCGCATCATCGGCATCAAGGAAAGCTCGGGAGTCTTGCAGCGGGCGGTCGATATCCACAACCGGTATGCCGGTCGCATCAATCTCGTTTCCGGCTCCGACGACATAGCGCTGGACTTCATGTTCTGGGGCGCGGATTCCTGGATCTGCGGCCCGGCGAACTGCATGGTGAAGGCCTGCGTCGACCTCGATCGCACCTTCCGTAGCGGAGATCTGGAGAAAGCCCGTCAGAAGATGGCGACCCTGTATCGAGCCATGAATATCCTGGAGAGCGGTAAGTTCGTTCAGAAGATCAAGTATGGTTGCGAACTCCAGGGAACCCCGGTCGGGCCTTGCCGCGCTCCTCTTGGTCCTTTGACGGATGACGAGAAGGCCGCTTTCAGGGCGGCCATGGCGCCGATCCTGGAATGGAAATAGGTGCTGGGCAACCGGCGTTCGGTTTCTGTCTGGCTTCATGACCGCGTAGCGGTTGACAACGAAATCTGAAAAGCGACAATAATTCGTCGTCAATGTGTCGACACGATAATGCGGTCACAACAACAAAAAGGGGAACCGCAGCCTCTGATCGAGGCATCTGTGCCGTCTCGGCTCGTGCCGGATTGTGCCTGGCTCGTCTCGCCTCGGGACGAAGGCGGTTTTTCTCGAGAACTTGGGCTCTAACTAAGTGGAGAATGGGAAATGAAATTTGGCCGTACTCTAATAGCTGCCGTAGCGATACTCGCATGGGGAACGCAGATCGGCAGCGCCCAGCAGAAATCAACCTGGGATACGATCCAGGAAACCAAAATGATCCGCGTGGGGTGCGTCAACAGCGAGCCCTTCGGCTTCAAAGACCCGGCCAGCGGTGAATGGAAGGGCATCGTCCCGGCCTTCGCCGCCCTGATAGCCAAGGAAATGGAAGTCAATTGGGAATGCGTTGAGACAACGTGGGGAACCGCCATTGCCGGGCTTCAGGCCAACCAATTCGACTTTGTGGGTGGCATGGATGCCACGCCCCAACGGGCGCTGGCTGTCGATTTCGCGCCGGGTACGCTCGTCTACTACGCGACCGCCATCCTCGCCCGCAAGGACCTCCCGGTCGAGAACTGGTCTGACCTGAACAAGCCCGAGATCACAGCCGGCGTGCCTATGGGAACATCGTCCGACCGTATCCTGACGGAAATGCTCGGTAACGCACAGTTCAACCGCGCAAAGGGCAATCCCGAAGCCGTGGCAGCCTTCGCATCCAATCGGACCGACTTTGTCGCGGGGTCGAGCGTCTGGCTGATCATGCAGAATCATGCCCTCGGTAATCAGGGCAAGGTGGTCGTGCCGAAGCCTGCTTTGATCTCGACCGCCGATGTCGGTGTTCGTATGGAGCAGGATAAGCGCTGGCGCGATTGGTTGGGCGTGTCGCTGAACTACTTCTATTGGAAGGGTTCAATCAAGCAGGCCTACGAGGACTATCTCAAGTTCCGCGGCATCGATTCGAAGGATGCTCCCGGTATCCGTCTCCAGGAACTGCAGTAGGATGGATTGCCGGCCCCTTGTTTTTGCGACCTTGGGGCCGGCCTGCCGACCGGCGGAGCCGTACGGACGGTACACGCAGCTTTGGGATGAGTTCGCATGAGTGGGAATTGGGACTTTCGTCTCGTTCTGGCGAACCTCGATTTTCTTATCGAGGGCTTCATCGGAACGTTGAAGATCGCGTCGGTATCTCTCGTCTTCGGAGTGCTGATGGGTTTCGTTTTCGCGGCGTTGCGAATGTCGAAGTACCGGATCATATCGGTGCCGACGAGCTGCGTGATCGAATTCCTTCGCATGACGCCGCTGCTCGTTCAGCTCTTCTGGGTCTATTTCGCGCTGCCTGTGGTGCTCGGAATCAGGCTCGACGCATTCACCGCGGGCGCGATCACCTTCTCGCTCCAGAACGGCGCCTTCTTCGGCGAAGTCTTTCGAGGCGGCATCCAGTCGATCGACGTCAGCCAGTGGGAAGGCGCGCGTGCCCTTGGCATGCGCCGGTTCCAACTGATGCGGCGGGTGATCCTGCCGCAGGCGATCCGGCGCATGCTTCCGCCGCTCCTGGAGCGAAGCTTCGAGTTGATCAAGGGCACGACGCAGATGGCCGTCGTGGCGTATGGCGACCTCCTGTACAATTCGATGGTCCTGAGTACCCGGCTCTATCGTCCCGTTGAGGTCCTCACGACCGTGGCCGCGTTCTACCTGGTCTTCCTGACCGCTCTGTCTCTCATCATTCGATATGTGGAGCATCGCTTCGATGCTCGGCAGGCTTGAGCCGGGAGGGCATGGCAATGGAATATCAATGGCAGTTCGGGCAGGTCTTGATCTACTGGCCGAATTTCTTGCAGGGAATTCTGGTGACGCTGGAACTCGCGGCCTGCCTCATCGTGACGGCAACCATCGGCGGCATCATCGTCGGCTCGGCCAGGCATTCGAGAAAGCGCATCTACAACTGGCCCGCGTCAATCTTCATCGAGGTATTCCGCAATACGCCGGTGCTGGTCCAGATCATCTGGTTCTATTACGCGTTTCCAGTCCTGATCGATGTGCAGATGCCTGGTTTCGTCGCCGCCGTATTGGGCATCGGCCTCAACTCGGTCGCGTATTCGGCGGAAGTTTTCCGCGCGGGCATCCAATCTATAGAGCGCGGCCAGTGGGAAGCAGCACGGGCGATCGGGATGCAGTACATGGCGATCATGCGGCGCATCATCCTGCCGCAGGCGATCCGGCGCATGATCCCGGCATTCGCCAACCGAATGATCGAGATATTCAAGGCGACATCGCTCGCGTCAGCCATTGCCGTCGGCGAACTGCTGTTCCGCGGCGAAGAACTCGCCAACACCATCTACAGGCCCATGGAGATCTATACGATTGTTGCGATCTTATTCTTCGTGCTGATCTATCCCCTGGCGCCACTCACGTACTGGCTGGAATGGAAACTGAACTCTAAAAGCAGGCGGCCGTCATGACCCAGGCAGACAGCGACTTCATCAAGGTCGAGAAACTTCACAAGGTATTCGGTAACCTTCATGTTCTCAAATCGATCGACCTTTCAATCAGGAAGGGCGAAACCGTTTGCCTTATCGGCTCGAGCGGTTCGGGAAAGAGCACGTTGCTTCGATGCCTGAACTTCATGGAGTATCCGACAGCCGGCCGCATCTCCGTGAAAGGCAAGACCGTCGGCAAGGAAACCGGCACAATGTTGGATGCGCCGACGTTCCGCTATGATGAGAAGGCGCTTTCCGAGCATAGGCAGCACATCGGGATGGTCTTCCAGCAGTTCAATCTGTTCCCGCATATGAGCGTCCTGGAAAATGTCATGGAGGGGCCGCGTACGGTCCTGGGAAAACGCCGTGACGAAGTGGAAGCGGAGGCGCTGAAGCAACTTGCCAGGGTCGGCCTGAGCGAGAAGGCGGATCAATATCCTTCCAGGCTTTCCGGCGGCCAGCAGCAGCGCGTTGCGATCGCTCGTGCGCTTGCGATGCAGCCCGACGTGATGCTTTTCGATGAAGTTACCTCTTCCCTGGATCCGGAACTCGTGGGGGAAGTGCTTAACGTCATGAAAGACCTGAGCGCAGAGGGCATGACCATGATCGTGGTCACGCACGAACTGGGTTTCGCCTATCATGTCGCGGACCGGGTTCTCTTCCTGCACGGAGGCCAGATTCTGGAGCAGGGGCCGCCCGAGAAGATATTGAAGAACCCGGCGGAGCCTCGCATCCAGCAATTCCTTTCCGGTTTCAGCAGCTTCAATTTCTGATCCTCGGGGTCGGGGAAGATCCGCTTCCGACCCTTGGTCTCACAGGAAAGGCACCATGAATTCCGTTTCAGGACGGCGTCTCACGTTGGCCGAGGTCGACCGCGGCTGTCATGCGGTTCTCGAAGGTTTCGGTTTCTCGGCGGCGCTTTCGAGTGCGCTGACCGGTCGGATCCGCCGGGCCGAGCATTTCGGCATTGCCAGCCATGGGCTGGCGATGCTTGCACGCTACCGGGAGTGCGCTTTGTCCGGGCGGGTGAATTTGGCTCCGGTTCCCAAGGCATTTTCTCCCAGGCCCGGTTTCATGGTCGTCGACTGCGAAAACAGCTTTGCTGCACTTGGTTTTGAACAAGTGCAGGCGGACTTCGCCGCGCGGACAAGAGCGCAAGGTGTAGCGTGCCTTGTCACGCAGAACGCCTATCATCTGAGCGCGCTAGGGCTGGATATCCTGCCGCTTGCGGAAAAGGGGCTTATGGCGATTGCCATGACGGGCACCGCGCCATGGATCGTGCCACATGGTGGCGATCGCCCGATCCTTGGTACCAATCCCGTCGCCTTCGCCTGTCCTCGCCGCGATCAGGAGCCGCTTCTTTGGGATCAGGCAAGCAGCGTGATTTCGATTTCCGACGTGCAGGTCGCGCAGCGACAGGGCCGCACGACGAACATGAAGGCCGGGCTTGACCGGCAGGGCATGCCGACCGACGACCCCGGGGAGATACTGGCCTCGCGAAAACTTCTCCCGTTCGGCGGCCACAAGGGTTCCGCGATCGCCCTGATGGTGGAATTGCTGACGGCGGGCCTCTCCGGGGGCAGGTTCGCCGTTGACTACGACAAGTCCCGAAACGGACCGGCAAATTCGGCTGGCCAGTTCTATCTGGCGATCGATCCGTCGGCGGTCTCCGGCAATTTCACGGCGCATATCGAAACGGTGCTGGACGCATTCGCCGGCAACGGCGTGGCCAGAATTCCCGGTGACGGCAGGTTCGCCCGCCAATCGCAGGCGCAAACGGACGGCGTTCCCGTCTCGGACGACCTTTGGGCCAGGCTTGTCGAATGGGGCTGGCCGGAGGCGGGCAGGGTCTGCGACGGTGCCCCGCTGCCACCCGGACAGTGAAGCGATGGTGTCGCCATCGGCACGGCGTCAACCTTGACATGTCGACTTTGTGTCGGCAAAATAATGACCGTTATGGCAGAGGGAGCGTTTAGATGATGTCGTCCGGCCAAGCCGACCGTGAAGCCCAGACCCGGCCGAATATACTGCTGGTGATGGCAGACCAGCTTACGGCGATCGCACTCTCGGTTTACGGCAACAGGGTCTGCAAGACCCCGAACATCGACGCTCTTGCCAAGCGCTCGGCGGTGTTCGCCAACGCCTATTGCAGCTATCCCCTCTGCGCTCCATCTCGCTTCGCGCTGATGACGGGAAGGCTGCCCTCAAGAATCAAGGCATACGACAACGCGTCCGAGTTTCCGGCGGCAGTTCCAACCATCGCGCACTATCTGCGTGGGGCGGGTTATTACACATGCATCTCAGGCAAGATGCATTTCGTCGGCCCGGATCAGCACCATGGCTATGAGGATCGGCTGACGACGGAAATCTATCCGGCCGATTTCAGTTGGGTGCCCCCGGAGACGTATGAGGAACAGGAGTCTGGAGACTCTCAGCCCGATGAAGTGCCGCTGGGCGTTTCGAGCGTTGAGACGATCGCCGATGCCGGGCCTTTGGCCCGCAGTCAGCAGATAGACTACGATGACGAGGTGGCACAGCGCGCGATCCAGCATATTTACGACTGGAAGCGCTATAGCGACGGACGTCCGCTGTTCATGACCGTCTCGTTCACGCAGCCGCACGACCCCTACGTCACGACGCGGAAGTATTGGGACCTGCATCCCAACGAAACTATAGACGAGCCGATCACGCCGCGCATCCCTCTCGAAGAGATGGACACGCACAGCCATGCGCTGTACTTCCACTACGGCCTGAACAAGTTCGACGTGGATGATGAAACTTACCGGCGCGCGCGGCGCGGTTATTACGGTATGATCAGCTATATCGACGAGAAGCTAGGCCAGCTTCTGCAGACCCTCGAAGACGCGGGCTGCGCCGACAACACGGTGGTGATCTTCACCTCGGACCACGGCGACATGATCGGAGAGAGAGGCCTCTGGTTCAAGAAGAACCTTTTCGAGCCATCCCTGCGGGTTCCCATGATTATCCATGATCCTCGCCACGCCCGCCCGTCCAGAATCGAGGCACCTGTCTCGCTGATCGACCTGCTTCCGACACTGGTAGAATTGAGCGGGCAGTCGATGGATGCTCTCGTGACTGAGATCGAAGGGGGCAGTCTGGTCGGCCTGATGTCCGAGGATCAACCGGACCGCACCATCTTCGCCGAGCACATCGACGGAGCGACCGTGGCGCCGCGCGTTATGGTCCGACGCGGCCGGTACAAGTTCGTTTATTCGGAGGCTTACCCGGCCCAACTCTATGACCTGCAGGACGATCCGGGCGAGCAGGTCAATCTCTCCGATTCCCCCGAACATTCAGAAATCGCGCGGATCATGCTGCAACTGGTTGAGCGTCAATGGGACCTTACGGCCCTCAAGGCAGATGTCGTGAAAAGCCAAAAATCGCGACAGTTCATCAACGCGGCAATGCAGCAAGGGCGCGAGGTGGTCTGGGAGCACTATCCGAATCCCGTCCGCGACCATACGAAATTCGTCCGGAACGGGGACAGATTCCCCGAGGTGGAGCGTAGGTCCTACCTGCCGTACTCGGACTACTGATCAACTAAAAATCGAAGGGACGAGCCAGATGGACGTCATCAGACCACTCGAGGAAGGGAATCCGGCCGACGACACCAGGCTGTTCCGACGTTGCCTGGGCCTTTTCGGTACGGGTGTGGCTATCATCACGACCCGGCACAGCGAACAGAACGCTGGCGCCACGGTGAATTCGGTCGCGTCGGTTTCCCTCGATCCGCCGTTGGTCCTGTGGTCGATCGCGCGTACGTCGAGAAGCTTCGATATCTTCCAGAAAGCGGAGGGTTTCGTCATCAATATCCTGTCCAAGGACCAGATGGAGTTGTCCCGACATTTCGCCAGTTCGGCGACAGACAAATTCGGCGGGCAGGCCACGACCCCGGGATGGAACGGCATTCCGATGCTCGACGGCGCCTTGGCTCATATCGAGTGCAAGACGGAAGCTTCGTACGATGGCGGCGATCACGTCATCAAGGTCGGGCGTGCCGTCAATGTTCGTACCTTCGAAGGTGACCCCTTGATGTTCGTCCAGGGACGTTATGCGGTGCCGGCCGACCATCCGAGCGTAAGGGCTCGCCCCGAGGTGCCGAAGGATATCGGTGAAATGAACGCTTCCGGGGGCGCGAACAGCTTGATCTCGCTCGTCTTCAGGGTTCACCATCTTCTGTCGGAGAAATTCGATGCCCACCGAGCGGCCGAAGGCGTGCACCTTTCGGTGACGCGCATCATGGATGCCCTGGACGAGATGCCGGACATGACGATGTCTGCCATCGCCCGCAAGACGTTTCTCGGCAGCCGGGACACGGAGGACGCGCTGGCGGAGATGCAGGGCAAGAACATCGTGGTTCGCAACGGCGATACCTACAAGCTGACGGCATCGGGCTCGGCTCTTCGAGAGAATGTTCGTCGCCGCTGGCTCCAGTTTCAGAACGAGGAACTGTCCGGCCTGTCGCCCCTGCAGATCGAGGAAACGACGAATGTCCTCCGTCACCTGTGGTCGAAATCGTGAGCGGCGGAGAGGTTGCGATGGCTGGTGTTGGTAAACCGCTGCAAGGGCAGAACGTGCTGGTGACGGGAGCCTCCAGAGGAATTGGCGCCGCCGTAGTCCGGCAACTGGCGAGAGAGGGAGCGGTCCCGATCATTCAGTATGGGCGGGATCAGGCGGCCGCGGAGCAGTTGCTTGAGGAAGTCGGCGCTGGTGTGACGTTGCAGGCCGATCTGTCCGATCCGATGGGGGCCACGCGCCTGTGGGAGCAGGCTCGATCGAAAGCCGGCCGAATCCATGCGCTTGTCAACAATGCGGGGATTCGGACCGAGGTGAGCATAGAGGCAGGCCTCCAAGCATGGCAGTCAACCTGGCAGAAGGAATTCCGGGTCAACCTGTTCGCGCCGGCAGACCTGTGCCGCGAAGCGATCCTGCATTTTTCCGAACATGGAGGAGGCAAGATCGTCAATCTGGCAAGCCGAGCCGGGCAGCGCGGATATGCGGCCGAGGCCATGGCGTACGGAGCGACCAAGGCGGCATTGAACAACCTCACGAAATCCATTGCCCGCAACTTCGGCGACAAGGGCATATTTGCCGTGGCGATCGCGCCGGGATGGGTCTTCACCGACATGGCGAAGGGCTATATCGCCCGGTTCGGAAAGCAGGCGGCGGTTGCCGATATACCAATCGGGGAGATGGCGCTGCCCGAGGAGATCGCGGAGGTAATCGCATTCGTGCTTCGCTCGTCGCAGCATTCGCTCAACGGCGCCACGCTCGACATGAACGGCGGGAGCTACATTCGCTAAGGCATTTGGCAGTTACGGCCCACGGCACCGATATTCATGACGCCGATCGTGGCTATTCGGCTGCCCTTTGCGGCGACAGCGCGATATCGGAGCTGTAATTCTCGCGCAGGAACCCGATGAACTGATCCTGGAACTGGCGGGTATGGGCATGTGCCAACTCGTCAGCCAGATCGGCATCCCGTGCCTCGATGGCCTTCAGCATCTGGTCGTGTTCTTCCGTCAGGAGATAGCCGCCCTCCGCTCGTTCCAGATACTCGAAATGGAGATGGAGCATTCGCTGGCCCTGATTGAGCAGCCGCTCGTAGAACGATGCGAGGTAAGGGTTCCTGCCGGCGTGCGCCACTGCCATGTGAAACTGCTTGTTCGTCTCCGACATCTTCAGGTGGACGCCCGTCTTCACCGCGGCCTCGAATTCCTTCTGCCGTCGCGCGATGGTCTTCAGGTCAGCCGGAGTTCGGAATACCGCGGCGAGCCTCGTATTCATGCGCTGTGCAAGATCGAGTGCCTCCACGTATTTAGGAAAGGTGCCGACCTCGATGGGGGCGACGATCGTGCTGCGATTGGACAAGGTGATGACGAGTTCTTCACCCGCCAACCTGATCAAAGCTTCGCGCACAGGCGAGCGAGACATATCGAAACGCTCAGCGAGCGTCGTCTCGTCGAGCAATTGGCCCGGCTTCAAAGTGAGGTCCAGGATCTCCATCCGAAGCGTGTCGTACACGCTCTTCCATCCCGTTCCCCTTACCCGGCGAAATTCCGGTTCATCCGCCATCAATACCTGTCCTTTGCCGACTCTGACCATCAATACAGAAAAATCGCGTGTCGGCAAATTCTCAGGTCGCTTGACTTTGTCGACTTGGTGACGACATACTCTGTTTCCACCGGCTGCGCCAGCAGCGAAAGTCAGAAAAGATATTCTTGGGGTCAGATTGTCTCAGGTCGCGGTTGTCGGCGCGGGAATCGTCGGTGTGTCTATCGCCTTCGAGTTGCAGCGTAGCGGTTTCCAGGTTGTGTTGATCGATCGGGACGCGCCGGGGAGAGGCGCCTCCTACGGCAACATGGCCAGCATCGCGGTGACGGAATTCCTGCCGTCGTCCCGCCCCTCGGTCTGGTCGAAGATTCCGTTTTGGCTGATCGATCCGAATGGCCCGGTAAGTTTCCGGCCGGGCTACATGCCGAAGCTGATGCCTTGGTTCATCAAGTTCATGGCGGCCGGTCTGCCGTCCCGCGTCCGGCAGATCGAAGCGGCGGGGGCGGTGCTCTGCAAGCGTGTCCACGAAGATCTCTCGGCCCTTCTCAAGTCGGCCGGTCTGACGGATGTTCTCTCTCGGCAGGGCTGCCTGAGCCTTTATTCCGACGAAGCCGAATTCAGGGCGGATTGGGACCATATCGATGTCCTTGAACGTTTCGGGTTGGCCCATGAGGTTCTGGATGGCAACGCGGCACGGGAGTTGGAGCCCGGTTTGTCGAAGACCATCGGCAAGGCGGTGCTGTTTCCTCAAAACCTCTCCGTGAGGAATCCCTACGAACTCGTGACGAAGTTTTGCGAGCGATTCGAAGCGGCCGGCGGCGAGGTGCTTCGGGGCGAGGTCGTGGACTTCAGTAAGGCATCGGCTGGCTGGACGATCCACTTGAAGGACGGAAATACAGTGCGGTCCGGCCAACTTGTTCTCTGCGCCGGCGCCTATACAGGGCGTCTTTCGGCCAAGTTGGGAGAGTCGATTCCGCTCGAGACCGAGCGTGGCTACCACACGCAGCTTTCGGAGCCAGGCGTAGGCCTGCGCCATTCGCTCATCTGGCCAGCCCGCGCCTTCATGGTTACGCCGACGGCTGGCGGCCTGCGGGTCGGCGGTACGGTCGAGATGGCAGGCCTCGATGCCGCTCCGAACTATCAACGGGCCAAGGTGTTGGTCAGGCATGCCGAGTTTGCTTTGCCCGGACTTCAAACTAGCCGGGCTACGGAGTGGATGGGGCACCGTCCGGCGCTTCCCGATACCTTGCCGATCATAGGGCCTTCGGCACGGCATCCGGGTGTCTTTTATGCGACGGGCCACGGGCATCTCGGGCTGACATATGCGGCAACGACCGCGCGCCTCATCGCAGACCTTGTAGGCGGACGCGTTCCCCCCATCGACATGGCCCCTTACCGGGTCGATCGCTTCTGATGCCAATCGGTGGCCCTGGCCTCCATCGCGAAAGGAAAATCGCAATGCGCAACGAACTATATATCGACGGCCGGTGGGTGAAGCCCATGAACGGCGGCACGTTCCATGTCATCAACCCGGCGACCGAAGAAATCATTCACGCCGCCCCCGCGGCGTCTCCGGAAGACGTTGAGGTCGCGGTGGCAGCGGCCCGCCGCGCCTTCGACAAGGACGGATGGTCCAGAACCAGCGGTCGGCAGCGCGCCGAGTACCTTCGGCGTATCGCATCGGGGATTCGCGCCCGCCTTGGCGAACTCTCGCGCCTTGAGGTTCTGGACAACGGCAAGCCTCTTCCCGAAGCTGAGTGGGATATCGGCGATGCGGCGGGATGCTTCGACTATTATGCGGATCTGGCCGCGAAGCTCGACAATGATTCGGAGGAAGAAGTCCTATTGTCGGACGGAAGATTTCTGTCGAAGGCGGTAAAGGAACCGGTCGGCGTCGCCGGCGCGATCATTCCCTGGAACTATCCGCTGCTGATGGCGGCCTGGAAGGTGGCTCCTGCATTGGCGGCTGGGTGCACGATGGTCCTGAAGCCGGCGGAACTGACGTCTCTGACCGCACTTGAACTGGGTGCCATAGCGGAGGAGGCCGGTCTGCCGCCGGGTGTCCTCAATATCGTCACGGGATCCGGTTCGGTTGTTGGCCAGGCCATCGTCGAACACAAGGACGTCGACAAACTCGCATTCACCGGTTCGGGTCCCGTCGGATCGGCCATCATGAAGACTGCAGCCAGGGACATCAAACGCGTCAGCCTTGAGCTGGGCGGTAAATCACCCTTCGTGGTATTCGGTGATGCCGATATCGAAGAAGCCGTGGAATGGATCATGTTCGGCATCTTCTGGAACCAGGGCCAAGTCTGCTCCGCCACATCCCGGGTGCTGGTCGAGGCTTCGATCTATGACCGGCTGCTCGCCCGCCTCGTGGAGGCTACGAGGAATATAAAAATCGGCGACGGGCTGGAGGAAGGGGTACTCCTCGGGCCGCTCGTATCCAGGAAGCAGCATCAACAGGTCAGTGCCGCTATCGAAGCCGCGAAGGCGACCGGTGCGACCGTTGCTTGCGGCGGCAAGCGCCCGGCGGGATTCGAGAAGGGTTATTTCCTGGAGCCGACGATCCTTGTCGACGTGCCGCTGGAAAGCGATGCCTGGCGCGAGGAGATATTCGGTCCGGTCGTCTGCATTCGTCCGTTCGAAACCGAGGAAGAGGCGATCGAACTGGCCAACGACACGCGCTTCGGCCTTGCGGCTGCGGTCATGTCCTCCGACGATCTTCGTGCCGAACGGGTCGCCAAGGCCTTCCGTGCGGGCATCGTATGGATCAATTGTTCGCAGCCTACGTTCACCGAGGCGCCATGGGGCGGCTACAAGGAGTCCGGCATCGGCCGCGAACTGGGTCGCTGGGGTCTCGAAAACTACCTTGAGACCAAGCAGATCACCAGGTTCGTCAGCGAAGTTCCCTGGGGTTGGTATCTCAAGCCTGCGGCAGCGGAGTGACGCAGAATGTGGGACAAATCTCTCGATCTGTTGCAAGTCCATTGCCAGGGCGAAATCGGCAAGGTCATCGTCGCTGGCGCCCCCGACATTCCGGGTGCGACCGCCCTCGACAAGATGAACTACATCAACGAGGTCGACGACAGTCTGCGCCGCTTCGTGACTTTTGAGCCCAGGGCGCACGTCGCCATGTCGGTGAACCTGCTGATCGAGCCGACGCGCCCGGATGCTGATGCCGGGTTCATCGTCTTGCAGGCTGACCGGGCGCATCCGATGTCTGGCAGCAATTGCATCTGCGTCGTGACAGCGGTTCTCGAAAGCGGTCGCGTCCCGATGATCGAGCCCGAAACGGTGGTCCATCTGGATACGCCGGCAGGCTTGGTGGTAGCACGCGCGAAATGCCACAAGGGCGCGTGCGTCTCCGTTACCCTCGATAATGTCCCGAGCTTCGTTGAATTGCTCGACACCCCTGTCGAAACACCTCGCTGGGGAAGGATCAAGGCCGATGTTGCGTTTGGGGGTGTCTTCTATGCCATCGTAGACGCCTCTGAAATCGGAGCGAGCATCGCGCCGGAAAATGCGCGTCTGCTGGCCGAGGCCGGAACCGAAATCAAACGCCTGCTTGCCGAGCAGGTCCAAGTCAGCCATCCGACGCTCCACGGCGTCGACCAGATTGCCTATGTGATGTTTCGCAACATAGAGCGTGAGGGCGTCGTGCGTACGTGCACCACGCTTGAACCGGGTCGGGTGGACCGCTCGCCCTGCGGGACAGGCAGCTCGGCCAATCTTGCTACCCTGGTCGCGCGGGGGCGGGCCAAGGTCGGGGATCGCTGGACATCCCGATCGACCATCGGTGGCGAGTTTCTTGCCGAGGTGGCCGGGCTGACGGAAGTGGGCGGAAGGGCGGCTATCCTGCCGCGCATCACTGGACGCGGATGGGTATATGGCCGCGAGCAGCTTCGCCTGACCAGCAGCGATCCCTTTCCCGAGGGATTTGCCTTGACGGATACCTGGGGTGCGGGTGCCTCCCGAATGTGAGGGGTGCCGGTCCCGGCGTTCAGCAACCAGACACTTGGGCAGTTAAGCAGCCGTGGGCAACCGCGGCTGTTCGCCGTTTCCGGGTAGTTTTTCATTTCGATTTTGTAGACACCGTGCCGACATGACTTGACAGGAGAGCGTCCTTTCCGCAATCTCCAGGCCATGCGGACGCGACGTTCAAATTCGCCATGTCCGGATTTGGCGAGGCCATTTGCAGGCGTTTCAAGCTGGCCTTGATTCGCTTTCACTGATGACGCTTGGAGGAATCGAATGACGAAGCCGAAAATGCGATTGGGAGCGTTTTTGCAGCCCACGGGGCAGCATTTGGCTGCCTGGCGTCACCCTAACGCCGTGGCAGATGCGGGAACCAATATCGGCCACTACGTCGAATTGGCCCGGATCGCCGAGCGCGGCTTGTTCGACATGATCTTCATAGCCGACCGCCTCGGATTCCTGGCCGAGGATAAGGCGATCCTGAAGCATACGGTGCGCAACATCGCTCATTTCGAGCCGATGACCCTGCTCTCGGCGCTTGCGCTGCAGACCAGTCATATCGGCCTCGCGGCAACGCAGACCACGTCGTACATGGAGCCGTTCAACATGGCCCGCAAGTTCGCATCGCTGGACCATATCAGCGGCGGGCGGTCCGCATGGAATGTGGTGACGTCCAACTACGAGGACGAATCCCTGAATTTCGGTCGGGAACAGCACTACAGCCCGGCCGAGCGCTACGAGCGCGCCATGGAGTTCGTGGAAATCGTGACGGGCCTCTGGGACACTTGGGAAGATGACGCCTTCCCTCAGGACAAGGAGAGCGGCGTTTTCTTCGACGACGAGAAACTCCATGTCCTCAACCACAAGGGCAAGCATTTCTCGGTCAAGGGGCCTTTGAACGTGGCGAGGCCGCCACAAGGCTGGCCAGTGATTATTCAGGCGGGCACGTCCGAACCCGCCAAGGAACTCTCGGCCCGCTTCGCCAACGTCGTCTTCTCAGCGGAACAGGACATCGCCGCGGCGAAGAAATTCTATGCCGACGTTAAATCCCGCCTCGCCAAGTACGGCCGGAACGAAGATGAGATCAAGGTCATGCCGGGCATTATGGCCGTGGTCGGCAAGACGAAAGCGGACGCACAAAGAAAGTTCGACCAGCTCCAGGATTTGGTGCCGCCGGAGGTCGGGCTGAACCTCCTATCGCAGACCATGCAGATGGACATGAGCAAATATGACGTCGACGCTCCTATGCCGGAAGTGGACGTCACCGGCAAGTGGAGCCGCGCCCAGATGATGCTCGACCTCGCCAAGCTCAACAACTGGACCGTGAAGGACGCCTACAAGTCGGTGTCGGCCGGACGCGGGCATTGGGTGGTTGTCGGAACCGCTTCCGATATTGCCGACCAGATGGAACTGTGGTTCACCGAAAAGGCGGCCGACGGGTTCAACGTCATGCCGCCGGTCTTCCCGGGCGACCTTTCGGAATTCGTAGATCTCGTCATTCCGGAGTTGCAGAGCAGGGGCCTTTTCCGGACCAGTTATGAAGGCAAAACCCTTCGCGAGAATCTTGGCGTAGCCCGGCCGAAACATTTCGCTGCGAGCTGAAATGCCCCTGCGTGAACGACTCTTGAAGCGGAGGACGCTTGGATGAGCCCGGATCCGATGCAATTCTGGACCCTGCTCGGCCAACGGGTGGTCGGCAGCACGGTCATCACGGTCGACGGGCCGGCCGGGCCATCAGGCTTTCTCGGCCTGTCGGCTACCCACGTCTGCGCCAGCCCGCCAACCATGCTCGTTTCCATCGATGAGAAAACGTCTGCCTGTGGCGACATCCTGGCCAGGCGGCGGTTCGCGGTGAACTACCTGCCTGCCGACAGCGAGCGCGTCGCGGGTCTGTTCGCCGGAAAGTCGGGCGTCTCGGGTGCGGCACGCTTCGAAGAAGGTCAGTGGACGTCGCTCGAGACCGGATGTCCGATCTTTGTTCGCGCAGTCGGGGCGGCGGACTGCGAGGTCGAGGAGGTCATTCATCGACACGGCGTCGCGATCGTCATCGGCCGTGTGGTCGCGACGATGACGAACGACAAGGAGATGCCCCTGCTGCACCATCGAGGCAGGACGATGTCCCTGACGGCGGCGTCATCGGGGTAGTGCCGCGCCGACCCCGATGATCGGCGATGCCGGGCGGGTTCGCCGTGGTGGCGATGACGAACCGGCCGCCTGCATATTTGGAGGCTCTACATGGGTAACAGGTTCAAGGAGCTCCTGGCCCTGAGGTTTGGGTGTCGGGAGGAAGAGTTCGCATCCGTGCCGCCGGCGGCTGCCGATATGCTGGAATTGCTTGCCGGCCATCGCGTGCATCGTGGGTTCGACGGACAACCGGTTGCGGACGACCTGGTAAGAACGCTGGTGGCTTCGGCGCTTTCGGCACCGTCGAAGAGCGATCTCCAGCAGCGCGACATCGTCGTCGTGGACCGCGCCGTCCAGGACCGGATCGCTGACCGGCTTCCGCAGTCCCCGTGGGTGCGCGCGGCGCCGCGATGCGTTGTTTTCTGCGCGAACGGCCGGCGTCTTTCCAGCCTGTTCGAGCGGAGGAAGAGGCCCTTCCCGAACGACCATTTCGATCTGCTCTTCAACTGCATCGGAGATGCGGCGATTGCCCTCGCATGGTTCATCGTGGCGACGGAAGCGGTCGGCCTGGCAGGGTGCCCCCTGAGCGAGATCCGCAATTTTCCGGAAGACGTCTCCGAATGGCTGGGCCTTCCAGACAAGGTGATACCTTTCGCAGCCTACTGTTTCGGCTGGGCCAAGGAAGATGCGCAACTGAGCCCTAGGCTTCCTTTGGAGATCACCGCTCACATCGGTCGTTTCGACGATGCCGAAATGACGAGTTCCATCGACCGCTACGATCGCCGAAGAAGCCGATTGCAGCCCCTCGAGAAGCAGTGCGACGTCGATCGCTGGGGCCTGTCGCCAGCCTATGGATGGTCGGAAGACAAGGCTCGTCAATACGCCGTCGAACAGCGCGCCACCTTCGGGACGTTTGTTCGGAACAAGGGGTTCAGCACGCAATAACGGAATGCTGCGCCCCTGCTGCCCCGAGCGGGTCGTTTCTATAATTGTAGACATGGTGTTGACAGCAAGTCGACTTAATCGATAGCGTGACGATTGTCGCTGCCAGCTGCTCGAATGCGGAGGAACTCTAATGGCCAGGAATCAAATGAAGCTCGGCGCGTTCCTGATGGCGCCCGGACATCACCCGGCTTCGTGGCGTCACCCGTCGGCCGCGGCGGATCTGGGCGCGAACTTCAAGGAATATGTGAAGCTGGCCAAGGCGGCCGAGAGTGCGAAGTTCGACCTGCTCTTCCTGGATGACACCGTGGCGGTGAAAGATACGAGCAAGGATGTCGGTGCGCGTCTCAGCCGCTCCGCTTTCTTCGAGCCGTTCACGCTGCTTTCCGGGCTTGCCGCGGTGACGGAGCGGATCGGGCTGGTGGGCACGGTTTCAACCACGTTCAACGAGCCCTACAACCTAGCCCGCAAGTTCGCTTCGCTGGATTTGATCAGCTCCGGGCGCGCAGGTTGGAACGTCGTCACTTCCAATAACGAGGAGGAAGCGGCGAACTTCAGTTCGCAAAAGCATCTCGCGCACGAAAAGCGCTATGAACGGGCAGAGGAGTTCATGGATGTCGTCCTCGGCCTTTGGCACAGTTTCGAGGACGACGCATTTCTCTACGACAAGAGCAGTGGCATCTATTTCCAGCACGACAAGATGCATGTCCTCGACCACAGCGGCCAGCATTATAGCGTCCGCGGACCGCTGAACGTCGCTCGCTCGCCGCAGGGGCATACAGTCGTTGTCCAGGCAGGAGCGTCCGAACCGGGACGTGAACTTGCGGCCCGGACCGCCGAAATCGTGTTTGCCGCGCAGAACTCGATGGAGGAAGCCCGGGCATTCTATTCCGACATGAAGGGCAGGGTGGCGAAATATGGCCGTACCGAAGACGACATGCTCATCCTTCCCGGCGTTTTGCCGATACCGGGAAGGACGCGCGCCGAAGCCGAGGACAAGTTTGCCGAGCTGCAGCAGTTGATTGACCTGAAGGTGGCAATTTCCCAACTTTCCCACATGATCGGCAATTTCGATCTGTCCGCCTTCCCCCCGGACGGGCCGCTGCCCGAGATTCCCGAAGCCAACGGCAACAAGAGCAGGCAGCAACTTCTGGTCGGCATGGCGCGGCGGGAGAACCTGTCGATCGCAGAACTTGCGAGGCGCACCGCCGGGGGCAGGGGGCACTGGCTCGTTGTAGGCACGGCATCGGATATTGCCGACCAGATGGAAGAGCGCTTCAAAGGTGGAGCGGCGGATGGTTTCAACGTGCTGCCGGCCACACTGCCCGGCGGGCTTGAAGATTTCATTTCCATGGTGGTTCCGGAACTGCAGCGTCGCGGGCTGTTCCGCACCGACTATGAAGGCGCGACGCTGCGGGAGCATCTCGGTCTGAAGCGGCCCATAGCGCCCTGGAGGCAGTAGCGACACCTCGTTTTCGCGGCGGTTCGCATCATGCCTGAGGCGTTCGCTCTATTGTCGGCCTGTTGCGCCGCCATGAGTTCCATTCTGTTGAGCGAGTTGAAGGGGCGTCTTTCGCTCCTCCAGCTCGTTCGCAGGCAGATGCTGACGGCGTTCGTCGTGACCTGCGCGATTTCTGCCGCGCTCGGCGGATGGCGCACCGTCGGGCTTCATCAGTTCGGCCTGCTATAGGCCTCTGGTGTCGCCGGCATCATCGTAGCTGGAACGGCGTACATCTCGTCCTCTGCAGAAGCACGTCGGACATCTTGGTCCAGCTGGATCGGGCGGCCATCGACCCGAGGAATTGGGAGGTGGAGCCCGAGCTGGACTTAACTGAGGACGATATCGACGACATCGGCGAAGAAGCGGTCAGGCAGATGATGGGCACCTTGAACACTGCCCCGGATCATGACATTGCCCCCCAGGTCCCGGTCCATCAATCCGCCGGGTCGCAAGCCACCCCTCCTCCCCCTGCTGCTCCGACCGTGGCCATCAAAACCTATTCGCCTCCGCCGTTGCCTGCATTGGAGAACGTCACACTCACGGTGTCCGAGACGAAGGGCGAGAAGCTGGAAGCACCAGAGTGGCGTGCGGCGGTGGCGGTTACGGTGGTTGGAGCCCACGGACGGGTGCGGAGGTAGAACGAGATCGAGAGGTTGGAGAGCGGGGAGAGGCCCTGGTCTATCAGATGGAGCTCGAACGGGTCCGAAAGGCCGGTCATCCCAATCCCGACGCCGTAGTGATCTGGACATCGAGAACTGATCCCGGCGCCGACCACGACATCTGCTCGCAGGATGAAAATGGCAGTCCGCGGGCCACCTACGGGGGCAGCGCTCAGCCCCGCGGACACACAATTGAACGATCACTTCCGCGGAAAATGAAATGAATCCAGCGGGAAATTGCATCCGTTAGCGGAAGTCAGGTTATGCCGAAGTGGGCTCCATTGCTTACGGGCGTCTTGCTTCTCGCAAAACGAAGCTCCGCGGATCGCCGTAGTGCATTGTAATATAAAGGAAAAATTGGCGCACCCGACAGGATTCGAACCTGTGACCTCTGCCTTCGGAGGGCAGCACTCTATCCAGCTGAGCTACGGGTGCAGCGTGCCGCTTGCCTAGCCTGATCGACCGGTCGCGGTCAATGGATGCCGAGCAATCGACCGCAGCTTCTTAACCGAACCCGCGCAAAGCCACAACGGGGCAAATGACGGCCGGGGGTCATATCCTTTTTCCGGGCAGGGCGCTGGGTCGATTGGTGTGCGAACGAACTGGCGGCCGTCGTCGCCGGTTACATTTTCCCGTGGCTGATCTAAATTGCGTGGGTAGGCCGATGCGAGAAGGCGGATCAAACAGTGCGGCAGGTGACGACGATAGGCTTCGATGCCGACGACACGCTCTGGCACAACGAGCAGTTCTTTCGGCGCACGCAAGAGCGCTTCGCGGCGATGCTGGCCGGCCAGGCGGACGAAGGCGTCATAGCCCAAGGGCTTTTGGAGGCGGAGCGGCGCAACCTTTCCGCCTATGGCTTCGGCATCAAGGGCTTTACCTTGTCGATGATCGAAACCGCGATCGAGGTCACGAAAGGGCAGGTTTCGGCCGCCACCATCGCTGAAATTCTCGACGCCGGCCGTCAGATGCTCAGCCATCCGGTGGAAATCCTGCCGCATGTCCGCGAAACGCTCGAATCGATCGCCGGCGCCTATCGCCTCGTGCTCATCACCAAGGGCGATCTCTTCGACCAGGAGCGTAAGCTGGCGCAATCGGGGCTGGCGGATTTCTTCGATGCCGTGGAAATCGTCAGCGACAAGCACGCCGAAACCTACGCGCGGATTTTCGCGCGCCACGGCGACGGGCCGGCAAAAAGCATGATGGTCGGCAATTCGCTGAAGTCCGACGTCCTGCCGGCCATCGAGGCGGGGGGCTGGGGCGCCCATGTGCCGCACACATTCACCTGGGCACTCGACCATGCCGATGCTCCGGCGGATCTGCCGCGGTTTCGCCAGCTTGCCGACCTCGGCGGCCTGCCGGCCGTGCTGGCGACCCTCGACTGATCGAAGCGGGCGACCGTGCAAGAAGGTGAATCGGCTGCGTCGCGAAAATGCGGCCAGGAAAACAGGCTGGAGCAGTGAAATTGCGTTCGCCGTGGCGCGCGGCCTTAGCTGCGCGCCACGGCGATCAGCCGTTCGATGACGGGCTGCAGCTTTTCGGGGGTGATCGGCTTGGCGATGACGGTGTCGACGACGCCCGGCAGGCCGAGGCTCTGGGGGGTGCCGACCTTGCTGGAAAGCAGGATCACGGCCGGCGAGGCCCCGCCGCAGGCGCGTCGCGCCGACGCTATGGTGACGCCGAGATGGTGGCACTCCCGGTTGTCGGTGCCGCCGTCGAGAACGATGGCTCCCGGGGTCAGCGACAACAGGGTCGCCGCGGCTGTCTCGGGCGCCTCCACGATCGGCCGCAGGCCGGTCCGCTCCACGATCCTGGCGAGCACGATGCGGTTGATGGGAGACTTGGCAACGACGACGACCGTCGAAAAATCGATCAGGGGGGCGGCGTCGCTATTCTGGTTCATGTCATGCCGCGCCATCTTGGCGACGATCGGTACCCCAAGGGATCGCTGACGACCGCCGGTTCAATGCTAAGTTGCAACCTAGACGTAGATGCGCGAGCCGGAAGTTTCTGTCAAGCTGAAAGCATGCGGTCCCGGCCATCCATCCCCGCTTTGGAAATCGCGGCTGGAATTTTGCGTTTCAGGGTACGTAAAAATGAAAAATACCTGCGGTGAAGCAAGTATTTTTCATTTTTCTATATTATCCGCCGGTTGCCGGGGCCGTGATCACTCCCTGCCTTGGGTAACGATCACCGGAATCAGCAGGTCGCCCCAGTTGCCGTCGCCGCCATGGTGGCGGGCCGAGCGCACCAGTTCCACCGAGACGCCGGCCTCGACCGCGTTCATCACCGACTGGTTGAGACGGTGCAGGTCGTTGGCGAGCATGCGCACGGCCGCCTGCTGGTCGGTCCGCATGGTCGTGGCCTGTTCTTCGGTTCGTTCCTGGATACGGCTGATCGATGCCATGATGTTTCTCCCTTCGGGTTTTGTCTGGTTCGCGGCCTATTCGGCCGCCGCCTTGAACTGGGCCTGCTCGGTCGAGCCGTGCATGGCGTTGGTGGAGGACTTGCCGCCGGTGATCGCTATCGACACGGCGTCGAAATAGCCTGTGCCGACCTCGCGCTGGTGCTTGGTGGCCGTGTAGCCTTGCGCCTCGGAGGCGAATTCCGCCTCCTGCAGCACCGAATAGGCTGCCATCTGCCGGTCCTTGTAGCCGCGGGATAGCTCGAACATGCCGTGGTTCAGCTGATGGAAGCCGGCAAGCGTGATGAACTGGAACTTGTAGCCCATCGCGCCCAGTTCGCGCTGGAACTTGGCGATCGTGGCGTCGTCCAGATTCTTCTTCCAGTTGAACGAAGGCGAGCAGTTGTAGGCCAGCATCTTGCCCGGATGGTGCTTGCGCACGCCCTCGGCGAATTTTTTGGCCTCCTCGAGGTTCGGCCTGGACGTTTCCATCCACAGAAGATCGGCGTAGGGCGCGTAGGCGACGGCGCGAGCGATGCCGGCCTCGATACCGTTGCGGATCTGGTAGAAGCCTTCCATGGTGCGGCCGGCGTCGTAGTCGACGAAGGGCTGGTCGCGCTCGTCGATGTCGGAGGTCAGCAGCTTGGCCGCCTCGGCGTCGGTTCGGGCCACCACCAGGGTCGGCGTTCCCATGACGTCGGCGGCAAGCCGGGCCGCGGTGAGGTTGCGGATATGCGCCGCCGTCGGGATCAGCACCTTGCCGCCGAGATGGCCGCATTTCTTTTCCGACGCGAGTTGGTCTTCGTAGTGGACGCCGGCGACGCCCGCCTCGATGAAGGCCTTCATGATCTCGAAGGCGTTGAGCGGGCCGCCGAAGCCGGCTTCGGCATCGGCCAGGATCGGCGCGAACCAGGTTTCGACCGACAGGCCCTTGCCTTCCGAAACCTCGATCTGGTCGGCCCTTTGCAAGGTCTTGTTGATGCGCTTGACCAGTTCCGGCGCGGCGTTGGCGGGGTAAAGCGACTGGTCGGGATACATCGCCGAGGCGGTGTTGGCATCGGCTGCGACCTGCCAGCCGGAAACGTAGATCGCCTTCAGGCCGGCGCGAACCTGCTGCATGGCCTGGTTGCCGGTCATGGCGCCGAGCGCGTTGACGAAATCCTCCTCCTGCAGCAGCTTCCACAACCGGTTGGCGCCGTTTTCGGCCAGCGTGTAGCGCACTTGCACGGAGCCGCGCAGGCGCTGCACGTCCTGCGGCGAATAGGGCCGCTCGATCCCGTCGAAACGGCCTTCGGGGGCGGACGGGTTGAGATTGTAAAAATCGGTCATGAAAGGCTCCTTCGAGTGTGCAGGCGGTGTGCCGAACGTGTTTCGGAAAGTTTGCTTCGGCATTTCCGTGTGACTTCATTTACATTGCAGTGCGAAGGAGGCGAGAGAATACGTGCTTTTGTGCCTGGAAATCAGGTAATCCTGTCTTGCGCTTGACAGAAGTGGAATGTAAATTTGTCAAACTTGTAAATTGTTGGGCGACAAGAGTTTTGTCAAACCCTGTAACAGTTCACCATCATTCGACAGGCTGAAGTCCATGGCCGAACAGAAGATTTTCGCCGGGCCGCGCATTCGCCGCATCCGCAACGCCAAGGGGCTGACGCAGACGGCGATGGCGGAAGGGCTGGGTATTTCGCCGTCCTATCTCAACCTCATCGAGCGCAACCAGCGGCCGCTGACGGTGCAACTCATCCTCAAGCTTGCCGCGACCTACCATGTCGAGCCGGAGGAACTGCACGGCGATGCGGGCGGGTCGGCGGCTGCGCTGCGCGAGGTGTTTTCCGATCCGCTGCTCGCGGGCGAATTGCCGGGCGACCAGGAGGTGATCGAGATCGCCGAGGCCGCCCCCAATGCCTCCGCGGCGGTGGTAAAACTTTATCGCGCCTATCGGGAGCAGGCCGAGCGGCTGTCCGACCTCAATGCCCTTCTGGCGAGCGAAGGCCGGGCGGCGGCGCTGTCCGGCGCGCGCCTGCCGATCGACGAGACGCGCGAGGTGTTCGAGCGGCGGCCAAACCATTTTTCGTCGCTGGAGGAGGAGGCCGAGGCGTTCGGCGCGGTGCTCGATCCCGGCGACGACCTCTTCGGCGCGCTGAAGGCGTGGCTGAAGCGCGAGCACGGCATCGTCGTCAAGGTGCTGCCGGTCGCCACCATGCCCAACTGGCGCCGCCGCTACGACCGCCATTCGCAGCGCCTGTTCTTGTCGGAGCGGCTGTCGCCCTTCGACCAGTTGCGCGAAGTGGCGATGGAGGCCTGCCTGATCCGCATGTCGGTGGCGGTGGCCGCGCAGATACAGGCGCTGAAATTCTCCAACGACGAGGCCCGGCGGCTGGCCCGGTTCGAACTCGGCCGCTACGCCGCCCACGCGCTGATGATGCCCTATCAGCCGTTTCATGCCGCGGCCCAGCGCGCCCGCTACGACATCGACGTCCTGCGCTCGCGCTTCGGCGTCTCCTTCGAGCAGGCGGCGAACCGGCTGACGACCTTGCAGCGGCCGGAAAGCGCGGCGGTGCCGTTCTTCATGCTGGAGGTGGACAGCGCCGGCAACCGGTTCCGTCGGGCCGGCGCGCAGGGTTTTCCCGTCAGCCGCTTCGGCGGCGGCTGCCCGAAACTGCCGGTGCATGCGGCGTTCGCCCAGCCCGGCCAGATTTTCGTCGAGGCGGTCGAGATGCCGGACGGCGCGCAGTTCCTCTGCGTCGCCCGCACGCTGGAAGGCCCGCAGGGCGCCTTCAACGAGCGGCCGCGCCGCACGGCCCTGCTGGTCGGTTGCGACATCGGTTTCAAGGACGAGATCGTCTACGGCGCGGCCCTTCCGGGCGTGACGCCCGGCGCTGCGGCCAAGGCGGGCCACGGTGCTGCGACGCCCGTCGGGCCTGCCTGCCGGCTGTGCGAGCGCATCGGCTGCCTGTCGCGCGCCGAGCCGCCGGTCACGCGCCCGCTCGGCCTCGACGAGATGGTAACGGGCCTGTCAGCCTTCGACTTTCAGTGAGGTGAGCGGCCGGTACACGCCCGAAAGGCACTCGCGCACGAGGCCGGTCGAGTAGCCGCGCGTGAGGTGCGCCTTGGCGCGGAACGCGTCGTCGCGCAGAAGCGCCGCGTGCAGCTTCGGCAGGTTGTAGTAGGGTACGCCCGGGAACATGTGGTGTTCCAGGTGGTAGTTGATGTTGTGCGGGGCAAAGAACAGGCGCTCCCACAGATAGGGGTAGACGGTGCGCGTGCTGCCCAGTTCCTCGTCATAGTCCATGCCGCCGAAATGCTCGGCGACGCTGCGCACATAGAGGAACAGGAAGAACACCGTGAAATAGGGCACGAACCAGTAGAGCAGGGCGCCTTTCCAGATGCCGAGCACGGTAAACAACGCCGCGCAGGCCAGGTAGAAGGCGAGCCTCGTCAGCCGGTAGCGCGTGTTCTTGGGTGCGTTCTTGCTGACGCGCGGCAAAAGATGGGTGATGTCCATCAGCGAACTGATCGCCACCAGATAGCCGAGGAGGCGCAGCGTCAGCACCCGCATCTTCTGCGGGAAGGTGAAGGCGGTTGTGCCGAGCTTGACCACCCAGTCGGGGTCGTCCTCGGTGTTGACGTGCTGGTGATGGGCGAGGTGGTTCTGGCGATAGCCGTCTACCGTGGTGCCGACCGGCCACGCCGCGAACACGTCCATGATCCATTCGCTGAGCCTGCGGTTCTTCAGGAAGCGGTAGTGCGCCGCCTCGTGCACCAGCACGCCCAACGCATGCATGCGCCCGCCGATCAGCGCTACCGCCACGAGATAGACCCAGACGTTTTGGGCGTATTCGCTGGCCGCGATGGCGGCGGCGATCACCAGCCAGTCCAGCGCCAGCGCCAGCGCGGTTCGCGACGGCGCCAGCACCGACAGTTGCTTCAACTCCTTCGAGTTGATGGTCGCCTTGTAAACCTTCATGATTCGAAACCCTCGCCCGGCCCATTCTAGCCGTCCCGCCGTTTCGTTCAACGCTTGCCGGGCGTCCGGCCTGTCGCGATCCTGGCGGCTTCGGGCGGGTGCCCCAATCGTCCATGTCCGCTGGACCACGCCGCAGGCCCTGCCTTGGGCTACCCGACTGAGTTACAACGGGTTGCCGCGCTGGCGGCTGGAACTTGATTCGAGCGAAGAGGCATGTCGGGGCGATGGTTTCGCGCGGGGTGACCGTACCGCTTTCCACATTGCGCGAAGAGCGCAAGGGCTGGTTGCTGGTGTTCCTGTCGGCGCTGATGTGGAGCTTCGGCGGCGCCATCGCCCGCTTCATCGAAAACAGCGACAGCTGGACCGTGATCTTCTGGCGTTCCGTCTGGGCGGCCGCGTTCCTGGTCTGCTTCATGGTCTGGCGCGACGGCTGGCGGGGCACGCTGAAACTGTTCCGCGACATGGGCCTGCCGGGTGTCGCCGTCGCCATCTGCTTCGTTACCTCCTCGATTCCCTTCATCATCGCGCTGGCCTACACCACCGTCGCCAACATCCTCCTGATGCAGGCCGGCGTGCCTCTGCTGGCGGCGCTGATCGCCTGGGCGCTGTTCGGCGAAAAGGTGTCGCGGGCGACCTGGGCGGCGATCTTGGCGGTCATTGCCGGCATCGTGGTCATGGTCTCGGATTCCCTGCACGCCACCGTCTCGCCCATCGGCAATGCGCTGGCGCTGCTGATCGCCTTTTCGCTGGCGATGGCGACCGTGTTCACGCGCCGCTACGCCAATGTGCGCATGACCCCGGCCACCTGCCTCGGCACGATGATCGCCGCCGTGGTCGCCGCCCCGTTGGCGTCGAGCTTCGAGGTGACAGGGCGCGACATGGGCTTCCTGTTCGCCTTCGGCGTCGTCAATCTCGGGCTGGGCCTCGCCCTTTTCGCCACCGGCGCGCGGCTGGTCCCGGCGGCGGTCGCAGCGCTTCTCGGCACGTTCGAGCCGTTGCTCGGGCCGATCTGGGTGTGGCTGATCCACAATGAGGTGCCCTCGGCGCGCACCATCATCGGCGGCACCATCGTCTTTGCCGCGCTGCTCGTTCATATCGGGCTGGAATTCCGGCGCCAGACGCACCCGCGCCGGCCCGGCGTGACCGGCATGCCGTCGCCCAGTTGAGCGGCCGGCGGCGGCTCGCCGGGGATGGCTGCCGATTCGCGCTTGTCGCTTCCTGAAAAGCTTCATAGTCTGAAATATATGGCCAGCGTCCCGGGGGTGGTGCGCCGGCGGGCAACGTTTGTAAAAAAGGGAGTCCTCGCATGAACGGTAAAGCACTCTGGCTTTCCGCGGTCTCGGTTTTCGTGCTGTCGGCGACGATGGGCGCCCAGGCCCAGGAGCGCGTCGTCAACGTCTTCAACTGGTCCGACTATATCGACAGTTCGATCCTCCAGGATTTCACCAAGGAGACCGGCATCAAGGTCGTCTACGACGTCTACGATTCCAACGAGATCCTTGAAACCAAGCTGCTTGCCGGCGGCAGCGGTTATGACGTCGTCGTGCCGACGGGAAGCTTCTTGGAGCGCCAGATTCAGGCCGGCGTGTTCCAGAAGCTCGACAAGTCCAAGCTGCCGAACCTGAAGAACATGTGGGGCGAGGTGAACAAGCGGCTGGAGGTCTTCGGGCCGGTCAACGACTATTCCATCAACTACATGTGGGGCACCATCGGCATCGGCTACAACAAGGAGAAGATCAAGGCCGCGCTAGGCACCGACCATATCGATAGCTGGGCGGCGGTGTTCGACCCCGAGCAGGCGGCCAAGCTCAAGGATTGCGGCATCAATTTCCTCGATTCGCCGACCGACATGATCCCGGTCACGCTGGCCTATCTCGGGCTCAACCCCGACAGCCACGATCCGGCCGACATCGCCAAGGCCGAGGAAGCGCTGCTCAAGGTTCGCCCCTATGTGCGCAAGTTCCACTCCTCTGAATTCATCAACGGCCTCGCCAATGGCGATATCTGCGCCGCGGTCGGCTGGTCCGGCGACGTCTTCCAGGCACGCTCGCGTGCCGAGGAAGCCAAGAACGGCGTCGACCTGGCCTATTCCATCCCGAAGGAAGGCACGCAGATGTGGTTCGACCAGATGGCGATCCCCGCCGACGCGCCGCACCCCGAGGAAGCCCTCGAATTCCTCAACTACATGATGCGGCCGGAAGTCATCGCCAAGTCGTCCAACTACGTCTTCTACGCCAACGGCAACAAGGCCTCGCAGGAGTTCCTCGACCCCGCGGTCAAGGACGATCCGGCCGTCTATCCGGACGAGGCGACGATGAAGAAGTTGTTCGTGAACACCGCGCTCGACCCCAAGACGCAGCGCATCTTCACGCGCACCTGGACCAAGGTCGTCACCGGACAGTAAGCCCTGAAGCCCCGGCGCCCGGCGCCGGGGCCTTTCCCATTACGGGGGCGCTGGCCCCGGCAGGACGGAGAAGCCCATGGCATCGCTCGGTAGCATCCGCAGGGATTTTGCACCGTGGAATGACCCGAACGCCAAGCCCTATATCCGGTTCGAGAACGTCACCAAGCGCTTCGGCGACTTCACGGCGGTCAACGACCTGTCGCTTTCGATTTTCGAGCGCGAGTTCTTCGCGCTTCTGGGCGCATCCGGTTGCGGCAAGTCCACGCTTTTGCGGATGCTGGCGGGCTTCGAGGAACCGACCAGCGGCCGCATCCTGCTCGACGGCCAGGATTTGCGCGGCATCCCGCCCTACCGGCGGCCCGTCAACATGATGTTCCAGTCCTATGCGCTGTTCCCGCATATGAGCGTGGAGAAGAACATCGCCTTCGGCCTCAAGCAGGAAGGCATGCCGAAGGCCGACATCGAAAAGCGCGTGGCCGAGATGCTGAAGCTGGTCAAGCTCGAGCCCTTCGCCAAGCGCAAGCCGCACCAGCTTTCCGGCGGCCAGCGCCAGCGCGTGGCCCTTGCTCGCTCGGTCGCCAAGCGGCCCAAGGTGCTGCTGCTCGACGAGCCGCTCGGGGCGCTCGACAAGAAGCTGCGCGAGGAAACGCAGTTCGAGCTGATGGACCTGCAGCAGAACCTCGGCCTGACCTTTCTCGTCGTCACGCACGACCAGGAAGAAGCCATGACCATGGCCGACCGCATCGCCATCCTCGACAAGGGCGAGGTGATGCAGGTAGCGACACCGACGGAGGTCTACGAGGCGCCGACATCGCGCTTCGTCGCCAACTTCGTCGGCAACGTGAACATGTTCGAGGGCAAGGTGGCGGCCAGCGACGCCACCACCGCCCGCATCACCGGCGCCAGCGGCGCGCAGATCGTCATTGACAACGCCGGCGAGGCGGCCGCCGGCGCCGATGTCGCCTTCGCCATCCGGCCGGAGAAGATCAAGGTGTCGTCGAAGCGGCCGGCGGAAGCCGTCAACGCGCTCGAAGGCGAAGTCTACGATATCGCCTATCTCGGCGACATGACCGTCTACCACGTCAAGCTGGACGACGGGCAGGTCGTGCGCGCCTCGATGCTGAATGCCGCGCGCATCATGGACGATCCGCTGACCTGGAACGACCGCGCCTGGATCTCGTTCCGGCCCGACGCCGGCATCGTGCTGGCGCGATAGGGGCGGGACCATGGCGAACGATGACGTCTCCCGGATCGATGCGGCGCTCGCCTCTCCGGCCGACCGGCCGGGCCGGGTCGGCCTGGGCGCGGCCCTGATCAACCGGCTGGTGATCATCGTCCCCTATCTCTGGCTGCTGTTCTTCTTCCTCGTTCCGTTTGCCATCGTCTTCAAGATATCGCTGTCGCAGACCGCGATCGCGATCCCGCCCTACACGCCGGCGCTCGATTTCAGCGACGGCTTCTCCGGCTTCGTCGACGCGCTGAAAGAACTCAGTTTCGACAATTACGTCTGGCTGACGCAGGACCCGCTCTATTTCTACGCCTATGTCTCCAGCGTCTCCATCGCGGCGATCTCGACCGTGCTGACGCTGCTGGTCGGCTACCCGATCGCCTATGGCATGGCGCGCGCGCCGGCTTCGCTGCGGCCGACGCTGCTGATGCTGGTCATTCTGCCGTTCTGGACCTCGTTCCTGATCCGCGTCTATGCCTGGATCGGCATCCTCAAGCCGGAAGGCCTGCTCAACCAGTTCCTGTTGAGCGTCGGCATCATCAGCGAGCCGCTGATCATCCTCAACACCTACACGGCGATCTTCATCGGCATCGTCTATTCCTACCTGCCCTTCATGATCCTGCCGCTCTATGCGTCGCTGGAAAAGATGGATTATTCGCTGATCGAGGCGGCCAAGGATTTGGGGTGCCCGCCGACCGCCGCCTTCTGGAAGATCACCTTTCCGCTGTCGCTGCCGGGGGTCATCGCCGGTTGCCTGCTGGTGTTCATTCCCGCCGTCGGCGAGTTCGTCATCCCCGACCTGCTCGGCGGCTCGCAGACGCTGATGATCGGCAAGACACTGTGGAACGAGTTCTTCGCCAACCGCGACTGGCCGGTGTCGTCGGCGGTCGCCGTCATCCTGCTTCTCATCCTGATCGTTCCGATCGTGTTCTTCCAGCAGGCGCAGGCGCGCGCCCAGGAACAGGGGCGCTGACATGAACACGACCTGGAGCCGCTTCAACATCACCGCGATCGTGCTCGGCTTTTCGTTCCTCTATCTGCCGATCGTGCTGCTCGTCGTCTTCTCCTTCAACGCCTCGAAGCTGGTCACCGTCTGGGGCGGGTTTTCGACCAAGTGGTACGTGTCGATGTTCCACAACCAGGGCCTGATGGACGCCGCATGGGTGACCATCCGGGTCGGGCTGGTGTCGGCGACGGTGGCGACCGTGCTAGGCACGCTGGGGGCGCTGGCGCTGACGCGCTACACGCGGTTCCGCGGCCGGGTGCTGTTTTCGGGCATGATCTTCGCGCCGCTGGTGATGCCGGACGTGATCACCGGTCTTTCGCTGCTGCTTTTGTTCGTCGCCGTCAATCTCGACCGCGGCATGCTGACGGTGATTTTGGCGCACATCACCTTCACCATGTGCTTCGTGGCGGTGGTGGTGCAGTCGCGCCTGCTCACCTTCGACCGTTCGCTGGAAGAGGCGGCCATGGACCTCGGCGCGCCGCCGGTCAGGACCTTCTTCCAGGTCACCTTGCCGGTCATCATGCCGGCCATCGTTTCCGGCTGGATGCTTGCCTTCACCCTGTCGCTGGACGACCTGGTCGTCGCGTCCTTCGCCTCGGGACCGGGCGCCACCACGCTGCCGATGAAGATCTACAGCCAGGTCCGGCTCGGCGTCACCCCGGAGATCAACGCCGCCTGCACCATCCTGATCGCCATCGTCGCGATCGGCGTGCTGACGGCCTCGGTCGTCAACAAGCGCCGCGAAGTCCAGCGCCGGCGCGACGAGCAGGCCGCGCAGCGCGGCTGAGCACCGGGGTCGGGTGGCTCAGGGAACCGTCCGGATCGGGGAGATGAAGGGGGTACCCCAGGTCCCGCCGACGAAGAACGAGGCCTGCTTCGGCGTGGTTGCGGACTGCTCGTCCGCCGGCGCCGCCGTTTGGTTCGGCTGGACGATGCCCCCCGACAGCGCCAGCCCGCGCCCTGTATAGGGGACGATGCCGGTCAGCCAGATCTTGTTCTTGGCCGATGCCGCTTCCGCCTTGTCGATCTTGGCCACGCCCTTGGAAATGGTCGCCTTGAGTTCGGCGCCGTCGATCGCAACGGTGCCGTCGGCGACGTCGTCGAGCGCAAAGAAGCCGCCCTGTTCGTTGCGCTTGACGAAGGCCGGCAGGTTGAGCCCGGTCAGCGTGCCGGCGCCGAAGGACGCAGAGATCGATCCGTCGGCATTCTCGAGGATGGAGTCCCATGTCATCCCCGGGCCTTTCAGGATGACCGAGACCGTTCCTTTCCCGGTCGGCACCAGCCGCGTCATGCCGGCAGCGGCGCCGAAGGCCGCGCCGTCGACATTGGAGGCCAGGAGCCGGATTTCCGTCTGCGCGCCCTGCGGCTTGCGATCCATGCGCAGGCTGGCCTGGACGGTGCCGCCGAAGGCGGCGGCATCGGAGATGTCGAAGGCGGCAAGCCCGTTCTTGACCTGCGCGGTGGCGGCCACGTCGGTAAGCTCGATGGCGCCGGCCGTAGCGTGCGCGGCCGATAGCCTGAGGTCGAGGTCGAGCCGGTTGGTGAAGTTCGCATCGGCATTGCTGGCGCCTTGCCCCTTCGGCAGCGCCAGCGGCGTGAAGGTTCCGAGGAACGAGCGCAGGTCGAGCTTTTCGAAAGCGAGCGTGCCGGACATGATCGGGCGGATGTCGGCGAAGGAAAAGTCGAGCACGCCCATGCCCGGATTGTTGTTCAGCACGATCTGGGCGCTGTCGAATTTCACGCGGCCGACGCCGGCGGTGATCTTGCTGGAGACGGAAACCGGGCCGGTCGGCGCACCCGGCGCCATGCCGGCCTGCGACCATTCCAGCATCCGCCGCAGCGACGGCGCGGAGAATTTCGCCGTGCCGTCGAGGAAGGCGTTCTGGGCGAGGCTCGCCGTGCCGTCGAACGAAAAGGTCGCCGGGGCGGCCTTGAACGAAACGGTGACCGGCGCGGCCGCCCCGGCGAACAACAGCAGCGGCTTGGTCGACGCCAGATCGAGGGACACGCTTTCGCCGCGCCAGATGCCGGTCGCCGAGAACTGCCCGCCGCCGTTCAGCGTCGCCCAATTCGCGCGGCCGTTCAGGCTGGTCAGGATTTCGGTGTCCTTGCCGTCGACCGATGTGACCACGCGGCCGTCCTTCAGTTCGACGCTGCCGAACGGGTCGGAGGGCAGCTTGCTGGCGTCGGGATTGGTGGGGTCGGCCGCGATCAGGTCACGCGCCGTGTCGATCGAGCGGGCGATACGGCCGCCGGAGGGCATGGGCGGCAGCAGCAGGCCCTTTTCGGTGCGTTTCACCCGCAGCGTGGGGCGGATGAGTTGCGCGGACGAGAACACGACGTCGCCGCCCAGCGCGGCCATCGCCGAAAGATCGATTTCGACACGCTCGGCCTCGATCACCGGCGGCGCGTCGACCTCGCGCCAGTCCGACAGCGTGACGTCCGTGAGAACGGCGCGGAAGGTCGGCCAGACGACGATGCGCGGCGTGCCTTCGATGGTGACCCGGTAGCCGCTCCAGGCGCCCATTTCCCAGGCGATGCGGTCGCGCACGATTCGGGTCGAGGCGATATAAGGCAGTGCGGCGAATGCCAGCGCGGTGATTACCGCGGCGACGCCGATCATCCATATGCCCCGCCGGATCGAAGGTGACGGCATGACGCCCCGTTTTTCGCATGCTTCGCAGTCGCGCCAAGGTGTAGCCGACAGCCGACGCATTACAAGCTTTTATGGTTTGCCGATGGCATTTGCGCACAACCGCGGCGCGCCAGGAACAGGAACTTGCCTTGCCGCACCGCAATATGCTTAAGCGGGATGCAATTCTGGAGGAGCCACAATGATCGCAGATGCCCCCCTTTGGACGCCGTCGCCGGAGCGGATCGCGGATGCGCCGATGACGGCTTTCATGAAGGAGGCCGCACAGGCTTCCGGGCGTGCGCTGTCGTCCTATGCCGACCTGCACCGCTGGTCGATCGACGAGCGCGAGGCGTTCTGGAGCCTGGTGTGGGACTTTTGCGGCATCGTCGGCGACAAGGGCGAGACGGTCCTGGTCGATGGCGACAGGATGCCGGGCGCGGCCTTCTTCCCCGAGGCCCGGCTCAATTTTGCAGAAAACCTGCTGCGCCGGAAGGGAAGCGCCGAAGCCATCGTCTTTCGCGGCGAGGACAAGGTCGAGCGGCGGCTGTCATGGGACGAACTCCATGTGCTGACCTCGCGGCTGCAGCAGCTTTTCCTGTCGCAGGGCGTCAAGCCCGGCGACCGCATCGCGGCGATGATGCCCAACATGCCGGAGACGGTCGCCGCCATGCTGGCCACCGCCTCGATCGGTGCTGTGTGGTCGTCCTGTTCGCCCGATTTCGGCGAGCAGGGCGTGCTCGACCGTTTCGGCCAGATCGAACCGGTCGTCTTCATCGCCCCCGACGGCTACTGGTATAACGGCAAGGCCATCGAAGTCGGCGAAAAGGTCGCGGCGGTCGCCGCCAGGTTGCCCAGCGTGCGCAAGGTGTTGATCGTCGATTATCTCGGCACCTCGGCCGACGTGGCGGCGGGCGTCGGCAAGGCCGAGGCGCTGGAAGACGCCATCGCGGCGTTTCCGGTCAAGCCGGTCGCCTTTGAACGGCTGCCGTTCTCGCACCCGCTCTATATCCTGTTTTCGTCGGGCACGACCGGTATTCCCAAATGCATCGTCCACTCGGCCGGCGGCACGCTGATCCAGCACGTAAAGGAGCTGCGGCTGCACGCCGGCATTCTCGAGGGCGACCGCTTCTTCTACTTCACCACCTGCGGCTGGATGATGTGGAACTGGCTGATGTCGGGGCTGGCCTGCGGCGCGACCCTGCTGCTTTACGACGGCTCGCCCTTCTACCCGGACGGCAACGTCCTGTTCGACTATGCCGATGCCGAGAAGATGACCTATTTCGGTACCTCGGCGAAGTTCATCGATTCGGTGCGCAAGGCTGGCCTCCGGCCCATGGACAGCCATGACCTGTCCACGGTCCGCACCATCTCGTCCACCGGCTCGCCGCTGTCGCCCGAGGACTTCCGCTTCGTCTACGACGCCATCAAGAAGGACATCCACCTGGCCTCCATTTCCGGCGGCACCGACATCGTCTCGTGTTTCGTGCTGGGCGTGCCGACCGAACCGGTATGGGTAGGCGAAATCCAGGCCGCCGGCCTCGGGCTGGCGGTGGACGTCTGGAACGACGCCGGCGAGCCCGTGCGGCAGGAGAAGGGCGAACTCGTCTGCGCCAGGGCCTTTCCGGCCATGCCGCTCGGCTTCTGGGCCGATGCGGACGACAAGCGCTACCGCGCCGCCTATTTCGAGCGCTTCGACAATGTCTGGTGCCATGGCGATTTCGCCGAGTGGACCGAGCATGGCGGCATGGTCATCCACGGCCGCTCGGACGCCACGCTCAATCCGGGCGGCGTACGCATCGGCACCGCCGAAATCTACAACCAGGTCGAGCAGATGCCGGAGATCGCCGAGGCCGTCTGCATCGGCCAGGATTTCGACAACGACGTGCGCGTGGTGCTGTTCGTGCGGCTGGCGCAGGGCGTCAGCCTCGATGCGGCGCTGGAAAAGCGCATCCGGACCAAGATACGCACCGGCGCCAGCCCGCGCCACGTGCCGGCCAGGATCGTCGCCGTCGCCGACATCCCGCGCACCAAGTCGGGCAAGATCACCGAGCTTGCGGTGCGTGATGCCGTGCACGGCCGGGCGATCAAGAACAAGGAGGCGCTGGCCAACCCCGAGGCGCTCGACCTGTTCCGCGACCTGCCCGAACTGGCCAATTGAGCGGGCCGGCGGAGACGGGGCCTCGACAGGGTTAACGAAAGCTTGCCGCGGAATTTACCTAGAATTCACAGGTGGTACAGTTTGGTAAAAATCCAGCGAAGCCGGTAAGGAATTATTAGGTTTCCCGGCCGATAGTCCCTGCCAACGTTGGGAGAAATCCCTGTTCTCAATGCCTCCCCTTGAGAACGCGTTCTGTCCGACCCGTTGTGACAATCTCTTCATTCAGGCGTCCTTGCGGACGCCTTTTTCTTTGGCGCGCGGCCCTGCCGCCGGCTTTCCAGCTATTCCGCCAGCACCCGCGTCGAGGGGAAGGCCACTTCCACCAGCGTGCCTTCGCCGGGCGTCGAGTTGATGGTGAAGCGGGCCCGGTTGGCCTCGACCATCGCCTTGGTCAGCGGCAGGCCGAGCCCGGTGCCGTCGTTGCGGCCGCGCTTCAGCGCGTTGATCTGCCGGAACGGCTTCAGCGCCTGTTCGATTTCGGCCTGGCTCATGCCGATGCCGGTATCGCGCACCCGCATGACCACGTCGCCCGAGGTTTCATAGGCCGTGGAGACGATGACCTGGCCGCCGGCCTGCGTATAGCGGATGGCGTTGGACAGGATGTTGAGGGCGATCTGGCGCACGCTGCGCTGGTCCGCCACCACTTCCGGCAGTTTGGAGGCGAAGCTGGAGCGGATGATGACGCGCTCGCGGTTGGCCTGCGGCTGCATCATCGCCACCGTCTCGGCCAGCGTGTCGTTGAGCGACACCGCCTCGTAGTCCATCTCCTGCTGGCCGGCCTCGATCTTGGAAATGTCGAGCAGGTCGTTGACGAGGTCGAGCACGTGGTTGCCCGAGCGGTTGATGTCGCGCAGGTAGTCGCGGTAGCGGTCGTTGGCCACGGGTCCGAACTTTTCGTCGACCATGAGTTCCGAGAAGCCGATGATGGCATTGAGCGGCGTGCGGATCTCGTGGCTGATGCGGGCGAGGAAGTCGGTCTTCTGCGAGGAGGCGCGTTCGGCCACGGCGCGCGCCTGCGTCAGGTCCTCCTCCGCGCGCTTCCATTGCGTGATGTCGCGCACCACGGCGCAGAAGCCGCTGTCGTTGGGCAGGCGGCCAATGGTCATGAACAGCGGGATGAAGCGGCCCTGCGCCTCGCGGCCGATCACTTCACGGCCGTCGTTGAGCACGCTGGCGACGCCGTTGTCGGACAGGCCGCTGAGATAGTCGCGCGCCGCCCGCTGGCTTTCGATGGCAAACAGCGAGGGGAAGGGCTTCCCCGCCACCTCGTCGCTATCGAAGCCGAACAGGGCTTCCGCCGGCCGGCTGATCGAGCGGATGGCGCCGTCACGGTCGATCAGCACCACGCCGTCGGTGGCGGTGTCGATGATGGTCCGCATTTCGGCGATGCGCGCCTTGAGTTCGGCAATGTCGGGCTGGGCGAGCGGGATCGGCTCGCTGGCGGCCGCAGGCGGTGCGGGAACGGCGGCCGCTTCCGGCTCCTCGTCGCCGCTGCGCTGGACCAGCAGCACCAGCGCCTTGCCGCTTCCCCATGGCACCGAGCGCAGCAGTGCGTCAATCGGGAATTCGCGCCCGTCCTGCGTTTTCAGCCGCAGCATGCGGTCGGCCCCGTTTTCGGGAGCGTGGTCCTGCGACAGGGGGTCGGCGAACAGGGCGCCGAGGCCGCCGGCCTCGGCAAGGTCGTCGAGCGTTTCGTAGCCGGTCAGGCGCAGGAATTCCTCATTGGCGAAATGCAGCATATCGCCGGAATGGAACAGGAGCGGCACCGGCAGCTTGCCGAGAACCGAGGTGTCGGGGCCGCCGTCGGCAGGGCTCGGCAGCGCGAAGGCCGACGGAACGGTGTTTTCGCGCGGGAGGGTCAGCGCGGGCGCTGCCGAGGCGGACTCTTGTTCCGGGGGGAGGGCGTCCGGCTGCGCCGCGGTTTCGCCCGGAATCTCTTGGTCGTCTTGCGCCTGCACAGTGGTCGGGTTGGCCTGCGGCTCGATTTCCGGCCGGCCTGCCTCGTCGGCAGGCGGAGAGGTCACCTCCACCGGAGCCGGCCGCGCGATCTGTTCGGGTTGCGCCGGTTCGGCGGGCTTTTCCGCCGCTGCTTCCTGTGACTTCGCCTCGCTTTCCTTGCGCAGCCGCTCGCCGATCTCGCGGAAGGCGCTGCGCTCGAGCGAGGACAGGCCCTTGTCGTTGGCCGGGGGGCGATGCTCGGCAAGGCGGATCACCTTGTCGGTGAAACGCCGTTCCGGCTTGGGAACGATGGTTAGCGCCGGTGTTTCGCCCTTGAACGGGTCGGTGTCCTTTGCCGCCGGGGCGGGCTCCTGCACCGGTTCCGGCGACCGCACCAGCGCCAGCCCGATCCGGTGCGGGTCCGTGACGGCATCCTTGCCGCGGGCGACGCCGAAGCCGCGAAAGCCTTCGAACACCCGGTTGCGGTCGTAGACGGGCAGGGCGGCGAGGTCGACGGGAATGGCGCGGTCGGTTCCGGTGACGGGCCACAGCACCGTGCGGCCCGACCAGGTGTCGCGCCGCGCCAGAAGGCCGGCGATTTCCCCCGAGGGGTCGAAGCCGAAGACGGTGGCCACGTCCTTGAAATGGCGGCCGATGATGTCGGCGGCCGGTTCGCCCACCGCCGAAGCGAATTCCGGCGAGACCATGCTGAATTTGCCGTCCGCGTCGGTGCGCCAGACAAAACGCACGGGCGGCGCGTCGGCAGGGTCGGCGGCCGGCTTCTGCGCCGGCACGAAAGTGGCAGCCGCGTCGCTGGCCGGGATTTCCTGCTGCTTCTCCGTATCGGCAGCTACCGCTTTGGCTGGAGGCGTGGGGGCGTCGGCCGGCGTTGCCGGTTCCTGGCTTTTATTCGCGACGCTCCCGGTCTCCTGCGCCGGGGCAATGCCCTCATCGAGCGTGCCTTCGTCGATGACCACCAGAAGGTGCCTTGCCGGTTCGTCGGTCAGGCGGGCGAAACCGGCGGGATAGGAAGCCGCAGCGCCCGGAACCAGCCGCTTGACCACCCGGCCGCGTTCGACGGCGACGTCGGCGACCAGCGCGGCAAGCGTGGGCTGCCCGATCGCCAGCGACGAGAAGCCCTCCGAGGCCGCCTCGACGCCGCCCTCGCCGTCGATGAAGGCGATGAAGTGCCCGCTTTCGGTAAACCCGCCGATGGCGCGCGCGGCGATGTCGCCGGGCGTGGTCGCCCCGGCTTCGCTGGCCTGCGCCGCCAGCAGGATTGCTTTTTCGCCGTCCGGCATCGTTATCGCGCTGGCGCGGAAGGCGACGGCCTGGCTGGAAACGCCGGTCGCCAGCCGCAGGAGCAGGGCGCGGTCGCTGCCGATCTCGGGAAAGCCGCCGGTCGCCATGATCTGGCGCTTTGCCACCGGCGGCAGCCCCGCCGATGCGCCGATGATCGTCTCGATATCCGGGTAGCCGAACAGCGTCGCGCCCGGGCCGTTGGCCCAGATCACCTGGTCGAGGTCGCCCGACAGGATGACGAGCGCATCGCCGGCGGCAAAGCGCTGCCGGACCGCGTCGAGCACGGCGACATCGAGGAACGAATAGCTGTCTGACGACATGGGCCCGGAGCTACCTCCGAAAATGGGCGATTTTGCAGTTAACGCTTTGTTAATGAATAGAGCTTCGCACTCCGAAGGTCCACAATCCAGCGCCGGAGGCCAATGAATTCTGGGCGTGTGGTTAATATCCAAGCGACCGGTCATATTGCGCCGCAACAAAAATGTTGCAATGCACAATGAAAGGGACTATATAGCCTCCATCGATAAACGACGCGGCGTTTTCCCGGAAGGCCGCCGTCCAAGACAGGATGTGAAGATGAACAAGTCCAAGACTGCTGAGACCATCGAGAACGTCGAATTCCCGAGCTTTGACGCCGCCAAGGCCACCGACCAGATCCGCGCTTTCGCCGAAAAGGGCGTCGAGCAGTCGAAAGAGGCCTATGCCAAGCTGAAGACCGGCGCCGAAGAGACCCAGAAGGTCCTGGAAACGACCTACGAGACCGCCAAGGCCGTGTCGAGCGACCTGTCGCTCAAGACCATCGCCGCGCTGCGCACCAATGCCGACGCCGGCTTCTCGCACCTCGAGGCCCTGGTCGGCGCCCGCTCGCTGTCGGAAGTGGTCGAGCTGCAGACGGCTTTCGTTCGCAAGCAGTTCGAGACGAGCGTCCAGCAGGCCAAGGAGTTCCAGGCCGTGGCCACCAAGGCCGCCGAGGACGTCTCCAAGCCGGTCAAGGTCGCCGTCGAGAAGGCCTTCAACGAGCTCAAGGTCGCCTGATTGGCGGCACCGGCGGGGAATGCGACAAAACGCTGCATTCCTTCCGGCGAGATCGGTCCTAGGTAAGGGGCTCGATCATGAGATACCCGGCGGGCGGTTCCTCCTCCCTCTGCCTGCCGGGCTAGCGGCCAGCTCCTCCCGCTGGTCCCAAATGGAAAAGGCCGGCTCCTCCTCCCGCCGGCCTTTTTCTTTGCCCGCCGTTTCGCTGGGCTGGGGCGTCTTGCCCGAGACAGCGGTGTACGATCGGCGCTTTGCCTTGCCAAATGGCTTGAATTAAAGTTCGATACCCCGTAAGGACGCTTCGCCGAACAAGGGAACATGGCCGGCAGGGGTCAAATCCGCACCAGCCGTGTTCAGGCAAAAGTGCCGTTGTAGCTCAGTTGGTTAGAGCGCCGGATTGTGGATCCGGAGGTCGCTGGTTCGACCCCAGCCAACGGTACCAAAATCCCCAGGTAAAATCAGGCGGTTGGAAACTCCCCTTCGCGGGGAGCGCTTGTCATGTCGCCCCATGTTGCGGCCGGCCGGTCCCTGCGGCTTGAACGATCGTATCGACCATGCCAGTTTCCGGCATCGATTTGTTGGGGGCGTCGGGGCTTTCGGTGCGGAGCGTGTTTACCTGTCTTTTGAAGGCTTTGAGCCTCGCGGCCGCGCTTTGGGCCGCGGGCTGCGGGACGATCGACACGACGCCCATCAACCTGATCAGCCAGCAAACGCCGCCTTCGTCTCCCGAATATCTTCCGGACCCCGGCGATGACGGTTCGACGGTGGTCGCGCTCGCGTTCTCGGGCGGCGGCATGCGCGCCGCGGCCCTGGCCTACGGCGCGCTTCTGGAACTCGATGCCCTGGCCATCGATGACGTTCCGTACCGCCGCACCTTGGTGGACAATGTCCGCACCGTTGCCGGCACGTCCGGCGGGTCGATCATGGCTGCTTATCTGGGCTACAAGGGCAAGGACGGCTACCAGGATTTTCGCGAGCGGTTTCTCCACCAGAACGCCGAATCCTCCATGACCACCAGTGTGTCGCCGGCGTCGCTGATAAAGACCGCCCTGCACGGCGGGGCCAATGACCGGAACACTCTCGCGCGCTGGCTGGACGACAATCTGTTCGATCACGCGACGTTCGCGGCACTGCGCAGGCAGGACAGGCCTACGGTCTGGATTACAGCCTCTGACATCAACAACAACACGCCCTTCCTGTTCACCGAAGACACATTCGCCGCGCTGTGCAGCGATATAAGCCAGATGAAAATCGCCGAGGCCGTCGGCGCGTCCGCCGCGTTTCCGATCGCCTTTGCGCCGATGATCCTGCGAACGCCTCGAACCGGCTGCAACTACCGCCGGCCGGCCTGGATACAGCGCGCCCTGGATGCACAGAACCCGTCGATCCGTCTGCAGGCCTATGCGCGCGCGCTCGATTCCTACCAAACCAACCGGAAGCTCGACTATGTCCGGCTGCTGGATGGCGGACTGACCGACAATCTGGGCATTACAGGCCTGACGCTGCAGCGAGCCGCATCGGCAACGCCTTATGGACCGCTTTCTCCCCGCGAGGCCGTACGGATACGGAACTTCGTCTTTATCGTCACCGATGCCGGCAAGCACAGCGAGTATGAATGGAGCAGGACGCAGATCGCCACGCATCTCGGTCACGTCCTTCTGGCGGCGTCGGATACGGCCATCGCGGCAGCCACCCGTAGCGGCTTCGATGCCGTCGACCTTGCCCTGAACGAATGGCGGCACGATCTCATTCGCTATCGCTGCGGCCTTTCCAGGGAACAGGTGCGGAAACAGAGAGGGACGCTGGCCGGATGGGATTGCCGGGACGTGAACATCACGACCGAACACCTCTCGTTCCGCAATGCCGACTCAGGCCTGTTCGAACGGCTGAACAAGGTGCCCACGCGGCTGCGCCTGTCCCGGGAAGACGTTGACGTCGTCATTGAAGCAGGCAGGCAAGCCGTCCGGCGAAATGCCAATATCCAGCGCATCGCGAAGGAAGCACGCAGCTACGCGCCGACCTTCGACAACGCACAAGCTTCGATCGCCCTACAGGATTGATGCGTCGGCTTGACGCTACCAACCTTCCCGGATGAGAGCAGGCTGTTGGATTTTTTCCCTCAGAGGGCTGTGGCGCGAGTGCGGGAAGCGGATCGCGGCCACGGCATTAGGCCCAGCTAATTAGCAAGGCAGGGTTGCGGGCGAAGGGCTTGCCCGTCCGACAGGCAAATGCAATAGGTCCGCCGCTGTCCGGGCTGGCCCTGGCGCCGGATTGGCGGGCCGTTTGGCCTGGGTCGTTGCTGAAAATGGTGCACGAATACCGGACGCGGTAGCGTTGTCGCGACTGGTGATGTATATGGCCGCCTGCGTTCCCCTGCTTTAAGGCTCGGGCGCTACGGCGGGAACTGAGACACGACGGACTCCGGCATCCTTTCGCGGTGCCGCGCGTTGAATACGACGAACAGGCATGAGGTTTTTTCCCGTATGAGCGAGCAGGCCATCGAATTCCTGCAGGAATGGATCGGCGAGAAGGTCCAGCCCCCGGCGCATCCCGCGCTGGTGGAGAGCCATGCCCAGTCGCTGGCCAAGGAATGCGCCGCCAAGGCGGCCGAAGCCGGGATTCCGCTGGAGGATATCCAGGAGGAGGTCGGCGATATCGAGGAACTCATCGCCGCCAGGCTGGAAGACGCCGTCGAGGCGGAGCAGTCGGCTACGCCGGACGATGATTCCGGCACGGAAGCCGATTCGCAGCCGAAATCAGAATAACGAGCCCTGCCGCCCGGGATCGCCGGGCTTTGCCGCCGGCTTGGCGGCGGCTGGTTTGGCCGGCCGTGCCACGCCGCCGGTAGCGATCGCGGCAGCCGAACCGTCGGCGAAGCGCAGTTCCAGGGCTTCGCCCGGCCTTACCCCGGCGGCGCGCCGGATCAGCGTGCCCGAGGCATCCAGCACCAGCGCATAGCCTCGGTCGAGGATCGCCTGTTCGGAAAGTTTCAGCGTCGACAACAGCCGCTGCGCCTGGTCGAGCCGGCCGCGAAGCCGTTCGAGCCGGCTGAGGACGGCAAGGTCGTGCCTACGCGTGGCGGTGTCGAGGCGCGCCCGCGCCGCCTCGCTCAGGTGCAGCAGCGGCCGCAGCGACAGCCGCGCCGCGCTGGTTTCGAGCCGCTGCCGTTTCGCGGCGCGCGCGGCGTCGGCGCATTTCGGCAACTGGTCAGCCGTCCTGTTGAACAGGTTGCGCTTTTCGCGGGCGAGCGCCCGCAGCGCCACCTGCGCCCGCATCACGTCGCGGTCGGCCAACACCCGCCATTCGCGGATGCGCCGCGACAGCGTCGCCGGCGACAGCCGCGTGGCGCCGAGCCGGGCGCGCCGCCGTTCCACCCCGGTGACGAGCGCCCGTTCCAGCCAGCTCACCGCATCGTCGAAGCGGCGGCGCGGCAGCGCCAGCAACTGGTCGGGAGAGGGCAGGGCGCGGGCCGCCGCACGCACGGACTGCCGCTTGCGGTCCATCCCGCGCGAGATGCAGCTGCGCAGCCGCGCGGTGAGGCCCGCCAGCGTGGCTTCGAGGTCGGCCTTTACCGGCACCGCGATTTCGGCCGCGCCCGTAGGTGTCGGCGCGCGGACGTCGGCGGCGAGATCGACCAGCGTCCAGTCCGTCTCGTGCCCGACCGCCGAGATCACCGGGATGTTGGAAGCGGCGACGGCGCGCGCCAGAGCCTCGTCGTTGAAGCCCCACAAATCCTCGAGGCTGCCGCCGCCGCGCGCCACGATCAAGAGGTCGGGCGTGGGAATGGCGCCGTCCTCGGCCAGCCTGTTGAAACCCTGCACGGCCGCCGTCACTTCCGCCCCCGAGGTCTCGCCCTGCACCCTCACCGGCCAGACGATGACGTGCAGCGGGAAGCGGTCCTTGATGCGATGGAGGATATCGCGGATGACGGCGCCGGTCGGCGAGGTGACGACGCCGATGACGCGCGGCATGTAAGGCAGGAGCTGCTTGCGGGACGGGTCGAACAGGCCTTCCGCCTGCAAGCGCCGCTTGCGCTCCTCCAGCAGCGCCATCAGCGCGCCGGCACCTGCCGGCTCCAGATTGTCGATGACGATCTGGTACTTCGAGGAGCCGGGATAGGTGGTGAGCTTGCCGGTGGCGATCACCTCCATGCCCTCTTCGGGGCGGAATTTCAGCCGGCTCATGGTGCCCTTCCACACCACGGCCTCCAGCCGGGCGCGGTCGTCCTTCAAGGCGAAATAGGCATGGCCGGAAGAATGCGGGCCGCGATAGCCGGAAATCTCGCCGCGCACCCGCACATGGCCGAACGTGTCCTCGACCGTGCGCTTCAGCGCGCCGGAAATCTCGCTCACCGTGTATTCGGTGGCGTTGGTGCGTGATTCGGGGGCCGGTTCGCTCATGGCCCGATTGAGCGGCCAACGCGGCTTCGGGTCAAGGTGCCGATCCTACCATCCCGGCATGATCTGGTTGGGCTTCGGCCGCTTCATGCGCGACAGCGCCAGCGCGGCGAAGTCGAAGCTGCCGGCTTCCTCGCCCGTCGGGACGGTGATGTTGTCGAGGCTTTCGGCGATGTGGCGCGCCAGCGCGTCGACGAGTTCGGGCTGCGAGGTCTGGCCGCGCATGATGCCGATGCGGCAGTCGGGCAGGGCGCCGAAACCGTCGGCTTCGCCCAGCACCCGCATGCCGGTGCGCAGCGCGCATTCGGGCAGCACCGAGATCGCCAGGCCGGAAAGCACGGCGGCGGCGATGACCGTGGCCGAGAACGAGGTGAACAGGATGCGGTAGTCGCGGCCCATCTGGTCGAGCACGTCGCAGGCCGCGCGCCGCCAGATGCAGTTCGGCCGGCCGAAGGCCATCGGCAGCATTTCCTGCTCATGCGTCGCATGGTTGGCCGAACTGACCCAGAGCAGCGGCTCCCGCCGCACCACTTCCGACTGGCCGCGCGCGTCGTTGTGCGTCACCAGCGCGATGTCGAGGTTGCCGCGCTTGATGTGCTCGACCAGCCCCGGCGTCGGCTCGCAGATGACGGTCAGTTCCACGCGCGGGTTGGAGCGGGCGAAGCGCGCCATGATCTCCGGCAGGAAGCGGTCGGCATAGTCGTCCGGCGTGCCGATGCGGATGGTGCCCTCCAGCCGCGTGTCGTCGAAGGCCGCCAGCGTCTCGCGGTTCAGGAAAAGCAATCGCCGCGCATAGGTCAGCAGCTTCTCCCCTTCCTCCGTCAGCCGGTTGGTGCGCCCGTCCTTCTCGAACAGCGCCTTGCCGATCCGTTCCTCCAGCCGCCGCATCTGCATGGAAACCGCCGATTGCGTGCGGTTCACCTCCTCCGCCGCGCGGGTGAAGCTGCCGGTATCGGCGATGGTGAGGAAAGTTTGGAGCTGATCGAGGTCGAGAGGCGCTTTCATCCGTCCAACCTATCATTAGCGTTGATGCTAAAGATTAGAAACATTCGTTGGATTAATCAATTGCCGCGTGGCAAAAACCACGTGTTCCAGCAAGGCGCGTCGAGCGGGCGTTTGGGGGTGGCCGCGACCCCTGGCGCATTGCTTCGCGCCGCTACGATGAAGGAAGACCGCCATGAGCACGTGTGAATTTGCTCCCGAAACCGCCCGGATAACGATCCGTCCCGCCGTCACGACGCGGGTGTGGAACGGCATCTCGGGCCTGTTTCGTGCGTGGAGGAACCGGCTTGCCTTTCGCCGCCTTGGCGAACTCACCGACGCAGAATTGGCCGACATCGGCTTGACGCGCGGCGACCTGCGTGTCGCGACCGACGTGCCCTTCGGCGCCGATCCGACGGTCAAGCTGCATTCGCTGGTCCGCCAGCGCGCCGCCACGGCCGCCGACCTCTCCCGCATGGTCGGCTGACCGCCCAGTTTGCAGGCTCTCCCACCCTCCCGGTTTCCCACCGGTTGCCTGCACATTGCCCGGTCCCCTTGGGGGCCGGGCTTTTTTCTTTGACGGGGAAAGGGCGCCTGTCAGCCGGCGGGGTGCAGGCCGAGCGAGGGACGCAGCGAGAGCGAGCGGACCCGGCTCAGCGCACGGGCCGCCACCCCCATGGGCCAGGGGAGCGGGTGTCGGCAGAAGGCGATCTTGCGCACATACACCGGCACGTGCCAGCGCGCCGTCGTGCCCGCGCGGAACAGCGCGACGTCGCCGGCACGCAGGACCCGCTTGCCGAAACCCGCTGCGCTGACCTCGACTTCGCCGTCCAGGATGTGGACCGTCTCGTCGATGCCGAAATGCCAGTTGAACGTGCCGGCAGTGCAGTCCCAGACGGCGCTGTTCGTCGTCCGATCCGTGGATTTGACGATATCGCCGACACGGGCGACGGGCGTCCCTTCCAGGATCCAGTCCGGATTTATCGGCGCCGGCTGCATGGCGATGGCGTCGACGTTTGCTGCAACGATAGGTTGATCGGTCATTTTCCCACTCCGCTTTCAGGCAGGAAAGCCGGAACAGGTTAACTGGCGTTTACTTTTCCGCGGCACTTGGCCGGGCGGTTAAGAAGCCCTTAACCGCCTGCGCCGCTCTATCGGCTCCGGTCCATGCCCTTGCGGAACTGGTCGAAGATGGATTCGACGCCTTTCTGGTATTCGTCGCGCTGCTGGCGGCCGGTTTCGAACATCTTGCCGAAAATATCGTCATAGGGGTTCTTCGCCTGGCCGGCGGGGCCGGCGTCCGGATCCGGCGGCGGGGCTTCCTGCGGCTGGCCGCCGCCGCCAAGCATGTCTTCCAGGATCTTGCCCCAGGGGTTGGCGCCAGCCGGGCTCTGCCCCTGCGGTTGCGGGGTGTTGCCGCCGAACATGTCCTGCAACACTTTCCCGAACGGGTTGTTGCCCAGCGGGTCGAACGGGTTCTGCTGTTGCGGCGCCGGCTGCTGCGGCGCGGGCTGCCCGCCGAACATGCCGCCGAGGCCGCCCTGCTTCATCATCTGCTCGATGATGTCGGCCAGCGGGTTGTTTCCGGCGCCTCCCGTCGCGCCGGCGGCCGGCATCTGGTTGGTCGATTGCTTGAACAGGCCGCCCATGATCATGGAGGCGATGACCGGCAGCATCTGCTGCAGGACCTGCTGGCCGATGCCGGTCGCCTGCGCCGCCTGTGCCGCCACGGCGCAGGAAAGGTCCTTGGAGCCGAACAGATGGCCGAGAATGCCGTTGCCCTCGTCGACGCCCTGGGGGGAGAAGGCTCGGCTTGCCTCCTCGAAATATTTGGCGTGGTTGCCGCTGGCCATGGCATTGAGGAAGCCGCCGAGGTCGGCCGGGTTGGCGGCGTTGCGCTTCAGCCCTTGCGAAAAGGCGGGCAGCAGCGCCTCGACCGCGAGCTGCGCCTGCTGCTGCGACAGGTTGAACTGCCTGGCCAGGAGTTCCATGCCGCGGCCGTCCTGCGCCTGCGCCAGCATGTCGAACAAAGGAAGCATCGGGGTTCTCCTTGCAGCTATCGCTTCAGGGAAAACAGCCTAAAGCACTTTCGGCAAAAGTGCGAAACGCTTTCTCAGTAGGCGTATTCCATGAACACCGGCTCGATCGAGCCACCCCAGCGGGTGTGATAGGCCGACAGCATTTCCTCGGCGCTGGTGGTGCCGCGCGCCACCACCTCGTCCAGCGTCGAGAGGAAGCTGGTCTCGTCGTAGCCGTCGCGGTTCAGCTTGCCGCGCCGCTTCAGCCCCTCGCGCGAAATGGCGAGCACGTCGCGGGCGAGTTCCCGAAGCGTCGAGTTGCGGAACGGCGCCGAAATACCCTGTTCGGGAACTGCGTCGCGCATCGCCTGCACCTCGGCATAGGTCCAGTTCGCCGTCAGCGCCTCGGCGGCGTCGAGCGCTTCGGCATCGTAAAGCAGACCGACCCAGAAGGCCGGCAGCGCACAGATGCGCCGCCACGGGCCGCCGTCGGCGCCGCGCATTTCGAGGAAGCGCTTCAGCCGCACGTCCGGGAACAGCGTCGACAGGTGGTTCGCCCAGTCGCCGATCGTCGGCATGCCGTCGGGCACCTCGTTGCGCGCGGCTCCCGCCATGAACTGGCGGAAGGTCATGTGCGTCATGTCGTGGTAGCGGCCCTCGCGAATGACGAAATACATCGGCACGTCGAGCGCCCATTCGGCGTAGTCGGCAAAGCCGAACTGCGGCGAGAAGCAGAATTCCTTCAGGCCGGAACGCTGGTTGTCGGTGTCGCGCCAGATGTCGCCGCGCCACGACAGGAAGCCGTTGGGTTTGCCTTCGGTGAACGGCGAGTTGGAGAACAGCGCCGTCGACAGCGGCTGCAGCTTCAGCGAAACCTGCATCTTGCGGCGCATGTCGCGCTCGCTTTCGAAGTCGAGATTCACCTGGATGGTGCAGGTGCGGTACATCATGTCGAGGCCCTTGGTGCCGACCTTGGGCATGTAGCGCGTCATGATCTCATAGCGCGACTTCGGCATTTTCGGCGTGTCGGCAAGCGACCATTTCGGGCTGCCGCCGAGCCCGAGGAAACGGATGCCGAGCGGTTCGGCGATTTCGCGCACCTGCGAAAGATGCGCGTTGCCCTCGCGGCAGGTCTGGTGGATCGTTTCCAGCGGTGCACCGGAAAGCTCGAACTGGCCGCCCGGTTCCAGTGAGATGGCACCCTGGCCGGTCGGCTCGACCAGCCCGATGATGCGCCCGTCGTCCATGATCGGGTCCCAGCCCAGTTTCTGCTGCATGCCTTCCAGGATGGTGCGGATGCCGCGCTCGCTGCCGTAGGGCACCGGGGCATTGCCGTCGACATAGAAGGGGAACTTCTCGTGCTCGGTGCCAATGCGCCATTTCTCGCGCGGCTTGCAGCCCTCGGCGAGATAGGAGACGAGTTCGTCCATGCCTTCGATCGGCCGGAAATCGGTGGTGTCGCGCGCCATGGAAACCTCTTCTACGACAGGCCGGATGGCCGCCGCTGTTAGATGGCGAAATGCCGGCAGCCGATCAAGCGAAATTTGCTGAGGTCTCGTCAACCGAAATTGATCGACGGCTTTCCCTGCTTGCCGCCGCTCACCAGTCGCCGATGGTGGCCTGGATCAGCGCCAGCGCGGCAACGGCGGCCGTGTCGGCGCGCAGGATGCGCGGCCCGAGCGGGATGGCGGTGACGAAGGGCAGGGCGCGCAGCATGCGCCGCTCGTCCTCGGAAAAACCGCCTTCCGGGCCGACCAGCAGCGCCAGCTTCTCGTCGCGCAGGTTCTGAAGCGCGGGCAGCGGGTTGTTCGTCGCCGCATCCTCGTCGCAGAACACCAGCCGCCTTTCGGGGTCCCAGCCGGCCAGCAGCTTGTCGAGCTTCTCGGCCTCGCAAAGGCGCGGCACGGCGAGAATGCCGCATTGCTCGGCGGCTTCCACGATGTTGGCGCCGAGCCGCTCCATCGAGGGCCGGGCCACCTGCGTGTGCTGGGTGACGACCGGCTGCAGCGTGCCGGCGCCCATCTCCACCGCCTTCTGCACGAGATAGTCGAGCCGTCCCTGCTTCAGCGGCGCGAAGCAGTAGACGAGGTCGGAGGGGGCGGGTTGCGGGCGCTGCCGCCCCAGCACCTTCAGCCGCACCGTCCGCTTGCTTTTGGAGGCGACGGCCGCCGACCATTCGCCGTCGCGGCCATTGAACAGCAGCAGTTCCGCGCCCTCGGCCAGCCGCAGCACGTGCATCAGATAGTGGCTTTGCTGCGCGCTGGCCTCGATTTCGGCCTCGGAGGCGAGGTCGTCGGGCACGAATAGTCGTTGCATCTTGTAATTGGCGCGCATCGCCGAGCAATGCGGCAGGCGACGCGCTCGCGTCAAGGGCCGGCGTCGGGTCCGGCGGTGGGATGCCAGACCGGACGAAAGCCCTGCCGCAACACGGCGAGCGTGGTCGGCGGGGTGAGAAGCCGCACCTCGCGGCCGGCAAAGCTGTCGGCGGGGAGCCGTTCGCCGTAGCCCGCGAACGACCAGCGAAGCGCCGTGCCGTCGCGCAGGGCATAGGCGGCACCGCCGTCGGCGAACATCGCCCCGTCCGGCAGGTCGGCCAGTCCGGCACCGCCGATCCTCGCCGGCGTGCCGCCCGAAGCCGGGCGCTCCCGGTGCAGCCGCTGGTCCAGCATCGGCGCGCGCGGCGTGTCGATGCCGAACGCGGCTCCGAACCGGCCGCAGAAGTCGCTTGCCTGCTCGCGCCGGCAGTAGAAGCAGGGGCGATGGCCGGCGGCGAGTCCCGTCACCTCGTCGAGGAAGAAAAGCTCGGTCCATCCGGCGCGGTCCGGTTCGCCGGGGCCGCCCTTGCGGTTGCGCCCCATCGGCTCGCGCCGCACGCCCTTGAATTCGCAGCGGCAGATGATCCAGGCTTTCAGCGCCCAGCGCTTGCGCAGCAGCGTTTTCGTGTCCGGGTCGTGCAGGATGCCGCGATTTCCGGTGAACAGGCCGCGCTGCGGCACCGCATGGATTTCGCCGAAGGGATCGACCCGATTTTGCAATGGCATGAAAAGGGTCCAGACGGGACTTTTTGACAGTGCGAGCCGCCATGCTACTGCTTGCCGGGCATGCTGTCAGGGGGATTCGGTGCGGGTACTGGTCGTTGAGAATTTTGCCGATACCGGCTTGGGCGAGGTCGGGGTGGCGCTTGCCGAGAAAGGCGCCGAGATCGACCTGCGCAAGACCCATGCGGGCGATCCGTTGCCCGTCGATGCTTCCGGCCATGACGCCATGGTGGTCCTCGGCGGCGCGCAGAACGCGCTCGACGATGCGGCCTGTCCCTATTTCCCCGCCTTGCTCGACCTCATCCGGGCCTTCGAGGCGAAGGATCGCGGGGTGCTGGGCATATGCCTGGGCAGCCAGCTCATCGCGCGCGCGTTCGGTGGACGCAACCAGATCGGCGGCGCCACCGAATTCGGCTGGCATGAGGTGCGGCGCGCCGAGGTCGCGGAGCCGGACCCGGTTTTCGAGGGCCTGCCGGACCGATTCCCGATCTTCCAGTGGCACGACGACACGTTTTCCCTGCCGCCCGGCGCCGTCAGGCTGGCCGGCAACGATGTCGCAGCCAACCAGGCTTTCCGGATCGGCCGCGCCGTGTACGGTTTCCAGTTCCACTTCGAGGCCAGTCGGCCGCTGGTCCGTTCGTGGAGCACGACTTTCGCGCATCTGATCGCAGGGCGGAATCCCGATTGGCCCGATCGGCTGGAGGGCGAGATGGAAAAGCACGGCGCGCAGGCGGATGCCGTCGGTCTGGCGATTGCCCGAGCCTGGACCGGCGTGATCTAAGAGCCTCTCTGCGGCTTCACGTGACGTAACGGCAGCCGTGGCAATTTTGGCACGCTGCCGGGAATCCGCTGTGGATACGGCTTTTTCGGCTTTGCTTCGATCCGGCCGCTTCCTAGAAGAGCGCCGCTGACATGCATTCCCCGCCCCCTGTATCGGCTTGTTGCCCTGCGGCAACAGCCTGTGGGCATTTTGCGGCCGGCAGCGAAGAAGCGCTGAAACTTTGACGCGAATGGATCGTTTCAACGCATTGGTAACCGTGCTCGTGCAGGGATCGAGAAAGCTCAACCAGAGATGACCACCGTGAAAGCCGCGCTTCTTTCCTTTGCCATGCTGTCCGCCATCGTTCTCGGCGGCCTCGGCATCTATGCCGCCGATGCGGCCAACAACCACAACGCCGTCGACGGCTACGGCGTTACCGCTTCGCTGCGCTGAACCGACCCGTCTTCCCCTATTGTCAGGATGTTTTTCGACGCGCCGTCGATGACGAGCGCGGTGAGGCGGCCTGACTGCCACGCCTCCGTGTCGACATTGACGCGGTTGGCCTCCACCTCGGGCAGGGCGTGGGGCGTATGGCCGTGCACGACCACCTTGGGGTGAAGCCCGGCGTGGAAGTGGAAGATATCGCGAATCCAGATCAGGTCCTGCGGACTCTGCTCGGCGAGCGGCACGCCGGGCCGGATGCCGGCATGGCAGAAGAAGAAGTCGCCGAAACTGACGCTGAACGGCAGGCCTTGCAGGAAATCGACATGGCGTTGCGGCACCGCCTCGCGCAGCGCTGCATGGCTCGAGCGCAGGGCGGCGGCGTTGCCGGTCGCAAGGTTGACGCCGTAGGAGCGGGTCGTCTCGACGCCGCCGTAGCGCACGAACAGGCTGTCCGCCTCGGGATGGTCGAGAAAGCCGAGGAAGCCGATGTCGTGGTTTCCCGCAAGCATGATGTTGCGTGGGTCGCGCTCGCCCGCTGAAACCAGCAGGTCGAGGACGCCCTTCGAGGCCGGTCCGCGGTCGACATAGTCGCCGAGATGGACGATGCGCCAGTCGGCGGGCCGGTCATGGGCGATCTCGGCGGTGATCCTTGCGTGCATGGCGGCGAGCAGATCGAGCCGCCCGTGCACGTCGCCGATGGCATAGAGCCGCATGCCATCGGGCGCGCGGGCATCGCGCAAGTGGATGCCGGTTGTTCCCATGCTAGCGATGGAGCATGTCCTTGCCGACCTCGCCGATGTCGCGCCTGCCGCACAGCGCCAGCGTGGTGTCGAGTTCCTTGCGGATGATCTCCAGCGCCTTGGTGACGCCCGCCTTGCCGTTCGCGCCGAGCCCGTAGAGGAACGGCCGGCCGATATAGACGCCCTTGGCGCCGAGGCACAGCGCCCTCAGCACGTCCTGCCCGGAGCGGATGCCGCCGTCCATATGCACCTCGATCTTGTCGCCGACCGCATCGGCGATCTCTTCAAGCACGGAGATGGAGGAGGGCGCGCCGTCGAGCTGGCGGCCGCCATGGTTGGAGACGATGATGGCGTCGGCGCCGGTCTTGGTCGCCATCACCGCGTCGTCCTTGTCGAGGATGCCTTTGAGGATCAGCTTGCCGCCCCAGCGCTCCTTGATCCATTCCACGTCATTCCATGACAGCTTCGGGTCGAACTGCTCGTTGGTCCACGAGGCGAGCGACGACAGGTCGCCGACGCCCTTGGCGTGGCCGACGATGTTGCCGAAGGTCCGGTGCTTCGTGCCGGCCATCTTCATGCACCAGCCGGGGCGGCTGGCCAGCTGCCAGATGCTGCTCGGGGTGAATTTCGGGGGGGCGGAAAGGCCGTTGCGCAAGTCCTTGTGGCGTTGCGCCAGGATCTGCAGGTCGAGCGTCAGCACCAGCGCCGAGCATTTCGCCGCCTTGGCGCGGTCGATCAGGTTGTAGACGAAGTCGCGGTCGCGCATGACGTAGAGCTGGAACCAAAACGGCTTCGTCGTCGCTTCCGCCACCGCTTCCAGCGAGCAGATGCTCATGGTGGAAAGGGTGAACGGCACGCCGAATTCCTGTGCGGCCTGCGCGGCGAGAATCTCGCCGTCCGCATGCTGCATGCCGGTCGAGCCGGTCGGCGCCAGCGCCACCGGCATCGACACCTTTTCGCCGATCATGGTGGAGGCGAGCGAGCGTCCCGTCATGTCGACCAGCACGCGCTGGCGCAGCTTGATCTTGCCGAAATCCGCCTCGTTGGCGGCATAGGTGCTTTCTGTCAGCGCTCCCGAATCGGCATAGTCGAAGAACATCTTCGGCACGCGCCGGCGCGCCTTTTCCTTCAGGTCGGCAATGGTGAGGTCGAGGCTCATGATGGGTTCCGATATTGTTGGTCAGGAATTGGGTTCATTGGTCGTCGAGCGTTGCCGCAGCCTGAGCCGCGACACCCGCTGCCATTCGCCGCTGCGTTCGGCGTCATGCATCGAGCGCTCGACATAGTCGATGTGGTCCATCGCCGCCTGTCGCGCCGCGAGCGGATCGCCGGCCTTCACCGCTGCATGGATGGCGCGATGCTGGGAAAGCAGCGCCTCGCGCGCGCCCGGCATCGTGAACACCAGCAGGCGGTTGTGGAAAACGCCCTCCGACAAAAGCCGGTAGCAGGAGCGCAGCGTGTGCAGCAGGATGATGTTGTGGGCGCATTCGCCGACCGCCTGGTGGAACTCGACGTCGATCTCCGCCTCGTCGTCGAAGTCGCCGTTGCGGTGCGTTTCCTCCATGCGCACCATGATGGCGTCGAGCAGCGCGATATCGTCGGCGGTGGCGCGGCGCGCGGCATATTCGGCGGTGATCCCCTCGATCTCGCGCCGGTATTCCAGATAGTCGTTGCTCGCCTTGCGGTGCGTGGAAAACAGGTCCGCCACCGGCTTGGAAAACACCTGGCCGATGATGTCCGCGACATAGGTGCCGCCGCCGTGGCGGGTGACGAGCAGGCCGCGCGCCTCGAGCAGTTTCAGCGCATCGCGCAGGATCGGCCGCGATACGTCGAACTGCCGCGACAGTTCGCGCTCGCCGGGCAACCGGTCGCCGGTCGACAGCACGCCCTCGAGGATGAGCGTCTCGATCTGCTCCACCACTTCGTCGGCGGTGCGCGAATGTTCGATCCGGGAGAAGATGTCGCTCAACGAAATGCCTGCGCTTTGACCGGCGCCAAGAATAAAGGTTGCGGCCATAACTGGTCAAATTATTTATCCAATTTACCCGTTCCTATGGCTGCCCTTGTCTTTCGAGCCCTTGCCGGCAGCCTTGAAGTTCCGTTTGCGTCGTTTCGCAATTGGCCCTACTCGCAAAATGTTGCAGGCGCAGGGGAACTGCCGTGACGACCGAGCCAGACAGACCGGAATTCCAGCCGCTTTCCACGGGCAGCGTCATGGGATTCCCCTCGCACGAAGGGCGTTCCGGGGCGCTTGGCGAGGTCCATGCCCGGCCGCATCCGCTGGTCGGCTCGCCGCGCGTGCTGGTGCAACTGTCGTTCATGACCGAAGGCGGCGCGACCGTCGACCATGCCGTGCTGTGCGAACTGGCGCGCCGGCTGGGCGTCGCCGCCCCCGAGCGGCAGGCCCGCCACTATGCGATGAAATGGGGCAACGGCTCGCTGCGCTGGGAGCGCCACACGGAGTTTTCCACCTATCTGTTCGAGGGGCCGCTCGCCGCCAGCGGCCGCCCGCAGGAAGAGCAGCCTTTCGGCAACGGTTTTTCGCCGCCCGGCACGGTGATATCGGGCATCCGGCTGGAAATCCGCAAATGGACCGCGAACTCCGAACGCAAGCTTCTGGCCGGCTTCGACCCGACCAGCCTGTGCTACTCGCTGGTCGAGAACGGCAAGGCCGCCATCGTCACCGACTTCCGCCAGGACGGCGACGGCCTCACCCACATCCTGGTGCTCGACAAGGGACTGACGCCGGCGCGAACCGGCGCGCTGTCGCAGCGCCTCATCGACATCGAGACCTACCGTACGCTGGCGATGCTCGGCCTGCCGCTGGCGCTTTCGCTGTCCGGCCGGGTGCGCCGCATCGAGGACCGGCTTGCCGTTATCACCCGCGAGATGAAGGTTGCGGAAACGCGCGACAGCCAGACATTGCTGGCCGACCTCACGGAACTCGCCGCCGAACTGGAGGCCGACGCTGCTTCGAGCCTCTACCGCTTCGGCGCCAGCCGCGCCTATGACGGCATCGTGCGCGAGCGGCTCGACGCGCTCGACGAGACCCCGGTACCCGGCTACGACACCTGGGCCGGCTTCCTGCAACGGCGCGTGGCGCCGGCCATGCGCACCTGCCGCTCGGTCGAGGAACGCCAGGCCAACCTTTCGCGCAAGCTGACGCGCGCCACCACGCTCTTGCGCACCTGGGTCGATGTCGAGGTGGAGCGGCAGAACCGCGACGTGCTCGCCTCCATGAACAACCGCGCCCGCCTGCAACTGCGCCTGCAACAGACGGTGGAGGGCCTGTCGGTGGCCGCCGTCTCCTACTATGTCGTCGGCCTGATCGGCTATCTGGCCAAGGGCTTCCTGGCCTTCGACCATGTCGTCCCGCCGGAGGTCGTGACCGCCGCCTCGGTGCCGGTGGCCGTGCTTCTGGTCTGGTGGGGCGTGCGCCGTGTCCGGCGCAGCCACTCCGAGCCGGGCAAGCCGGCGGGCGAGTAGCTGCCGACACACGGGGGTACTGAAGCCCGCTTCCCTTTGGATTGGAACGCAGACGCAGCGTCAGATTGACGCTGCGAAAGCATCGGGGTCCTGTCGCGTCGCCGTTTGACCAATGCTGCAATTGCAAGCCGGCCGATCAACTGGTAAAAGCTTTTTACCAGTTGAGGGAGGAAGCGCGATGTCCGGTCTGGTCATGCCGAAACCCGACGAGGCCACGCTGGCGCGCCGGGCGGAGATCGTCGCCGACCTGCGCCGGATCGTGCCTGGCGAGGGCGTCGTCGATACGGTCAACGAGATGCGTGCCTTCGAGAGCGACGGGCTGACCGCCTATCGCCAGCTTCCGCTGGTCGTCGTGCTGCCGCAAACCGTGGCGCAGGTCTCGAAAGTCCTGAAATACTGCGACCAGCGCAAGATCCGCGTCGTGCCGCGCGGTTCCGGCACTTCGCTGTCGGGCGGCGCGCTGCCGCTGGAAGATGCGGTGCTCCTGGTGATGAGCCGCTTCAACCGCATCCTCGAGATCGACTATCCCAACCGTGCCGTCGTCGCCCAGCCGGGCGTCACCAATCTCGGCATCACCACCGCCGTCGAGCAGGAGGGCTTCTACTATGCCCCCGATCCATCCTCCCAGATCGCCTGCTCGATCGGCGGCAACGTCGCGGAAAATTCCGGCGGCGTGCACTGCCTGAAATACGGCCTCACCGCCAATAACGTGCTCGGCATCGAGATGGTGCTGATGAACGGCGAGGTGGTGCGCCTTGGCGGCAAGCATCTGGACGCCGAGGGCTATGACCTGCTCGGCATCATGACCGGCTCGGAAGGCCTGCTCGGCGTCGTCACCGAGGTCACGGTGCGCATCCTGAAGAAGCCGGAAACGGCGCGCGCGCTTTTGATCGGCTTTCCGACCAGCGAGCAGGGCGGCCAGTGCGTCGCCGACATCATCGGCGCCGGCATCATCCCGGGCGGCATGGAGATGATGGACCGGCCGGCGATCCATGCGGCCGAGGATTTCGTCCATGCAGATTACCCGCTCGATTGCGAGGCGCTGCTGATCGTCGAACTAGACGGGCCGGCGGTCGAAGTCGACCACCTGATTTCGGCGGTGGAAAAGATCGCCATTGGCAATGGCTCCACCACCTGCCGCATCTCGCAGAGCGAGGAGGAGCGGCTGACCTTCTGGGCCGGCCGCAAGGCGGCGTTCCCGGCCGTCGGGCGCATTTCGCCGGACTATTACTGCATGGACGGCACCATTCCGCGCCAACAACTGCCGAAGGTGCTGGCCGGCATGCGGAAGCTGTCGGAACAGTATGGGCTCGGCGTCGCCAATGTCTTCCATGCCGGCGACGGCAATCTGCATCCGCTCATCCTCTACGACGCCAACGTGCCGGGCGAGTTGCACACGGCGGAAAGCTTTGGCGCCGACATCCTGCGGCTTTGCGTCAAGGTCGGCGGCGTGCTGACCGGCGAGCATGGGGTGGGGGTCGAGAAACGCGACCTGATGCCGGAAATGTTCAACGAAACGGACCTCGACCACCAGATGCGCGTCAAATGCGCCTTCGACCCGGAGCATCTGCTCAATCCCGGCAAGGTTTTTCCGCAACTGCGCCGCTGCGCCGAACTCGGCCGCATGCATATTTCCGGCGGCAAGCTGCCGTTCCCGGACATTCCGAGGTTTTGAAATGACGGCCTCTCAAGAGTGGTGTTCCTCGCCCTCGCGAAGCGGGGGAGAGGTGGCTCGGGCGAAGCCCGAGACGGAGATGGGAACTCCCGATCTGCCGAGCCGCCGTTCGCCGGATAGGATCGCCCGCGCCCGCCAGCTTCGTCATGGCGACAACATGGCGGAAGCGATCCTCTGGATCGAGTTGAAGGCTTCGAAGCTCGGCGGCCATAAATTCGTTCGCCAAGTGCCAATCGGTCCGTATTTCGCGGATTTCGCCTGCCGAAGCGCGAAGCTGATCATTGAACTGGATGGCAGCCAGCATGCTGACAGCGAGTACGATCGCCGGCGCGATGAATTCATGCAGGCGCAAGGCTATTCGATACTGGGCTTCTGGAGCCATGATGCGCTGAAGCACCTGCCAAGCGTCTGCGAGACGATCCTGGCGGCGCTTGAAGGAAAGTTGGCGGAGGATACTGTTTCCGCCGACCTGCGTTTTGTTATGGCCAAGGGCGGAGTATCGGCATGACGAATACCCTCTCTCCGTCTCGCTTCGCGAGCCACCTCTCCCCCGCTTTGCGGGGGAGAGGAACCAGGGTGCGCCTATGACTACATTTACCACATCTACCGTCGAAGAAGTGCTTTCCGCCGTCAAGTGGGCGGTGGCGGAAGAAGCGCCGCTGGAAACCGTGGGCCATGGCTCCAAGCGCGGCATCGGCCGGCCGGCCCAGGCCGAACATACGCTGGACTTGTCGAAACTCACCGGCGTCACGCTCTACGAGCCGGCCGAACTCATCCTTTCGGCACGGGCCGGCACGCCGCTCGCCGAAATCGAAAAGCTGCTCGCCGACAATCATCAGCAACTCGCCTTCGAGCCGATGGACTATGCGCCGCTGCTCGGAGGGCAGGCCGGCCGCGGCACCATCGGCGGCGTGCTGGCGGCGAACCTTTCCGGGCCGCGCCGGCTGAAGGCGGGGGCGGCGCGCGACCATATCCTCGGCATCCACGCGGTGTCGGGTCGCGGCGAGGCGTTCAAGTCGGGCGGCCGCGTGGTCAAGAACGTCACCGGCTACGATCTTTCCAAGGCGATGGCGAACAGCTGGGGCACGCTGGCGGTGGTGACCGACGTGACCTTCAAGGTGCTGCCGGTGGCCGAAACCGAGGCAACGCTGGCGGTGCGCGGCCTGCTTGACGACCATGCGGTGGCCGCCATGGCCCTGGCGCTCGGTTCCAGCGCCGAGGTGTCGAGCGCGGCGCACCTGCCTTATCCGGCGGTCAGCCGCATCGCCGGTGGCGAACTCGGCAACGAAGCCGCGACGCTGCTGCGCGTCGAGGGTTTTGGGCCCTCAGTCGCCTATCGCATGGAGGCGCTGAAGGGCCTGCTGAAGAATGCCGGCCGCCTGGATGAACTGGCGGCCGACCTGTCGCGGAAGATCTGGCGCGAGGTGCGCGATTGCCTGCCCTTCGCCGGCAGCGACAAGCCGCTGTGGCGTGTGTCGATGGCGCCCTCCGCCGGCCATGAAATGGTGATGGCGCTCAGGATGCAGACGGCGGTTTCCGCGTTCTACGACTGGCAGGGCGGCCTGATCTGGCTGCAGATGGAACATGGCGACCCGGAAGCCGAACTGGTCCGCGCGCTGGTGAAAAGGCACGGCGGCGGCCATGCGACGCTGGTGCGCGCCGCGCCCGCCATTCGCGCCGCCCTTGCCGTGTTCCAGCCGCAAGAACCGGCGCTCGCCGCCCTGTCGGCGCGGCTGAAAGAACAGTTCGACCCCAAGAACATCCTGAACCCCGGCCGGATGGCCTAGGCACGCATCATGCAGACCAATTTTTCCCTTGCCCAGCTTGCCGATCCGCATGTGGCGGAATCGGAGAAAATCCTGCGCAAATGCGTGCATTGCGGCTTTTGCACCGCCACCTGCCCGACCTATGTGACGCTCGGCAACGAACTGGATTCGCCGCGCGGCCGGATCTACCTGATCAAGGACATGCTGGAGGGCGGACGCCCGGCCGACAAGGAGATCGTCACCCATATCGACCGCTGCCTGTCCTGCCTCGCCTGCATGACCACCTGCCCGTCGGGCGTGAACTACATGCATCTGGTCGACCACGCGCGCGCCCATATCGAGAAGACCTACAGGCGGCCGCTGGCGAACCGGATGATCCGCGCGCTGCTGGCTGCCGTGCTGCCCTATCCGCAGCGTTTTCGCGCCGCCCTGAAGCTGGCGAAGCTGGGACGGCCGTTCGCCGGCCTGTTGGAGAAAGTGCCGGTACTGAAGCCGCTTTCAGCCATGCTGAGGCTGGCGCCTGCCGCCGTGCCGGCCGTGTCGCCGATGGCTTTGCCCGGCGCTCATCCCGGGCAGGGGGCGGCGAAAAAAGGCCGTGTCGCCATCCTCACCGGCTGCGCGCAGCCGGTGCTCGACCCCGGCATCAACGAGGCGACGATCTCGCTGCTCAACCGGCTCGGCGTCGAGGTGGTGGTGCCTCAGGGCGAGGGCTGTTGCGGCGCGCTGGTGCACCATATGGGGCGCGAGGAGCAGGCGCTCGCTTCGGCCCGCCAGAACGTCGATGCGTGGACGCGCGAGATCGAGAATGGCGGGCTCGACGCCATCATCATCACCGCGTCGGGTTGCGGCACGACGATCAAGGACTACGGATTCATGCTGCGGCTGGACCCCGCCTATGCGGAAAAGGCGGCGAATGTGTCGGCGCTGGCCAAGGACATTACCGAGTATCTCGCCACGCTCGATTTGCCGGAACCGGCGCGGAAACCGGGCACCGTGGTCGCCTATCATTCGGCCTGTTCCATGCAGCACGGCCAGAAGATCGTGCGCCAGCCGAAGGAACTGCTGGCCAAGGCCGGCTTCGTGGTGAAGGAGCCGCGCGAGGGGCATCTGTGCTGCGGCTCGGCCGGCACCTACAACATCATGCAGCCGGAGATTTCGGCCCGGCTGCGCGACCGCAAGGTGAAGAACATCGCCGCGACCGGGGCGGCGGTGGTCGCTACCGGAAATATCGGTTGCATCACCCAGATCGCCTCGGCCGCGAACATGCCTGTGGTGCACACGATAAAGCTGCTCGACTGGGCCTATGGCGGGCCGAAACCGGAAGGGCTGGCGTAACGGCGGAAATAGCGCGCGTCCGAACCGGCGGCGAACCCGCAGGCGTTCGCGTCCCTCAGGCTGTTGGTTTTAAGTTGGTCAAGCCGAACCTGCGTTCCTCGCCCCTTTGGGGAGACGGAGAGGGGCTTCTTATTTTCTCAGCCCTACTCCGCCGTGCCGTAGGTCGCCTGGTAGAGCGCACGCTGGCGGGCCAGCGCCACCATGGTGTTGCGCAGCAGGATGGAAACCGTGATCGGCCCGACGCCGCCCGGCACCGGCGTGATCCACGACGCTACTTCCTTGACGCTGTCGGTGTCGACGTCGCCGACGATGCGCTCCTTGCCGTCCGGCCCGGTCTCGGTATTGATGCCGATGTCGATGACGGCCGCCCCGGGCTTGACCATGTCGGCCTTGATGAGCCGCGGCTTGCCGACGGCCACGAACAGCGCGTCGGCGCGCCGCGCATGCGCCGCCACCGAGCGCGTCATGTGGTGGCAAACGGTCACGGTCGCCCCCTCGCTCATCAGCAGGAAGGCGATCGGCTTGCCGACGATTTCCGAATGGCCGACCACCACCACTTCCAGCCCCTTCAGGTCGAGGCCGGTTTCCTTGAGTAGTTCCACGGAGGCTGCGGCAGTGCAGGGGGCAAGGTCGAGTTCGTTGTAGACGATGTTGCCGATGGAGGCCGGGTGCATGCCCTCCACGTCCTTCAGCGGATGCACGGCAGCCTGGATCGCCTTGATCGGGATATGGCGCGGCACCGGGCGCTGGATGATGATGCCGGTGACGCGCGGATCGGCGTTCATACCATGGATCGCCGCCTCCAGCTCGGCCGCGGTAAGGTCGGCCGGAAAGTTGCGTTCCTCGAAGCCGATGCCGGCCTGCTCGGCCTTGGCGCGCTGGTTGCGCACATAGACGCCGACCGCCTCGACGTCGCCGACCGTGATCGACACCAGCTTGGGCGGAAAACCTTCCGCCGTCGCCTTGGCCGCGTCGCGCGCGACCTCGGCCATGATGCGCTTGGCGACCGGGCCGCCCTTGAGGTAGCGGGTATCGTCGGGAAGAGACATGGCGAACCTTATGCCGGTGTTGATCCGGCCGCCGACATAGCAGGCCGGCGGCGATAGCGGCAGTGCGAAAGCGACACGTCCGGTTTCGATGCGACCGCGCGGCATGTGTGGACGCGCCGTTACCGCCCAAAAGCGAAAGGCCAGCGCGGCGAACCGGCGCTGGCCTTCCTGGCGAGCCCTGTCCCCACAAGGCCCGTCCCCCGTTGTTAGGAAAGCTACATCACCACCACGGTGGCGCCGACCGGGACGCGCTCGTAGAGGTCGACCACGTCCTCGTTGCGCATGCGGATGCAGCCGGACGACACCGCGCCGCCGATGGTCCAGGGCTGGTTGGTGCCGTGGATGCGGTAGAGCGTCGAGCCGAGATAGAGCGCGCGTGCGCCGAGCGGATTTTCGATGCCGCCGGGCAGGAACGTCGGCAGGTAGCGGCCCTTGGCCTTCTCGCGGGCGATCATTTCGGCCGGCGGGCGCCAGTCCGGCCATTCGCGCTTGGCCGAAACCTTGTGGGTGCCGGCCCATTCGAAGCCGGGCTTGCCGGTGCCGACGCCGTAGCGCCGCGCCTTGCCGTTCTTCTCGACCAGGTAGAGGAAGTTCTCGCGCGTATCGATGATGATGGTGCCGGGCTTGCGCGAACCGTCATAGGCGACTTCCTGCGGCAGGTAGATCGGGTTGATCTGCCGCCTGGCGGCCTTCTTCGCCGGCGCGGGGACGGCGGCGGTGCGCATGCCGTCCGGGGCGGGCTGCGCCGGCCTTTGCAGGCCGCGCACCTGCTGGCGCTGGAAGGTTGGCGCCTGCCGGCTTGGGCGCACCACCACCCCCGGCTGGCGGCCGAGCTGGATCACCCACGGCGCGGAAAGATCGGGGCTGACCGTCACCGGCGGGCGCTCGACATAACGGTCGTTGGCGCTGGCAGTGGTGAGGCCTGTTGCCACCATCGCGGCCGCGCCGAGCAGGGGCAGTAGAAACAGCTTCATCGGGACGTACTCTTTTCGGTTCGGAATATCTGGCGAACTGATCGTCACTGAAACCGGGTGGTTATGGCCCGGCTTGCGCGATCATGGACAGCGGCCCGCAACCGGAAGGTGAATCGAAATGCTTAAAATGCGCGATTGTCAGGAAACTTTCCGGTGTGGTTACCGGCCGGTGCAGGAATCTGGTAAAGCGCCGGTAAAAGAGGCGGCAAAGCGCGTTAACGGGCGGGAGTTCGGTCATGGACGATAAGGAAACGGGCCTAATTGCCGGCCCGGACGGGCAGAAGCGCTGCTTCTGGCACGGCAACCTGCCGGACTATCTGCACTATCACGACCATGAATGGGGCCGGCCCGTCGCCGACGACACGCGGCTGTTCGAGAAGATCTGCCTGGAAGGGTTCCAGTCCGGCCTGTCCTGGCTGACCATCCTGAGGAAGCGCGACAATTTCCGCGAGGCCTTCGACGGCTTCGATTTCGAGCGGGTGGCGAATTTCTCCGAGGCCGATGTCGAGCGCCTCGTCGGCAATGCCGGCATCATCCGCCATCGCGGCAAGATCGTTTCCACCATCAACAACGCCCAGCGCGCCCGCGAACTGGCCGACGAGGCCGGATCGCTCGCGGCCTTCTTCTGGGGCTTCGAGCCCGGCCCCGCCGAGCGCCCGGAAACGGTCGATCTCGCGCATCTGAGGGCCAACCCGACCACCGCCGTGTCGGTACGGCTGTCGAAGGAATTGAAAAAGCGCGGCTGGAGTTTCGTCGGCCCCACGACGGTCTACGCCTTCATGCAGGCGATGGGGCTGGTCAATGACCATCTGGAGGGCTGCGTATGCCGGCACAAGGTCGAGGCCGAGCGCAAGGCCTTCAGGCGCCCGGCCTGAACGCAACCTGCCCTTGCCGCTTCGGGCGGCATCGGTTAGGACAGCCGCGTCGCGTAAGGCGGTAGTTTTGCCGCTGCGGCATGTCCTGAATTGCCGAGTACAGATCCATGGCCGATAAATCGGAAAAGATGAAGGCTCGCCTGCCGCGTGGATTGGTGGACCGCAGCCCGCAGGACATCCGCGCCGTCGACGAGATGATCGCGAAAATCCGGGCGGTCTACGAGCTTTACGGCTTCGAGCCCGCCGACCAGCCGCTGATCGAATACACGGACGCGCTGGGCAAGTTCCTGCCCGACCAGGACCGGCCGAACGAGGGCGTGTTTTCCTTCCAGGACGACGACGAGCAGTGGCTTTCGCTGCGCTACGACCTGACCGCGCCGATGGCGCGTTTCGTCGCCGAGAACTACGACCGCCTGCCAAAACCGTTCCGCAGCTACCGCGCGGGCTGGGTGTTCCGCAACGAGAAGCCGGGGCCGGGCCGCTTCCGCCAGTTCATGCAGTTCGACGCCGATACGGTCGGCACGCCCGGCGTGGCGGCGGACGCCGAAATGGCGATGATGATGGCCGACGTTATGGAGGCGCTGGGTATCGCGCGCGGCGACTACGTCATCCGCGTCAACAACCGCAAGATTCTGGACGGCGTGCTGGAAGGTATTGGAGTCACACAGGATTGGCAGAAGCTTGCGGTCCTGAGAGCCATCGACAAAGCCGATAAATTTCCCCTTTCTGAGGTGAAAAAGCTGTTGGGCGATGGTCGTTGGAGCGAAGAAAACGAGGAAGGCGATTTCACAAGAGGGGCCGGCCTAAACGCTGATCAAATCGAGGTCGTGATCAGCATGACAAACTCACTGTCGGCAGTTGGCGCCGAATTGACAGAGACGGAATACTTGCGTCGCGCCGTGCTTCGGCGAGGCGGCATCGCTGGTCAGTTTGCTTGGTCGATAACGCAGTTTCCTGGGCACAGCGTGCTTGAGAATCCCAAGTTCATTCAAGGTGAGGATGAACTTGCTCAAATCCAAGAACTCTGCGCTCGGGCAGGCTACGGCCCCGACCGTGTGAAGATCGATCCCTCCGTGGTGCGCGGCCTCGAATACTATACCGGCCCGGTCTACGAGGCTGAACTCCTCGCCGAAATTCCCAACGAGGACGGCAAGATCGTGCGCTTCGGCTCGGTCGGCGGCGGTGGGCGCTATGACGGTTTGGTGTCGCGCTTCCGGGGCGAGCCGGTGCCGGCCACCGGCTTTTCCATCGGCGTCTCGCGCCTGATGACGGCGCTGAAGAACCTGGGCAAGCTCGATACCTCCGACGTCATCCAGCCGGTCGTCGTGCTGGTGATGGACAAGGACACGCAGAGCCTTGGCCGCTACCAGAAGATAGTGTCGGACCTGCGCAGGGCCGGCATCCGCGCCGAAATATATCTCGGGGGCGCTGGCATGAAAGCGCAGTTGAAATATGCCGACCGCCGCGGCTCGCCCGTCGCCGTCATTCAGGGCGGTAACGAGCGCGAGGCCGGGCAGGTTCAGTTGAAGGACCTGATCGAGGGCGCCAGGCAGGCGGCGGCGATCGCCGATCATGCCGAATACAAGGAAGCCCGGCCGGGTCAGGTCACGGTCGCCGAGGCCGACCTGGTGGCCGAAGTGCGGAAAATTCTCGACGCGCAGGCGCAGGAAAGGGCCAGGGGCGGCCAATGACCGCCCGCCCCGCCTTTGCCGACGCCATTGCCGGCCTGCTGGCCGAGCGAGCCAACATGGTCGACGTGGCGATCATCCAGCCGGCCGATCCGTTCCTCGACATGGCCGGCGAGGATCTGCGCCGGCGTATTTTCCTGACCGAAAGCGAGACGGGAGAGAGCCTGTGCCTGCGGCCGGAATTCACCATTCCCGTCTGCCTCGACCATATCGCGCGCCAGGCCGGGACGCCGCGCCGCTATGCCTATCTGGGCGAGGTGTTCCGCCAGCGCCGCGAGGGCGAGAACGAGTTCTACCAGGCGGGCATAGAGGATTTGGGCGAGACGGATATCGCCGCCGCCGATGCGCGGCTGGTGACCGATGCCCACGCGCTGCTTTCTCTTGCCCTGCCGGATACCCCGCTCTCCGTCACGCTCGGCGACCAGTCGGTGTTCGAGGCGGTGCTGGCCGCACTCGGCCTGCCGCGCGGCTGGCGCATGCGCCTGGCGCGCGCCTTCGGCTCCGATGTGATGCTGGAGGCGGCCCTTGCCGACCTCGCCAACCCGCCGCGCAACACCGCGCTGCCGGCGCCGGTCGCGCTGCTCGCGCTTGACGGCGACGCCGAGGGGCTGGCCGCCCACATCGCCGAAGGCATGGAACAGGCCGGCCTGCAGGCTTCGGCAGGCCGTTCGCCCGCCGACATCGCCCGCCGCCTGATCGAAAAGGCGCAGCTGCGCTCGGTGCGGCTGTCCGACGAAGCCTTCGCCGCGCTGAAAGCCTTCCTGGCCATCGATACGCCGATTGTCGAGGCCGCCGCCGCATTGGAAACCTTCGCCAAGGGGGCTGGCCTGCTGCTCGGCCCGGCGCTGGAGAATTTCAGCCGCCGCGCCGAAGCGCTTGCCGGCCACGGGCTGCCGGTGGAAACCATCCGCTACGACGCCGCCTTCGGCCGCCCGCTCGATTATTACACCGGCATGGTGTTCGAAATCGCCGGCGCGCGGCAGGTGCTGGTCGGCGGCGGCCGCTACGACCGGCTCCTGACCCTGCTCGGCGCGAAAAAGCCGATTCCCGGCGTCGGCTTTTCGGTGTGGCTGGACCGTATCGAGTCGGTAAGGGGAGCCAAGTGATGAACGCCGTGACCCCCACCCCTAGCCCCTCCCCACAAGGGGGAGGGGAATCCGGCGGGCATCTCTCCGAATCCCCCTTGCCCTTGTGGGGAGGGGTCAGGGGTGGGGGTATTCCGGCTCGATCGGATGAGGCCATTCGATGACCATCACCCTTGCCCTGCCGTCCAAGGGACGGCTGAAGGAGCAGGCGCTGGCGGTGCTGGCCAAGGCCGGGCTCGCCGTCAGCCTGCCGGATGACGAGCGCACCTACCGCGCGCGCATCGAGGGCTGTGCCGGGCTCGAAGTGGCGTTCCTGTCGGCCTCCGAGATTGCCGGCGAGGTCGGGCAGGGCGCGGTCGATCTCGGCGTCACCGGCGAGGACCTGCTGCGCGAGAACATCGCCGACTGGGAAAAGCGCATCGAGATCGCCGCGCGGCTTGGCTTCGGCCATGCCGATGTGGTGGTGGCGGTGCCGGAAATCTGGCTGGATGTCGACGGCATGGCCGATCTCGACGACGTCGCCGCCGATTTCCGCCAGCGCCACGGTCGCCGGCTGAGGATCGCGACCAAATATTGGCGGCTGACCCAGCAGTTCTTCTCGCAGAAGCACGGCATCCAGGTCTACCGCATCGTCGAAAGCCTCGGCGCCACCGAGGGCGCGCCGGCGGCCGGTTCCGCCGACATCATCGTCGACATCACCTCCAGCGGCTCGACCTTGCGCGCCAACCGCCTGAAAGTGCTGGGCGACGGCGTCATCCTGCGCTCGCAGGCCTGTCTTGCGGCCTCGCGCCGGGCGCGCAGCGAGGCCGACGAGGCCCTGCTGCGCAGCGTGGCTGAAAAGATCAGGCGCGCGGCGGAAGCCTAGTTCCGGTAGGCCGGCTCTTCCTCGTCGAGGATCGCCTTCAGTTCCGCCAGATGCCCTTCGGCGAAGCCGGGGAACACTTCCATTTCCTTCGCGGTCTTTTCGGCGATCTCGTCGGAAAGCACGCGCAACGGCCGGCCCGTCCACAGCGCCTTGATGTAGGTTTCGGCCGAGCGCTCGAAATAATACATGCGGTTGAAGGTGTCGGCGACGCTGTCGCCGATCACCAGCACGCCATGGTTGCCCATGATCATGACTTTTTGCTTGGGATCGGTGAGCAGCTTCGCGCAGCGCTCGCCTTCTTCTTCGAAAGCCAGCCCGCCATAGTGGCTGTCGACCACGGTGCGGTTGAAGAAGGTGGCGGTGTTCTGGTCGATCGGCGGCAGCGTCGAATCCGCCAGCGAGGCGAGAACCGTGGCGTGGATCGAATGCACATGCATGATGCAGCGCGCATGCGGCACGTTGCGATGGATGGAGCCGTGCAGGCCCCAGGCGGTCGGGTCCGGAGCGTTCGGGCCGGAAAGCGTGTCGGGGTCGTTGGCGTCGATGAGCAGAAGGTCGCTCGCCTTCAGGCGCGAGAAATGCCGTTGGTTGGGGTTCATCAGGAAGTGGGTGCCGTCCTCGTTGACGGCGAGCGAGAAGTGGTTGGCCACCGCCTCGTGCATGTTGAGCCGCGCCGTCCAGCGCAGGGCGCAGGCAAGATCGACGCGCTCCTCGTAGAAGGGCAGGTTGGTCCGGTTCTCGTTCTTCAGCGCTGTGACGCTCATGGCAATACTCCTCGATGCTGCGAAGAATGGCCTGCGGGCACTCCCGAGGCAATCGGATTTCGTTGGTACAGGCCGTCAGGTGATGTTGTCGAACAGCCGCAGGATCCACCAGCCCTGGTAGACCAGCGCGAACAGCACGAAGGCGACGTGGAAGCGGCGGTCGCGCACATAGATCGCGGCGACGCACAAGGCCACGAAGACCGGCGTGCGAATGAGGTATTCGTTGCCGAAATGGGCGAAATGCGCCTCGCCCTTCAGCAGCGTGTCGATGATGTCGAGGACGTAGGTCGAGGCCAGCAGGCCGAAGAACCAGCCGCGGCGTGAATAGAAATAGTCCTCGTAGCCCTGGTAGTCCTGCATGCTGTCGGGAAACAGCAGCGCGCATAGCAGGAACAGCACGATCGCGTAGCCGATGAGGAACAGGTAGATGCCGAACGTCCAGGTCTGGATGTGGTAGAGGCCGAATTCCCACCACCAGAAATGAACCAGCAGCAGCAGGACCGAGGCGACCCAGGCGAGATGCACCGGATAGAGCTTGAACTGGCGGGGATGCTGCACGATGCGCGCCACCCCGGACAGAAGGCGGGTGACGCCGAGGCCGATCACCATGCCCATGACGATGCGGATATGCGGGAAAACGTCGTGCGCCGAAACCGCCGTTTCCTGGACTGCCATCTTTCCCCCGTTATTGCGTTGCAGGGCAATGGCTCCCGCAGAGCCGGAACGCATCACCCGTGCGCGACGTCCGCTATGTAGCGTCTTTTGCCTCGTCGTGGAACCTTGCATGGGAACCTCCGTTTCGGACCTGAAGGGTGCGCGACGTCGAAGGAATGGAAATTGCATCGTACAACCACCAAACTCGCCATGACGGTCATGCTGGGCCTGGCGGCCGCCCACCCCGCCGCGAGCCAGGGCCTGAGCCAGGGGCCGGGCGGGGAAAAGGCCATCGAGGGGATCGTCGGCGATTCCGACATCCGCCAGGAAAAGACCACCGCCTCGGCGGAAGAGAAGCGAGTGCTCGCCGCCATCGACAAGACCGCCGACAACATCAGCACCGTGCGCAAGCTGACGGCCGCCAGGCAGGTCGACATCGTCTTCCTCGCCGACGCGGTGCCTGCGGAGGGCGGGCCGCCGCCGGCGATCGAGCGCAAGCTCAAGGAGCACCAGAGCGACGTCCTCGTCCTTCGTCAGGAAGTCGAAGGCAATGCGCTTCTGTTCCACGCCATCGATTCAAAGCGGGTGATGATGAAGGATATACTGGCCGTCGAGTTCCCGGACCCGGAAACGGTGATCGTCTATGCGGCGTCCCGGCCGGCGGGCTGAAGCGCGCCGTTCGTGGGGCGAAAGCGGGACCGGGTGGAGCGCGGGGCCTTGCGGTCGTTTGACGGCGGTGCTTCCATGATCGACATATCGCTTGTTGCCACGTGTCGTTTCCGTTTCTATAGAGAAACCATGTGATGGCTCACCGGCAACCGGCGGAGGGCGGTGACGGCACAGCCCGAGCGGGGACGAGGCAAGGCCTTCGGTGCCGGTATGCAGGTGGGAAAGGAACCGAATGGCTGACGCGCTGACGACGGATATCATTGCGAAGATCAAGGCGCATGCCGAACCGGGCGGCGAGGAGATCACGGCCGCGACCGAACTGACAGCACTGGGCATCCATTCGCTCGAATTGACCGAGATCATCTTCGACCTCGAGGAAGACTATGGCATCGAGATCGAGATGAACACGGTCGATGCCTGGGCCAACCTGAAGAATGTCGGCGACATCGTTGCGGCCGTTCGCGCCCTGATCGCAAAGAAAGCCTGAGCGAACCGCCCATGCGCAACCGCGTCGTGATTACCGGCCTTGGCGGCATCTGCGGCCTTGGCACCAATGCCTCGGCCATATGGGACGGACTGCGCTCCGGCCGCTCCGCCATCGGCGAGGTCACCACCCACGACCTGCACAACCTGAAGGTCAAGGTCGGCTGCGAGGTCAAGGAGATGCCGGACCACGGCATTCCCCACAGGCAGACCGTTTCCATGGACCGCTTCAGCCTGCTCGCGGTGATCGCCGCGCGCGAGGCGATGCGCCAGTCGGGCCTGGTCGAGGGCGATGCCGACAGCTACCGGATGGGCGCCGTCGTCGGCGTCGGCATCTGCGGCTGGGAGGCGATCGAGGAGAATTACCGGGCGCTGCTGCTGGAGGGTAAGAACCGCGCCGGCATCTTCACCGTGCCGAAGGTCATGCCGGGAGCGCCGGCGGGGCAGGTCAGCATGGATCTCGGACTGCGCGGGCCGACCTTCGGCGTCACCTCCGCCTGTTCGTCAGCCAATCATGCCATCGCCTCGGCGGTGGACCAGATCAGGCTCGGCCGCGCCGACGTGATGCTGGCGGGCGGCACCGATGCGCCGCTTTCCTGGGGCGTGCTCAAGGCCTGGGAAGCATTGCGCGTGCTGGCGCCCGATACCTGCCGGCCATTCTCCGCCGACCGCCAGGGGCTGGTGCTGGGCGAGGGCGCGGGCATGGCGGTGCTGGAAAGCTTCGACCACGCCACGGCGCGCGGCGCCGAGATTCTCGGCGAGATCGCCGGCGTCGGCTTTTCCGCCGATGCTTCCGACATCGTCGCGCCGACCGTCGAGGGACCGGAAAACGCCATGCGCGCCTGCCTGGCCGACGCCGGCCTGAACCCGGAGGACGTGGACTACCTCAACGCCCACGGCACCGGCACCAAGGCCAACGACATGATCGAGACCAAGGCCGTCAAGCGGGTCTTCGGCTCCTATGTGAAGGACCTGTCGGTCTCCTCGACCAAGTCCATGCATGCCCATTGTCTCGGCGCTTCCGGCGCGCTGGAGATGATCGCCTGCGTCAACGCCATTCGCGAGGGCATCGTGCCGCCCACGGCCAACTACCGCGAGCCGGACCCGGAATGCGATCTGGACATCACGCCGAACACGCCGCGCGAGCGCCAGGTAAAGGTCGCCCTCAGCAACGCCTTCGCCTTTGGCGGCACCAACGCGGTGCTGGCCTTCAAGGGCGTTTAGAGCCCTTCCAGCAAAAGCGTGAAACGGTTTTGCGTCCGGAAATGCGGCTAAAGAGATGCGGCTGGCTGAGAAGCGGAGAATCGTCTGTGACGGCAACGCCTAGTGAGGTCGGGCGCGCCACCTCGTCCCATTGAAGCCAGCGGCCGCCGCGCCTAGATCGGCTGCATCGTTAAGATTGCTGGAGCCTGCCATGACCGACCTGTCCGCTTTTCCCATCACCAGGCGGTGGCCGGCAAAACAGCCCGATCTCCTCCAGCTCTATTCGGCGACGACGCCCAACGGGGTGAAGGTTTCGATCCTGCTCGAAGAACTCGGCCTGCCCTACGAGGCCCATTACGTCGATATCGGCAAGGACCAGAGCTGGACGCCCGAGTTCCTTTCGCTCAACCCGAACGGCAAGATTCCGGCGATCATCGATCCCGACGGTCCGGGCGGAAAGCCGCTCGGCCTGTTCGAGTCCGGCGCGATCCTGCTCTATCTCGCCGAGAAGACGGGGAAATTCATCCCGGCCGATCCCGCGCGCCGCTATGAAACCATCCAGTGGGTTTTCTTCCAGATGGCCGGCATCGGGCCGATGTTCGGCCAGGTCGGCTTCTTCCACAAGTTTGCCGGCCGCGAGATTGCCGACAAGCGGCCGCTGGAGCGCTACCGCGTCGAATCGCGCCGCCTGATCGGCGTCCTGGAAACCCGCCTTGCCAGCCGCCAGTGGATCATGGACGACGAGTACACCATCGCCGACATTTCGATGCTCGGCTGGGTGCGCAACCTGATCGGCCTCTACGGCGCGCGCGAACTGGTCGGCTTCGACGATTTCGGCCAGGTTGCCGCCTGGCTGGAACGCGGCCTTGCCCGCCCCGCCGTGCAGCGCGGCCTTGCGATCCCGGCCAAAGTCTGACGCTCAGCCGGGATCGCCGACGATCATGTCGGCGGTGCGCCGGCGCGCCAGCACGCGTTCGATGTTGGGCATGTCGTTGGACGAAATCCAGGCGCGGGCGTCCTCGTCGCTGCGGCCATGCTCGCGCCAGCGCTGCATCAGCCGCCGCTCCAGTTCGGCGCGCCGCACATCGACGAAGATGGTGAAGTCGAACAGCGGCGCCAGCCGCGACCAGGGTTCCTCGTCGAGTAGCAGGTAGTTGCCTTCGACCAGCACGAACTTCGTGTCCTTCGAGACGATGGCAGCGCCGGCCCGCGACAGTTCCATGCTGCGGTCGAAGACGGGGATGGCGATTTCCGGCTCGCTGGCGCGGATGCGCTTCAGCAGCGCCTCGAAACCGGCGAAGTCGAAGGTTTCAGGCGCGCCCTTGCGGGGGCGCAGGCCACGCGCCACCAGGATGGCGTCGTCATAGTGGAAGCCGTCCATAGGCACGACTTCCGTCTGCCCTTCAGGCAAAAGTTCATGCAGCGCCGACGACAGCGTCGACTTGCCTGCACCCGGCGGGCCGGCAATGGCCACGACGATGCGTTCCGATTTGCCTGCGCGCTTGAAGATGGCGGCGGCGATGTGGGCGATCTCGGACATGGGGTACCCCAGGTTCTTCGCGGCGATGGTGCCGGCGAACTGGCATTATTCCAAACGCCATGGGGAGTGAAAAGGTTCAATCGGTCCGCAGAAAATCGCTGTCGAACGGGATTGCGTGTTCAGACCCGTCGGGCAGGGCGAGGCGAAGGCGGCCGGATTCGCTGGCGACATCCTCAGGCGGCTCGCCGCCGGCAAGGGGACATGCCCCGATCACCTGGCGGAACGCGACATGGCCGCCGAGGTCGAACGCGGTCGCCACGCCTTCCTTTTTCAGCCAGTTGTCGCCGATCGAGGCGGCGTGGCCGATGGCCGTGCGGCCGTCCTCGATGCCGAGCACGCCGAGATGGCGGCCGCTCCACGGCGCATAGTCGCGCCCGCCGTTCGAGATCCACAGCATGGTGACCGGCAGCTCGGCCGGGTTCTTGAGCACCAGCACCAGGTCGGCTTCCGCCTTGCGCGCGACCGCTGTCCAGCCCGGCCCGCCATGGTCGGCCTCGACCAGCGTGACGAAGTCCTCCCGGTGCTGCTCGGCGCGGTAGTCCCGCAGGTCGGTGGTGCCGCCCTCGGCGATCGGGAACCGCGACAGGTCGGCGGAACGCCCCGGATAAGCGAGCAGGTAGCGCCCGCGCGCCGGATCGGGTTCCAGCGGGTCGGCCGGTGTCGCGGCGAGGCGCTTGGGCGAAAACGCCAGTCGCCCGCCTTCGCGCATGACCGTCATCGCGTGGTGGGCGACGGAAATCGCCCCGGCTCCGCCGAAAAAGGCGTGTTCCTGGTAGAGGAAGGGGTGGTGGTCGCGCAGGGTCAGGGTTTTTTCCACCACCGCGCCCATCACCGTGCGGCGCAGGCGAAAGCGCGCGCGCCAGCCATCGGCGGTGGCCGTGCTGTCCATCACGTCCCAGCCGCTATTGGCCGGCCAGCCATGCAGCGGGGCTTCCTCGACATCGCTACGCGAAAACGGCGCGCACAGGAAATCGCCGGAAAGCCGCACCACCCCGTCGGGAAGGTTGGGCGGCAGCCGGTCGGCCGGCTCGCCGAGCCACGGCGCGCGGTGCAGCGGCTTGAGGGTGCGGCCCCCGGCCTCGATCCGCAGCTCGGCGATATGGCCGACGGCGAGGTCGAGCGTTACCGAAATGCCTTTTGCGGCGAATGTGATCTGGTCCATCTCGGCCACCGTCGATTCGTCAGCCCGAAGCAAAGCGTCCCGGTAGACGGCGCGCAAGGGCCCGGCGGGATTGTGCGGTGGACGGCGGCCTCGCCAAATGGACGCGGCCATCCGCTTGCTGTAGACACGCTGGACCTTGCCAACCGCGAATCTCGAAACAGACTAGCCTTGCGCCTCCCTGCCTTCTTCCGCAAATGTCTTGTCCTCGTCGCCCTGCTGGGGCTCGTCGCCGGCTGCACGACGATGACGCCGCCCGAGCAGGTGCTGGCGGTTCCGGCCACGCCCGGGAAATACGCCGCCATCGTCGTCGATGCCCGAACCGGCAAGCAACTGTTCGAGGTGAACTCGACGGCGCAGCGTTATCCCGCCTCGCTGACCAAGATGATGACGCTCTATCTGGTGTTCGAGGCGATGGACGCCGGCCGCATCGCCAGAGACACGCAGCTTCCGGTCTCGGCCCATGCCGCTTCGCAGCCGCCGACCAAGATGCGCCTGAAGCCCGGCGAGACGATCGACGTCGATACCGCGATCCGGGCGCTGGCGGTGAAGTCGGCCAACGACGTGGCCGTGGTGGTGGCGGAATATCTCGGCGGCAGCGAGGAAGGGTTTGCCGCCGCGATGACGGCGAAGGCGCGCCAGATCGGCATGCGCGACACCGTCTTCCGCAACGCTTCCGGCCTGCCTGACGACGGCCAGCACACCACGGCGCGCGACATGGCGGTGCTGGGCATGGCGCTGCGCCAGCGCTTCCCGCACCATTATCACTATTTCTCCGACGGGGACTTCATGTTCCGCGGCAAGCTGGTGCGCGGCCATAACGATATGCTTGGCCGGGTCCGCGGCGTCGACGGCATCAAGACCGGCTATATCCGTGCTTCGGGCTTCAACATCGTCACGTCCTACGATGCCGACGGCCGGCGCCTCGTCGTCGTGGTGATGGGGGCCGACAGCGCGCGCCAGCGCAACGCCCATGCCGAAGCCCTGTTGCAGCGGGCGCTCACGGGTTCGCCGGGAAATGCTCGGGTGGTCTTCGCCGATCAGCCGCTCTGATCGGTGTCGCGCCGGCCGGCCGGCGTGTCGGCGATGTCCATGAGCGCGGAGACGAGCGTCTGGCGTTCTTCCTGCGTAAGGACATCGGAATCGAAAAGGTTCATGCTGCGCAGCCCCTCTATCGCCAGGTAGCTGACCAAGAGGGCTTTCTTGTCCGGCGTCTGCGCCTTCAGGCGCTCGAACAGCTGGCGACGGAAAGCCTTGATCGGCTTGAGGAAATCCGGGTCTTCCGCGATGGCCGAGAATATCCATGAGGGCGAGGGCTTGGTTTCCTCGCATTCCCTCGCCGCCAGCCGGATATAGGTCGAAAGCAGGCTCTCGCCGGCCGTCTCGTTGGCGCGCGCGTCCTCCAGCGCCTGTTCGAACTCGCTGAGGTAGCGCTCCACCAGCCCCTGCATCAGCTTGGCCTTGGTGGGAAAATTGTATAGCAATCCGCCCTTGGACACGCCGGCGCGCACGGCGATGGCCTCGAGCGAAAGGCTGCCGGGACCGGCCTCGCGCGCCACGGCCACGGCGGCGGCAAGGATTTTCTCGCGCGAGTTGGGTTTGGATCTTGTCAGCTTCATTGCGTTCTCCGGCTCGGTTGTACCTAAACCCAATTGACAAGACCGTCCAGACGGTACAGTAAGCGCCGGAGATTCCAGCCTGGCGGGCTGCGACGAGCCGTGCCCGCATTTTTGCCACTGTTACTATTGCGCCCTAGGGGACTGTCCGTGATCAAGCGCTTTATCATTGCCCTTATCCTGCTCGTGTTGATCGGCGGCGGCATCGTCGGCTTCAACCTCTTCCGCGAAAACGCCATCAAGCAGTATTTCGCCACCATGAAGCCGCCGGCGGCGACGGTCTCGACGGTCGTCGTCAAGCCGGCCGACTGGACGCCGGGCATCGAGGCGATCGGCACGGTGAGCGCGGTGCGCGGCGTCGACCTCACGGTGGAAACGGCCGGTATCGTCAAGGACGTCCTGTTCAGCGCCAACCAGAAGGTGGATGCCGGCGCGGTGCTGGTGCAGATGGACGACGCGGTGCAGCGCGCCGACCTCGAGGCGCAGAAGGCGCAGGCGGCGCTCGACCAGGTCGCGCTCAAGCGTGCCCTCGAACTGCAGCGGCGCGGCGTCGGCTCGGACGTCACGCTGGACAATGCGCGCGCGGCCGCTTCCGCTTCCGAATCGCAGGTCAACAAGCTTCAGGCCATTCTCGACCAAAAGCAGCTCAAGGCTCCCTTCGCCGGCACCGCCGGCATCCCGCAGATCGACCTCGGCCAGTATCTCGCGCCCGGCACCGTCGTGGTGACGTTGCAGGACCTGGAGACGATGCGCGTCGATTTCACGGTGCCGGAACAGCAGCTTCCGCTGTTGAAGATCGGCCAGACGGTGCGCATCGGCATCGGCAATGGCGAGATGCCCTATGCGGGCGCCATCCGCGGCATCAACCCGAAGATCGACCCCTCGAGCCGGCTGGTTTCGGTGCGGGCCGAGGTCGACAATCCCGAAGGCAAGCTTTCTCCCGGCCAGTTCGTTCAGGTCCGTGTCGAGCTGCCGGAACAGAAGGGCGTGCTGGCGGTGCCGCAGACGGCGCTGACGACCAGCCTTTACGGCGATTACATCTATGTGGTGCAGCCGGCGAAGCCGGCCGAGAAGCCTGCAGCGGAGGCGGAGAAGCCCGCAGCCGACGCCGGCAAGCCGGCCGCCGACGCCGAGAAGAAGCCGGAAGCGGATGCGGTCAAGCCTGCCGCGCCAGCCGAAGGCGAGCAGCCCGCTCTGGTGCTGTCGCAGGTCTTCGTCACGCCCGGCCGCCGCGACGGCAACCTCGTCGAGATCGTGAAGGGCGTGTCCGAGGGTGACGAAGTCGTCACCGCCGGCCAGAACCGCCTGTTCAACGGCATGTCCGTCCACGTCGACAACACCATCGACCCGACCAAGCTCGCCAACCCGCAGGCGCCCGCCCAATGAGTATCTCAGATCTCTTCATTCGCCGGCCGGTCCTGTCGACCGTGCTTGCCTGTCTGATCCTGCTTCTCGGCTTCCAGGGCATCTTCAACCTGTCGATCCGGCAGTACCCGAAGGTGGACGAGACGGCGATCACCATCACCACGGTGTATCCGGGCGCCAGCGCCGACCTGATCCAGGGCTTCATTTCGGCCCCGATCGCGCGCGCCGTTTCCTCGACCGAGAACGTCGACTACGTCACGTCGCAGAGCCGGCCTTCCTCGAGCACGGTCACCGTGCAGATGAAGCTCGGATCCGACCCCGACGTGGCGCTGACGGAAGTGCTGTCCAAGGTGCAGGGCGTGCGCGGCACGCTGCCGACCGAGGCCAAGGACCCGGTCATCGTCAAGGGCACCGGCCAGCAGTTCGCGATGATGTATCTGTCGATGCAGAATCCGAACATGACGCCCGAGCAGCTCACCGAATATATCGAGCGCGTGGTGCGGCCGCGCATGACGACGGTCGAGGGCGTCGCCGACGTGCAGATCTTCGGCGCGGCCGACTATTCGATGCGCGTCTGGATCGATCCGGTGCGGCTGGCCGCGCGCGGCGTGACGGCGACCGACGTGCTCAACGCCATCAACAGCTCGAACTTCCTGTCGGCCCCCGGCAAGACCGAGAACAAATATGTGACCTCCTCGATCACCGTGCGCTCGACGCTGCAGACGCCCGAGGCGTTCTCGCAGCTTCCGCTGCGCTCGCAGGACGGCAAGGTGGTGCGGCTGCGCGACGTGGCGAATGTGGAACTCGCCGCCGAAAGCACGGACACAAGGGTCAACTTCAACGGCAAGCCGGGCACCTTCCTGGCGATCTTCCCGACGCCGGCCGCCAACCCGCTGAGCACGGCGGAGGCCATCCACAAGATCGTGCCCTCGATCCAGGAATCGCTGCCGAAGGGCATGACGATCGAGATCGTCTACGACTCGACCGAACAGATTTCGGCCTCGATCGACGAGGTGTTCAAGACCATCGGCGAAGCGGTTGCGATCGTCGTGGTGGTGATCCTGCTGTTCCTCGGTTCGTTCCGGTCCGTGGCGATGCCGATCGTCACCATACCGCTGTCGCTGATCGGCGTCTGCTTCTTGCTCTATACGGTCGGCTATTCGATCAACCTGTTGTCGCTGCTGGCCATGGTGCTCGCCATCGGCCTTGTCGTCGACGACGCGATCGTGGTGGTGGAGAACATCCACCGCCACATCGAGGAAGACGGCATGGCGCCGATGCAGGCGGCCTTCAGCGGCATGCGCGAGATCGCTTCGGCCATTATCGCCATGACGATGACGCTGGCCGCCGTGTTCGCGCCGCTGGCCTTCACCGGCGGCCTCACCGGCGCGCTGTTCCGCGAATTCGCCATGACGCTCGCCGGCGCGGTCGTGCTGTCGGGCCTGGTCGCCATCACCATCACGCCGATGATGTCGGCCCGCCTGCTCAAGAAGGGCTCGCAAAGCCGCTTCCAGCGCATCGTGGACGGCACCTTCGAGCGCGTCGAGCACATCTACGAGAAGCTGGTCGCCGGCTCGCTGAAATACCGCCCGGTGACGCTGTTGATCGTCCTGGTGCTGGTGGCGCTGACCGGCTTCATGTTCACCAAGACCTCCAGCGAACTGGCGCCGGAAGAGGACCAGGGCTTCCTGCTGTCGCTGGTCACCGCGCCGCGCTACGCGACCTCGGACTATACCGAGACCTACGTCAACCAGATCCTCGGTCTGGTCCATGACGTGCCGGAGACCCGCGCGCTGTTCGCCGCTACCGCCTTCGGCGGCGCGACCGACCAGGCCTTCGTCGGCTTCGCGTTCAAGGACTGGGCCGAGCGCGACCGTTCGCAAAAGGAACTCCAGGCCGACATCCAGGGCCGTCTGGCCAAGGTCGCCGGCGTCGAGGCCTTCGTGTTCGCCCCGCCGACGCTGCCCGGTTCCGGCGGCGGCCTGCCGATTTCCATGGTGGTCCGCTCGACCGGCGGCGCCGACGAGGTGTTCCAGGCCGCCGAGCAGATCAAGCAGAAGGCGCAGGCTTCGGGCCGCTTCATCGTCGTGCAGAACTCGATGTCGTTTGACGCCCCGCAGGTGACGGTCACGATCGACCGCGACCGGGCGGCCGCGCTCAACATCCCGATCAGCGATATCGGCCGCACGCTCACCCTGCTGGTGGGCGGCGCGGAAGTGGCGCAGTTCGACCGCGATTCCAACAGCTACGACATCATCCCGCAGGTGCCGCAGGAGTTCCGCAACAACCCGGAGAAGCTGGGCAACTATTTCGTGCGCAGTTCGACGGGAGCCATGGTGCCGCTGTCTTCCGTGGTGAAGGTTTCCACCAACGCCTCGCCGGCGGCGATCGAGCAGTTCAACCAGTTGAACTCGGCGACCATCTCGGCCCTGCCGGTGCCCGGCGTCACCACCGGTGACGGCCTCAAGACGCTGGAGGACCTGGCCAACCAGACGCTCTCCGACACCTTCTTCGTCGACTATTCCGGCCAGTCCCGGCAGGAAAAGGAGCAGGGCAACACCATCCTGATCGCCTTCGCCGCGGCCATCCTCGTCATCTACCTGGTGCTGGCGGCGCAGTTCGAGAGCTTCCGCGATCCGCTGATCATCATGATGGCGGTGCCGCTGTCGATCTTCGGCGCCATCGTGCCGCTCAACCTGGGGCTGGGGACGCTTAACATCTACACGCAGGTGGGCCTGATCACGCTGATCGGCCTGATTACCAAGCACGGCATCCTGCTGGTGGAATTCGCCAACCAGCAGCGGGAAGTGAATGGCCTGCGAAGGCGCGACGCCATCGTGGCTTCGGCCAAGGTGCGCCTCAGGCCGATCCTGATGACCACGGCGGCGATGGCGCTGGGCGTGGTGCCGCTGATCACTTCCAGCGGCGCGGGTGCGGCGGCGCGCTATTCGATGGGCCTGGTGATCTTCACGGGCATCCTCATCGGCACCATGTTCACGCTGTTCGTCGTGCCGATGTTCTATACGTTCATCGCCAGCAAGGACGTGCCGCTACATGCCGAAAAGCCTGACCCGGCGCTAATGCCGGCGCCGCTGGACTGACCCCGGCCTGAAGCCTTCGAAGGGCGGCGGAGCGATCCGCCGCCCTTCGCTTTTCCAGGGGTCCGGGATGCCGGCGCTTCAGCCTCGCGCCGCCGCCTCGATCGCGGCGACGTCGATCTTGACCATCTTCATCATCGCCTGCATGACGCGGGCGGCCTTGGCCTTGTCCGGGTCGTTGAGCAGCCGTGGCAGGATTTCCGGCACGATCTGCCAGGAAACCCCGTAGCGGTCCTTCAGCCAACTACAGGCGATGCCCTTGCCGCGGTCGCCGATCAGCTTGTCCCAGTAATGGTCGACCTCGGCCTGGTCCTTGCAGTCCACGGAAAGCGATATGGCGTGGTTGAACGGGTCTTCCTGGTTGCCGTTCAGCGCTTGGAACGACTGGCCGAACAACTCGAAATTCACCATCACGACGCCGCCGGAGGATCGGACCTCGACGTCGTCGCTGCGCAGCACGCTTCCCTTCTTCGCGCCGGGGAAAATCGAGACGTAGAAATCGACGGCCTCCTCGGCCTCGTTGCGAAACCACAGGCATGGGCTGATCTTCTGCATTGTCTTGCTCCTCGCTGGTCGTGTCGGTCGGTTCCGGCAGGCTTGCGGGCCGGCTTGCTTGCTTCTGCTGATGGCTCCCCACTGTGGCGTATCGCAAAAACGTGGCAAGACCATGCGAGCGCGTATATAACGCCTGCGGCTCCCTTTTTTGGTTTTCCGTGTCGCTGCGGCACGGCGTTTGGATCGAGGAAAATTTCATGCCTGCCTATCGTTCACGCACCACCACCCATGGCCGCAACATGGCCGGCGCCCGCGGCCTGTGGCGCGCCACGGGCATGAAGGACAGCGATTTCGGCAAGCCGATCATCGCGGTCGTGAATTCGTTCACCCAGTTCGTGCCGGGGCACGTGCACCTGAAGGACCTCGGCCAGCTCGTGGCGCGCGAGATCGAGAAGGCGGGTGGCGTCGCCAAGGAGTTCAACACCATCGCCGTCGACGACGGCATCGCCATGGGCCACGACGGCATGCTCTATTCGCTGCCGTCGCGCGAAATCATCGCCGACTCGGTCGAATACATGGTCAACGCGCATTGCGCCGACGCCATGGTCTGCATCTCCAACTGCGACAAGATCACCCCCGGCATGCTGAACGCCGCGATGCGCCTCAACATTCCCGCCGTGTTCGTTTCCGGCGGGCCGATGGAAGCGGGCAAGGTCGTGCTTTCCGGCAAGAAGCAGGCGCTCGACCTGGTCGATGCCATGGTGGCGGCGGCCGACGACAAGATTTCCGACGACGACGTCAAGGTGATCGAGCGTTCGGCCTGCCCGACCTGCGGCTCCTGCTCGGGCATGTTCACCGCCAATTCCATGAACTGCCTGACCGAGGCGCTCGGCCTGTCGCTGCCGGGCAACGGTTCGACGCTCGCCACCCATGCCGACCGCGAGCGCCTGTTCGTTGAGGCGGGCCATCTGATCGTCGACCTTGCCCAGCGCTATTACGAGCAGGGCGACGAGACGGCCTTGCCGCGCGCGATCGCCTCCAAGGGCGCGTTCGAGAACGCCATGACGCTGGATATCGCCATGGGCGGCTCCACCAACACGGTGCTGCACATCCTTGCCGCCGCGCACGAGGCCGGCGTCGATTTCACGCTGGCCGACATCGACCGGCTGTCGCGCCGCGTGCCTTGCCTGTGCAAGGTGGCGCCAGCCAAGGCCGACGTGCACATGGAGGACGTGCACCGCGCCGGCGGCATCTATGCGATCCTCGGCCAGCTGGACCGGGCCGGCCTGATCAAGCGCGACCTGCCGACCGTGCATACCGCGACGCTCGGGCAAGCCATCGAGCATTGGGACGTGTCGCGCACCCATAGCCAGAAGGTGCGCGACTTCTACCTTGCCGCACCCGGCGGCGTGCCCTCGCAGGTGGCGTTCAGCCAGGACCGGCGCTGGGACGACCTCGACCTCGACCGCGAGAAGGGCGTGATCCGCAGCGCCGAGCATCCGTTCTCCAAGGACGGCGGCCTGGCGGTGCTGAAGGGCAACATCGCGCTCGACGGCTGCATCGTGAAGACGGCGGGCGTCGATGAATCGATCCTCAAGTTCAAGGGACCTGCGGTGGTGTTCGAAAGCCAGGACGCGGCGGTGAAGGGCATTCTCGGCAACGCCGTGAAGGCCGGCGACGTCGTCGTCATTCGCTACGAGGGGCCGCGCGGCGGCCCGGGCATGCAGGAAATGCTCTATCCGACCAGCTACCTGAAATCGAAGGGGCTGGGCAAGGAGTGCGCGCTGCTGACCGACGGACGCTTCTCCGGCGGCACGTCGGGCCTGTCCATCGGCCACGCCTCGCCGGAAGCGGCGCTCGGCGGCGCGATCGGACTGGTGCGCGACGGCGATATCATCGAGATCGATATTCCGAACCGTACCATCAACCTGGCGGTGCCGGAGGCGGAACTCGAAGCGCGCCGCGCCGCGCAGGACAAGGCCGGCTGGAAGCCGGCCGAGCCGCGCAAGCGCAACGTCACCCAGGCGCTGCGCGCCTACGCCGCCTTCGCCACCAGCGCCGACAAGGGCGCGGTGCGCCACGTTCCGGAGTGAAAAAGGGCTGAGGCACAGCGCGCTGGATTTACCCCATCCCTGACCCCTCCCCTCAAGGGGAGGGGGATTGCGCACCGCGCTTCCGCTTCCCCCCGCTTGAGGGGAGGGGTCAGGGGTGGGGGTACTGAAGCCCACGAGCGCCCGCACATACTGGCGGCGCCAAAATGGGGAGACGGGAAAAATGAGCTTCGACATCATCGTTGCTGGCGGCACCCTGCCGGACGGGCGCGTGGCCGATATCGGCATCAAGGGCGAGACGATCACGGCGATCGAACCAAAGATCGAGGCCGAGGCCGGCACCGTCGTCGAGGCTTCCGGCGATCTCGTCTCTCCGCCCTTCGTCGACCCGCATTTCCATATGGACGCGACGCTGTCCTACGGCATCCCGCGTATCAACGCGTCGGGCACGCTGCTGGAAGGCATTGCGCTGTGGGGCGAACTGAAGCCGCTGCTCACCCATGAGGCGGTGAAGGAACGCGCGCTGGCCTATTGCGACTGGGCGGTATCGATGGGCCTGCTCGCCATCCGCACCCATGTCGACGTCTGCGACGACCGCCTGCTGGCGGTCGAGGCGCTGCTGGAGGTCAAGAAGGAGGTTGCTCCCTATATCGACCTGCAACTGGTGGCCTTCCCGCAGGACGGCTTCTACCGCTCGGCGACCGCGCGCGAGAATACCATCCGCGCGCTGGACAAGGGCGTCGAGATCGTCGGCGGCATTCCGCATTTCGAGCGCACCATGGCCGACGGCACCCGCTCGGTGGCGGAACTGTGCGAGATTGCTGCAAAGCGCGGCCTGATGGTCGACATGCATTGCGACGAGAGCGACGATCCGCATTCGCGCCATATCGAGCAACTGGCCTATGAGACGCAGCGCCTCGGCCTGCAGGGCAGGGTGGCCGGCTCGCACCTCACCTCCATGCACTCCATGGACAATTACTACGTCTCCAAGCTGCTGCCGCTGATCGCCGAGGCCGACCTTTCGGTGATCCCCAATCCGCTCATCAACATGATGCTGCAGGGCCGCCACGACACCTATCCGAAGCGGCGCGGTCTCACCCGCGTGCCGGAAATGCTGAAGCTCGGCATCCGCGTCGGCTGGGGCCAGGACTGCGTGCTCGACCCGTGGTATTCGCTGGGCACGGCCGACATGCTCGACGTCGCCTTCATGGGGCTGCACGCCGCCCAGATGTCGAGCCCCGCCGACATGGCGCGCTGCTTCGACATGGTGACCAACGTCAACGCCGCCATCATGGGGCTCGATCATCTCGGGCTCGCGGTCGGCAAGCGCGCCAGCCTCGTCGTGCTGGACGCCGGCAACGCCATCGAGGCGGTGCGGCTCAGGCCAGACCGGCTTTGCGTCGTCGCGCGCGGCAGGGTGGTCTCGCGGCGCGAAAAGCGCGACGCCGCCCTGTCGCTGCCGTCGCGGCCGGCAAGCGTCAATCGCCGGCACAAGGCGTAGGCGGCGCCGATATAAGTTTTGCCACGATCGGGCGCTATCGCAGCGCTGATATGGCTTCACGACCGGTGCGGAGGCATCGAAAATGCGTGCGGTTTCTTCCCTTGCCGTCGCCGTCCTCGCCCTCACGCTGTCTGGCTGCGTGACCGCAGAGGAGCAGCGCGCCGCCGACGAGGCGACGTGCCGGTCTTACGGGTTCCGGCATGACAACGACGCCTTCGCCGAATGCCTGCAGCGCATCGAACTCGACCGCCGCGCGGACCTGCGCGCGATGCAGAGCTACGACCCGTTCTGGGGGCCGCCCGTCATCTACCGGCCGATAATCGTGCGGCCGCCACGGCACCGGCCGTCGTAACCAAGCCTGCGCCAATCGAATTTCCTCGCTAATGCTGTGCTGTCCGGCTAAAGCGCGCCATCGGCGGTGTGCGGACTTGGGCAGGACCCGTTCATTCTGTGAGATGCAGCATCGATGACCTCGGTCACTCAAATTCCAGTCCGTAACGTGCTTGTCGTCGGCATCCTGCTGATGTTGGCGGGCGACTTCATGTTCGCGCTCAACGACGCCATGGGCAAATGGCTGGTCGCCTCCTTCTCGGTCGGGCAGGTGGTGCTGATCCGCTCGATCGGCGCGTTCGTCGTCCTCGGGCCGATGCTGGCCCGGCAGGGCAGCGCCAAGCTGTTCCATATGGAGCGGCGCGACCTGCAGTTCCTGCGCGTGCTGGCCATGACGCTGGACACGATGCTCTTCTACGCCGCCGTGGTCTATCTGCCGCTTGCCGATGTCATGAGCTTCTACATGGCCGGGCCGATCTATGTCGCGGCGCTGTCGCACCTCCTGCTTGGCGAGAAGGTCGGCTGGCGGCGCTGGACGGCGATCCTCGTCGGTTTCTGCGGCGTGCTGATCATGCTGAAGCCGTCGTCCTCGGCGTTTTCGCTGCCGTCGATCTTCGCCTTGGTCGGCAGCCTGTCCTTTGCCTTCGGCATCGTCCTCAACCGCCGGCTGCGCGGCACCAGCGACACCTCGCTGGTCACCTGGCAGACGGTCGGCACGCTGGTAGCCGGCGGCGTGCTGACCATCGGCACATGGCAGACGCCGACCGCCTTCGATGTCGGCGCCATGGCCCTTCTCGGCATCGTCTCCTGCGTCGCCCATCTCCTGATCACGCGCGCCCTCAAGCTGGCGCCCGCCTCGACGCTGGCGCCGCTGCACTACACGCTGCTGTTGTGGGCGATCGTCTTCGGCCTGATCTTCTTCGGCGACGTGCCCGGCCCGCGTATCCTGATCGGCGCCGGCGTCGTCGTGCTCGCCGGCTTGTTCATCTTCCACCGCCAGAACACGGTGGCGACGGTGCCGCCGGAGAACGTGCCCAAGGGCGTCAGCTAGAGGCAGACGCGAGGCGGCGCGGCCCGTTCCGGGGGCTCTTTCGCGTTCCCGCCGATCCGTGCTTAATCGGGCGATGGCGTTTTCGATCAGGCAGTTGCAGTTCTTCGTCGCGGTGGCCGAGCAGGGCACCGTGTCGGGCGCCGCGCAACACCTGTCGATCTCGCAATCCTCGGTCACCGAGGCGATCCGGGAACTCGAGCGCGATCTCGGCGTGGAGTTGTTCGAGCGCCATTCGCGCGGCCTCAACATCACCCACAAGGGCCACCAGTTCCTGCGCCACGCCACCAAGATACTGGCCAATGTGTCGGACGCCCGCCGCGCCTTTTCCGGCGAGCAGACCGTCGTCGGCGGCCGCCTGCAACTGGGCGTCACCTCGCTGGTCGCCGGCTATGTGCTGTCCGATCTCCTGGCGCGCTACCGCCGCGCCTATCCGGGCGTGGAAGTGTCGGCCATCGAGGACAATGGCGATTATCTCGAACACCTCCTGGTCGGCGGCAAGCTCGACATCGCCGTCATGGTCACCTCCAACCTGCGCGACCGCATGGCGCTGCAATCGGAAATCCTCGAAGTATCGGCCTACCGGCTGTGGCTGCCGCTCAGCCACCGCCTCGCCTCGACCGAGATCATCGGCATCAGCGACCTTGCCGGCGAGCCGCTGATCATGCTGACGGTGGACGAGATCGAGGAAAGCGCCGGGCCGCTGCTGGCCGCGATCGGTGCCAAGCCCAACGTCGCCTTCCGCACGCGCTCGGTGGAGGCGGTGCGCAGCCTCGTCGCCACCGGCGCCGGCGTCGCGCTGCTGCCCGACCTCGTCTATCGCCCCTGGTCGCTGGAAGGCGACCGCATCGAAAGCCGCGACATTTCCGGCGCCCTGCCTGTGGTGCAGGTGGGCATGGTGTGGCGGCGCGGCTCGACCTTGCCGCAATCGGCGCGCGACTTCATCGGGATCGCCCAGTCGCAGCGCGTGCTGCGCCAGCGGCTGGGGAGCGTTTCCTATCGGTAAAACCGATAGCGACCTTCCCATAAATGAATTTGCGAATGCGAAAAATTTGCGACACCTTTGGCTCAAGGGGGGAGCCGGGAGGGTCGGCCCCTGCCAAACGGGAGGTTCGACATGCAATCGTTTCTGAAATCATGCACGGCTCTTACGATGGCGCTGGCTTTTGTCGGCCAGGCGAGCGCGCAGGAAATGCTCAAGGAGATCGGCAAGGGCGAGGGCGCGCTGTCGATCGTCGCCTGGCCCGGCTACATCGAGCGCGGCGAGACCGACAAGGCCTACGACTGGGTGAGCGATTTCGAGAAGGAGACCGGCTGCAAGGTGACGGTCAAGACCGCGGCCACTTCCGACGAAATGGTGGCGCTGATGAACGAGGGCGGCTTCGACCTCGTCACCGCCTCCGGCGACGCCTCGCTGCGGCTGGTCGCCGGCAAGCGCGTGCAGCCGGTCAATGTCGACCTCATCCCGAGCTGGAAGACGGTGGACGAGCGCCTGCAGAACGCGCCCTGGTACACCGTCAAGGGCGTTCATTACGGCGTGCCCTACCAGTGGGGGCCGAACGTGCTGATGTACAACACCAACATCTTCAAGGAAGCGCCGAAGAGCTGGAACGTGGTGTTCGAGGAGCAGACCTTGTCCGACGGCAAGTCGAACAAGGGCCGGGTGCAGGCTTATGACGGCCCGATCTATATCGCCGACGCCGCCAACTACCTGATGGCGCACAAGCCGGAACTCGGCATCAAGGACCCGTACGAGCTGAACGAGGACCAGTACAAGGCCGCGCTCGACCTGCTGCGCTTCCAGCGCACGCTGGTCGGCCGCTACTGGCACGACGCCGCGATCCAGGTCGACGATTTCCAGAACGAGGGCGTGGTCGCCTCCTCGTCGTGGCCGTTCCAGGTCAACACGCTGGTTGCCGCCAAGCAGCCGATTGCCTCGACCATTCCGGAAGAGGGCGCGACCGGCTGGTCGGACACCACCATGCTGCACGCCGAGGCGGCGCACCCCAACTGCGCCTATATGTGGATGGAGCATTCGCTGAAGCCGAAGGTGCAGGGCGATCTCGCCGCCTGGTTCGGCTCGGTGCCGGTGGTGCCCGCCGCCTGCAAGGGCAACGAACTGCTGACCGACGAAGGCTGCGCCACCAACGGTTTCGACAATTTCGACAAGATCAAGTTCTGGAAGACGCCGGTTTCCCAGTGCGCCACCCAGAACGACCAGTGCGTGCCCTACTACCGCTGGGTGTCCGATTATATCGGCGTGATCGGCGGCCGCTAGGCGACAAGCCTCCCAGGCTCGTGCCGCCCCTCACCCCTACCCTCTCCCCATGAAACGGGGAGAGGGGGAACCGGCGTCGAAGCTGTCTTCCTCTCCCCGCCTCTTGCGGGGAGAGGTGCCCGGCAGGGCGGTGAGGGGCAGCGCTGACTTTCGAGAGTGAACCCATGACCTCAGCTGTTTCTTTCCGACAAGTCTCGCGCCATTTCGGCAGCGTGCGCGCCGTTGATGCGGTCGACCTCGATGTCGGGGCCGGCGAGTTCTTCGCCATGCTGGGGCCGTCCGGCTCCGGCAAGACGACATGCCTGCGGCTGATCGCCGGTTTCGAGCAGCCGACGTCCGGCTCGATCTCCATCTTCGGCGAGCGGGCCGAAGGCGTTCCGCCCTATCGGCGCAACGTCAACACCGTGTTCCAGGACTATGCGCTGTTTCCGCACCTCAACATCCTCGACAACGTCGCCTATGGGCTGATGGTCAAGGGAATTGGCAAGACCGAGCGCTACAAGGCGGCCGAGGAGGCCTTGGCGCTGGTGCAACTGCCCGGCTACGGCGCACGCCGGCCCGGCCAGTTGTCGGGCGGCCAGCGCCAGCGCGTCGCGCTCGCCCGCGCGCTGGTCAACCAGCCGAGGGTGCTGTTGCTCGACGAGCCGCTCGGCGCGCTCGACCTCAAGCTGCGCGAGAACATGCAGGAAGAGTTGAAGGCGTTGCAGAAGGCGCTCGGCATCACCTTCGTCTTCGTCACCCACGACCAGGGTGAAGCCCTGTCCATGGCCGACCGCGTGGCCGTCTTCAACGACGGCAGGATCATGCAGGTGGGCACGCCGGAAGAAATCTACCAGCGCCCCGCCACCCGTTTCGTCGCCGACTTCGTCGGCTCTTCCAACGTCCTGCCGCCGGACTTCGTGCAGCGATGGTCGGGCCAGCATCGCTGGGCAAGCCTGCGGCCGGAAGCGATCCGCGTCGGCCGCAAGGTCGCCGGCGAGGGCGTGCCGGCACGGCTCGTTTCCACCAACTACCTCGGCGCGACCACGAAGCTGCTGCTCGAAGCCGAAGGCTTGCGCCTGCATGCCACGGTCCCCGCCGGTGCGGCCCTGCCGGAGGCCGGCGAGGAGGTGACGCTGACCTTCAACCGCGAGCAGCTGCACCTGATGGAGGAAGGGGCGTGATGACGGCCGTTTCCGCTCCCGTCATCGATGTCCGGAGGGCCATCCTGCCGCCTTCGGGCGGCGTGCGCGGGGTGCTGTCGGACGCCTTCTGGCGCAAGCCGACGCTGCTGCTGCTCATCATGCTTTTGCCGCCGGTGCTGTGGCTCGGCATCGTCTATATCGGCTCGCTGATCGCGCTCCTGGCGCAGAGCTTCTTTTCGATCGACGAGTTTTCGGGCCTCATCAACCACGAACTGACGCTGAAGACCTATGGCGACCTGCTCCAGCCCGCCAATGTCGACATCATCATCCGCACCGTGGTGATGGCGGCCTGCGTGACGCTCGCCTCTATCGTGGTGGCCTTCCCGATCGCCTATTACGCGGCGCGCTATGCGCGCGGCCGCTGGAAGGCGCTGTTTTATCTCGGCGTCATGCTGCCGCTGTGGTCGAGCTACCTGGTCAAGATCTACGCCTGGAAGCTCATTCTCGCCAAGGAAGGTATCCTGAACTGGCTCTTGGCCAAGCTGCATCTTTTGTGGGTGCTCGACGCCTGGCTGTCGCTGCCCTATGTCGGCGGCAATTCGCTGTCGGTCTCCTTCACCGGCACCTTCATCGTCTTCGTCTATGTCTGGCTGCCGTTCATGATCCTGCCGATGCAGGCGGCGCTGGAGCGCGTGCCCGCCAATCTGGTCGAGGCGTCTTCCGACCTCGGCGCCTCGCCGCGCCAGACGTTCCGCAACGTGATCTTCCCGCTGGCGCTGCCCGGCATCGTCGCCGGCTCGATCTTCACCTTCTCGCTGACGCTCGGCGACTACATCGTGCCGCAGATCGTCGGCACCTCACGCCTGTTCATCGGCCAAGCCGTCTATGCCCAGCAGGGCACCGCCGGCAACATCCCGCTTGCCGCCGCCTTCACGGTCGTGCCGATCGTCATCATGGGCTTTTATCTGTGGGGTGCGAAGAAACTGGGGGCGTTCGATGCGCTCTGACCGCTCCCAGCGCACGCCGCTCGGCCTCAAGATAGCCGCCGCCTGCGGCCTGCTATTCCTGCACCTGCCGATCCTGCTGATCTTCGTCTACGCCTTCACCACCGAGGAGCGCAGCTACCAGTGGCCGCCGCCGGGGCTGACCACGCAGTGGTTTGCCGTCACCTGGAACCGCCCCGACGTGTGGGAGGCGCTGTCGCTGTCGGTGCGCGTCGCCTGCATTTCCACCGTCATCGCGCTGGTGCTGGGCACGCTGTGCGCGGCGGCCGTGTCGCGCACCAAATTCTTCGGCCGCGAGACGATCTCGCTGCTCGTCATCCTGCCGATCGCGCTGCCCGGCATCATCACCGGCATCGCCCTGCGCTCGGCCTTCTCGCTGGCCGACATTCCGTTCTCGTTCTGGACGATCGTGCTCGGCCACGCCACCTTCTGCGTGGTGGTGGTCTACAACAACGCCGTTGCCCGCTTCCGCCGCACTTCGGGCTCGATGATCGAGGCGTCGATGGATCTCGGCGCCGACGGGCTGCAAACCTTCCGCTACGTGGTGCTGCCCAACATCGCGACGGCGCTGCTGGCCGGCGGCATGCTCGCCTTCGCGCTGTCCTTCGACGAGGTCATCGTCACCACCTTTACCGCCGGCCAGCAGCAGACGCTGCCGATCTGGATGCTGGAGGAACTGATCCGTCCGCGCCAGCGCCCGGTCACCAACGTCGTGGCCATGGTGGTGGTGCTGGTCACCCTGCTGCCGATCCTTCTTGCCTACTACCTGACCCGCGACGGCGACCAGATCGCCGGATCGGGCAAATAAGGGAGATTCTCATGGACACCCAGATGCTGATCGGCTCGAAATTCGAAGCGGGCACCGAGGCCGAGGAAGCGGTCCTCAATCCCAAGACCGGGGAAGCCATCCTCGACCTGCCCGAGGCCTCGCCGGCGCAGATCGATGCCGCCGTCGCCGCGGCCGAAAAGGCGTTCGCCACCTGGTCGCGCACCACGCCGGCCGAGCGCTCGGGCTATCTGCTGAAGATCGCCGACCGCATCGAGGCGGAGGCGCAAGGCTTCGCCGCGCTGGAGGCGTTGAACTGCGGCAAGCCGATCAACGCGGTGCTGAACGACGAGATTCCGGCCATCGTCGATTGCTGGCGCTTCTTCGCCGGCGCGGTGCGCACCCTGCCGGGGCAGGTGGCCGGCGAATACCTGCCCGGCCACACCTCGATGATCCGCCGCGATCCGATCGGCATCGTCGCTTCGATCGCGCCGTGGAACTACCCGCTGATGATGATGGCCTGGAAGCTGGCGCCGGCCATCGCCGGCGGCAACACGGTCGTCTTCAAGCCGTCCGAGCAGACGCCGCTGACGGCGCTGAAACTGGCGAAAATCTTCGGCGAGGTCCTGCCGGAAGGCGTCGTCAACGTGGTGCTGGGCCGTGGCGAGAGCGTCGGCAGCCCGCTCATCAACCATCCGCGCGTCAACATGATCTCGATCACCGGCGACGTCGCCACCGGCAAGAAGGTGTTGCAGGCGGCGGCGAAATCGGTGAAGCGCACGCATCTGGAACTGGGCGGCAAGGCTCCTGTCATCGTCTTCGACGATGCGGACATGGAAGCGGTAGTGAACGGCCTGCGCGCCTTTGGCTACTACAATGCCGGGCAGGACTGCACCGCCGCCTGCCGCATCTACGCCGGCAAGAAGGTGTATGACCGGCTGGTCGCCGACCTGACGTCGGCGGTCTCGACCATCCGCTACAACCTCCCCGACGATACCGAGAACGAGATCGGCCCGCTGATTTCGCGCCGCCAGCGCGACCGCGTCGCCAGCTTCGTCGAGCGCGCCTCGGAACTGAAGCACATCGAGATCACCACCGGCGGCAAGCCAGGCGAGGGCTCGGGCTTCTTCTACCAGCCGACCGTCGTCGCCGGCGCCTTGCAGGAAGACGAGATCGTGCGCCGCGAGGTCTTCGGCCCGGTCGTTTCGGTCACGCGCTTCTCGGATGCCGACGAGGCGGTCAACTGGGCCAACGACAGCGACTACGGGCTGGCCTCGTCCGTCTGGACGAAGGACATTTCGCGCGCCATGGCCACGGCCGCGCGCCTGCAATATGGCTGCACCTGGATCAACACGCATTTCATGCTGACCAATGAAATGCCGCATGGCGGGTTGAAGCAGTCCGGCTACGGCAAGGACATGTCGCTCTACGCGCTGGAGGACTACACCGCCGTCCGCCACGTCATGATCGCGCACGGCTAGCGTCGCCGCGCGCTGCGGGAAAATGCTGGCCGGTTTCCCCGGCCGGGCCTGCCCGAGCCTTCAAAGCGCCCGGTAATTACCTATATGCAAGGCCTGTCGCGATGGGTCTTGCGGTGCGCTGCAAGACTTGGTTGAGTGCTGCGACAGCCAAACGCAGGAGCGAATCATGGCCAAGGGTGCGATGAAGCCGGGCAAGGAGCCTCGCAAACCCAAGAAGGACGCGAAGAAGCCGGCACCGGCGACTCCGGCGTTCAAGGCTCCTCCTGTGCAGGCGACGCGGCTGAAGGAAAAATAGGCCAGAGCGTTTCCGGGGAAATCGTGAAACGGTTTTGCTGGAAATGCGACTAACCAGTGAGATAGAGCGGTTTTGCTGTTCCATAGTAAAACCAGAGCCGCTCCAGCCTGCCGGCAAGGACGACCTTGCCGTTCCCGTAAAATCCGGCCGGGACGACCCGCCCACTTGATGGAGTCTTCAAATGGCGTGGACGTACCTGTTTTTTGCCGGCCTGTTCGAGGTCGGTTGGGCGATAGGCCTGAAATACACCGAGGGCTTTTCGCGCCTGATGCCGACGGTTTTCACCGCCCTGTCGATGCTCGTCAGCGTGATCCTGCTCGGCCTGGCGCTGAAGACGCTGCCGGTCGGTACCGGCTACGCGGTATGGACGGGCATCGGCACCGTCGGCACAGCGCTGCTCGGTATCTGGCTTCTGGGCGAACCCGCGACAGCCGCCCGCTTGGGCTGCATTGCCTTGATCGTTTGCGGCATTATCGGGCTCAAGCTGGCGGCCTGACAAGCACGACGCACGAAAAAAGCCGGGCGACCCTGCGGTCGTTCCGGCTTTTTGTTCAGGGCTGGGGCAGGGGCCATTCCAGCCGTATGTTCTTGGCTCGCGCTTCGGCGAAGAACGTTCGTGGCCTTAGCGGGCCGTAAAGCCGGGCGGCGCCCTGCCGACGCGCTGCTTGCGCGCGGCGTAGCGCGCATCGCGCTTGGCCTTGCGGGCCGCTTCGTCGGCCAGGAGGCGGGCGATGCGCTCGTTCTCTTCGGCTTCCTTGCGCTTGGCCTCGGCCTGCGCGATCTCTTCGGCAGCGAGGCGCGCCGCCTCTTCGGCTGCTTCGCGTGCGGCGCGTTCGGCCGCTTCGCGTGCCAGCCGCTCCTGCTTCAGCTTTGCCTTCTCGGCTTCGCGTATTGCACGGGCCTCCAGAATGGCCTGGCGTTCCGCCTTACGTGCCAGCACCGCCGGATCGTCGTCTGCCGGTCTTGCCTTGAAACGCTCCAGAAGTGCCTTCTTCGCCTCGTTCGCGGCATTGCGCCGCTCGAAAATGTCTTTTTCCCTATAGATAGCCAAGTCTAGTTCCCTGTAGTCGATCTGCGACGCTTACATACGCCCGGAAACCGGGATTTCAAGCGTCAAAACCGCATAACTGGCATGAAATCTGCTAGTGTTGCGGCAATAAGACATCGCCCGCCCGCCTGAGCGCGACCAGGCGTTGTTTTCAGTCGTCGCGCTCGACGACCCGCAGCCGAAGCTGGCCGGTCTTGGAATCCACCGAATGCTTGTCCGGCTTTGCCGCCGCGCCGGCCGCGCTGTCGGGAGCGTCCGGCAGGCCGAACTCCAGCGCCTCGATCTTCTCGCCGCGCCGGGTCACCTTGGCGGTCGAGATCAGGATGTCGTCGATGTCCTTGGTGGCCTGGCCGAAATGGGTTTGCAGCTTGCGCACCCGCTCGTCCACGCGCGCCACGTCCTCCATCAGCCGCACCACCTCGCCCTGGATGAGATGCGCCTGCTCGCGCATGCGCGCATCCTTGAGGATCGCCTGGATGACCTGGATGGACAGCATCAAGAGCGACGGCGAGACGATGACGATGCGCGCCCGGTGCGCCCGGTGGACGATCGCCTCGAAATGCTCGTGGATCTCGGCGAACACCGATTCCGACGGCACGAACATGAAGGCGGTGTCCTGCGTCTCGCCCTGGATCAGGTACTTTTCCGAGATGTCGCGGATATGCACTTCCAGGTCCCGGCGAAAGGCCTGCGCGGCCATCTTCTGCGCCTCCGCGCCTTCGGCCGCGCGGATGGCGTTCCATGCTTCCAGCGGGAATTTCGCGTCGATGGCGAGCGCCGGCGCGCCGTTCGGCATGTGGATCAGGCAGTCGGGGCGGTTGCCGTTCGACAGCGTCGTCTGGAACTCGTAGCCGCCCATCGGCAGGCCATCGGCGACGATCGCCTCCATGCGCGCCTGGCCGAAGGCGCCGCGCGTCTGCTTGTTGGACAGGATCGCCTGTAGCTGCACCACCTGGCCGGCCAGCGACTGGATGTTGTTCTGCGCCGTATCGATGACGGCCAGCCGTTCCTGCAGTTTCGCCAGGCTTTCGTGGGTGGACTTCGTCTGCTCGCTCATGGTCTGGCCGAGCCGACCGGTCATGGCGTCGAGCCGCTGGCCGATCGATTGCGTAAGCTCGGCCTGCCGGGCCCCGAACACCTCGGCGATGGCGCCGATGCGGCCCTGCATCTCGGCCTGGGATTGCACGATGGCCGCCATGCGCGCCCCGGCTTCCCGTGCCTGCGCGGCGGCTTCTGCGGCGGCCTGCTCGCGGGCCTTGGCCGACCGCCACAGGGCGGCAACCAATGCGCAAGCCAGAAGCAGGAACAGGACCGCGCCAACCGCCATCGCCTGGCCTAGCGTGATCGTCGTCGCGCCGAGCCGCAGGAAAGGTTCGGACAGGGAGGATGCCGTTTCATTCATGCGGCGAACATAGCCGATTCGCGGCCGCTCACCAGATCAAAAAGGGAACAAACAGCCGGTCGACTGTACTCGGCGCACCGGTATTTCAGTTGCGAAGCGCGACGAAAGATGCCGAACTAGCGCGGGCATAACCGGTTCGGCTTGAGGGAAGCACCATGGAAACGGACATCGTCGTCTATCACATCCCCGTCTGCCCGTTTTCGCAGCGGCTGGAAATCCTGCTGGAACTGAAGGGAAAACGCGACGCGGTCCGCTTCTCGGTGGTCGACATCACCCGGCCGCGCGATCCCGCGCTGCTGGCGCTGTCGCGCGGCACGACGGCACTGCCGATCATGCACACACCACGCGGCATCCTGAAGGAGAGCCTGGTCATCCTGCGCTATCTGGACGAGTTGTTCGCGGAAAAGCCGGTGGCGCGGGCCGACCCCTACGAGCGCGCCGTGGAGGCGATGCTGGTCGCCATGGAAGGCGATTTCACCGGGGCGGGCTATCGCTTCGTGATGAACCAGGACCGGGAAAAGCGCGAAGCCTGCCGCCAGGCGATGATCGCCCAGTACCGCCGGCTCGACGACTTCCTCGAATGGCAGAATCCGGCCGGAACCTGGCTGTTCGACCGGTTCGGGCTGGCCGAGGCCGTGTTCACGCCGATGTTCATGCGCTTCTGGTTCCTGGACTATTACGAGGATTTCGACATTGCCGAACCGGGCCTGGAACGCGTGTGCCGCTGGCGCGATGCCTGCCTGGCGCATCCCGCCGTCCAGCAGGTCTCCAGGGAGGAGATCGTCAAGCTCTACTACGACTATGCCATGGGCGCGGGAAACGGCGCGCTGCTGCCGGGGCGCAAGCTGTCCAGCTTCGCCTTCGATCCGCGCTGGCAGGATCGCCCGTGGCCGCCTCGCGCCAAATACGGTCCCGCCGCCACGGATTCCGAACTCGGGCTGCTGTAGCCAGGGCTGTCATCGAGGGCATGGGGCCGGCGGTGATCAACCGCCTTTGGAAATTCGTTCCTGCACGCTGCGGCTGGTTGACGCTGTTTGTCCGAGGTCTTAGGTGAAGCGCATGTCGATCAAGCCGCTCATCATTCTCCCCGATCCGGTCCTGCGCCAGGTTTCAAAGCCTATCGAGCGGGTCGACGCGCCGTTGCGCAAGCTGGCCGACGACATGCTGGAAACCATGTATGACGCGCCCGGCATCGGTCTTGCCGCGATCCAGATCGGCGAGCCGCTGCGCATACTGGTCATCGACCTCGCCAAGGAGGGCGAGGAGCCGGCGCCTCACGTCTTTATCAACCCCGAAATCCTGGAGAAGGCCGACGCGCGCTCGGTCTACGAGGAAGGCTGCCTGTCGATCCCCGATTACTATGCCGAGGTCGAGCGCCCGGCGACGGTGCGGGTGCGCTATCTCGACCGCGACGGCAAGATGCAGGAGATGGAGGCCGAAGGCCTGATGGCGACCTGCCTGCAGCACGAGATCGACCATCTCGACGGGGTGTTGTTCATCGACCACATTTCCAAGCTCAAGCGCGACATGGTGGTCAAGAAATTCAAGAAACTGGCGCGGGACAAGGTCCCCGGCAGGATGGTCGGCTGACCGGCCATGGCGCTGCGCGTCGTCTTCATGGGCACGCCGGAATTTTCCGTGCCGACGCTGCGCGCCTTAGTCGAGGCCGGGCACGAGATCGCCGCCGTCTATACGCAGCCGCCCCGCGCCGCCGGCCGCCGCGGGCTGGAACTGACGCCTTCTCCGGTGCAGCGCGAGGCCGAGAGGCTCGGCCTCGAGGTCCGTACCCCGGTTTCGCTCAAGGGCGAGGCCGAGCAGGCGGCGTTCCGCGCCCTTGCTGCCGATGTCGCCGTGGTCGTCGCCTACGGCCTGCTGTTGCCGAAGCCCGTACTCGATGCACCGCGCCTCGGCTGCCTTAACGGCCATGCCTCGCTGCTGCCGCGCTGGCGCGGGGCCGCCCCGATCCAGCGCGCCGTCATGGCCGGCGACGCCGAGACCGGCATGGTGGTGATGCGGATGGAGGAGGGCCTGGACACCGGGCCGGTGGCGGCCGTGCAAAGGGTCGCGATAGCGCCCGACATGACCGCTGGCGACCTGCACGATGCCCTGATGACGGCGGGCGCCGAACTGATGACGGCGGCGCTGGCGCGCCTGGAAGCCGGCGAGCTTGCGTTTACGCCGCAGGCGGACGAGGGCGTCACCTACGCTAAAAAGATCGAAAAGGCGGAAACCCGCGTCAATTGGACGCTTCCCGCCGTCACCGTCCATAACCACATTCGCGGCCTGTCGCCGTTTCCCGGCGCGTGGTGCGAAGGGGAAATCGGCGGGCGCAAGGAACGGCTGAAACTGCTGCGCTCGGCGCTTGCCACGGGTTCGGGCGAGCCGGGAAGCATTCTCGACGACCGGCTGACGGTGGCTTGCGCTGCGGGCGCGGTCAGGCTGGTGGAACTGCAACGGGCGGGCGGCAAGGCGGTCAGCGCGTCGGAATTCCTGCGCGGTACACGCATGCAAGAAGGAACGAAACTATCATGAGCATGATGTCGATACGGCCGGCTACGCCGCGCGATCGCGATGCGATCCGGCTCGTGGAGGAACACGCTTTCGGTCAGTCTGCAGAGGCGGGACTGGTCGACGCGCTGGTGACCGATGGCGACGCGATCGTCGAACTGGTCGCCGAGGAAGACGGCCAGGTCATCGGCCACATCCTGTTTTCGCGGCTCTATGTGCACCACGCCGGCAAGGAGTTTGCGGCGGTGGCGCTGGCGCCGCTGGCGGTCGATCCGTCCTTCCACGGCACGGGCATCGGCGGCGCGCTGGTCCGCGAGGCGCATGTGCGCCTGAAGGCAGCCGGCGAGCGGCTTTCCATCGTCCTGGGCGATCCCGCCTATTACGGCCGCTTCGGCTACAGCCATGCGCGTGCCGCCGGCTTCGAAAGCCCCTGGCAGGGCGAGGCCTTGCAGGCGCTGGCATGGGGCGAGGCGCCGGAGACGGGCCGGCTGGTCTACGCCACGGCCTTCGACGCGCTGGCCGCCTGACCCCGTCGCCCCGGCATGCCGCGTTTTCGCCTCGACATCGAATATGACGGCAGCGCCTATGCCGGCTGGCAACGACAGGCCGACCTGCCCACGGTGCAGCAGGCGATAGAGCAGGCGATCGCGAAATTCTGCGGCGACGTCATTTCGCTGCGTGGCGCCGGCCGCACCGACGCCGGCGTCCATGCCACCGGCCAGGTGGCGCATGCCGACCTCGCCAAGGCCTGGACGGGCGACAAGGTACGCGATGCCGTCAACGCGCATCTGCAGATGGCGGGCGAACGGGTTTCGATCCTGAAGGCGACGCCGGTCGCGGAAGATTTCGACGCCCGCTTTTCGGCGCTCGGCCGCCATTATCTTTACCGCATCCTCAACCGGCGCGCGCCGGCGGCGCTCGAGGCCGGCAAGGTCTGGTGGGTGCCGAAGCGGCTCGACGCCGGGGCCATGCACGAAGCCGCCGCCAAGCTGCTCGGCCGGCACGATTTCACCACCTTCCGCTCCACGCAGTGCCAGGCGGCAAGCCCGGTTCGGACGCTCGACCGGCTGGACATCACGCGCGACGGCGACCTCATCGAGGTACGCGCCTCGGCGCGTTCCTTCCTGCACAACCAGGTGCGCTCGATGGTCGGGTCGCTGAAGCGGGTCGGCGACGGCGCCTGGTCGGCCGCCGACCTGCGGGCAGCACTCGATGCGCGCGACCGGGCTGCCTGCGGCCAGGTCGCCCCGCCGGACGGCCTGTTCCTGACGAAGGTCGATTATCCGGACGTATAGGCGTCCTGCGGAATGGTGATGCCGAGCAGTCCCTGCAAGGCAAACAGCACCACCAGCGAACCGGCGAACATGCCGGAGAAGACGGCGGTGGCCACCGCCGGGCCCTTGCCGATGACGGCGTTGGTCATGCGCCAGGTCAGCACCATGGACAGCAGGAAACACGCCACCGATACGAAGCCCGCCACCCCGCTGCCTTCCGGCAGCAGCAGACGGGCCAGGGCGGCCGGCAGCATCAGCCAGGCGATGATGGCCGAAGCCCAGTTGCTGGCCACCACGTAGGCGACGAAACGCCCGCCGATGCCGACGCGCGGAGCGACGAGCGCAAGGCCGGCCAGCGGCAGCACCCAGGCGCCGAAATCGACGGCGGCCAGCCGCACCAGCAGGGAAAGCCGCGTGGAGAAGGCGCCCGGATCACCGATCTCGTTGGCGATGCCGACCCAGCCGACGACGAGCGCGGGAACGGCGACCACCATGGCATAGAAGGAGTTCCAGAAGCCGTCGGCGCTGAGGTCGAGCAGGCGCTGGCCATCGGCCTTGCCCAGCATCAGACGCCAGGCACCGGCCAGCGAAGCCTGCGTTTCATCCGCCGTGACCAGCATCGACCTGTCCTCACGCCTCCCCGAACCAGTCGTCGAGGAAGCGCTCGTAGATTTGGGTCAGGCCTTCGAGGTCGGCAAGGGCCACGCGCTCGTCCACCATGTGCATGGTCTTGCCCACCAGCCCGAACTCGACCACGGGACAATAATCCTTGATGAAACGCGCATCGGAAGTGCCGCCGGAAGTCGACAGCGCCGGGGTCTTTCCGACGACTGCCCGGACCGAGCCGCCCAGCGTCCGGATCAGTTTGTCGTCGCGCGTCAGGAAGACATGGCTCGGGCGCTCGCGCCAGGTGAGTTCATAGTCCACCGCCTCTTTTCGGCCGGCCCGGTATTTCTTGCGGCGCGCGCCCTGGTCGAGGCGGTTGTGGATTTCGGCCTGGATGGTCTCGGCGCTCCAGCTGTCGTTGAAGCGGATGTTGAAGGAAGCCGTCGCCCTGGCCGGGATGACGTTGGTGGCCGGGTTGCCGACATCGACGCTGGTGACTTCGAGGTTGGTCGGCTGGAAGTCCTTCGTGCCCTTGTCGAAGGCCGGAGAGAGCAGCGCGTCGAGCAGCGCCATCAGGCCGCGCACCGGATTGTCCGCCAGATGCGGATAGGCCGCGTGGCCCTGCCGGCCGTTGACGGTGACGATGCCCGACAACGAGCCGCGCCGGCCGATCTTGATCATGTCGCCCAGCGCGTCGGGGTTGGTGGGCTCGCCCACGATCGCGGCATCCCACGTCTCGCCGCGGGCGGCCGCCCAGTCGAGCAGCTTGGTGGTGCCGTTGACGGCGGGGCCTTCCTCGTCGCCGGTGATCAGGAACGAGATCGAGCCCTTCGGCCCCCCCTTCTTCTCGATATGGCGGGCGACGGCGGCGACGAAGCAGGCGATGCCGCCCTTCATGTCGACCGCGCCGCGCCCGTACATTTCGCCATGGGCGACGGTTGCGGAAAACGGCGGGTGCTTCCATGCCGCCTCGTCGCCGACCGGCACCACGTCGGTGTGACCGGCGAACATCAGGTGCGGTCCGTTGCCGGAGCGGCGCGCGTAAAGGTTCTCGATGGAAGGCGTGCCGTCCTCGGAAAAGGTCGGGCGCTCGACGGCGAATCCGAGCGGCACCAGCATCGCCTCCAGGGCGGATAGCGCGCCGCCTTCAGCGGGCGTGACCGAGGGGCAGCGGATAAGCGTGGCGAGGTTTTCGGCAGGATCGGTAGGCAGCATCATGGCCCAACCGATAGTCGAAAGGCGGCGGCCTGTCATCAGCGGACCGATGCGCCAGAAGGTTGGGCCGCCCGGCTACTGCGGCGCGTTGGTCTGCTTGCCGTAGCGGTTGGGCCCGGGGGTGCCGGGAAACAGGCACAAGACGAACAGGGCGACGAACGAAATGATAGGCACGAAGAGCATGCCGGCCGCCCACCCCGCCTTGTCGAAGTCGTGCAGCCGCTTCACCGCCAGCGCGATATTCGACCATAGCGAGGCGAGGAAGGCGATGAGGAACAGCACCGACCACACCTGGCTTTCGGGCGTCCCTTCCTCCACCAGCGTGAAGCGGTAGAGCGGGAAGGCCTGCACGATGGCCACCAGCAGGCCGGCGAGAAAATAGACCAGCCGGCTGACGCGGCCCGATGTCTTGAAGAACAGCCAGATGAGTTGCGGTGTTGCAGGCACGACGATCCGATCCATGGTTTTGGGCGGCGGCCAAGCCCGGTGGGCTCAGCCGGGCTGACAGATGGACGGGTCCCGGCCCGCCGTCAATCCCGCAGCAGTTCGTTGATCGAGGTCTTGGAGCGGGTCTTGGCGTCCACGCGCTTGACGATGACGGCACAATAGAGGCTCGGGCCGGGCTCGCCGCCGGGCAGCGGCTTGCCGGGCATGGAACCCGCCACCACCACCGAATTGGCCGGCACCTCGCCGTAGAATATCTCGCCGGTGGCGCGGTCGACGATCTTCGTCGACTGGCCGATGAAAACGCCCATGCCGAGCACCGAGCCTTCGCGCACGATGCAACCCTCGACCACTTCCGAGCGCGCGCCGATGAAGCAGTTGTCCTCGATGATGGTCGGGCCGGCCTGCATCGGCTCCAGCACGCCGCCGATGCCGACGCCGCCGGACAGGTGCACGTTCTTGCCGATCTGCGCGCAGGAGCCGACCGAAGCCCAGGTGTCCACCATGGTGCCCGAATCGACATAGGCGCCGACATTGACGAAGGACGGCATCAGCACCACGCCCGGCGCCACATAGGCGGAGCGGCGCACGATCGAGGAGGGAACGCTGCGGAAACCCGCCTGCTCGAAATCGACCGCGCCCCAGCCGTCGAATTTCGACGGCACCTTGTCCCACCACACCGCCTGGCCGGGGCCACCGCCGATGATCTCCATGGGGGTGAGCCGGAAGGACAGAAGCACGGCCTTCTTCAGCCACTGGTTGACATGCCACTTGCCGTCGGCCTGCCGCTCGGCGACGCGGGCGGTGCCCTTGTCGAGCAGGGTGAGCGCCGTTTCGATGGCGTCGCGCACTTCGCCGCGCGTGGCGGTGGAAATGCCTTCCCGCTCGTCGAACGCCTTGTCGATGATTTTTTCGAGGCTTTCGAGATCGGGGTTTGCCATGCGCTGATCCATTTCCAAGTGGCAGGCCTTAGGCTAAAGCCTGTTTCAAAACCGCGCGGACCCTATGTTAAGGTCCGGGCCGGGTCAATCAACTCGACGTCGTCGGACGACGCAAGCAGGCAAGAGTCGAGAAAAGTGCATGGACGTTGATGAAAAGTCGGGCTGGACGCCGCTTCCGCATTCGGACGAGGATCTGGAACGGGTCAAAAGCGTGCCGGATACGCCGCAGACGCGTGCCCCGACCTACCGCCTGGCCTGGAACGACGAAGACTTCATGACGCGGCGCGAACTGCGCCCGGTCCGCCTGCAACTGGAACTGCTCAAGCCGGAGATGACCCTGGCCGAGCGCGGCATCCGCTCGACCGTCATCCTGTTCGGCGGCGCCCGCATTCCCGAACCGGGCGGCGACGCCTGGGCGGCCAAGAACGAGACGCAGAAGAAGAACCTCGAGAAAAACAGCAGATATTACGACGAGGCGCGCGAATTTGCCCGCCTGTGCTCGCAGCAATCGGCTTCCTCCTATTTCCGCGAGTTCGTGGTGGTCACGGGCGGCGGCCCGGGTGTCATGGAAGCGGGCAACCGCGGTGCCGACGATGTCGGCGCGCCCTCGATCGGCCTCAACATCGTGTTGCCGCACGAGCAGGCGCCCAACCCTTATGTGACGCCGGAACTGTGCTTCAATTTCCACTACTTTGCCATCCGCAAGATGCATTTCGTCATGCGCGCCAAGGCGGTCGCGGTGTTCCCCGGCGGCTTCGGCACGATGGACGAGTTCTTCGAGACGCTGACGCTGATCCAGACCGGCCGCATGGAGCGCGTGCCGGTGATCCTGTTCGGCAAGGCGTTCTGGCAGCGCGCGCTCGACCTCGATTTTCTCGCCGAGCAGGGAACCATCACCCCCGGTGACCAGGACATCATCGACTATGTCGAGACGGCCGGCGAGGCCTGGGAGATCATCCGCCGCTTCTACAAGCTGTAGGAGCGGCGCTCTTTATCGCGGCTCGCCCGTGGCGCCGGCCGTGATCGCGCCCAGAAAGCCCGCCAGGTCGTCGGTGACGAAGTCCACCGCATCGTCATAGGCGGGGTCGCTCTCCCAGATTTCGGAGAAGGTGGGCTCGAAATTGCGCGGCACCACCAAAACGGTCGTCATGCCGAGCGCCTTCGGCTCGATCAGGTTGCGTGCCAGGTCCTCGAACATCACCGCGTTGGCCCCGGTCACCGCATATTGCTCGGTGAATTTCTCGTAGGTCTGGCGCGCCGGTTTCGGCGTCAGGCCGGCGGCGACGATGTCGAAAATGGCGTCGAAATAATCGAGGATTCCGAGCTGCCGCGCGGCGCGCTCGGCATGGCCGCGGTCGCCGTTGGTGAAGATGAATTTGCGCCCCGGAAGCTGGTGGATGGCGGTGCCGAGCACTGGGTCCGGCACCAGCCAGGAGTAATCGATGTCGTGCACCTTGGCGAGGAAGTCGTCCGGGTCGATGCCGTGCAGCGTCATCAGGCCCTTCAGCGTGGTGCCGTATTTCTGGTAGAGTTCCTTTTGCAGGGCGCGCGCTTCCTCGCGCGGCAGCCTCAGCAGTTCCGACACATAGGCCGTCATCCGCACGTCGACCTGGGAAAACAGGTTCGAGTGGTGCGGATAGAGCGTGTTGTCGAGGTCGAAGACCCAGTCGGTGACATGGGCGAAGCGATCGGGATCGGGAAGCTCGGTCATGCGGCCCTTATGGCATGAAACGCCGGGCAAGACAGGCTGATTCCGCCGCGACCTTTGCGCCGATCAGCATTGCTGGCTGAAAAAGGGGCTGTCTGGAGCGGGTAGCGGGAATCGAACCCGCGCTAGAAGCTTGGGAAGCTCCTGTGATACCATTTCACCATACCCGCGCTGCGAAGCTGTTACCACGAAGCCGGGGCGTCGGGCAATCGTAAAGCAACCGGGTTGAAGCCGCCGCGACAACTACGTATCTGATTTCGACCGAACCGTTTTAGGAGCCACGCCTTGTCCGCACTCAACCGCTTCCTCGGCGACAGCCCCCTGCGGGTGTTCCTGAAGCTGATCGTCGTGTCGTTCCTCGTCGGCATCGTCATGAACGCCTTCGGCTGGTCGCCGCTGGACGTTCTTTACGGCGTCGAGCAGTTCTTCATCGATATCTGGAACCTGGGCTTCCATGCGCTCGACCGGTTCTTCGGCTATCTGCTGCTGGGCGGCGCGATCGTGATCCCGGCCTTTATCCTGCTGCGTCTGGCCAGCTATCGCAAATAGGCCGCCGGCCTGCGCCAGCGCCGATTTTCGGTTGTCCGCGCCGACCGGGATGTTGCGCCGGACCCTCGAACCGGCGCACATCGTCGTTGCGGTAGAAATCGCCTGAGGAAAAAGCCCTGACCCAGTCTTCCATGGCAGGAACGCGCGCTTTCGCGGTCACCAACCGCTCGGTACTGGCGATTGCGGTGCCGATGACGCTTGCCTATCTGACGACGCCCCTGCTCGGGCTGGTCGATACGGCGGTGATCGGCCAGTTCGGCAACGCTGCCCTGCTTGGCGGCCTCGCGGCCGGTGCGCTCGTTTTCGACGTCGTGTTCACCACCTTCAACTTCCTGCGCTCCGGCACCACCGGGCTGGTGGCGCAAGCCTTCGGGCGCGGCGATATCCTGGAGGAACAGGCGGTGTTCTGGCGCGCCGTCATGCTTGCCTGCGTCATAGGCATCGTTCTGGCGGCGCTGGCGCCGCTGATCTCGCTCGGCGGCCAATGGTTCATGGATGCCGAGAGAAGCGTCAACGACGCCATGGACGTCTATATCCGCATCCGCCTGCTCGGCGCGCCGTTCTCGCTCGTCAATTATGCCATCCTCGGCTACGTGCTCGGGCGCGGGGAGGGCCGGCTAGGCCTGTTTCTGCAACTGGTGCTGAACGGCGTCAACATCGGGCTCTCCATCCTGCTCGGCCTAGAACTGGGCTGGGGCGTGTCCGGCGTCGCCTGGGGCACGGTGGGCGGCGAATTCTGCGCCACGCTGGTGGGGCTGGCGATCGTGATCCGCCGCTTCGGCCGGATGCCGCGCCTGCCGCGAGACCATCTCTTGGACCTCGGCGCCTTCCTGCGCATGATGGCGCTCAACCGCGACATCATGATCCGCTCATTCTCGCTGCTTGCGGCCTTTGCGCTGTTCACCCGGCAGGGGGCGCAGTTCGGGACGGTCACGCTGGCGGCCAACGCCGTGCTCATGAACTTCTTCATGGCCTCGGCCTTCTTTCTCGACGGCTTTGCCACGGCAGCCGAGCAACTGGCGGGAAGGGCGGTCGGCGCCAACGCCAAGGCGGCTTTCCGCCGGGCGGTCTCGCTCACCGTGCTGTGGGGTTTCGGGCTCGCGGCCACGGCCACGCTGGTGGTTCTTCTGTTCGGCGACCGTCTGATCGACCTCATCACCACCGCACCGGATGTCCGGGCGATCGCCGCGAGCTACCTGCCATGGGCAGCCTTCACGGCCATCAGCGGCGTCCTTGCCTTCCAGATGGACGGCGTGTTCATCGGCGCAACCTGGTCGCGCGACATGCGCAACATGATGCTCCTGGCGCTGGCAGCTTTCGTGGCGGCCATGACGGTACTGGCGCCGCTCGGCAACCATGGCCTGTGGGCGGCGCTGCACGTCTTTCTGCTGGTGCGCGGTTTCAGCCTTTTCGCGCTTCTGCGCCTGCGGATGCAGACGGCGTTCCGGCTCTAAAGAGGCTTGGCCGCCCAGAGGTACAGGTCGCTGTCGCGCAGGTCGCGGATCGAAGGCAGGCCCTCGCGGCCGACGAAGTCGATCATGCCCGAGACGATGCGCGCCGGCAGGCCCGGCCCGGCATAGATCATGCCGGTGTAGAGCTGGACGAGATCGGCCCCCGCCCGGATCTTGTCGAGCGCGGTTTCGGCCGAATTGACGCCGCCGACACCGATGATAACCGCATCCGGCCCCAGCAGCTTGCGCATCTTGGCGAGGACGATGGTCGAACGCTCGAACAGCGGCTTGCCCGACAGCCCGCCGGCCTCGCCCGAATTGCCGTCGCGCAGCCCTTGCCGCGAGAGCGTGGTGTTGGAGACGATGAGGCCGTCGATCCGCTTTTCGCTGACCTCGGCGGCGATGTCCTCCAGTTCGGATTCGGCAAGGTCCGGCGCGATCTTGAGGAAGATCGGCGGCTTCGCAGCCGCTTCGGCACGGGCGGCGACGACGCGCGACAGCAGTTCGGCCAATTGGTCGCGCGCCTGCATCGAACGCAGGCCGGGCGTGTTGGGCGAGGAGATGTTGACGGTGAGATAGGAGGCAAGGGCGGCGAAGCGGCGAACGCCGAGCTCGTAGTCGTGGGTGCGGTCGGCGCTGTCCTTGTTGGCGCCGATGTTGACGCCGACGATGCCGCCGCGGCTGGTGCGGGCCGCAAGGCCGCGCTCGGCGGCCTCATGGCCCTCGTTGTTGAAGCCGAGCCGGTTGATCACCGCCTCGTCCCCGGTGAGGCGGAAGATGCGCGGCCGGGGATTGCCGGGCTGCGCCAGCGGCGTCACCGTGCCGACCTCGGCAAAGCCGAAGCCGAGGCCAAGAAGGGCGTCCGGCACTTCCGCGTTCTTGTCGTAGCCGGCTGCCATGCCGAGCGGGTTGGGAAAGTCGAGCCCGCACAGCTGCACCTTCAGGCGCTTGTCGGTACGCGGAGCGACAGCCGGGACGAGGCCGCTTTTCAGCGCCTTGATCGACAGGCCGTGGGCGACCTCGGGATCGAGGCAGAACAGGAATTTCTGGCCGAGCCGGTCGAATACGCTCATTGGCTGTCCATTTCAGGAAAGATATGCACGCCGTCCGCACCGAGCGGCAGCGGCTGGACCGAAGTCACCGCATCGAGTTCGAGCGGGCCGTAGAGGTGCGGGAACAGCGCGCCGCCGCGCGAGACCTCGTATTTCAGCGCCTCGCCCAGCCTGCCGGCGTCGACGCCGATCAGAAGCAGGTCCGCCTGTCCGGCAAAATGCTTCCCTGCCGTCTCGCGCGCCTGCGCGGCGGTGGAGAAATGGATGAAGCCGTCGGCAAGGTCGACTGGCGCGCCGGTAAAGCGGCCGTTTTGCTCGGCTTCGCGCCAAAGTTCCTGCGGGCAGATCTTGTAGATGGTTCGTGCCATGGCTGCGCTATAGTCCCAATAGAGGGCGGGTAAAAGGCCAAGGCCGTGTTCGTCCCCATTTCAGGCGCAAACATGCGATAAGGGAAGCATGACGGCTGATGGAGGAAACCATGCGCTTCAAGCATATCGCTGTTCCCGCCCTGCTTGCCTGCCTCGCGACGACATCGGCCTCGGCCGAGGACACCGGCCGCTACCGGCTGGAGAAAACCCCGGACGGCTATGTCCGCATGGACACCCAGACCGGCGCGATGTCGAAATGCCGGGACATGGACGGGCAGCTTGTCTGCCGCATGGCGGCGGACGAACGCACGGCATTCCAGGACGAGGTCGACCGGTTGCAGGTGTCGGTCAGCGCGCTCAACCAGCGCGTGGACAGGCTGGAGAACTCGCTTTCGGCACGGCTGGAATCGAAGCTTCCGTCCGAGGAAGAGTTCAACAAGACCATGGGCTACATGGAGCGCTTCTTCCGCGGCTTCATGGATATCGTGCGGGACATGAACAAGGACGAGCCCGACACGGCCAAGCCCCTGCCGCAACGGACGTGACCTGACGCCGGTCAGGTCGTCCGGATCCATTTCGCCAGCCGGTGCGCGGCCTCCTCGACCTGGTCGAGGCGGCGATGGAAGCACAGCCTGAAACAGGCTTCGCCGCCGGGGCCGAAGGCGGTTCCGGGCGCCAGCCCGACATTGGCGTGGTCGACGATGTCGAAGGCGGCCGCGCGCGAATCGCTGATCCTGTCGACCGAGAAGAACAGGTAGAACGCCCCGGGCGGCGCGGAGAAGCGCGCCCGCCCGGTATCGGCGAGGGTCGCACACAGAAGGTCGCGCGCCTTCCTCGCACGCTCCACCTGCTCGGCGATGAAGCCGTCGCCCTGGTCGAGGGCGGCGACGGCACCGCGCTGCATGAACTGGGCGACGCCCGAGGTGGAATACTGGATCAGGTTCTCGAATACTTGCTGCAGCGAGGGGTGGACCTTCATCCAGCCGACCCGCCAGCCGGTCATCGCCCAGTTCTTCGAAAAGCTGTTGACGAACAGGATGCGGTCGTCGTCCTGCGCGATGTCGAGGAAGGACGGCGCCCGGCCGTGGCCGTAGTGGAAGAGCGAGTAGATCTCGTCGGCGATGATCCACAGCCCCTTGCTGCGCGCCAGGTCGAGGATCGCCTGCAGCGTCTGCCGGTCGGCGGTCCAGCCGGTCGGATTGGACGGCGTGTTGACGAAGATCGCCCGTGTCCGCTCGGTGACGGCCGCACTGATCTTGTCGACGTCGCAGGACCAGCCGTTGTCCGAATGATCGAGCACGACCGGCACCGCCCTAGCGCCGGCGACCTCGGCGGCGGCGGCGAAATTGGGCCAGGCCGGCGACAGGTAGACGACTTCCTCGCCCTTGCCGGCGAGGGCGGCCAGCGCCAGCTGGATGGCGTGCATGCCGGAGCCGGTGACGATGAACTCCTCCTCGCGGAACTGCCTGCCGAAATGCCGCTGGTAGTAGCGCGAGAGCGCCTGCCGCAGTTCCGTAATGCCCTTTTGCCGGGTGTAGAAGGTCTCGCCGCCGGCAAGGGCGGCCGTCGCGGCATCGGTGATGAAGGAAGGCGTCGGCATGTCGCCTTCGCCGACCCAGAGCGGGATCAGCCCTTTTCGGTCGCGGCCATGATTGGCCAGTTCGACGATGCCGCTCTCGGGGGCCGCCCGTGCTTCGGTCCGCAGGGTCTCGATCAGGTTCATGGAAGGTCCATTTCTACGGTCGGCCGCGTTTGTCGGGCCGGAAACGAAAATCCCCGGCCGAAACCGGCCGGGGATTTCGGTTGATATATCGGCGGTTTCTACTTTTTCGCAAGCAGGTCGCGGATTTCGGTGAGCAGCGCCACGTCGGCGGGCGGCGGCGCGGCGGCCGGCGCCGGCTTCTCGCTCTCGAGGCGCCTGCGGATGTTGTTCACGCCCTTGACCATCAGGAAGATGATCCAGGCCAGGATGAGGAAGTTCAGCACCACGGTGATGAAGCTGCCATAGGCGAACACGGCGCCTTGCTGTTTTGCCGCCTCGAGCGACGGCGCGGTGACGGCGGAAGACAGGCCGATGAAATAGTTGTTGAAGTCGAGGCCGCCGAAAATGGCGCCCACGATCGGCATGATGATGTCGTTGACCAGCGAATCGACGATCTTGCCGAAGGCCGCGCCGATAATGACGCCGACCGCCAGGTCCATGACGTTGCCCTTGGAAATGAATTCCTGAAATTCTTTCAGCATCAGCCTCTCCTTGTCGTGGCCGGTTGCGAAGCCGCTTGATTCCCCGTGCGGAACGCGCGGACCATAACAAAAACTTGAGGTTGCATCATGCGGAAAATAAATGCGCCTCCGCCTTGTCCCGTGCTGCTTTCGTAGGAGGGAGGCACCATGGGCAGGCCTGCGGAAAACTGGCTCCCGCAAGGCGTTTGGTCAGCGAACTTGACCCAATTGTCCCCTTTGGACTACTAACTGGGCAGGCAAGGCTCCTCCAAAAACGGATTCTGACCCGCGCGCCGGACAAGGCGTCCTTCGCGCTCAGGGCGGGGCTTGGCGGTTTGGTTCGACGGCACGCGGCGAAAGACTGTTCGCCGGCACGACGAGGAACGGTTCATGCAGCACAGTTCGGCAATCGAGGCGGTTGCGGGCGAGGCGGTCGCGGGCGAGACGCCGCGCTTCCCGATTCCGGCCAATGTCCACGCCGAAACCGTGGTGTCGGTCAGGCACTACACCGACCGGCTGTTTTCCTTCCGCATCACGCGGCCGCAGTCGCTGCGCTTCCGCTCCGGCGAGTTCGTGATGATCGGCCTGCCCAACGCGGAAAAGCCGGTCTACCGCGCCTATTCCGTCGCCAGCCCGAACTGGGACGACGAACTGGAATTCTTCTCGATCAAGGTACCGGACGGGCCGCTGACCTCGCATCTGCAGAAGATCGCGCCGGGCGACACCGTGCTGGTGCGCCCCAAGCCGACCGGCACACTGGTGCTCGACGCGCTGACACCGGCGCGCCGCCTGTTCATGATCTCCACCGGCACCGGCATCGCGCCCTTTGCCAGCGTCCTGCGCGATCCCGACACCTACGAGAAATTCGAGCGCGTGGTGCTGACCCACACCTGCCGCGACAGCGCCGAACTGCTCTATGGCCAGGAACTGGTCGCGGCCCTGAAGGACGATCCGCTGATCGGCGAGATGACCGAGGGCCGGGTCACGCTCTACAATTCGACCACGCGCGAGCAGACGGAGCGCATGGGCCGCATCACCGCGCTCATCGGATCCGGCAGGTTCTACGCCGATCTAGGCATCGAAAAGCTCGATCCCGAGACCGACCGCATCATGATCTGCGGCTCGATGCACATGCTCAAGGACGTGAAGGAACTGGCCGAAAGCCTCGGCTTCGAGGAAGGGTCGCTCGCGAACCCGGCAAGCTACGTGGTCGAGCGCGCCTTCGTCGGCTGATCGCATAGTCTGAAATTTTGCGAGGGCCGCGGGCTGTGGCGGTTTTCGCCGCTTGCCTTTGCGCGGTCTTTACGTACGGTGCGCCGCACCTGGAGCGGTTCTGGTTTCCACGGAATCAGGAGAACCGCTCCATCTCTTTGGTTTAGCCGCATTTCCGGACGGAGAACCGTTTCACACTTTTGCGGGAAATGCTCTGGGAGGACTCTGATGAAACTGTTGCGTTTTGGCGAGCCGGGGTCGGAGAAGCCCGGCCTTCTCGATGCGGACG
>NZ_JBHRTK010000009.1:166435-212005 GCF_042646345.1 Aquamicrobium soli | reverse complement strand
GATGCTGGCCGGCATTGCCGGCACGGGTTTCTCTCTGTCTCCCGACGATGAAACCGATCGGTTTTCGGACACGGAAGCGGCACGGCTGATCGATGCCGGATTCGCTGTTCCGGTCGCCGAGCCGAAGGCCGAGCGCGCCGTGAAGTCGCCGGCCCCGGAAAAGCGCGGCTGACGCCTGTGTCTTATCTTGTCGTCTCCAATCCTGCGTCCGATACCAGCCTTGCGCCTATCGAGGCGCTGCGGGCTGCCGCTGGCGTTTCCACCGCCGACACGTCGCGCGATGTCGAACTGGCCGCGCTTGGTGAGCGCATCTCGGCCGAGATCGTCGAAGCCTGTCGCATTGCTGTAGGCGAAGGCGCGGAGCCGACACTGCGCAAGGAAGAACTGACGGAGACGTTCTCCGGCTGCTGTGACGACGTTCTGATCCTCTCGCGCCGCCACAACGTCAAGATCACGTCCGTTACCGAGAACGGCACGGCAGTCACGGTCGATGCCAGAGGCTTGAAGTCCGAGGCCGGCTTGCTCGAACGCTGGGTAAACGGTCAACGGTCCCGCTGGTCGGCTTCTGAGGTCGTCGTGGTCTACGATGCCGGCTTTGAGACGAGCCCGGCCTCTCTGGTCGGCGTGGCGACCGATCTGGCACGCATTCGGCTGTCGCAAGCCGCAGCCGACCCGCTGGTGAAATCCACGCGGATCGAGGTCGCCGACATCGACACGGTGCAGACGGACCGCTGGGTCGGCTCGGTGCCGGGAACCGGAGAAACAGGGCTCCCGGCCGAGATCATGGCAAGGCTCGCTCGTTTCATCAATCCGGTGGTGTGATGCTGGACCTTTCCGACACCCCAGCAGGCATGATCGCCCGGCTGGATAATTCTCTCGCCCGCCGCGGCGAGACCGTGTCTGTTACGAAATACGCTGATGATGGCACCCCGACGTCATTGACGGGCGTCCGCGCCTCTGTTCGTCCGTCGAAGCCGGAGGAATTGATCGCGTCCATCGACCAGTCTCAGTTCAAGGTCGTTCTGTCCCCAACTGGCAATTCCACCGTCCTGCCGCTGCGCAAGGGCGACAAGATCACTCGCGCGGAAGGCAAGCAGCTGAACGTAGAGTTTCCGGCGTCGATCTATGTCGGCGACACCTTGGTTCGCATCAACCTGACGGTGGCTGGCTGATGGCCACCGGCTTCGAGTTTTTCGAGCGCGATCTTCGGCTCGCGACAGAGGGGCTGGCACCCGAGGCGATCAACGACGCGCTGGCGAAGTTTGCGCGCAAGGAACTACGCCGCGCTATCTCCGAAGGCATCGCCAGTGAGCAGTACGATCGCTACGTCAACGGCGTCAAGGGAGCCGTCGAGGAAAGCGTCGAGGCTCCTGGCCCGATCATTTACGAGTTCGTCAACTGGCCGCTTGTCATCAAGACGGCGCTGGAAGAGCTTCAGAGGCGCGCTCCCCGCAAGTCAGGCAGGTTCGCGGCATCGTTCATCGTCGTTGCCGGCGGCCATATCGCTTCCGACTACCGGTCGATTCCGGCGGACGCGGAGGTGATCGTCACGAATGCGCAGCCCTATGTCCGAAAAGCCGAGGTCGGGCTGCTTGGCATTCGTCCCCGTCGCCTGTTCGACGGCACGAAGCGCGTATTGAACGCCCGCTTCAAGGACGCTTTTGCGGCTGAAACGCGGTTTCTGACTATCGGAGCGGGTGTTCATCCGCTGATCCCGTACATCCTGAAACACAGCCAAGGTGGCCGCAAGGATCGACAAGCCGGTATGCCGCTCACCTATCCCTCGATCATCATCAACGCGGTGCGCTAATGTCCAGCTTTTCAGCGTTTGAGACGATCAAGCAGTATCTGTCGGCGAATTGGTCAGCGACGCCGCTCGTCTTCGAAAACGACCGGTTCAACCTGCCGGGGGTGCCTGCCGCATTCGTCTACGTCGAGATCGTCGGCAATACCTACGATCAGGCTTCCATCGGCGGCGGCGAGGAAAGGGCAGACAATCTCTGGCGGGAGTGGGGGCAGCTTTACCTTAACGTCATGGTGCCGAGCGGCACCGGGAGTGGGCCGGCGCGACAGTATTGCGACCAGCTGCTTGCACTTGTCGCGGGCCACGAGATCGGCGCGCTGACGTTCCGCGATGCATCGATCGGCATGGGAGAACCGGGGCGCACCTTCGCGAACTACTACGCCATGACGGCGAGCATCACCTGGTATCGAGACGAATGAGGCAGGCCATGGAAGTCCTGAAGCCGTTCAACACGCGCACCCGCCGCATCGCAGCCGGCGAGACGATCACCGAAGCGGACGATCTGTCCCCGCACCGCATCGACAGCCTCGTCGCCGGCAAGTTCATCGGAGCGCCGGAAAAGCCCGCCGCGGACAACAAGCGCCGCAAGGCCTGAACAATTTTCACAAGGAAACCGATCCATGAGCGACGCAAATCGCACCCGCCTGTGCCATGTCCGCGAAACCACGCTCGGCGTGACGCCTGGCACGCCTCGAATGCGCACCGCCCGCATGACCGGCGAGCAAATCCGTTTCGCGCCGACGACGGTGCAGTCCAACGAACTGCGTGCGGATCGCATGAACTCCGATCCCATCCAGGTTGATCAGGTCAACCAGGGCGCGGTGAACGGGGAGCTGTCCTATCCCGTCGACAAGTCGCCGTTTTCGGATTGGCTGGAATCGCTGTTCTGCCAGGTGTGGGACAACACGCCGTCGTTCGACAATGACGGCACGGCCGACAGCGTCATTACCGACGCCGGGACCACGGCGGATACCTATGCGGTCGCGTCCGGCGGCTCGGCTGTGGTTGCCGGACATCTCGTGCGGGCGACCGGCTTTTCCAATCCCGCGAACAACCAGATTTTCCGGGCGGCTTCGTCGACAGGGACGACCATCGTCGGTTCCTCGCTCGGCCTGACTGCCGAAACCGCGCCGCCGGCGAAAGCCAGGCTGAAGGTCGTCGGGTTCCAGGGGGCTTCCGGCGACATCGCGGCCACGGCTACCGGCCTGTCGTCGACCGCGCTCGATTTTACCGCGCTCGGTCTCAAGATCGGCGGGTGGGTCAAGATCGGCGGATCAGCCGCCGGTGACAAGTTCGCGACGGCGGCCAACAATGGCTGGGCCCGCATAACCGCAATCGAGGCCAAGGCGCTTTCACTCGACAATCTGCCTACCGGCTGGGCGACCGACGCCGGTACTGGCAAGACGGTCAAGGTGTGGTTCGGCGATCAGGTCAAGAATGGCCTCGATACCATCGGCCAGACGCTGGAACGCGGGTTCCTCTCGCAGCAGACCCCGACCTATCTCATTTCTCGCGGCATGGTGGCCGGGCAAGGCGAGTTCAGGTTCGAAAGCCAGCAGATCGCCACCTGGTCGATCACCTTCCAGGGCCTGACTGGCGAGGCGACCGCAACCGCGCTGGACGCTTCTCCGGACGCTGCCACCACCAACCCGATCATGGCGGCTGCCGTCAATGTCGGTCGGATTGCCGAGAATGGCGTGGCGATCGGAGGGCCGAACTATATCCGGTCTGTCGGCCTCACCATCAACAACAACCTGCGTAATCTCGGCGGCATCCGCTCGGACGGTTTGGTCGGACCTGAAGATATCGGCAAGGGTTCCGTCGATGTCACTGTGCAGATGGAGACCTATTTCGGCTCCAGTGCGCTGTTGAACAAGCTGTTCGACCAGACGCCCACGAACATCAATGTGCGCATCGCCAAGAACGGCCAGGCAATGGTTTGGGGCCTTCCGCGTCTCACCTATACGGACGGCACGGCGAACGCGACGGGCAAGAACACCGACGTGATGCTGCCGCTGACGTCGATGGCCAGCCTGGATGAATTGACAAACGCGCACATCCTGCTGGATCGCCTCGAATACTACGAGTGAAGCGTTTCCGCCCGACAGCGGAATGAAGTTCGTGCACGAAACGGCGGCAGGTTGTCGGGCCTGCCGCCACTCCTCCCGACAAGGATATTCGACATGAACAGGCGCTCCTTCTTCGGCGCGGCTGCCAGTGTGGTCATGGCGCCAGCGGCGGCAGCTTCCATCGCTCCGCCCAAGCTTTCCCGTCTTTCTTGTGAGAAAGACGATCCTGGCTACCGGCCGTATTGTGAGCTTCGCGGCGACAGACGCACATTCAGGGTGCTTCTGGATGGCCGCGAGTCAAAAGGCGTCATCACGGCGGACACCAGTGAAGGCTGGGTGAAGCGCCATGTCATCACCGAGCGCGGAAACTACGCGCATGACGGCAAAGATCTTCTGACCGAGATCGTTCATGGATACGTCGAGATCATCATCGACGCCTGAAGAATTTCCCTCCCGACATAGGTATCCGACATGACTGTGAAGCTTTCATCCCTGAAGGCCGACCTCGCACGCGAGCAAAAGGGCGACTGGATCGAATATCCGGACTGGCCCGGCGTCGAGTTCAACGTTTCTTCCCTCCATCTCCCGGCTTATGTTGCCGCTCGCGACCTGCTCGTGCAGAAAATGGCAAAGAAGCACGGCGGAAAGCCGGTTCCCCGTGACGAAATGACGGTCGAGCACGGCACGCTCTATGCCGAGCATATCCTTCACGGCTGGCGCGGCCTCGATGTCGAGTACAGCCCGGAAGTCGCCCGCGAGACGCTGACCAATATCGAGTTCCGGAATGTCATCGCGGCCGTGGAATGGTGCGCCGCCAAGATGTCTGAGGTTGAGGTCGAGTTCGTGGAGGAGGCGGGAAAAAACTCCGCGCCGCCTTCCGCTGGCGGCTAGAACAGGCGGGAAAGCAAGGCTGGCTGCAACAGCTAGCCGACGAAAACCCGGAAGAAGCCGAATTCATCCAGGTGGAAGAACCGCCGGACGAAGCGGAACCGGCAGCCTGGCATGATCTCTATTGGCGGGCGTGGGAAGCGCTGCGGAACGACCGTCAGTATGGCGCTTTTGGCGGGGCCTCGGCGGTTCCGTACATGGCAATCCGGCAATATGCGCTCGACCACGGCATTGTCGGCGCAGAGTTCGAAACCTTCCGCCTGCTGTTCAAAGCGATCGACACCGAATGGCTGGAGATCGAGGCGCGCAAGGCAAAGCAGAATTCTCAGCCATCCGTTGCGCGCTGATGGACCACTATCACGTCCCGTCTGCCGCCGAGCACCAGAACCGACTGCGCAATTTTGCGCTAGTTCCGGAAAGGTAAAGCATGCCCGTTCAGCTTTCCTCACTGCGCGTCGTCGCAGACATCGATGCGCAGGGCTTTGCGCGCGGCGCCGCGCAGGTCAAGCGTTCGCAGGACGATATGGCTGCCGGCGCTCGTACGCTGTCGGCGACCATGACGGACGCACAAGGCAAGATCAGCGCCGCCGGCAATCCGATCGAGAGGCTGTCGCGGCAGTATGTGGATGGCTACGGATCGGCTCGACGCATGGAAAGCGGCCTGCGCACGCTCAGCCGTGCGCTCGATGCTGGCCGCATCGACGCCAGCCAGGCGGAAAGGATCTATACCGGCCTGGCGCAAAAGCTCGGATTGGTCGCGAGCGCGGCGGACGTGACCGCTGAAGGGTATTTCCGGCTTGGTGCTGTCGTTGATCGCGTGAACGCCAAGCTTGCCCGTCAGCCTGCACCCGGCTCGGGCGGTATAAGCGACGGTGACGCGAGTTTTCGTCGCCGCAATCTCACCTATCAGGCTGTTGACGTGTTGCAGATGGCAGCGCTGGGCCAGGCTCCATACATGCTCGCGATGCAGCAGGGTCCGCAAATCCTGCAACTTTATACCGGCCCCGGTGGCGTGACCGCGGCTCTCGCCGATGCGCGCATGGTGGCGATGGGGCTGTCGCGCGTTCTGCCGGGTGTCGCCACGGCGGCGCTTGGCGTAGGCCTGGCATTCGGATCCATAAGCAACGAGGTGGAACGGGCTACGGGTAAGGCCGCTTCCTTCGGAGAGGTGATGAAGGCCACCTTCACTCTCGTCATGAACGCCATCCGCCCCGTAACTGATGTCGTAAGCGGTACGATCGGCTGGGTTGCGAAGAACCTCGGCTCGGCGGCTGTCGACATAGCCGAGATGGTCCTCAACTCGGCCAAGGGTGTCGGCTACGATCTGGCCTGGTTGTGGGACAATGCCGGCACCGTCATCAAATCGAAGCTGTACGACATCGCAAACGCGGGCGTCGACGCCTTCAACAGCATGGCAGCGAAGATCACCGAGAAGGTGAACGCCATGATCGACGGCATCAACAATCGCTTTGGAACGACCTATGAGCGTTTTGCCAGCGACAGCCTGTCGATCACGCGTTTCAACAATCCCTATGCCGATGCCGCCGCTCGGGCGCTTGAAATGCGCCGGCAGGGGTTACTGCGTATTTCAGCAGAGCAGCCGATCCGAGATTTCGGTCGACGGATTGCCGGGCAGACCGAATCCAACCGCGCCGTCGCTGACTTGCAGGCATTGGGCAGCGTTTCATTTGCCGATGCGGTGAAGGGAGCTTCTCAGCTTTCCGGTCAACTTTCGCAGATCGGCAAGCAGGCGTCCGTGATCGGCGCCGAAGCTAAATCCGCTCATGCGCGGGTGATCGATCTCGGTGCTGCCTGGGATGCCGCCAAGCGCTCGGAAGTCGCTTCGGCCATGGAAACGGCCTCGCAGCTTCGGACTGCGCAGGAGGAACTCAAAAAGACGCAGGCGATGATCAAGAGCGCCGCCGAGACGCCTGTCAGCAAAGTGTTCGGTGACACGGCGCAGATTGCGAATGCGCAGCAGATAATCGACGCGGCGGTAGGGTCGATCAACAAGGTTTTCAACGCATTTGATGAAGGTCGCCTCACCACGGGCGGCGTCTTTGAGAGCATCGAACTGGTGCGCAAGGCTCTTCTGTCGCTGGGCGGCGATGCGGAGTCGGTGAACCGGTTCGTCGATGGCCTGATAAAGGCCCAGTTACAGGCGCGCACCCTGCAGGCTGACGTCAAAAGCCTCTCCAACGAAATCAAATCCATCCCCAACCGTGTGATCAGCATCCGCATTTCCCAGACGGTCGAGCAGGCGCAGTATCCCGGCGGGCAGACCGTTTATCGCGGCACGAACAACTACGCACCGCAGATCGGATATGGCGTCGGGCCAAGCCAGATCGGGACCATCAACTACCCGGGATATGGCACTGCCGGTCTCTATGATGTCGGCGGCGAAATGAAGTCGTCGTACGATCTCGGCTACTACGAGCACTTCGCCACGGGCGGAACGATAGCTCCCAGCGGCTCGGGCTCCTCCGATACGCGCTTCATCCAGATGATGACCCGGCCGGACGAGACGATCTCGATCCATACGCCGCAGCAGCGCAAGGCGGTGGTCGACGCCATGGATCGGGCCGGGGAAGGCCGAGGCGGCGATACCATCAGCTTTGGTGACATCCATATCAACCTGCCGGCCGGCGCCGATCCGCGCCAGGCGCAGGTAGCCGGCCGCGCCGCGGCCGACGAGTTTGTCAGCCGCATCCGCTCGGCGATGGGACCGCGTCTCCATGGTTGACGATCCTGCAGCAATCCTTGCCGATCATCTCGCGGTCGGCTTCGAGGGCGGTCCGGCATGGGCGAATTCGCGCGTCCATTCGGTATCGGGGCGCACCGTGACCAATCAGCTGCGTACCGTTCCCTTCCGCAATTTCCGCTTCACCGGCGCGGAAACGCGGATGGAATTCCTGCACGAGCTGCTGGCGCACTTCAACGCGCGACAGGGCGGCTTGCGGTCTTTCCCGCTCAAAGACTGGTCGGACTACAAGGCGAGTGACGAGGTGTTCGGAACCGGCGATGGTGTGGAAACGACGTTCGGCCTGACAAAAGCTTACGGGACGTATGTCCGGCCGATCGTTCTGCCGGACCTTTCCAGCCTCGTGGTGACGGTCGGCGGCTCGGAGACGACGGCATACAACTTCGCCGACGGCCGGATCGTGTTCGATGTTGCGCCAGCCGACGGTTCTGAACTGCGCTGGAGCGGGCAGTTCTACACGCCGGTCCGCTACGCGCAGGACGAGCTCTATATCCGCGTCAGTGCCGCCAATGCCGCCTTCGGCACGACCTCGGCGCTGGATTGCTACGAGGTCATGGATCCGTGAGCCGCGCTCTTTCTACAGGCATGCAGGCATCCGTCGCCAAGGATGCGACGACGCTCGGCTGGCTCATGGCCATCACCTTCGCCGATGGATCGGTCAGGCGGTTCAATTCCTTTGGCGCCGCCGCTTTTCCCTTTGGCGGTCACGATTATGCTGGCTGGCCGGGATTCCAGGTTTCCGGCCTTCGCGAAACCAACGGGTCGGAACCGCCCACGGTTGACATCGATCGAGGCCTTTCGGGACAGGGGCTGATCACCTTTACCGAGGCGGTTACCGGCCTTGTGTCGGGCCGGCCGGTGGAACTGATCGTCGTCGACTTCGTGTCCGGGGCCTCCCACGTTCCGGCCTCGAAATGGCGTATCGGCCAGGTCTCCACGACACGGGAAGGCAATGCCAGCTTCGAGCTGGTCAGCCTCGAGCGCCGCGACCGACAACTGGTGTTGAGCACGTTCGAACCGGGCTGCCAGCACAGGTTCGGCGACAGTGGCTGCGGCGTCGATCTGGTTCCGCTCACCGTCGATGTCGTGGTCGTTTCCAGCGCCGATGCGAACACGGTTGTGATCTCGGGGGCGACGCAGGCCGACGATTATTACAATCTCGGCGCGATCAAGTTCACCTCAGGTCAGAATGCCGGGCTTGCCTACGATATCCGCGACTGGGCGCTGTCCACCGGCATGCTGAAACTCTTCTCGCCGCTTAAACGTCCGCTCGCTGCCGGCGATGCGGCCCAGCTTCGGCCGGGCTGTGACAAGTCCGAAGGCGCCGCCGGGTGCGGGCGATACAACAATCTGACCCGCCGTCTCGGCTTTTCCGACTTGCCGGACGACAAGATCAGCATTCCCGCGGTCGAACAGATGCCGGACACGGACCAGAGCTCCACCGGTTGGGGCGGCGGTTATGGCGGCGGCGGGTCCTGGGGGTAGGAAATGGCTACAGGCATCGGACCTGCCCCCAACAGCGGGGATGGCTACAGCTACACCGCTCGCACCGGCTACGGCACCTATCGGCAGAGCAACACCGGCTATGGCCAGACAGCCGCCCAGGCCACCGCGACCATGCGCCTGTGGAATGGCGGTTATGGCGCGGATGCCAAGACGGCACGCGAGCAGGCCGAGGACGGATCGAGCCCGCTCGGGGAGAAAATTCCAAAACTTGTCGGCACCGACATGTTTGCCGGTTACCTCATCATCGACCGTGACAAGTTCGGTGGTGTCAAATCGGCCCCGGCAACGTCCGGCGACGGCGGATGGGGAGGCATCTTTGCCGCGACCGACGATAACGGCAGCGCCGGCGGCCAGTGGGGCGGCTGGGGGAGCGATGCCGGCGGATCGGCACCGGCGCCGAAGCTTGTCACCACGCTCGTGCTCGCCTTCCTGCAGACCGATCTCGCCGGTCCGGCCGACATGCTGGAACTGAGGTGCAAGGATCAGGTGATTTTCAGCTCGCGGGCGCCGAAGAAGTCACTCAAGGGCCTGCGCATCTATCGCGGCGACCAGACCGCGCCCGATCCTGCGGTCAGGAAGGCGCTCGGAAACCGGGCATCCTGTTTTCCGGGCCTGGCATATATCGTGCTGGAGAATTTCGACATCGCGCCTTTCGCGGCCTCGGCGAACGACCTGCCGCCTTTCACCGCCGTCTGGTCCTCAGCCACCACGGCGCAGGAAGCCAGCGAAGATGAAAGCACCCTGATCGATGATGAGCCGGGCGGCTTTCAGGGCGTTTCGGCGGTCGATCACGGTCTCAACATCGCCTATCAGACGGTCCTTACCGAAGACGGCGCGATCGTCGTCACCACGGATATCCGGACGCAGGAAGAAATCCGCCGCGCCGCGCTGCCGGCTTTCGGCTACGATTTTTTCTACAGCCTGACCGCGCTCTCCGGCTCGGATTTCGTCGCTGGCGTCTGCCAGAACGGCGCCTATCAAGGCCTGGTGCTGATAGACACGCGGCAGGGTACGGCGGTCAGGCTAGCGGCGCAGACGCTCGGCTCGACAATCTATGAGCCTGCCGGCATCATCTCGTCGGCCATGCTGTCTTCCGGTGCGGCGACGAAATATGCCATCGTCTGCCATCCCTTCGTCACCGGCGGGGCGGCGGCGAACAACGACGCCATGGTGGCGCTCGCCGACGTCACCAACGGCACGCTGCAATGGATCGCAGGGCCAGGTGTGGCTCCGGTCAGGAGCGGGGCGTGGCAGGAACTGCAAAGCTGGGCCTGGGGGCCTGTCGGCGGCGGTACGGCTACAGCCTTCTTCTGCGAATCCGGCAAGCCCGAAATCTATCGCTGCCAGGTCACCGAAAGCGGCGTCTCGGCGGTTGCGCCAGTCACGTCTGCCGTATCGTCGAGCCCTACGGGCCTGTTCTATGACGCCGCCAACAACGCGCTGGTCTATACCCGGGCCGACAGCCATGTCGTCAGCTACGATCTTGGCACGTCGGTGCAGCGTTGGGATGCGGCGCTTTCCACCTATGGCGAGATGAACTCCGACGAGGTGGTGACGCAGGACGTGCTGCGCCCCGGCTATATGCGCATTTCGGACCTGTCCGGCGTTTCGCAGCTTGTGGATCTGTCGGATGGCTCCGCATCCACTCTCTACGATGGAAGCTGGCCAGAAGCGGCGTCCTACAATCAGAGCAAGGGCTGGCTGGTCGAGCCGGGAAGCACGTCAGGCACGGTGCTGATCGTCAAGTTCGGCGATGTAACGCCCGACAGCGTCGACGCCATCGACATTCTCACGGCGCTGGCGACCTATAACGGCGACTATGACGCGGCGGACCTGACTTTCGCTGGATTTCCCGGCAACGAATGCTCGGGCCTCGCCATTCGCTCGGACACGACCGTTGCCGAGATCATGGACAATGTCTGCGCCACGCTCGGTGTCCGCAAGGTTCACGACGGCGGCAAGCTGAATTTCATCCTGCCGGCAAGGGATGGGTCGCGGCCGATCGACCGTGTGCTGGGCAATGACAGTCTTGTCCAGCGTGGCGACACCAGCATCCGGCAAACGCAATCCGATCTGGATTCCGCGATCGAGAGCGGTGCATTGCGCTTCATCGATCCCGATGCCGGCTACATCGAGAACACGGTGCGGTTCTCCCGGCCCAACAGCGTCTTCGAGGTGCTGGCGTCCAACCGGATGGAGGAATTTTCGACCGCGCTGGTCATGACGGTTGCGCAAGCATCGAGGCAGGTCGAGCGTATCGTCATCGACAGCGAGTTTCAGGCCAGGCAATATGAGCTTGGTCTGATGCCCTCGGAACTGGCGGTCAGTCCCGCCTCCACCATCCAGTTTCCCTATGGCCCCAACGACGAGATCACCGTCGTCGCCGAGGTGGTGCAATCCGATCTTCATGGCGACGATTTCTCCCAGGACATCGTCGCTCTGGAGTTCGCGCAGTCCATCGAAAGCACTTTTGTCGGCTCGGGGTTGATCACGGTCGCGGTGCAGGATGTTTCGTACAATCTGGAACTGGTGATCCTCGACACGGCCCTGATCAGGGATGCGGACGATACGGCCGGTGCCGGCTTGCGCGGCTACGCGATGCTGATCGGCTCGGGGGCTGCCAACCTTCCGTCGAGCCGCGCCATGAAAAGCGACACCGGCGCCGAGTTCACCACGTTCGGCTTCGCGCGCGACATCGCGCCGGTCGCGGGAACCGTGACGGCGATCGACCGAAACCGGGATAACGGTTTCGCCACGGACTACGACGGCACCCTGACGGTCAAGGTTACCTCCGGCGATATCGGGGCACTGGCGAGCGTCGACGAGGCGGCGCGGTACCAGAATGCCGTCCTGTGCGCCGTGGGCGGCAGTGGGCGATGGGTGCTGGTATCCTTCGGTACCGTGCAGGTCACGGGTGACAGCGCTGTCCTCGGCCAGCCTGTCTGGGGCGTACGGGGAACCGAGGCCTACCTGTCCGAACTCACTGTGGGTGACCGGCTGATCTGGCTTCGACCGGGCGAGGTGTTGCCGTTTGTCAATGATGCCGGCCTGCTCAAAGATCCGGTCTACTACAAGGGCGGGGCGACGATATTCAGCGCCGGCATGCTGGTGACGCACAAGGTCATCGCTTCAGGCGAGGCGGAAAAGCCTTTTGCGCCGGTCGAGCCGGCCTATTCCGATGCCGGATCGACCCGGACCCTCACATGGGAGTTCCGGGAGCGTCTTGACCCGATGCGAGCGCTCCACGGCGAGACGGCAGGCTATTCCGAAGCCGCTCTCGCCTTCGAGGTCGACATCGTGGCCGGATCGACCGTGATGACCACGCTGGAAGCGGCCGACAACGAAGTCGGCTACGACACCGGCGCCTATCCCGGCGCCGATGCCGCCCACATCTACCAGATGGGCCTTGGCGGCTCGCTGCGGGGCCACAGGGCATCCCTGACCTTCTGAGGATCACATGACAGTCGAGAAGAAGATCACGACCGCAACCGACGTTGCGGCGTCGTCCAATGTCGTCACCGCGATCAACGACCGGATCAACAGGGTCGAGACCGCGGTGCTCGGCACGTCGGGCTTTGCCCTGGTCGGAACGGCGTCCACGTTGACGGCGGCGCAGTTCTACGATGGCGCAATCATCCTGCTGACCGGGACCCCATCGGGCAATCATGTCCTGACGGTTCCGGCTTCCCAGCGCGTCGTGACCTTCGTCAACACGACCGACAAGGAGGTAACGGTCTCGATCTCGGGCCAGGCCGCAAGCGCCCCGGTCATTCCGCCGAAATCGGCTGATGCATCGCTGTCCGGCCTCGAAGGCCAGCAGGCCACCATTCGCAGCAACGGCGTCAATGTCCGCTGGCTGGGCTCGCCGATCTTCGCCATGTCGGCGGCCGAGTACGCCGCGCTTTCCCTGCCGTCCGCCGGCGCCACCTATCTCACCGTTTAAGGAGACCTACCTTGGCATCGTTCAACAAGTTCAATTCCTTCGTCGAGGCGCTCGCCGAGAAAGTGCACAACCTCGACTCCGACACGCTGACGATCGCGCTCTGCGCCGCGGCAAACGCGCCGGTGGCGACGAACACCGTCCTCGCCGATCTCACCCAGATCAGCTACACGAACCTGTCGAGCCGCACGCTGACGGTTTCGTCCTCGGCGCAGGCGTCGGGAACCTACAAGCTGGTCATCGCCGACAAGACCTTGACCGCCTCCGGCGGCGCGGTCGCGGCGTTCCGCTACGTCGTGATCTACAACGACACGGCCGCCAACGACGAACTGATCGGCTGGTATGATTACGGCACCGCACTCACGCTGGCGGACGGCGAGAGCCTCACCCTCGATTTCGACAATACCAATGGCGTCCTGACGCTCGCCTGATCATGGCTCTCTCCTTCGGTTCGCTCACCGTCGCGGCGGTCTATTATGGATCGCTGCCGGTGCAGAAGATCTATGCCGGCTCGCGCGAAGTGTGGTCGGCCGGCGGCGCAAGCAGCTATACCTTGCCTGCCGGCGCTGGCGCGTTCACGCTGGCCGGCCAGGATGCGCTGCTCAAACGGGCTCTGGTCCTCAAAACGGCGACCGGCACGATTGCGCTTGCCGGCAATGACGCCAACCTGACCGTGGTCGCCAATGGCGAGATGATCGCGGGAACGGGCAACTTCGTCGTCACCGGCGCCGATGCCAATCTGCTGCGGTCGCTGCTGATCCTTGCTTCCCCTGGATCGTTCAGCTTCACCGGGAACGATGCCGCGTTCCGGCTCGGCAAGATGATGGCGGGCGGTGCCGGCTCCTTCGCTCTCAACGGTCAGGCTGCGACGTTCCTGCGGTCGCTTCGCCTTGGTGCGTCGGCGGGGAGTTTTGCGTTGGCGGGGAAAGCGGCGACGTTGACGTATTCGCCTGTCGCCGCCTCCGCGAAAGTCGGTTTCGCGAATTTCCAAATTCCGACGGTCACCGGCAATTTCACGATCTCCTGTCCCGACCTCGGCGGGTTGACGCCCAAGATGGTCGTCTTCTTTTTGTCGAACGCAGAGGTGTCGGAAACTGGTCACACTGCGGCGGGCGAAGATGGATTCCATATGGCAGGTGCCAGCGACGGTGTGACTCATGCCGCCGCGTTCAATTCATCTGTCGGGGCGCAAAACAACGGTCGGCGAGGATATTCAATCGGCGCCTGCATGCTGGAAATCAATGCGTTGGCAACCACCCAACTGGAGGCGGCGTTTGTTTCGTTCGGCACCGGACAGGTTACGGTCAACATCACGACACTCACGACCGAGCTGCAAAGCAAACGCGGCTTCGCGATGTTCTTTGCCGGCGCTGACTGCGATGCGGCCGTTGGTATCATCAACGGCGAAACGGACGGTACGACAACCTCGACGCTGCCCTTCACGCCTGATGCCGTGATATTCACTGAGGCGTCAATCGCGGCGCCAGGTTCGGCCTCAAACGCCAACCAGTCTACCGGATTTGTAATTAACGATGGCGGGCCAACCCAGTTCGATGTTGGCAGGATGTTGATTTCCGGATCAGGAAACGGGCGTGCCAACGATAAAGCGGTTGGGGCTTTCAGGACATCATCTTCTGCAGCCAACACCGCCTCTGCTAGTTTCTCCGGTCCAGATTTGTCATTGGCGTGGAGCGTTGCCGAAGAAAGAGATGTTCTTTACGCGGCGTGGCGGTTCAATGGCTCATTGACCACCAAGGCTGGGTCGATCTCGTCGCCAACAAGCGCTGGCAGGGTTTCAGCGTCGGGCTTGGGCATAACCCCGCAAAGCGTCTTCTTCTTGCTCGGCGCTGGCGCGATCAACACCACGGTCACTGGGGGCGGCTATGGCACAGGTTGGCTTACAGCGACCGGCGGCGGCTCATGCGGGTGCCTTTCCAAAATCGGCTATTGCTCTACGACCCGGCTCAACATCGAGAATGGTGCGGACATCGGCGAATTCAGCGCCTTCGCGAGCGGCTCTTTCGAGGTCAATTTCGTGACCGCCGACGCAACGGCGCGGGTGCTGCCGTTCATTGCCTTCGGCACGTAGCGGCCCAACCTCACAAAAAAGCCCGGTCGCCAACTGGGGTAAGCGGCCGAGCTCTCAGTTGGCCGGTCATGAAGGAACCGGCGGGCGGATCATACTCTCCCTGGCCGAATCGGCAATGGAAAAGCCCAGTCGCCACAGGAGGTAGCGGCCGGGCCTTGGGGTGCCCGGCGGGTTGGGCAAACCGGGCAGAGGTAATCATACACCGAGAAAGCCCGGCCGCCAAGCTAGAGTAAGCGACCGGGCCCTAGACTGCCCAGCACGGGGTTGGAGGCTGGACAGAGCCAGCATAGCCCCACTGCTTCATTAGACAAACGAAAAGGATCATCACCATGAACGACGTGCCCACCGGCGCGGCGAATGCTGCTGCGCGCGACAAATACTGGGTTTATCGCCCCGTCCTCAATCTCATCGGAACCTCCGAAGGCACCGACAAGGGCCGTGGCTATAACGAGACGCTGGGCTACGGCATCATGCTCGACGGCAAGGTGACCAAGGGCAAGGGGCCGACCATCGATCTGGTGTCGATGACGCTGGATCAGGTCGATGCAGTCCAGACCCGCATGCTCAAGGATCCCGACAACGGCCGGCTGAACTCGTCGGCGCTCGGACGGTATCAGGTCATCCGCACCACGTTACGGGCCATCCGCAAGCAGTTGCCCTCTCGCTATCCCGGCTCCCGCAAGTTCGACGCCGACTGCCAAGACGAGATGGCATGTTACCTGCTGGGTCAGCGCGGTATCGATAAGTGGCTCGCCGGCCGACTGTCGCTCGATACGCTCATCCGCAATCTCGCGCAGGAATGGGCCTCGATCCCGAAGCCCGACGGCAAGGGGCATTACGACGGGCAGGGCACGGGCGTGTCCGTGTCTCAGGTCAAGGCGGCGCTGGCTGAGGTTGGCCGCCGGCACCAGCAGGGTCAGCCCAAGCAGACGGTCGAGGTCAAGGTGCCGGTCGAGGTCGAAAAGCCGGTGGTGCCCGAGGCGGTCGAGAAGCAGGTCAAGAGCAAGACGAACCTGTGGGGGTGGCTGACGACGATCTTCGGTTCGGGCGGCGTTGGCATTGCCGGCCTGCTCGGGGCGGACTGGCAAACCATCCTTGCCATTGGTGGGCTGTCGCTGGGCGGCCTTGTCGTCGTGATCCTGCTGCGCCGACAGATCATCGCCGCCGTGCAGGATATCCGTGGTGCGGTGGAGGGCTGAGGCGGTGGCCACCGGCATCTTCGCCTTTGCCGCACGCCTGCTCGGCATCTCGCCCGATGTCGTCAAGGTGATCGCCACCCTGATCGCCATCGCTGTCGCCCTCGGCTCAGCCTGGGGCGGCTACGAACTCATCAAGCACCGCGGCGCCGAGGAAGTCCGCTCCCAAATCCAGAAGGAAAATGCCGATGCGATGGTCAAGGGTATCGATGCCGGCCGCAGCTTTGACGACTGCGTTGCTGCTGGCGGGGTGTACGACTTCCGGCGTCAGCGGTGTGCCGGCGCTACGCCAGGCGCTCGGTAGCAGTCTCGCCGGCGCGCAGGGAAAGACGTTGGCCGATCAGAACAGGATCGACCGCACCATGGCGCCGGGCTGCGCGATCAAGCTCTACACGGCAGCTGAATGCGATCGGCATACCAAGGCTAGCGCCAAGCGGCGGAAGGAATTGCAATGACCGGCAGTGACGAACGGGCAATCGGCCGACTGGAAGGCAAGATCGATCTCATGCTTGCCGAGCAGGCCGCGGCGGCGCGGTCCCGAAAGCAGACTTACGAAAAGCTGGAAACGCTCGGCCGCAAGATCGACGCGACCGACGCCAAGGTCGAGGCGATCGATACTCGGCTCGAGAAGGTCGAGGAACCAGTCGCCGAGTTCAGCCGATGGCGAGAGCGCGGCGTCGGCGCCATCATGCTCATCAGCTTCGTGGCCGCGTCCATCGGTGGATTGCTGGTGACCTTTGGGAAGAGGGTCTGGGGGATATGGGCGGGGCCGTGAAATGAAAGCCCCGGCCGGAGCCGGATATCCATGGTGGCGGGATTGTAGCGGCCATTGCTTTACTTGGTGCTTTCCCCGGGTTATTAGGAGCCTTGCGCAGCGAGAGGCATCAAATGGCTACCGACGACAAATTTTCTACCCTCCTTTTCCAAATCGGCAACGTCTTCACGCCTGGCTCCCCTGTGAATGAGAAGGACTTGTTTGCTGGTCGGATTGAGCAGATACGAAAGGTGCTCGCGACTTCGTCTCAGCGCGGTTATCACGCCGTTCTTTATGGAGAGAGAGGCGTTGGGAAAACGTCGCTCGCAAACATCATTAAATCGCTCATGCCTGCGGGTACCGGCGGTTGGTTGGTACCCCGGATAAACTGTGATGGGACGGATACTTTCACGTCTTTGTGGCGCAAAGCGCTCTCCGATATTCGGTACACCCATGAACAGAGAGGTGCTGGCTTTACCGGTGAGGTGACGAAAGTTGATACCGCTTTAATTGACCAGCTACCCCAAGAGCTGACGCCTAACGATATCCGCAGGGTCCTGTCCAATCTGTCACAACAGGTCAATCTTATCGTCGCCTTCGACGAGTTTGATCGGCTCAGCAATCCGGCAGTTTCTGTTCTGATGGCCGATACGATCAAAACGCTTTCAGACTACGCAGTGTCGGCAACAGTACTACTGATCGGAGTTGCGGATTCAGTCGATGGCCTCGTGGAGGGACACCAATCGGTAGAGCGCGCTCTGGTCCAAATTCCTATGCCGCGAATGTCTGCCGAGGAAGTTCGCCAAATTCTGGATAACGGATTCCATCGCTTAGGTATGACGATAGACAAAGGGGCTGCCGACGAATTGGTTGGGCTGTCTCAGGGACTGCCTTACATTACGCATCTACTTGCGTTGGAGAGCGGCAAGGCGGCCCTTCGACATGGGCGGCTGGGCGTCAGTTCTTCCGACGTTGATGAAGGAATCCGGGAGGCCCTGTCGAGCTGGCAGCAGACGACAACGAAAGCATACTACGATGCCGTACAGAGCTCTCAGCCCGGCAATATTTACCGTGAGGTTCTTTTGGCGTGCGCCCTAGCGGAAACGGACGACTTAGGATTCTTTTCCGCCGGGTCCATCCGCCTTCCTCTTCGTGTGATCACCGGTCGGGAATATGACATTCCAAATTTCGCTCAGCATCTGAAGAATTTCAGTGATGAAAGCCGAGGAAGCATACTCCAGAGAACCGGCGAGACGCGGCGCATCAGATACCGCTTCTCAAGCCCGCTGCTTCGTCCGTTCATAATAATGCGGGGATTTAGCGATGGGCTTCTAACGCGCCAGCAGATGAAAAAAATGGCCGTGTAGAGTCGGCATTGTCCCCCTCCCTTCGTCCCGCCTCCGTCAGTCCTCCGGCCGCAACTGCGCCTCGTGGCGGGCTTTTTGCTGTTCAGGTCTCAACGCGCTGCCGGTGAGGCACGAACAACAGATGCGGGCGGCCCTCCAGCCGCTCCATCTCGGACAATGGCTCTACAGCTACACCGTCATGTCGTTGGATGAAGACGTCGTATTGGGACAGATCGACCAAATCCCAGATATCCTCTGGCTTCGAGCCGAACTCCTCGACGATGTTGCAATGAACCTCAACGGCAAGCGCCGGCGATCGCTTCAGGGCGTTTTTAGCTCCACGCAGGACTTCGAATTCATAGCCTTCCACGTCGATCTTGATGACATCAGGCCACATCCTATGGTCTTCGGCCCAATTATCGATCGTCACGACAGGAACCTCGATACCACCACGGTTTGTAACCTTGGCGTTTGAGCGGGCTCGGATGGAGAGTGATCCATTCCTGGAGCCGACCGCCGCATGGACGGGGATGGTGTTGTGTAATTGATTGAGCCCGATATTCCGGCGCAATACATCAATGTTGTGCGGATGAGGCTCGAAGCTGACGACATGCCCTTCGTCTCCAACCATCTTCGCCAACAGAACGCAGTCACGTCCATGATGGCCACCGCACTCGAACACGGTCGCACCTTTCAGGCCGAGCGCGAAAAGCGCATCCATCTCATGGGAGTGCAAATTTTCGTCGAGCGCGTACCAGTTCTTGGCCAGAGGAGTTGTCACCGCGAATACAAACGGGATGTCGTTGACAATTAGTTCCGCCTCGTAGGGGGAGAAGCGGTAAGACTCTATGGCGTTAGACCACCTTGAAACCAAGGCAGATCGCCACCAACTGGTATCAAGATATTTTTTTCTAAGAAATTTCACAGACCAACCCCCGGTTAGGGTTGAATTTCTGTTATCGAATTCTGTTATTAAAATATAGACGGTGACCATATTTTCTTAGAATTTCTCGTCTGTAAATACGTAAATTGGCTTAGAGCGGTTACCTATTGCGCTTCTTTTCTACTCTCGCAACGGCCACGCCATACCCCTGCTGGGCTCGCAGGGGCGGGTTTATTGTCGTTTGTCCCCACCGGTAGCCACCTGAAAAGCGCTCAGCTATAGTCCGACGCGTAAATCCCAATCTGGAGGGCAACGTGAAGAAGAAGACCTATGAGAAGCCTGTGCTTCAGAAGCGCGAGAAGCTTGGCGCCGTGACGGCAGCGCCCGCCGGTTCCGGGGTCAAACCCGATTGAATAGCTTCGGCTAGATTTTCGGACAATCTCTGCGCAAGCCCCGCTCCGGTTCGTCGGGGCGGGTTTTTCCAATTGTGGAGGGCGGATGCGGCAATTTGCCTGAACTTGGCGTTGTCAAAGAAAGGTTGCCCCATCCCCCGCCTCAGCCATGCCGCATCCTTGGACAGACATGCATCATCGGCTGACAATAGCAAGGTTCACCACCTTCAATGATCGTATCCGGCTTGTAATGTTTCGCCCGCTGGCCCCGGCCGGCGGGCTCTTTTGTCGGTCACGCCGGCCTATAGGGTAACGATCGCTGAAACCCTCATCCCAGCCGCGTCGGCCGCCTCAAGAAAAGCGGCTCGGGCGACCTCGCGCTCCACCATACCGTCAGCAGCGAGATGACAAATATTCATCGCGGCCGACCACTTCTCGCTATCATTCTCTGACCAGTTATCGAAAAGAAAGTCGGACGCATCACTGACGCTTGAGACGATGTGAAACGTACGCGGGCCGTCCAAAAAGACGGTAATCGGCACCTCAAACGGCTTCCTGTCCATAGTGATTAGGCACCAGGGAACAAGGAATCATAGATAACGGCGCGCAACTCACCATCCGACATCGAATGCGTCATGCTTCGCATGGCGGCAAGGTGGGATGCTTCGCGCTGTGCAAAAATGCTGGGCGTTCCGCAGGCGCTTATCTCCAACACGAGGCGGTCGATCGCAGCAATTCTGGAAATAGAGAGATTATTGGAAGACATCGCGTCCTCCTTTCGCTTGGGGCTAGGGCACGATGGCCGCCCTCATCGGCAGCGCCCTTGAAACGGCCACCGACGATGTCACCCTACATCATTTTTCTCGTGCCGTACTTTAATTCTTAGCCTGCGTTAAATTATCAGCAGAGGCGGCGGAATTGCGGAACCTTTGCCGCGGACCGTAGTTGGAAGGCATTCGATCGTCCGGCATTCCGTAGCGAATAGAAAACCCGGTGTGGCCATGACCATGGGGGTAACGCCCCTTTCGGCAAAGGCCTTGTCGTTTGGAACGATTCTCCGCCGATGCCGTTCGACTTGCCTGAGTAGCGAGCGCGCCCCCGGCACGGTGTGCTTTTTGATAAGCCATCGACGGTCGACCGATACGGCGCAGCTACCTGACGGTTACGGGAACGGATCAGGCCGCCGACGAACGAGGAAGCAGGATGCCGTTCAAAGGAATTGCCGAAGGCGAAAAGCTGGCTGTGCTCTTCATGGCCCTCCAAAGTCATTGCGGAGAATTCGGCATTAGACGGAACAGCGCCGCTTACCACACAGCCGGAAAACTCACTCTCAAGCTTTTCCGCGAAGGCGCGACTACTCCCGAAGCGTTGGCGACGGCTCTTCGGGACGCGACACTCTCCGCAAGCAACACCTTAGAGATCGGACAACGTGTCGTCACAAAAGATACGGCCGAAGGTGGCACAGTCGTGGAAGCCAACAAGCACCAAATCAAAGTCAAATGGGATCGCGGACGCACCAGCTATTACCGTCGCGGCCGGGACGGGAACATCCGTCACGCGCCTGAGTGACACCTCGCCCCACGCCACGGTACCGGCTTTTCCTTGACCTGCCCGCTGGGCCTGCTCGGGTTTCTGCTGTTTGAGATCGGCCTTGTGCTGAACACAATCAATCGCTATGGTCCTGTAATCGACTTTGCTTGTTAGCTTGTTTTGCGCTTCGGCGCTCACCGACCTTCCTCTCAATTTCGAAGACTACGGCGTTTGGCATTCGGCCAAGCGGCGAATTTCTATGCCGATTGAAAGGAATCGTCATGATCACAGGCACCGTAAAATTCTTCAACTCGACCAAGGGCTTTGGTTTCATCACGCCGGAAGACGGCAGCACGGATGTGTTCGTTCACATCTCCGCTATCGAACGCGCCGGCATGCGCACCGTTGTTGAGGGTCAGAAGCTCTCGTTCGATGTGGTGAAGGACAATCGCAACGGTAAGAGCGCAGCTGAAAACCTTCAGGCCGCGTAACGTCCCGCTTCTGGTCTTTGACCACGGATGTACTGGCACTGACCATGAAGGCAAATAGGGGAAGGTCGGGGAAACCCGGCCTTTTCCGTTTTTTGGAAGGACGATCGATGAGAAAGATTCCGGACGGGGTTTTCAAGCCGAGGCTTACCAGCGGGGAAAAGAAGAGCGATGTGACCACGACCGTGGCGACGCAAATAACCGAAAGCGAAAAAGCAGCCCGTGAGGCCAAAACGGCGCGGCTGCGGCTGTCACGGCTTGCCTATGAAGAAACTCGCCCGAGCCCGGACCCGAAAAAGAAAGCTGGCTCAGGGAAACGTCGCTCGGGAACGTGATCCGCCTACCTGGTTCTAGGTATCGGCAATCGAAAATTTCCACTTTCGACGCTGATGATATTTCCACAGGCCACACATTCGACCTGGATATGCCCTCGTAACCAGCCGATGCTTTTTTTCGTCTGATAGTCGCATCTATCACAATAGACGCCTATCTCATCCGCATCGAACGAGAGGTCGTCAGCACCGTTCATCTTTCGTCGGCTCATAATAGTCGGTTCCGCTCGGACGCTTCCCGTGCCCGTCGACGCGTTCCATCCGTGTCATTGTCGATCCGGCGACGTGCTTCGCTTCTCGGCGCTTTGCCGGTGGCACCGCCTTCATCGTTCCACTGAGCGAGCGCGCCCTCACGAGCGTCTAGCCCTTCCATGTACTCGCTCAGAAGCGCACGCGGGGATGCCGACGCCTCTCCCTTAAAATGGTCAATGATAAAGCGTGTTGCTGCCGTCCTACGATGGCTATCTTGGGTCAAAGCCGGCCGTACTTCAGCCAGAATTTTCTCGATCGCCTTCATGTGTGCGAAAGTGAGGTAAGACACAGCATTCTCCTTTAATTGACTACGTCCCGATTGCGCCCTCACTCATCGTGGCATTCTGGTCGAACGTGCATAGATCAACGCCGCCCTCTACAGCAGATCACCGCCTGTGAGAGTATAGACGTCGCCGGTCTTTCGACGGCTTTTAGCGTAAGCTTTCTTGGCGGCTCGATGGATTTCCGGCCGGGCGATATCGAAAGCCGCTAAACACTTGGCCTCTAAGGCCTCAGGTTCACAGAACCTCCCGCCCGATCGGATCAAAGCATCGGATTCTACCAGGAATGACACTTGGAACATGCCATCGTGGCCGATAAAGCGAACACCGTTGCGAACATCATCGAAGCTGCGGCTAGGGTTAGGGAATGCCAAGGTCATCGCCTCATCCCACCGCTTTGTTAACAGACACGATTTCCCTGCAGCATTCGACCTGGCGCAGGTTCAGACGTGACATGCCGCGTGTCGCTTCCAAGCGACTCAGGCCAGTCATGGCATCACCGTCGAGGCATGCCGGGATACCGGTAAAGACATTATAGACGGTCCAGGAGCGATCAGCTTCGATGCGGCGGCCATATTGATGGTGCACGGGATCGCGGCCCGGCGCACCACCTTCGTTTTCCCAGACGCTGATCGCGGCGGCGATCTGCTTCCTTCCAGTTTCTGCTGTGTCCCTACTCATTGTCATTACCTTCCTTCGTCCGCTTCCCGGCCGATGATACCGGAGTAGTGCAATTGGCCATTCGCGTCGGTGATCGTCATCGAGTCTGGGCACTGCGGCATATCGAGGGTCTGCGCCAACAGCCGCGCGGCGGCGATGGCCACCTCGATATCTTTGACTTCCACGGTTTCACGACCGACGACGGCATGGGCATCGTCGGCATCCCGAGTCCGGTAGAATTCAATCACGATCTTCATCATTCTAGCTCGCCGATCTCCCCCTTCGCAGTCCTCAGCTCTTGCCACGCAAAGCGCTGTCTTTTGTGGCAAGCTTTGTTGGGTTGCTGAATGCGCCTTCAGGCTTGGGCGGCGCCTTTTCCTGCTTTGGCTTCCTGATTTCGCGGTTGCTCCGTTTCTGTCCCTTGGCCATGGCCAAACGTCCTTTCCATGAGAGTTGCGCCTTCGCTTGATTGCGAGTTAAGCACCGCTTCGAGACCGTCCTGTGTCGTCACCCGCTCATGACGCTCGTCCTCGTTGCGAATTCTGTATTGAGGCGACCCTCCCCGCGGAGGGAGAATTCCGGTGATGCGGTAGGTTTCCGCGGTCCCTTGGAATGTGCCGAAGTTGCGACGCGGTCTCACAATCTGGCCTAAGGCGAAAAGATGTGTTGCGGCTGCAGGCCGGATCGAAGGGGCGCCCGGTCGGCGAGCACTTGAGTAAGTCATGGTTGTTTATCCTTTTCGAGTATGGCGTCGAGGTCCGCCAGATTAATCGGCACCATCTGCTGCGTCAGTCCGCGCATCCCAATGCCAGGCAAGTGGATAAAAGAGCCGACCCGTCGCCAGGCAAGCCAGGAAGCGCCCTCGATCACTTCTTCGTCATGATCTACGCGATAGTCGCCTGCCGGTTGTACCGTATCGAAGTCGGGCAGTCGGAAAGGCGTGGAGAAGTGGACGACGGTCTGTGTGGTACGGCTGGTCACGACAGCGATCTCCGCAGGAGCTCGCTGAGGCGCCTCCCGCACCCTTCCCATCCGAACCGGAACGATGCTGAAGCTGCCAGTACATCCGTGGTCAGCTCCGACATTCATTCCAAAGTCCGAACGGAGCGGCAATCGCGCCAGATTGACGCAATGAACCGCTATCGAGAATTCGGTGGTAATGGCGGGGTCTCTGACACCGCAAAAGCCAAATCGGCCAAATCAACGAAGCTAGTAGGTAAGCGTCAAATGAGGTTTAAACAAGGCTATCCTCACCGCGGTCAAACGCGCCGATAACGATCACAGCCCGTAACCCTCCAGATTGCATGCGAAGGACGACGAGCCAAGCGACAAAGCCAAAGAAAGAGGAAGCTGCGAAGGTGTGGCCACTGGGCAAGACCGCACGGTGGGCCGGCAGCGGCGCATTCACCAGATCGAATAAAGAGAGAAGAGCATGAGCAAGCCGACGACAACGGCTGCTATGCTGGCTAGAAAAACGCTGCCTGCCGCCATGTCCTTTGCCGCGCGAATGTCCGCATGTCGTTCAGGATGAAGCCGGTCGATCATTGCTTCAAGGGCAGCGTTAGTCAATTCCATGGCAAGTACCAGCGCGGCGGCCAAGATGACGATGGCGGACCAAGTCAAAGGGATTCTGAGGGCTAGAAGTCCCACGACGACCAGAATGGCGACGACGCCCTGTGTTCTGAAGCTATTTTCTCTTTGCCAAGCCTCCTTCACCCCACAAAGGGCGAACCGGATGCGTTCTCCGAAGGGCCTGTTTTTCATGGGACGCTCTTGGCTGCCAACCGTGTTGTTCCGCATATCTTTATCGCGGAATGCGCAATGAAACATGGCAGACCGGGCTTATTAACACAGCAGCAGTCGGCCCAGCCATTCTCCGTGGGCAAGCCCAAAGGTCGGCGGAAGACGCTCGGATAGTTCACGGAAATGGCGCCGTGGGTCCGAGAGCTTGGGCGTAACCCGTCGGGCAGGCCGTCTGCCTAGCAAAGCTACTGCCTTTTTCATCGCGCTTGGAACCTTTGCCACGGATCGCAGTTGGAAAGCGTTCGCTCGGCCCGCATCCCGTAGCGAATAGAAAAAACCCGGTGTGGCCATGACTACCGGGATAGTTGAGAGAAGCCCGTCGCCCGTCCCCTCCGGCGACGGGCTTTTGCGGGTCACTCAAGAACGATCGAGGCAGTTGCAACTTGATCCATTGGAGCATCGGGGACCAAGCCGATCATCAGAGCCACCACAAAAGCTACAGCCGCAATGACCGCGACTAGCTGAATAGACTTGCTCATCTCATAGCACTCCTATCCTGCCGAAAGCCGCACAAAACGGATGCTACCCAGGTTTGGTTCCCTCCGCAGGAACTCGCACAAAGAAAAGTCCGGCGGTTGCCCGAAGCCCTCCGCGACCTATGCGGTGCATAGCAAAGCTCAGGCGTCGCCGTTTAGCCAAGCCAGCCCTTCGGCGCGAGTTTCAAAGATCGGAGCGGCAGGGGCCTTGAGGCGCCCGCGCTCAACCTGAATGAAAAGCGTCCCCTGGTAGTATGTTGTCGATTGCCCGCTCGGGTGATCTATCTCGACGAGCCAAAGCTCGCGGTCAGCATTCCCGTCGACATATTCCCACCTGTTAGCCATAATTTTCCCGTCGGCAGGCACCAGCCGCGCGACCGCCGAGCCCTTTTCCTGATCGCCATCAGGCGACCATCGCGCTGACAGGCGGGAGCGTCAACGAATTTAGCTAGTTTTCGGCTTGGGGGATGCAGAGGGGGATATAAAAAAGAAGAAGCCCTGTAATCTATTGAGATCACAGGGCTTTTCAGAATGAATTGGTGCCCAGAAGAGGACTCGAACCTCCACGCCTCGCGGCACACGGACCTGAACCGTGCGCGTCTACCAATTCCGCCATCTGGGCTGGTGCGCGCTCATCTAAGCGGGCAAACGGGCGGTGTCAACGCGCTTTTTATCGGCGGTGCCGCTAAAAGCGCTTGGCCGTGCAATACCGGCTCAATCGGCCAGCACTTCCTTGGATGCCACCGTCGAATCGGCGTTGAGCGTATAGACGATCGGCACGCCGGTCCCGAGCTCCAGGTTGACGATCTCTTCGCCGGATGCCCCGTCGAGCGCCATGATCAGCGCCCGGAGCGAATTGCCGTGCGCGGTGACCAGCACCGTCCCGCCGCGCAGGACGTGCGGTTGCAGGTCGTGCAGGTAATAGGGCCAGACACGCGCGCCGGTATCCTTCAGGCTTTCGCCGCCGGGCGGCGGCACGTCGTAGGAGCGGCGCCAGATGTGGACCTGCTCCTCGCCCCACTTCTGGCGCGCGTCGTCCTTGTTGAGGCCGGAAAGGTCGCCATAGTCGCGCTCGTTCAGCGCCTGGTTGCGGATGGTCTCCAGGTCGCCCTGGCCGACGGCGTCGAGAATATGCTGGCAGGTCACCTGTGCCCGCTTCAGTGCGGACGTGAAGGCGATGTCGAACTTCAGCCCGCGCGCCTTCAGCTTCTGTCCCGCTGCCTTGGCCTCGGCATGGCCCTGTTCGGTCAGGTCGACGTCGCGCCAGCCGGTGAACAGGTTCTTCAGGTTCCATTCGCTCTGGCCGTGGCGCACGAGCACGAGGGTACGTGACATGTTTTCTCCCTTCGGTGATGGTTCTGTTCGGATCAGCCGAGCCCGAGCACGTCGCGCATCGAATAGAGGCCGGGTTTGCGGCCATTGGCCCATAGTGCTGCCTTGACCGCACCGCGCGCGAAGATGGCGCGCTCGTCGGCCTGGTGGGCGAGCGTGATACGCTCGCCGGCGCCGGCCAGGATCACGGAATGCTCGCCGACGACGGAGCCGCCGCGCAGCGTGGCAAAGCCGATCGCGCCGGTTTCGCGCGCCCCGGTATGGCCGTCGCGCACCCGCACGCTGTTGGCGTCGAGGTCGATCTCGCGGCCCCCCGCGGCGGCCTGCCCGAGCAGCAGCGCGGTCCCGGACGGGGCATCGACCTTGTGGCGATGGTGCATCTCGAGAATCTCGATGTCGAAATCCTCGGCGGGCAGCGCCCGCGCCGCCTGCTCCACCAGCGCGGCGAGCAGGTTGACGCCGAGGCTCATATTGCCGGACTTGACGATGGTGGCATGGCGCGCGGCGGCAGCGATCCTTGCATCGTCCTCGGCCGAGCAGCCGGTGGTGCCGATGACATGGACGATGCGGGCCTGCGCGGCATAGCCGGAAAACTCGACGCTGGAAGACGGCGTGGTGAAGTCGAGGACTCCGTCGGCCTTGGCGAACGCCGGCAGCGGGTCGTCGCCGATCAGGATGCCGTTGGCGCCGATGCCGGCGAGTTCCCCGGCATCCTTGCCGAGGTCGGGCGAGCCGGCCCGCTCGATGGCCGCCGACAGGTGCGCTCCGGGGGTTTCGGCGATCGTGCGGATCAGGGTCCGGCCCATGCGGCCCGCGGCCCCGACCACGACCAGGTTCATTGCGCTCATCGCTCTGCCTCCGCTGCGTTGGTCTCGCTCTCCGCCGCTTCGGTGGCCGGGCCGGCGGCGTCGACCAGGCCGAGACCGTCGGCGCCCTGCAACCGGTAGAAGCGGGCATAGACGCTGTGCGGGTCGGCCAGCAGCGAGGCGTGGGTCCCCATCTCGGCGACCCGGCCGTTTTCCAGCACGACGATGCGGTCGGCATTGATCACCGTCGACAGCCGGTGGGCGATGACGATGGTGGTGCGCCCGACGGTTGCGTCGGTCAGCGCCTGCTGCACGCGCGCTTCCGATTCGTTGTCGAGCGAGGAGGTCGCCTCGTCGAGGAGCAGGATCGGCGCCTGCCGCACGATGGCGCGGGCGATCGACACGCGCTGGCGCTGGCCGCCGGAAAGCGTCGCCCCGTTCTCGCCGACCGGCGTGTCGTAGCCCAGCGGCTGCTGGCGGATGAAATCGTCGGCCGCGGCGAGCCTCGCCGCCTCCTCGATCTCGGCGTCGGTGGCGTCGAGGCGGCCGTAGCGGATGTTGTCGCGGATCGAGCCTTCGAACAGGTAGGGCTGCTGCGATACATAGGCGATCGACTGGCGCAGCGAGCGTTTCGTCACCTTGGAGATGTCCTGCCCGTCGATCTCGATGGCGCCGCCGCCGATGTCGTAGAAGCGCTGGAGCAGCGCCACCAGCGTCGACTTGCCGGCTCCCGAGGCGCCGACGATGGCCGTGGTCTTGCCGGCCTCGGCGGTGAAGCTCAGGCCGTGCAGGACGGGGATGTCGGGGGAATAGGCGAAGGAGACGTTGTCGAAGCGGACCTCGCCCTTGCCGACCTTGATGGCGGATGCGCCGGGCGCGTCGCCCTGCTGCGGCGTGAGGTCCAGCAGTTCATAGATCATGCGCGCGTTGACCAGCGAGCGCTCCATGCCGACCTGCACGCGCGCCAGGCGGCGGGCCGGGTCGTAGGCGAGCAGCAGGGCGGTGATGAAGGAAAACACCGCGCCCGGCGGCTGGCCGGTGGTGTTGGAGCGATAGCCGGCATAGCCGATCACGCCGGCGACCACGAGGCCGGCCAGGATTTCGGCGATGGGGTTCAGCCGCTCGGAAACGCGGGCGATGCGGTTGGCCTTCTGCTCGGCGCCGTCGATGAGCCCGCTGATGCGGCGCGCCAGGACTTCCTCCATGGTGAAGGCCTTGACGATGGCGATGCCCTGCGTCGCCTCCTGCATGGCGCCGATCAGGTGCGAATTGATCTGGACGGATTCGCGCGTCGCGCGCCGCAGCCGGCGCATCAGGTAGACGACGGCGTAGACCAGCGGTGGCCCGATCAGCAGCGACATCACCGACAGGAGCGGGTCCTGCATCACCATCACCGCGACCAGGCCGACCAGCGACACCGCGTCGCGGGCCACCGAGGTCAGCGTCATGCCGAGCAGGTCGCGGATGCCGCTGACGTTCTGGTTGATCTGGGCGGCAAGCCGGCCCGAGCGCGTGTCGTTGAAGAAGCCGACGCCGAGCTTCATCAGGTGGTCGAAAATGCGGCGCTGGTAGCGGGCGACCAGGTTGTTGCCGATCTTGGCGAGCGTCACCGCCTGGCCATAGGTTGCGATCCCGCGGATGACGAAGGCCGCCATGATGGTCACGCAGATGAGCACGATGAGATCGCCGCGCTGCTTGTAGAAGATCTGGTCGATCACGTCGCGCATGATCCACGCGGTGAAGGCGGTGGTGGCCGCCACCGCTACCAGGCAGACGATGGCGAGAACGTAGTGCCAGACATATTCGCGGCCGTTCTCGGCGAGGATGCGATGGATCACCGCCAGCACCTCCGCCGGCGGGGCTCCCTTCGGGTTTCCGGTCTTTTGGCTCAACGGGCCGTTCCATTGATTGTTTGACAGCGCTTGGTGGCAAGCGCCTCGATCGGTGCTCCTCATAGCGGCATGAGGGCGGCTTGCCTATGGAAACTTCACGGCCAGGGTTTCTGCCAGCGCCGGCCCCGGGTTTCCACCCCGAACAGCGAGGGCGTCCGGGCGAAGGCGGCGAGGCCGGCGAGTGCCGCCAGCGGCTGGGTGATGACATAGACCGGCAGCGTGCGCATCAGTGCGCTGTGCGGGGCCTTGTCTTCGAAGGCGGCGCGGAAACCGCCTTCTTTCAGGGCCGGCAGGATTTTCTGCACGATGCCGCCGGTGAGGAAGACGCCGCCGCGGCTCATGAACACCAGCGCCAGGTCGCCGGCGGTGCGCCCGAGGCAGGTGGTGAAGATCGACAGCGCCTCCTGCGCGACCGGGTCGGACTTTTCCAGCGCGGCGGCGGTGATTTCGGCCGGCCGGGCAAGCGGCGCCGGCTTGCCGTCGGCTGCCGCGACCGCCCGGTAGACGTTGACGAGGCCGCGCCCGCAAAGAATCTGTTCGCCCGAAATCCGGCCCTCGATGGTCTCGATATGCGGGAAAACCTCGAAATCGCGCGGTGAGCGCGGGCCGATGTCCATGTGCCCGCCTTCGCCCGGAATCGGCAGCCAGCGGCCCAATGCGTAGATGAGGCCGGCGACGCCGAGGCCGGTTCCGGGGCCGAGCACCACGCGTCCGGCGTTCGGCTCGGGCGCGCCGCCGCCGATCTTTTCCATCTGCTCCTCGCCGAGGGCGGCGACGGCGAGCGCCTGCGCCTCGAAATCGTTGAGCACGACGATGTCGCTCAGGCCGAGATCGGCGAGCATCTGCTTCGGCTTGACGACCCACGGGCAGTTGGTGAGCGGGATTTCGTCGCTCTCGACCGGACCGGCCACTGCCAGCACCGCCGAGTTCGGCTGCACCGAGGAACGGTCGAGGACCGCCGCCTGGATCGCGTCGTCGATGGTGGCGAAATCGGCGGTCTGCACGATGACGGGCTCGGAGGCTTCCGAATTCGAGTCGAGCACGACCGAAAAGCGCGCATTCGTGCCGCCGATATCGCCGATAAGGATCGGAAACCGCAAAGGCGTGTCGTCGTGGCTCCTGTCCGGCATCTCGTGTCCCGATCGCTGCGATTGCAGATGCTCTAGGCAGAATCGAAGCGGGGCGCAACGGCGGAAGTGCGGCGGCGAGGTCGAAAAAACCGGAAGAATGCCTGCTATAAATCGATTGAAGGCCATTGGCGGGCCGGATCGGCAGGGGAGACCCCTACCGCTAACCCCTCGTCACAGGGCGGAGGGGGACTGTTGAGCCCACGGGGCTCCACTCTAAGAGGTGGGCAGAGGGGTGCGACGTTCCATATTCCCCTTCCCCTTGTGGGGAGGGGCTAGGGGTGGGGGTATTTCCAGACGGATACCTCTGCCCGCCGGGGCGAATCCGGCCGCTACTTTCCCGGCCGGGGGAAGGGCAGCGGAATGCCGGATTCCGGGGTTGGAGCGAATGCGCTGGCGCCGAAGGGCACCGGATCGCTCAAGGCGACGGCCGCCCGGACCGTGTTCGAGGGCGTGGCGGCGATGACGGTCGTGCCGCCGCGCGGATAGGTCACGGCGGCCTCCGAAACCGGGCTCGGCGCGGCGAGCACCGCCTGGCAGGCCTTGGGCAGGCTGGCCATGGTCATGACGTCGCGGGCCTTCGGCGCGTCGGGGTTCTTGTTGGGACGCCACGGCTCCTCGGTGAACCACCAGGCCAGCGGCTTGCCGCAGCCGTCGTCGTTCGGGGTCGCCTCCTGCCGCTTGCAGTCCGGCGAGCCGGGCTGGCAGCCGATGCGAATGTGGAAATGGTAGTCGTGGCCCCAGAACGGCCGGATCTTGTGCAGCCAGGAGCGGTCGCCGGTCACGGTGTCGCAGAGCTTCTTCTTGATGCCGGGGTTGACCAGGATGCGCTCGACTTCCGGGTAGCTGGCTGCCAGCTTGAGCAGCCGCATGTGGGCGGGCGTCCACAGATTGTTCTTTACCAGATGGGTCTTCTCATTGACCAGCGATACGGCGCTCATGTTTTCGCGCTCGCTCGCGGTGAGGCGCCGGTCGGGCATCGGCGTGAACCAGATGTCGGCGTCGAGGCCGATCTGGTGTGAGGCGTGGCCGGTCAGCATCGGCCCGCCGCGCGGCTGCGAGATGTCGCCCAGCAAAAGCCCCGGCCAGCCGATGGAAACGGCGTCACGCGACAGTTTTTCGATCAGCGCGATCATCGCCGGATGGCCCCAGCGGCGGTTGCGCGAAAGCCGCATCGCCTGCCAGGTCGGGCCGTCGGTGGCGATCGCCACGCCGCCGGCGAAGCAGCCCTTGGAATAGAAGCCGATGGATTGCGGCGCGGCGAGTGCCGGCAGCCGCTCTGCCCCGAACAGATCCTTGGCGAGTTCGGTGGCGCCGGCGGACGCGCCGGAAAGCCCTAGCGAGGTTGCCGCCGCCAGCAGCATCGCCGTCCAGCGTTTGCGAGGGGAGAGGGAGAAAAATGTCATCGTCGAGTGTCCAGCTTGCCGTGCCCCAACTTGCCCGACCCAGAGGTTGCCCCGACCTTGGGCCGTGATGGTTATCCAAGTCTTAACGACAGCGCCATCTTTATTCGTTTCTCCACGAGCCGTCGGCCCACATCCGTTCGAGCGCCGACCGGTAGTCCGGAAAGGAAAACCGGTAGCCGGCCTGCTTGATGGCCTGGTTGGAGACGCGCTTGTTCTCGCCGTAGAAAGAGCGAGCCATCGGCGACAACTCGGCCGTTTCGAACGGGATTTCGGGCGGCGGCTCGATGCCCATCAGGCGCGCGGCATAGGTCACCACGTCCTGCGGCGGGCTGGGAAAGTCGTCGGTGACGTTGAAGACGCCGCCTTGCGCGCGCTCGGCAAGATGCTTCAGCGCACCCGCGATATCGTCGCGGTGGATGCGGTTGAACACCTGTCCCGGCTTGACCAGCCGCTTGGCGGTGCCGTTGCTGAGGCTGACGAAGGCGTTGCGCCCCGGCCCGTAGATGCCGGAAAGCCGGAGCACGGCGACCGGCCGGCCGATCTGGCGGCCGAGCGCCAGCCACGCCTCTTCCGCGTCTAGCCGCATGGCCGAGCGCCTGGACAGCGGGCGGCATTCACTGGTCTCATCGACCCAGCCGCCGCCGCGGTCGCCGTAGACGCCGACGGTCGACAGGTAGCCGATCCAGCGCAGCGCCGGTATTTTTTCCGCGATGACGGTGCGGGCGGCGGCGAGCACCGGATCGCCGGCCTCGCACGGAGCGGCCGAAACGACGAGGTGCGTGGTGTTCGCAAGCGCCGCTTCGGCCTCGCCGGTCAGCGTGCCGTCGAACAGCAGCGGCGTAATGCCGGCCCGGCGCAGCGCTTCGAATTTTTCCGGCGACCGGGTGGTACCGAAAACGGGATTGCCGCCACTTGCCGCGGCGAAGGCCCTGCCGGAGTAGCCGGCGCCGAAAATGAAGGTCCTTGCGCCGCTCATGCCCGAACCTCCGCCTTGGCCGCCTGCCATTCGCCGCGAACCTCTTCGTCGCTTTCGCGGGCCAGCGCCTCCCCGGCCAGCGCCGCGAATTCGCCATCCGGCAGCAGCCGCGACAGCGCCCAGACGGCCGCGCCGCGCACCAGCGGCGACGGGTCGCCGAGCAGAGCGCGCGCCGGCGCGACGAGCGAGGGCTGCTCCGAATTGCCGGCGGCGATCAGCACGTTGCGAATGAAGCGGTCGCGGCCGATGCGCTTGACCGGCGAGCCGGAGAAGAAGGTTCGGAACGTGGCGTCGTCGAGACGCAGCAGTTCGGCCAGCGGCGGATCGCGCAGGTCCTCGCGCGCCGAAAGCTTCGCCTCCCGCGCCGTGTGGGCGAACTTGTTCCACGGGCAGGCGGCGAGGCAGTCGTCGCAGCCATAGATATGGTTGCCGATGGCCTGCCGGAATTCGAGCGGGATCGGCCCCTTGTTCTCGATGGTGAGGTAGGAGATGCAGCGCCGCGCATCGAGCCTGTAGGGTGCGGGAAAGGCGTTCGTCGGGCAGGCGTCGAGGCAGGCGCGGCAGGAACCGCAATGGTCGGCTTCCGGCGCGTCGGGAACGAGTTCGGCGGTGGTGAAGATGGTGCCGAGGAACAGCCACGAGCCGTGCTGCCGGCTGACCAGGTTGGTGTGCTTGCCCTGCCAGCCGAGCCCGGCCGCTCCCGCCAGCGGCTTTTCCATGACCGGTGCAGTATCGACGAACACCTTTACGTCGCCGCCGGCCCGGGCGACGATCTTGCCGGCGATTTCCTTCAGCCGGCCCTTCATCACGTCGTGGTAATCGCGGTTGCGCGCATAGACGGAGATGGCGCCGCTCGCCTTGCGCGCAAGAATGTCGCGCGGATCGTGGTCGGGGGCGTAGTTCATCGCCAGCACGATGATCGAGCGGACTTCGGGCCATAGTGTCGAGGGGCTGGAGCGGCGCTCCAGCGTCTCGGCGATCCAGCCCATGGAGCCGTGGAATCCGGCCTCGACGAAGGCGGCCAGCCGGGCCGGTGCCTGCGGGATCGCGTCCGGCGTCGTGACCGCGACGGCATCGAAGCCGGCGGCCTCGGCCTCGCGGTCGATCAGCGCGCGCAGCTTGGCTGGATCAGAAGTCGAGGTCCGCATAATGCGATACCGGGGTGAGGCCGCGCACCCGGTCGGCGAGCAGCGGCCGGAACGAGGGGCGCGACTTGACCCGCGTATACCATTCGCGCGCCGCGTGGTTCTCGCGCCAGTCGACCTCGCCGAGATAGTCGAGCACCGACAGCGCCGCGGCGGCAGCGAGATCGGCATAGGTCACCTTGTTGCCGGCGAGCCAGGGCCGGGTGCCGGCCAGCCAGTTGGTGTATTTCAGGTGCTGGCGCACATTGGCGCGCGCCGCCCGGATCGCCGCCGAATCGGGCGAGCCGCCGCCGGCGGATTCCGGCATCATCGGCTTCAGCACCCGTTCGCGCACCAGATGCCGGGTGACCTCGCTTTCGGTCTTGGTCAGGTACCAGTCGGTCAGGCGGCGGATTTCGGCCCGCTCCATCGGGTCCTCGGCGAACAGCCGGCGCTCGCGCTTCAAAACGCCGCGCGTCTCGTCCAGATATTCGGCGATGACGCTGGCGCCGACGATGGGCACGTCGCCCTCGGCCAGCAGGATCGGCAGGCTGCCGGCGGGGTTGAGCGCCAGGAATTCCTTGCGTCGCGTCCACGGCTTTTCCTCGATCAGCGCCAGTTCCTCGCCATACTCGCCGAAGGCGAGGCGAACGAATCGACAAGATGCGAACATGGGATGATGGAAAAGCGTCAGCATGGTCCAGCGTGAAAAAAAGCGCTCTGGCGAATCGCCGCTCGCGCCGATAAAGCTTGGCGGCCCGATTCAGGGGCCGTCATGTCCTGCGACCTATAGGGTGAGTTCCGCGACATGACAAGCAAGCCCTGTACACGCGAATCCCTGCGCGAGGTTCCATGGAAACCCATACCATCGTTGGAGCGCTGATTCTCGGCCTGATCGAGGGGCTGACCGAGTTCATTCCGGTGTCTTCGACGGGACATATCCTGCTCGCCGGTCATTTCCTCGGCTTCAAATCCACCGGCAAGGTGTTCGAGATTCTCATCCAACTCGGCGCCATCCTGGCGATCCTGAGCATCTATTTTCACCGTCTGTGGAAGATGGCACGCGATTTCCGGCATGACCGGCTGACCCGGCATTTCGTCCTCGGCATCGTGCTCGCCTTCCTGCCCGCCGCCGTCATCGGCATGCTGGCGCACGATTTCATCAAGACGGTGCTGTTCGAATCGCCGAAACTGATCTGCACCATGCTCATCATCGGCGGCATCGTGCTGTTGTGGGTGGACCGCATGGACCTGAAGCCGGTCTACCGCGACGTCGAGCGCTTCCCGCCGCGCCGCTATATCGAGATCGGGCTTTTCCAGTGCCTGGCGATGATCCCGGGGACCTCGCGTTCCGGCGCGACCATCGTCGGCGCCATGCTGCTCGGCGTGGAGAAAAGGGCGGCGGCGGAGTTCTCGTTCTTCCTCGCCATGCCGACCATGGTCGGCGCCTTTGCGCTCGATCTGTTCAAGAACCGGCACATCCTGACCGGCTCCGACCTGTCGCTGATCGGCATCGGCTTCGTGGCGGCCTTCGTCTCGGCGCTGTTCGTGGTGCGCTACCTGCTCGACTACGTCTCACGCCACGGCTACGCGCTGTTCGGCTGGTGGCGGCTCGTCATCGGCTGCCTGGGTCTGGCCGGGCTTCTGATCTGGGGCTGAGGGCCCGTTTGAAGGCACCTTGACGGCCATCTGATGGCTCGCCACGGCGAATTTCGAAACAGGCTCCGAAGGATTTTCAGCCGGCGGTCTTGCGCTGGAACTGCCCGGCCGCGCGGAAGCGCCACAGGTAGCTCGGCAGGATCGCGCCGAGCGAGCGCGCCTGGATGCCGAGCCCGGCCAGCGTCCGGCCTTCCCTGTCGGCTTCCGCGGAGACGACGTTGTGGGCGCGCAACTGCGTCACCTGGTCCCGGGTGAGCAGCGGCTTGGGCAACAGACCGAGGAAGAACGCCATGAAGTCGGCCAGCCACCACGGCAGAGGCACCAGGAGGCGCTTGCGATCGGTGATCGCCAGCAGTTCCTGCATGCATTCCTTGAACGTGACCTGGTTGGGGCCGCCGAGTTCGTAGACCTTGCCTCCGGCAACCAGGCCGTCGACGGAGCGGGCGACGGCTTCCGCGATATCGGCCGCATAGACGGGCTGGAAGCGGGTATTGCCGCCGCCGATCAGCGGCAGCGCCGGCGAAAAGCGCGCCATGGACGCGAAGCGGTTGAAGAAGCCGTCCTCCGGCCCGAAGGCGATCGACGGGCTCAGGATGACGGCATCCGGGATGGTCGATAGCACGGCCCGCTCGCCCAGTGCCTTGGTGCGGGCATAGGCCGAGGGCGACTGGACATCCGCGCCCAGCGCCGAGACATGGGTCAGGCCGGCGCCGGCGGCGCGGGCCGCTTCGGCGATGGCCTGGGCGCCGAACTGGTGGACGGTGTTGAAGCGCTGGCGGCCGCTCTCATGCAGGATGCCGACGAGGTTGACGACGTGGTCCGCGCCCTCTACCGCGCGGTCGATCGACCAGCGCACGCGGACATTGGCCTGCACCGGCTGGATCTGGCCGACATTGCCGAGCGGCTGGAGATGGCCGGCGAGGTCCGGGCGGCGGCAGCCGACGCGGATGCGATAGCCGCGCATGGCGAGCGCCCGCACGACATGCCGCCCGATGAAGCCGGAGCCGCCGAAAACGACGACGAGCTTTGGCGTTTCCAGGATTTCGGTCATGGTCGAGGCTCCGGCGATCTTTCTTCCGCAGCACGGCCGTTGGCTGGCCGGCGGGCTGGCTGAAGCCGTTTCATAATCGGTTTTTCAGGAAAGGCAAAGGCCGGCGGCGGATCGTCGACGGCCTTTGCCGTATGCCTTCAGAAGGCTTTGCCGAGCCGCGCGTCGATGGAATGGCGGTTGCCGCCGCGAACGACGAAGAAGGCCAGCGCCGCCGCCCACAGGAGCGACTTTTCGGCGCCCGAAAAGCCCTGCCCCATCGTCACCCAATGGAACCAGACGGTGACCAGGAGCACGATCATGCCGGCAAAGGCGGCCGGCCGGGTCAACAGGCCCAGCGCGATCAGGATGCCGCCGAAGAATTCGGTGGCCGCCAGCAGCGGCGACCAGAAAGCACCGGGATAGAAGCCGAGACCCTCGACCATCTCGCTGGCGCCGAACGGGTCGACGATCTTGCCCGATCCGTGGACGGCGAGAAAGCCGCCGGCAATGACGCGCAGCAGCGTTTCCACGCCGTCGTTCAGTCTTGCGTAAAGGCCGCCGAGGGCCGGGATGATCAGGGTCTGGCGGGAGTTTTGGGACGTCATCGACCTTGTGTTCCTGTTGTTCGTGCCGCGTTAGCGCACCGATCGGTTCTTCACAGTCAAATGAACTTGATTTTATCGGCCACCGCCGTGCGGCCGTCAGGAGGAATGGCGCTCGGCGAATTCGGAAACGCGCCGCACGATATCCGTGGGCACGCTGATGCCGTGCGTGGCGGCTTTTCGCGTGGCTTCGGCGCCCTTGCTGCCGGGAATATGCACCCCGTACTGCCGCCGCAGCCGGTCGAGATGGCGGGCGATGCGATGTTCGAAATCCGCTTCAAGCAGCTTCGGCTCGATGGCGAGGATGAACAGGCCGGTTGCCGGGCCTCGCGTTCCCCTGTCGAAGGGCGGGGCATCGAGCGACCAGTTGGCTCCGGACAGCCCGGCCGCCAGCACCTCGACCATCAGCGCGAGATTGGCGCCCCGGTTGCCGCCGAAGGCGAGCAGCGCGCCCTTCATCGCCGCCTGCGGATCGGTGGTCGGTTCGCCGGCCGCATCCAGCGCCCAGCCTTCCGGGATTTTTTCCCCGGCTTCCGCCGCCTGGCGGATGGCGACAAAGGCGGTGGCGCTGGAGGACTGGTCGATGACCAGCGGCGCCCCGTTTGCCGAGGGGGCCGCGAAGGACAGCGGGTTGGTGCAGTAGACCGGCCTGGTGGAGCCCGCGCCGGCCATCAGCGCCGGGCCGTTGGTGGCGGCGAGCGAAACCAGCCCATGTTCGGCCAGCCGCCGGGTGAAATAGCCGAGCGCGCCGCAGGTATAGGCGTTCTTCTGCGAGAAGGCGGCGATGCCGAACAGCTTTGCCGCCTTGGCGAGGTCGTCGGCGCAGCGGTCGAAGCCGGTCTGCGGGATGCCGCCGCGCCCGTCGCACAGGTAGAGCGCCAGCGCCGGCCGGCTCACCACCGGTTCGGCCTTGCCGTCGATGCGCCCGGCCTCCAGCGCTTCCAGATAGTCGATGAGATGGGCGAAGCCGACGACCGCGTTGCCTTCGGCCTCGGCGGCGACCGTGGCCGCCGCCAGCGACTGCGCCGCCTCCTCGCTGGCTCCGGCCCCCAGCGCCGCCATGCGGCACAGGCCGCTTGCCTGGTCGAGACTGAGTTGCATGGCGTCGATCCTGGCGTTCAGCCGATACGGTTGGGCATGCGCGCTTCCACCTTGCGGAAGACGAAGACGAGGATGCCGGTCACCGCCATATAGACGGCGGCCAGAAGCAGCAAGGGTTCGTAGGTGATGAAGGTTTCCTGCCGCACCCGCGAGGCGACCGAATAGATGTCGACCATGGTGATGGTGGCGACCAGCGGCGTCGCCTTCAGTTGCAGCACGGTTTCGCCGGTCAGCGTCGGCAGCGCCCGGTAGAGCGCCTGCTTTAGCCAGATGCGGCGGAACGTGGTCCAGCGGCTCATGCCGAAGGCGCGCGCGGCCTCCAGCTGGCCGCGCGGCACGCCGGCGAAGGCGCCTCGCATCACCTCGCCCTCATAGCCGGCATAGGACAGCGTCAGCGACAGCACGCCATAGGGCCATGCTTGCCGCAGATATGGCCACAGGAAGGACTCGCGTATCCAAGGGAACTGCGGGAACAGCGAGCCCAGCCCGTAATAGAGCAGCCAAAGTTGCAGCAGCAGCGGCGTGCCGCGGATGACCGTGCAGAAGGCGCGCGCCGGGGCGGCGAGCCAGACCGGGCCGGCCGCCTGCGCGAGGCCGAGCGGGATGGCGAGCCCGATGCCGAGCAGGCAGGTGACGACCAGCAGCCACAGCGTGCGCCAGATGCCTTCCAGCGCCAGCGGCAGGTATTTCGGCAGCCAGTCCCAGCGCATGAACAGCACGGCGGCCACGATGAGGGCGAGCGCGATCGCGATCATGACGATGCGGTGCGGCTGCAGCCACAGCGAGGTTTGCGCCGTGGCCCGCACGATCGGGTTTTCGCCGGCCGCGGCCATCAGTGCGCATCCTTGAGCGAGGGCATGCCGCGCCGCGCCCGCCGCTCGATGCGGGCGATGAAGAAGTTCGAGACCAGCGTCAGCGCCAGGTAGAGGATGCCGGCCGCGACAAAGAAGGTGAGGTAGGCCTTGGTGGCGCCCGCCGCCAGCCGCGTCGTCTGGGTGAGTTCGCTGAAGCCGACGATGGCCAGGAGCGCGGTGTCCTTGGTGGCGATCAGCCACAGATTGGCGAGGCCGGGAATGGCGTAGGGCAGCATTGCCGGCAGCGTGATTCGCCGCAGCAACAGGCGCGGCGGCATGCCGTAGGCCCTTGCCGCCTCGATCTGGCCCTGCGGAATGGCAAGGATCGCCCCGCGCAGCACCTCGGTGGAATAGGCGCCCTGCACCACGCCCAGCACGCCGATGCCGGCCACCAGGCCGTTGATGTCCACCGGGGCATGGCCGAACAGGGCGAGAAGCTGGTTAACGAGGTCGGTTCCCGCATAATAGAGCAGCAGGATCAGCACCAGTTCGGGAACGGCGCGCACCACGGTGGTGTAGACCTCGAACAGGTCGCGCACCACCGGCCCGCCGTAAAGCTTGCCGTAGGCGCCGCAGATGCCGATCAGAAGACCGAGCCCGAACGCGCCCGCGGCGATCTCGATCGATTTGAGAAGGCCGATCAGGAGGTTCGCGCCCCAGCCGGGCGGCGAAAGCGACAACAGCGCCAGAGTGCTGCTTCCAAAGGCAGCGGCAAGAATATCGGTCAGGGTAGTTCCTCGTCTTCAACTCCCATGCCGGGCGGCTCGTCCGGCATGGATGGCTGGAACAGGCACGACAGCCCTTGGGCCGTCGGCCGGCCGCCTGCCCGCAAGCAGGTCGGCCGGCCGGCGGCCATGGGGTCAGTTGGCGGCCGTCTCGTCGCCGTAGATGTCGAAGTCGAAGTACTTCTTGGTGACTTCCTGGTACTTGCCGTTGGCGCGGACCGCCTTGATGGCGGCGTTGATCTTGTCCTTCAGCTCGGTATCGCCCTTGCGCACGCCGGCGCCGACGCCGGGTCCGAGCACTTCGAGGTCGGGAGCGACATAGCCCTTGAGGTCGCAGCATTCCTTGCCCTGGTCGGACTTGAGAAAGGCGTCCAGCGCGATCGAGTCGGCCTGCGTGGCGTCGATGCGTCCGGCGACGAGGTCCTGGTTGGCTTCGTCCTGCGTCTGGTATTCCTTGATCTCCGAGGCGACGTCGGCGAAATGCTTCTTGGCATAGGCGGCATGCACGGTCGAAACCTGCACGCCGAGGATCTTGCCCTTGATGCCTTCCGGCGTGGCGTCGAACTTCTCGCTCTTCGGCCCGATGATCGCGGTCGGCGTGTTATAGTATTTGTCGGAGAAGTCGATTTCCTTCTCTCGCTCGGCGGTGATCGACATCGAGTTCATGATGGCGTCGATCTTCTTGGTCTTCAGCGCCGGGATCAGGCCGTCCCACGGGATCGGCGTCAGCACGCAGTCGAGCTTGGCTTCCTCGCAGATCGCCTTGGTGATGTCGACTTCCCAGCCGGTCCAGTTGCCCGACGAATCCTGCGTGTAGAAGGGCGGATAGGCTTCCGGCGAAAAACCGACCTTGATCTGCTCGGCGCTCGCCGAAAACGCCCCGGCCAGCGCGAACACGGCGGCGGCCGCCGTTATTTTCAGGAAAGTCTTCATCGTCCATTCTCCCACTTGGTTGAGTTTGTTCCCGTTGTCTTTGCCGCTCACCCGATGTTGCGGATGAATTGCTTCAGCCGCTCGGACCTGGGGGCGTTGAAGATCGCGTCCGGCGGGCCTTCTTCCTCGACCACGCCGTTGTAGAGGTAGACGACATGCGTCGCGACCTCGCGGGCGAACTTCATTTCATGCGTCACCAGCACCATGGTGCGGCCTTCGCGCGCGAGGTCGCCGATGACTTTCAGCACCTCGCCGACCAGTTCCGGGTCGAGCGCCGAGGTCGGCTCGTCGAACAGCATGACGCGCGGCTGGATGGCGAGCGCGCGCGCGATCGCCCCGCGCTGCTGCTGGCCGCCGGACAGGTAGGCCGGGTAGACGTCGCGCTTTTCGGCGAGCCCGACGCGGGCGAGCAGCTTTTCCGCCTCGGCGGTCGCGACCTCGGGCTTGACGCCCAGCACATGCACCGGAACCTCGATGACGTTTTCCAGGAGCGTCATGTGGCTCCACAGGTTGAAGTTCTGGAACACCATGCCGAGGCGCGAGCGGATGCGCTCGATCTGCCTGCGGTCGGCGGGCTGGGTGTTGCCGTGGCTGTCGGCCTTCATGCGGATTTCTTCGCCGTTGACGCGAACGACGCCGCTGGTCGGGTTCTCCAGGCAGTTGATGCAGCGCAGCAGCGTGGACTTGCCGGAGCCGGAGCCGCCGATGATGGCGATGACGTCGCCGTCGCGCGCCGACAGCGAGACGCCTTTCAGCACGTGCAGGTCGCCGAATTTCTTGTGCAGGTTCTCGACGTGGATCGCCTCGGGGGCGATGGCCCGCGCTTCCGATCCGGCCGCCGATTCAGCGCTTGCGCCCATCACCGCCTCGCCGCCGTTGAAGACGCAGCAAGCGGTCGTCGTCGCAATTCCTCACCCATTACCCGCCACCGACCGATGTTTCCTGCCAAGATGGACCGTTCTCGTTGTCGGCGTCAACCATCGTGTTGGACCATTGATCGAAGGCCCTTTCAAGGATTATTGAACGCTGGCCCGGAGCGGCCGGAAGTCTTTTGGAGGAAGCTGTTGGAAAAGACCTATGGAGCGCAGTCGATGGCCGCCCCGCTCAGGCGGGTGCTGATGCGTTCGGCCGCAAGCGCCATGCGCCGCGCTGTTGCGGCCGAGTGGCATTATGGTCCGGGCTTCGACCCGCACAGGGCCGCGCTCGAGCACAAGGGGCTGGCCGAGCTGGTGGCGGCCAGCGGTGCCGAGATCGAGTGGCTGACCGAGGAAGATGACGGCCTGTCCGATTCGGTCTTTACCTTCGACCCCTCGCTGATGACCGAGCATGGCGCGATCATCCTTTCCATGGGCAAGGCCTTGCGCCTGCCGGAACCGGAACTGCATGAGGTCGCCTACCGGCGCATGGGCATCCCGATCCTCGGCCGCATCGAGGCCCCCGGCCAGGTCGAGGGCGGCGATACGGTGTGGCTGGACAAAAACACGCTGGTCGTCGGGCGGGGCGTGCGCACCAACCAGGAAGGCGTGCGCCAGCTTGCCGAACTGCTTGCCCCGAAGGGGATAACGGTGCTCGGCTTCGACCTGCCGCTGTGGCAGGGCGAGGATGCGTGCCTGCACCTGATGTCGGTGATCAGCCCGCTCGCCGACGATTTGGCGCTGGTCTATTCGCCCTTGTTGCCGGCGCCGTTCTATCAACTGCTAAAGGCACGCGGCATCGAGCTCGTCGAGGGTGACGCGGGCGAGTTCATGGCCTCCAACGGCCTCAGCCTCAACGTGCTGCCGACCGACCAGCGCAAGGTCATCGCCATTGCCGGCTTCCCGAAGACCAGGGCCGCGATGGAGGCGGCGGGATGCATCGTCGCCACCTTCGAGGCGGATGCGCTGTGCGTGGCCTGCGAGGGTGGGCCGACCTGCCTGACGCGCCCGGTGCTCAGGGCATGAGTTTCGTCGTCGCCATCGACGGGCCGGCCGGCGCGGGCAAGGGAACGCTGGCGCGCAGGCTCGCCGACCACTACCGCCTGAACCTGCTCGATACCGGCCTGACCTATCGCGCGGTGGCGCACGCGCTGCTGGATTTCGGCCTGCCGCTGGACAATGTCTCGGCCGCCGAAACGGCGGCGCGGCAGGTCGACCTGTCGGCGCTGGACCGCGACGTGCTGTCGGCGCATGCGGTCGGCGAGGCTGCCTCGAAGGTGGCGGTCCTCCCCTCGGTGCGCCGCATCCTGGTCGAAAAGCAGCGCGCCTTTGCCGACGCCCCGCCGGGTGCCGTGCTCGACGGCCGCGACATCGGCACCGTGGTATGCCCCGACGCCACGGTGAAGCTTTATGTGACGGCGAGCCCGCAGGTGCGGGCGAGGCGCCGCTTCGACGAGATCGAGGCGATCGGCGGAACGGCCGACTACGACCAGATTCTGGCCGACATAAAGCGCCGCGACGAGCGCGACATGGGCCGCTCCGATTCGCCGTTGAAGCCGGCCGCCGACGCGCACTTGCTCGATACGTCGGAAATGTCTATAGAGGCCGCGTTTCTTGCGGCCGTGGCGATCATCGACGACGCGGTGGCCGAAAGCGACGACGCCTGATCCGGTCGGTCCTTCCAATTTCGAGGACGCGCGCCATATCAGGTGAAACCAGCCTGCCAGCATTCATGATGCGCCGGAATTGCCGCATAGAGCGGCCAGGGGTTTTGAAGAACCCCAGAACGCCGGCAGGCTAACGCAACGCTAACCTACGGCGCCCGCTTCGCGACAGGGCGAAGCTTTCCAGGAGAAACAATGTCAGTAGCGAACCCCACTCGCGACGATTTCGCGAGCATGCTTGAAGAATCGTTTTCCGCCGGCAATTCCGGCGAAGGCCAGGTCGTGCGCGGCACCATCACCGCGATCGAGAAGGACATGGCCATCATCGACGTCGGCCTCAAGGTCGAGGGCCGCGTGCCGCTGAAGGAATTCGGCGCCAAGGGCAAGGATTCCACCCTCAAGGTCGGCGATGTCGTCGAGGTTTATGTCGAGCGCATCGAGAACGCGCTGGGCGAGGCGATGCTTTCGCGCGAGAAGGCCCGCCGCGAGGAGAGCTGGGTCAAGCTCGAAGAGAAGTTCAACAAGGGCGAGCGCGTCGAAGGCGTCATCTTCAACCAGGTCAAGGGCGGCTTCACCGTCGATCTCGACGGCGCCGTGGCCTTCCTGCCGCGTTCGCAGGTCGACATCCGTCCGATCCGCGACGTCACCCCGCTCATGCACAACCCGCAGCCCTTCGAGATCCTCAAGATGGATCGCCGTCGCGGCAACATCGTGGTTTCGCGCCGCACCGTGCTTGAAGAGAGCCGCGCCGAGCAGCGTTCGGAGATCGTCCAGAACCTCGAAGAGGGCCAGGTGGTCGAAGGCGTGGTCAAGAACATCACCGACTACGGTGCGTTCGTCGACCTCGGCGGCATCGACGGTCTGCTGCACGTCACCGACATGGCGTGGCGCCGCGTCAACCATCCGACCGAGATTTTGAACATCGGCCAGACGGTCAAGGTGCAGATCATCCGCATCAACCAGGAAACCCACCGCATCTCGCTCGGCATGAAGCAGCTCGAGAGCGATCCGTGGTCCGACATCGGCACCAAGTTCCCGATCGGCAAGAAGATCACCGGCACCGTCACCAACATCACCGACTACGGTGCGTTCGTGGAGCTGGAGCCGGGCATCGAAGGCCTCATCCACGTTTCGGAAATGTCGTGGACGAAGAAGAACGTCCATCCCGGCAAGATCCTGTCCACCACCCAGCAGGTCGACGTCGTCGTGCTCGAGGTCGATCCGGCCAAGCGCCGCATCTCGCTCGGCCTCAAGCAGACGCTGGAGAATCCGTGGGAAGCCTTTGCCCGCAACTACCCGGTCGGCAGCCAGGTCGAGGGGGAGGTCAAGAACAAGACCGAGTTCGGCCTGTTCATCGGCCTGGAAGGCGACGTGGACGGCATGGTCCACCTGTCCGACCTCGACTGGAGCCGTCCGGGCGAGCAGGTCATCGAAGAGTACAACCGCGGCGACATGGTCAAGGCGCAGGTGCTCGACGTCGACATCGACAAGGAGCGCATCTCGCTCGGCATCAAGCAGCTTTCGCGTGACGCGGCCGGCGACGCCGCCGCTTCGGGCGAACTGCGCAAGAACGCCGTCGTCACCTGCGAAGTGACCGGCATCAAGGATGGCGGACTGGAAGTGCGGCTGGTCGACAGCGGCATCGACACCTTCATCAAGCGCAGCGACCTTTCGCGCGACCGCGACGAGCAGCGCCCCGAGCGCTTCTCGGTCGGCCAGAAGGTCGATGCCCGCGTCATCTCCTTCGACAAGAAGACGCACAAGCTGCAGGTTTCGATCAAGGCGCTGGAAATCGCCGAGGAGAAGGAAGCCGTGGCGCAGTACGGCTCGACCGACTCCGGCGCTTCGCTGGGCGACATCCTCGGCGCCGCGCTGAAGAAGCAGGGCAACTAAGCCACAAGCCGCGGCCCGCGCGGCGGACCCGACAGCAAGCCCCGCCGGAGCGATCCGGCGGGGCTTTTTGTTCATACCCGGC
>NZ_JBHRTK010000009.1:0-166398 GCF_042646345.1 Aquamicrobium soli | reverse complement strand
GAGTGAGTAAGGTCGGTCGCTTTCGTCGGAAACTGACCGTCGACGCGGCTACGATCCATGGAGCTCGAGACCCGCAAACGCAGCGGATTTTCGCATCGGGCTCGCCTCGCTTGGAATCACTCGACGGGTGAGTCGCGGTGCGAAGTGGCCGAAATCCCGCTCTCGGCCGGGGTCGGCATGCCTCATTTATTAATGAAGTGTTTAGGCCCTCCTCAAAATGTGCTGTTTCTGCAACAGGCCGAACCGATAGCACCGCGCCGGCGCTTGTCGCCGTACGAACGAGGTTGAACGGCTCCGACCGATGGGTAATGTCGGGAAAGAGGAAGCGGCGCGGACGCGCATCTTTTTCTAAGTGGGGATGGGGCAGGGAAAGCTGTCCTTCAGCAAAAAATTACCCAGACCCGTTTGTTAACTTTTGACTGGAGGTCAGAAAATGAACATTAAGAGCCTTCTTCTCGGCTCCGCTGCGGCCCTCGTCGCAGTTTCCGGCGTACAGGCTGCTGACGCAGTCGTCGTTGCCGAGCCGGAACCGGCTGAATACGTCCGCGTCTGCGACGTGTACGGCGCTGGTTACTTCTACATCCCCGGCACCGAGACCTGCCTGCGCGTTGGTGGCCTGATCCGTCAGGACATCTTCGGTGGCGATCTGCTCGGCCGCACCGACGTAGCGGACTTTCAGGACGGTGATGAGCACGACTCGTACCACTACAAGACCCGCGCTGAGCTCCGCTTCTGGACCGGCCAGGAAACCGAACTCGGCACGCTGTCGACCTATGTCAGCACCCGTTTCGAGTGGACCAACGGTGCTGCCGTTGATGGCTGGCTGAAGTACGGCTGGGTCCAGCTCGGCGGTCTGCGCCTTGGTAAGGACGAGTCGGCCTTCGACGCATTCAGCGGCTACGCTGGCAACGTGATCCAGGACTCGCTGATCGGCTACGGCGGCGACTTCGACACCAACCTGATCAGCTACACCTTCGACGCCGGCAACGGCTTCTCGGCGATCGTCTCGCTCGAGCAGGGCTACAACGGCGAAGATGGTGGCCTGGTGCTGCTCCCCTCGGGCAACATCGGTTTCGTCCCCAGCAACGTCATCAACAGCTATGTCCCGCACATCGTCGGCGGCATCAAGTACACCCAGGGCTGGGGCAGCGCGTCCTTCGTCGCTGGCTATGACAGCAACTACGAGACCGTCGCCCTCAAGGGTCGTCTCGGCGTCAACGTCGGCTCGAACGTCGAACTGTGGGTGATGGGTGCGTGGAGCAACCACAAGTACGGTCGCGATGGCTTCGCTACCGACCACGACTTCTACAAGAACTGGGATGGCCGTTGGGCTGTCTATGGCGGCGGCACCTACAAGATCAACGAAAAGACCTCGTTGAACGCCCAGCTGTCCTATGACGCCAGCAAGACCTTCGCTGCTGCGGCCAACGTGTCCTACGACATCGTCCCCGGCTGGAACGTCACGGCTGAAGTTGACTACGTCAACCAGAAGAACTGGCATGCCGGTGATGTTGGCTTCGTCGGCGCTGCGACCTCCGCTCATGAAAAGGGCGACGCCTGGGGCGTGGCGGTTCGTTTCGACCGCGCGTTCTAATCAACGCTTCATCGTCTGATGGAAAACCCGGCGGGCAACCGCCGGGTTTTTTCTTTGTGCGAGGCCGGCTGTCGCCGCGCGCTGCATACCCCCACCCCCCCGACCCCTCCCCTCAAGGGGGAGGGGGACTTGGTACCGCGCTCCCGCTTCCCCTCCCCCTTGTGGGGAGGGGTCGGGGGTGGGGGTACTGAAGCCCACACCTCCCGCGCCCGTCCTTCCGGTTTCCGCCACGCGGCCCCGGCATGACGTGAGCAGGAGGCCCGTTGCCGGGCATGCCGGCATTGCGCTACAAGGCGGGTAGCCAAGCGCTCCGTCCTGTCTTCGCAGGCGTTCGCTCAGCCTTGTGAGGGTGCATGACCAGCTTTCCGCATCTTTTTTCACCGATCCGGGTGGGCAAGATGGAGGTTCGCAACCGCATCCTCTCCACAGGCCACGACACGGTCATGGCCCATCACGGCCATGTCACGGATCAACTGATCGCCTATCAGGAGGCGCGCGCCCGCGGCGGGGTCGGCCTCATCGTCGCCCAGGTGTCCGGCGTGCACGAGACCGCGCGCTATACCTCGCATATCCTGATGGCCACTGACGACGACGCCATCCCCGGCTATGCCCGGTTGGCCGAGGCCGTGCACCGCCATGGCGCGAAGATTTGCGGCCAGCTTTTCCATCCGGGCCGCGAGATCATGGAAACGCAGGACGGCACGGCGGCCGTCGCCTATGCGCCCTCGGCGGTGCCCAATGCTCGCTTCCATGTCATGCCGGTGCCGCTGTCCCTGAAACTGCTGCGGGAAATCGTCTCCGGTTACGGCGATGCTGCTGCCCGGCTGATGAAGGCCGGGTTCGACGGCTGCGAGATCGTTGCCAGCCACGGCTATTTGCCCGCCCAGTTCCTCAACCCGCATGTCAACCTGCGCGAGGACGCCTATGGCGGGAGCGTCGAGAACCGGCTGCGCTTCCTGCGCGAGGTGGCTGCCGGTATCCGCGCCAAGACCGGTCCCGATTTCGTGGTCGGGCTGCGCATCACCGGCGAGGAGCACGACAGCCAGACGCTTGAGACGGCCGAGGTGCTGACCTTCTGCAAGATGCTCGATGGCGACGGGGTGATCGATTATTTCAACGTCGTCGCCGGCACCTCGGCATCGCTGATGGGGGCGGTCCATATCGTGCCGCCCATGTACTATTCCGGCGGCTATTCCGCGCCCTTTGCGGCCGCGCTCAAGACGATCGTCGGCAAGCCGGTGTTCGTCGCCGGCCGCATCAACCAGCCGCAGATCGCCGAACAGGTGCTGGAGACGGGGCAGGCCGACATGTGCGGCATGACCCGCGCCATGGTCTGCGATCCCGACATGCCGGAGAAGGCGAAGGACGGCCGCGTCGACGATATCCGCGCCTGTATCGGCTGCAACCAGGCCTGCATCGGCCATTTCCACAAGGGCTACCCGATTTCCTGCATCCAGCACCCGGAAACAGGGCGCGAACTGACGCTGGGGATGAAGACGAAGGCGACGTTGCGCAAACGGGTGATCGTCGCAGGCGGCGGCCCGGCCGGCATGAAGGCGGCCGCCGTCCTGGCCGAGCGCGGCCATGAGGTGGTGCTGCACGAGGCCGAAGCCCAACTGGGTGGCCAGGCCCGGCTGGCGCAGCTTCTGCCGGGGCGCGCCGAATTCGGCGGCATCATCACCAACCTGCAGCGCGAGATGGAACTGGCCGGCGTCGTCGTGCAGCGCCGCTCGCCGGTCACGCGGGCGCTGGTCGAGGCGGCCGGCGCCGACGCCGTGGTGATCGCAACCGGCGGCCGGCCGCACCGGCCCGCCATGGAGGGCGGCGAGGACAGCCATGTCGTCGATGCCTGGCAGGTGCTCACCGGCCAGGCCAATGTCGGCGCCAGCGTCGTCATCGCCGATTGGCGGGCGGACTGGATCGGCATGGGGCTGGCCGAAAAGCTGGCGCGCGACGGCTGCCGGGTGCGGCTATGCGTGGAAGCCGTCGCGGCGGGCGAAACCATCCACGGCTATGTCCGCGACACCATGGTCGCCAACCTGCACCGGTTGGGCGTCGAGATCGTTCCCTATGCGCGCCTCTACGGGGCCGATGGCGCGACCGTCTACATGGAGCACGCCGCCTCCGGCGAGCCGATGATTTTCGAGGACGTCGACACGCTGGTGCTGTCGCAGGGGCACGATCGCGTTGCCGAACTGGAAGCCGAACTCGACGGTTTTTCGGGCGAGGTTCACGTCATCGGCGATGCGCTGACGCCGCGTACCGCCGAGGAGGCGGTGCTTGAGGGTCTCAAGGCCGGGCTCGCGATCTGAGAGGCGGGGCAGAAGAGGCTCAACCGCCTTCGCCTGACGGCTTTTTGCCATCCGGCTGTCCGGCCAGCGCCGCCAGAACCTCCGCGAGATTCGACGGGTCGCCGCTGATATGCAGGGTCTTGAGCCGGGCCGCGCCACCGGCGCTGACGGAAACGCTCGACGCCGCTACGCCGAGCGCCTTGGCGACCAGCTTTTCCAATGCGGCGTTGGCAGCGCCCTTTTCCGGCACGGCGCGGACGCGCGCTTTCAGATAGCTGTGCCCGTCCGCCGCGGTTTCGGCGCCCTCGAGCCGGTCCTGCGCCGATTTGGGCGTCAGCCGCACGAACAGGTCGATGCCGCCGCCGCGCCGGCGCCAGCAGGAAGGGCCGGGGCTCGTCAATAAAAGGCGAACCGGACGGTGCTGTCGAGGAAACGCTGCAGGAAGAAGATGACCAGGAGCACGATGATGGGCGAGATATCGATGCCGCCGAGGTCGGGCAGGAAACGGCGAATCGGCCGGTAGACCGGCTCGGTCAGGCGGTAGAGCACCGTGCCGATGTTGTTCACGAAGGCGTTTCGCGAATTGACCACGTTGAAGGCGAACAGCCAGGAAAAGATGGCTGACGCGATGATGATCCACCAATACAGGCTGAGCGCGTAGATGAGCGTGTCGATAAGCGCGTTCATTAAAGGCTCCGTTCGATGAGCGACATGTAGCCATTGCCGGGGAAGCGGGCAAGACCCTTGCCGCTCGCGCCCGGTGCACTGTGGTGCGCGCGGTAGGGTAGACCGAAGTCGTGCGATGAAATCGGCGAGCGGACGCGCAGGCCGCTTGACAGGCGCCAGCCGCACCCCATAAATGCGCCATCCGCTGAACGGGGCTGTAGCTCAGCTGGGAGAGCGCGTCGTTCGCAATGACGAGGTCAGGGGTTCGATCCCCCTCAGCTCCACCAGCGGATTTGGACTGTGTGCCTGGCGATTTCCCGGCTCACTCACCAGTTTCTGCACCACTCCCGTATCCTTGCGAAAGCCCGTTTGTGAAGGTGCTGTACCGAAGGCGCCGGTCCGTGATATGCGCTCGCGGCAGGCAACTTGGGTAAAATTCGCCGTCGGCGGGGGCAATATCGACCATGGTGGGGTTCAGGCGCGTCTGGTCCGAGAGGATGGTGGATTGGGGTGGGCTGATCCTGTGGGTGACCAGCTTCCTTGTCATCCTGGTCATTTCGAGCCTTGCGCCGGACCACCGGTCGGTGATCCCCGCTTATCGGCATGGCGCCGCGGCGTTCGCGGCCGGCCAATCGCCCTATAATCTCGATCTCGCGGTCGGCTATCTTTATACGCCGGCTTTCGCGGTACTGTTCATGCCGTTCGCCAAGCTCGGCCCCTTTGCCGGCGACCTTCTCTGGCGGTTGCTGGGTTTTGCCGTGCTAACCTGGGCGGTGATGCGCCAGATCGCTCGGCTCCAGCCGTCGAACCGGATCTGGATGCTGTCCTATGCCGTGCTTCTGGCCCTGCCTGTATCGGCGGGTGCGATGCGCAACGGTCAGGCGACGGTGTTGCTGACCGGGGCATGCTGGCTGCTCATGTTGTCGGCGCTGGACGGCAAGCGGGCCGAAACGCTTTTCTGGGCCACGCTTGCCCTCGTCGCCAAGCCGACGGCGATCGTGGTGCTGCTCTTGATCGGCGTCTTGAGGCCGAAGCTCATTCCGATGCTGCTTTTGTCGGTGCTTCTTCTGCTGGCGATTCCCTATGCCTTCGGGCCGGCGGACTACGTGACCATGCTTTACGAGGATTTCGCCAGGCTGATGACGTCGATGTCGCTGCACCGGTCGGTGGCGTTCCAGCCCGCCGATTTCACCGCGCCGTTCACCGCCATCGGGATGCCGCTGCCGGAGACGGTGGCGACCGGCATCCGCCTCGTTGCCGCGCTTGCCACGCTGGGGCTGGTCGTCTGGTACGACCGCAAGCTGGACCGCAAGACCAGCAGGCTCGCCATCTTCCTGGCGGCCTGCTTCTACATGTGCATCTTCAATCCCCGCGTCGAATACAACACCTTCATCATGCTCGTCCTGCCGGCCGGGGTCGCGATCGCCGTCATGTGGGAGAACGGAAGCAGGGGATGGCTGCATGCCGTCCTTGCCGCGCTGCTGTTCCTGGCTGGCCTTACCGGTTTGTTCGGACAGGTGCACGCCTTGATCCGGCTTTGGTTCCGGCCGATCGTCATGATCGTCGTCACCGTGCCGCTTCTATGGTGGTTCTGGGTGAATTTTCGCACCAGGTCCTATCCCGCCGCGCCGGCCGCCGCGGCCTGAACGGTCGGGACTCTTCCGTCGTCCAGCCTTCGAGCGTGGCGTAGCGGACATGGGCCGCCCGCCTTTGCCGACGGCGGGAGCGTAAAGGATCAGGCCGACAGGATCATCTCGGAGGCCTTTTCCGCGATCATCACCGTCGGCGCATGGGTGTTGCCGGAGACGATGGTCGGCATGATCGAGGCATCGACCACGCGCAAGCGCTCGACGCCGTGAACCTTCAACTCGGGATCGACCACCGCGGCCGCGTCGTTGCCCATCCTGGCGGTGCCGACGGGGTGGAATATGGTGGTGGCGATGTCGCCGGCGGCGCGCGCCAGATCGTCCGGGCTGCTGATATGCGTGCCAGGCTTGAATTCCTGCGGGGTGTAGCGGCGCATGCGCTCGGTTGCCATCAGCCGCCGCGCATGGGTGATCGATTGCGCGGCGATCTCGCGGTCGCCGTCGGTGGACAGGTAGTTGGGCGCGATCGCCGGGGCCTGGCGCGGGTCGGCGTTGCGGATGCGCACATGGCCGCGCGATTCCGGCCTCAGGTTGCACACCGAAACCGTAATCGCTGGGAAGGTGTGCAGCGCCTCGCCGAACTTCTCCAGCGACAGCGGCTGGACGTGGAATTCGATGTTCGGCGTGTCGAAGCGCGGGTCGGAGCGCATGAAAATGCCGAACTGGCTCGGCGCCATCGCCATCGGCCCGGACTGCCACAGCGCGTATTCGAGCGCGATGCCGGCCTTGCCCCACAGGCTCGCCTGCCGCTCGTTCAGCGTCGCCGCGCCCTGGATGCGGAAGGCGGTGCGGATCTGCAAGTGGTCCTGGAGGTTTTCACCGACCCCCGGCAGGTCGCGCAGCACCTCGACGCCGTGTTCCCTGAGCAGCGGCGCGGGCCCGATTCCCGAAAGCTGCAACAGTTGCGGCGAGTTGACCGCGCCGGCCGAAAGCAGCACCTCGCCCGCTGCCCTGGCCCGTGACAGGCGACCGTTCTCGCCGCGAAACAGGATGCCGGTGGCGCGGTGGCCCTCGAACAGGATGCGCTCGGCCTGGGCATGGGTGGCGACGCGCAGGTTGGCGCGCTTGCGCACCGGGCGAAGGAAGGCGCGCGCCGCGGAAAAACGCACGCCGTGGCGCTGGTTGACGTCGAAATAGCCGGCGCCTTCGTTGTTGCCGGTGTTGAAATCGTCGGTCGCCGGCACGCCGAGTTCGCCGGCCGCCTCGCGCACCGCATCGAGGATCGGCCAGTGGAGCCGCTGCCGCTCCACGCGCAGCGGCCCGCCCTGGCCGTGGTTGGCGTCGTTCAGCGCATAGTGGTCTTCCGAGCGCCTGAACAGCGGCAGCACGTCGCTCCAGCCCCAGCCCGGATTGCCGAACTGGCGCCATTGGTCGTAGTCGCGTGCCTGGCCGCGCATGTAGATCATGCCGTTGATGGACGAGCAGCCGCCCAGCACGCGGCCGCGCGGATAGGAAAGCGAGCGGCCGTTGAGGCCCTTTTCCGCCTCCGTGCTGTAGCACCAGTCGGTGCGCGGATTGCCCATGCAGTAGAGATAGCCGACCGGGATATGCACCCAGTGGTAGTTGTCCTTACCACCGGCCTCCAGCAGCAGCACCCGGTTCTTCGGATTGGCGCTCAGCCGGTTGGCGAGCACGCAACCGGCCGAACCGGCGCCCACGACGATGTAATCCCACTCGCCGAAATCGTCGGCGTCACTGCCGTCCCGGCCATGCACTGCGTTGCCCATGCGCCTATTCATCGCCAAAATTGTCCGCTCCGCAATCGGGGAGGCGGCAAAAATACGGTATTTTATCTCGCTAAACGATATTATACGCCGCAGCCTCGGTTCCGTTCTTGACGAGGGCACGGCTGTTCCTCATTCTTCGAGAGGTATCATGCAGCCTCCGCCGCCGCTTGACGACGCGCTGCGTTAAGGGAGGACAACCAAGTGCGACTGACAACCCTCGTTTCCGCGGTTCTTTTGGCCACCACCGCCATTCCCGCCACGGCAGCCGACATTTCGGACGGCAAGGTCAAGATCGGCATCCTCAACGACCAGTCCGGCGTCTATGCCGATTTCGGCGGCAAGTGGTCGGTGGAGGCGGCCAAGATGGCGGTCGAGGATTTCGGCGGAAAGGTACAGGGCTCGCCGATCGAGATCGTCGATGCCGATCACCAGAACAAGCCCGACATCGCTTCCAACATCGCCCGCCAGTGGTATGACACCGAGCAGGTCGACGCCATCATGGAATTGACCACCTCGTCGGTGGCGCTCGCCGTGCAGGGCATTTCCAAGGACAAGAAGAAGATCGACATCGTCACCGGCGCGGCGACGACGGACCTGACCGGCAAGTCCTGTTCGCCCTATGGCTTCCACTGGGCCTATGACACGCATTCGCAGGCGGTAGGCACCGGCGGCGCGCTGGTCGAGGCGGGCGGCGATAGCTGGTTTTTCCTGACCGTCGACTACGCCTTCGGCTATTCGCTGGAAGAGCAGACATCGAAATTCGTGAAGGAAAAGGGCGGCAAGGTTTTGGGCTCCGTGCGCTACCCGCTCGGCACCACCGACTATTCCTCCTTCCTGCTGCAGGCGCAGTCTTCGGGCGCCAAGGTCATCGGCCTCGCCAATGCCGGCCTCGATACGTCGAACTCGATCAAGCAGGCGGCTGAATTCGGCATCGTGCAGGGCGGGCAGCGGCTGGCGGCGCTGCTGTTCACGCTGGCCGAGGTGCATGGCCTCGGGCTTCAGGCCGCGCAGGGCGTGGTGCTGACCGAAGGCTTCTACTGGGACCGCGACGACAAGAGCCGCGAATTCGCGCAGCGCTTCTTCGAGCGCACCAAGCGCATGCCCAACATGATCCAGGCCGGCACCTATTCGGCGGTGCTGCAATATCTGAAGGCCATCGACAAGGCCGGGACCGACGAAACCGAGGCGGTCGCCAAGGAACTCCATTCCATGCCTGTCAACGACGTCTTCACCGAGAACGGCAAGGTGCAGAGCGACGGCAACATGGTCCACGACATGTATCTCTATCAGGTGAAGAAGCCCGAGGAGAGCAAGAAGGACTGGGACTACTACACCTATCTCGCCACCATTCCGGGCGACAAGGCGTTCCTGCCCGCTTCGGAAAGTGGCTGCGACCTCAAGTGACGGCGGCCACAAGCGTGGCCACGGCAACGGACGATAGCGAAAATGGGCCGCGGGTGGTGCTTTCCGCCCGCGGCCTGCGAAAGGATTTTGCCGGCTTCACCGCCGTCAACAATGTCGACCTCGACGTTCATCACGGCAAGATCCACGCGCTGATCGGCCCCAACGGCGCCGGCAAGACGACCGTCTTCAACCTCCTGACCAAATTCCTGGCGCCGACCGGCGGCAGGATCGAACTGCTCGGCCGCGACATCACCCGTACCTCCGCCGCGCGGGTGGCGCGCATGGGGTTGGTGCGCTCGTTCCAGATATCGGCGATTTTTCCGCATCTGAGCGTGCTCGACAATGTGCGGGTCGCGCTGCAGCGGCCAGGCGGGCTCGCCACCCAGTTCTGGCGCTCGCTGGGCGCGCTCGACCGACTGACGCCGCGCGCGATGGAACTCCTGGCCTCGGTCGGCCTCGACGGCGATGCCGAGCGGCTTGCCGGCGACCTCTCCTACGGCCGCAAGCGGGTGCTCGAAATCGCCACCACGCTCGCGCTCGATCCCAAGGTGCTTTTGCTGGACGAGCCGATGGCCGGCATGGGCCATGAGGATGTCGGCACCGTTTCCGACATCATCCGAGCGGTGGCGAGGGACCGCGCCGTGCTGATGGTCGAGCATAACCTCACTGTCGTCGCAGACCTGTGCGACTGGATCACGGTGCTGCAGCACGGCGAGGTGCTGGCCGCCGGCGACTACGGCACGGTGAGCCGCGACGAGCGGGTCAAGGTCGCCTATATGGGAACGGAGCAAGCCTGATGGCCGGGAACGCGCCCCTGTTGTCGGTCCGCGGCCTCAATGCCTGGTATGGCGAAAGCCACGCGCTGCACGGGGTCGACCTGGAGGTCTTTCGCGGCGAGACGGTCACGTTGCTTGGCCGCAACGGGGTCGGCAAGACCACGACCTTGCGCTCCATCGTCGGCCTGATCCGCAAGCGCACCGGCGAGATTGGCTTCGACGGCCACGACCTGATGCACCTGCCGCTGCACCGAACCGCTTATGCCGGCATCGGCTTCGTGCCGGAAGAACGCGGCATCTTCGCCACGCTGACGGTGGACGAGAACCTGGTTCTGCCCCCGGTGGTAGCCCCGGGCGGCATGAGCGTGGAAGAGATTTTCGAGCTGTTCCCCAACCTGAAGGCGCGCCGCAACAGCCAGGGCACGAAACTGTCCGGCGGCGAGCAGCAGATGCTGGCGATCGCGCGCATGCTGCGCACCGGCGTCACCATGCTGCTGCTCGACGAACCGACCGAGGGGCTGGCGCCGGTCATCGTGCAGCGTATCGGCGACCTGCTGGCGGAACTCAAGGCGCGCGGCATGACCATCCTGCTGGTGGAACAGAATTTCCGCTTCGCCAGCCGCATCGCCGACCGCTTCTACCTGATGGAGCACGGTAAGGTGGTAGGCGGCTTCCCGGTGGCGGAACTGTCGTCGCATATGGCCGAACTGCACGAAGTGCTGGGGGTGTAAGGACGCCATGACGGAGAGGTTGTCGATTGCATTACCCCCACCCCTCACCTTTCCCCACAAGGGGGATTTTGCGGCAGCGCGACTTGCACTGGTCAGGCCGGGAAAAACGCTGATGCCGGTGTCCCCCTTCCCCTTGTGGGGAGGGGGCAGGGGTGGGGGTAATGAAGCCCGCGAAGGCGGCAGGTTCTCCAACTGCAGCAGCCTTGCCACGAAGGTGCAAGGGGTGTCCCATCCATCCGCCCCGGCTGCTTGCTGGCCTGCGGTTTCGACGGAGACCAGCGTGCCATGACCATGATCTTCGGAATCCCCCTGCAGGCCTTTCTCGGCCAACTGCTGGTCGGCCTCATCAACGGCTCGTTCTACGCCATGCTCAGCCTCGGGCTGGCGATCATCTTCGGCATGCTGCAGATCATCAACTTCGCCCACGGCGCTCAGTACATGCTGGGCGCTTTCGTCGGCTACCTGCTCCTGGTCAATTTCGGCATCGGCTACTGGCCGGCGCTGATCCTGGTGCCGGTGCTGGTTGGGCTGTTCGGCATGGTGCTGGAGCGGCTCGCCATCTCCCGACTCTACGGCGTCGATCCGCTCTACGGGCTGTTGTTCACCTTCGGCCTCGCCTTGGTCCTCGAGGGCGTGTTTCGCTACTATTACGGGGTGTCGGGCAATCCCTATTCGGTGCCGCCGCTGCTTTCCGGCGGCATGAATCTCGGCTTCATGTTCCTGCCGATCTATCGCGGCTGGGTGGTGGTGGCTTCGCTCATCGTCTGCTTCGGCACCTGGGCGCTGATCGAAAAGACGCGCCTCGGCTCCTACCTGCGCGCGGCGACAGAGAACCCGCAACTCGTCCAGGCTTTCGGCGTCAACGTGCCGTTGCTGCTTACCCTCACCTATGGGCTGGGCTCGGCGCTGGCCGGGCTTGCCGGCATCCTGGCGGCGCCGGTCTACCAGGTCAGCCCGCTGATGGGGTCGGACCTCATCATCGTCGTCTTCGCCGTCGTCGTGGTCGGCGGCATGGGCTCGATCCTCGGCGCGATCGTTACCGGCTATACGCTGGGGCTGGCGGAGGGGCTGACCAAGGTCTTCTACCCCGAGGCTTCCAATCTCGTCGTCTTCGTCATCATGGTGATTGTGCTTCTGGTCCGGCCCGCCGGCCTGTTCGGAAGGGATGCCTGACATGGTCGAGGTCACGCTTCAGGAAGCCCGCGCCCGTCGCTCCGAGCGGCTGGAGTGGACGCTGGTGGCGATCGGCATCGCCGCGCTCTTGGCCGGTCCCTTCTTCGTTTACCCGATCTTCCTGATGAAGATGCTGTGCTTCGCGCTGTTTGCCTGCGCCTTCAACCTTCTGCTCGGCTATACGGGCCTGCTGTCGTTCGGCCATGCCGCCTTCTTCGGCGGCGCGGCCTATTTCTGCGCCCATTCGGTCAAGGTCTGGGGCTGGCCGCCGGAAGCGGGCATCCTGCTCGGCACCGCCGGCGCCGCCGTCATGGGCCTGGTCATGGGCTTCTTCGCCATCCGCCGGCAGGGCATCTATTTCGCCATGATCACGCTGGCGCTGGCGCAGATGTTCTTCTTCTTCTGCGTGCAGGCGCCCTTCACGCAAGGCGAGGACGGCATCCAGGGCGTGCCGCGCGGCGCTTTGTTCGGCCTCGTCGACCTGCGTGACCCGCTCAACATCTATTACGTCGTGCTGGCGATTTTCCTGCTCGGCGTCTTTGCCATCTGGCGCATCGTCAATTCGCCCTTCGGCATGATCCTGAAATCGATCCGCGAAAACGAGGCCCGCGCCACCTCGCTCGGCTATTCGGTCGCCAACTACAAGCTGGCGGCCTTCGTCATGTCGGCGGCGCTGTCCGGGCTGGCCGGCGCCACCAAGGCCATCGTCTTCCAGTTCGCCACGCTGACCGACGTCACCTGGCAGATGTCGGGCGAAGTGATCCTGATGACGCTGCTCGGCGGCATCGGCACGATGGTCGGGCCGATCGTCGGCGCCGGGCTCGTCGTCGGCCTGCAGAACACGCTCGCCACCTCCGGCTTCCCGGTGACCATCGCCACCGGCGCGATCTTCATGATCTGCGTGCTGGTGTTCCGCCGCGGCATCGTCGGCGAGCTTTACGCCCGCCTGCTTCGGTCGTCCGGGCCGAAGAGCTAAATGCGCGGCCGCAGGATCATCGGGCCGTAGAGGACGCCAAAGCCCAGGAAGGCCAGCGCCCAGGCGCAGGCAGCGAGGTGGATGGCCCAGTCGCCGGGCAGGCCGAGCGCGGCCGCGATGCGGATGGCCGCCGCGGCGACGACCGCCGCGAACACGAAGCAGCCGGCCTTTCTGGCGGCAAGCGCGCGTCCGGTGTGGCCGAGCGTGGCGCGCACCATCACCGCGAGCGTCATCGTGCCGATCGCCCCGGCGCCGAAGGCGTGGATGCCGGCGGCGGGCGAAAGCGTTTCCGGGTAAAGGGCGGCGAGCCCGGCGAGAACAAAGCCGAGCGGCACGAACAGATAGGCGACGTGCAGGATGAGGACCAGCGGATCGCGCAAGGTGCGCTGGCCGGCCCAGCGGCCGAGACGCCAGAGGTTGGCGACGCCGGCTGCCAGCAGGGCAAGCCCCGTCGCCGGCCATTCCGGCAGCAAGGCCCATGCGGCCAGCGCCAGCGCAGACAGGCCGATGGCGGCGGCGTCTAAGCGGTTGAACGGCACCGGCAGCCGGCCGGGATTTTCGCGCACCAGCCAGTTGCGGGTGAAGCTTGGAATGATGCGCCCGCCGATGATGGTGATCAGCAGGATCGCGGCGCCGATGCCGAGCCGGCGGCCGATGTCCGAGATGCCGGCGAAATGCGCTTCGCCGTGGAACAGGATGTTGGCGGCCAAAAGCACCGTCACCGGAACGAGCACCTTGAGGTTGCGCCAGTTGCGGCCGGCGATGATCTCGGTCGCCGCCGCTGCGGCAACCGCCAGCAGGAAGGCGCAGTCGATGACGCCGGCCGCAAGCCAGCCGATCTGGCCTGAAAAGAAGACGGCGAAGCGGCCTGCCAGCCACAGGAGCACCAGCCCCAGCAGCGGCATGCCCTGCACCGGCAGCCGGCCGGTCCAGTTGGGAATAGCGGTCAGCAGGAAGCCGGTCATCACCGCCGCCAGATAGCCGAACAGGAGTTCGTGCACGTGCCAGTCGACCGGTGCGAACAGGCTGTCGATCTGGAATTTCCCGTAGAACAGCGGCAGCCACAGCAGGATGGCCAGCCCGGCATAAAGCGAACCGAAGAGGAAGAACGGCCTGAAGCCGTAGGATAGGATCGCCGGGTAATTGCCGGGTCTGGTGCGGGGGATGGCCACGCTCGGGTTCTTTCAAGGGCCGGATGCCGGCCATGGGGCGGCGCGGGTCAGGCCCGCGCCGCGCCGTTTTTGGTCAGTTGGCGGCAACCTGGGCGAGAAGCTCGGCGAAGGCCGGCTTGGCCTTGCCGGTCTGCTTGACCGCCTTGGCCTGTTCCAGGTTGACCGGCTTGCCGACCACGATCAGGGCGACCATGCCCATGCCGTAGTGCGGCGTGCACTTCACGCCATAGACGCCTTCCTTGTCCAGCGTCACCTTGAGTTCCTGGCTGATCTTGCCCTTGAAGGGCTCGGCTCCGTCGGGGATCATGCCCTTGATGGATTCGGCGTCATGCCCCTTGTCGGTCGGCACGAAGGTGACCGTGTCGCCGGGGGCGGCCTGGATGAAGTCGGGCTGGAACACCATGGCGCCCTTGTCGCCCTTGTTGAGCATCTGGACCTGATGGTCGGCAGCCTGCGCGGCGCCCGCGACCGTCATCGCGGCCAGCGCCGCTGCAAGTACCATAATCCGTTTCATTTCGATCTCCATTCTCACTGCGGCCAGCTATTGGTCGAGGGGAGGTATATGGCGGGCGGGCAAACTTTGTTTGTTGCAGCGCAAATTTCGGCGAGAATGCCGATTTGCCCCGAAGCTTGCGGTTTCACCGTCGAAGTGTGAAGTTGCGCCGTTTCCTGAGAACACGGTCGGCCCCGCCGGAACAAGGGTTCCATGTAGGAGAAATGCTTGAGCCATCTTGATCGCTCGCTGATTGCAGGACTTCCCCAGTTCCAGGGCATGGAGCCGCACGACCTCGACTACGTGCTGATGAACGCCCGTTCGCAGCTTGTCGCCAAGGACGCGGTGGTGTTCGAGCAGGAAGCCGAGGCGCATTCCTTCTTTCTCCTTCTCGATGGGCATGTGCGCGTCGTGAAGACCACGGCGGACGGCCAGCAGGTGATCGTGCGCTACATCAGCGCCGGCGAATTGCTGGGCATCGCCCATGCGCTGGGACGCACGACTTATCCGGCCAGCGCGATCGCGGCGGTGGACTGCGTCGTGCTGGCCTGGCCGGGGCGGCTGTGGGCAGAGTTTTCCGAGCGCTATCCCGCCTTCGGCGCCAGCACCTACAGGACAGTCGGCGCCCGCCTGCAGGAAGCCCATACCCGCGTCGTCGAGATGTCGACGCAGCAGGTCGAGCAGCGCGTCGCCCATGTGCTGCTGCGGCTGGCCAAGCAGACCGGCAAGAAATCCGAAGACGGCATCCTGATCGATTTTCCGATCTCGCGGCAGAACATCGCCGAAATGACGGGCACCACGCTGCACACCGTCAGCCGGTTGCTGAGCCTGTGGGAGACCAGGGGGCTGGTGCGCAGCGGCCGCCAGAAAGTCACCATCGTCCAGCCGCAGCGGCTGTTCATGCTGGCCGAGGGACGCCTGCCGAAGGAATGAGGCGTGCTGTCCCCGTCAGGGGACGATCAGCGTACCCGCGCCGTGCTCGGTGAACAGTTCCAGAAGCACCGAATGCGGCGTCTTGCCGTTGAGGATCACGACGCCTTCGACGCCGCGCTCGATGGCCTCGATGCAGGTTTCGACCTTGGGGATCATGCCGCCCGAAATGGTGCCGTCGACGATGAGGTCGCGTGCCTGCGCCACCGTCAATTCGGGCATCACCTGGCCGCTGGCGTCGAGCACGCCGGGAACGTCGGTCAGGAACAGGAGGCGCGAGGCGCCGAGCGCGCCGGCGATGGCGCCGGCGAAGGTGTCGGCGTTGATGTTGTAGGTATGGCCGTCGCGGCCGGGCGCCACCGGCGCCAGCACCGGGATCATCTCCGAGCGCGCCAAAAGGTCGAGCAGCCGGCGGTCGACCTCGACCGGTTCGCCGACGAAGCCGAGGTCGATCACGCGCTCGATATTGCTGTCCGGGTCGGTGACGGTCTTGCGCGCCTTCTCGGCGAAGACCATGTTGCCGTCCTTGCCGCACAGGCCGATCGCCCACTCGCCCTCGGCGTTGATCAGCGCCACGATCTCCTTGTTGATCGAGCCGGCGAGCACCATTTCGACGATCTCGACGGTCTTGGCGTCGGTCACGCGCAGGCCGCCCTCGAACTTCGATTCGATGCCCATCTTGGTCAACATCGCGCCGATCTGCGGACCGCCGCCATGGACGACGATCGGGTTGACGCCCGACTGCTTCAGGAGGGCGATGTCGCGCGCGAAGGCCTTGCCGAGCTCGGTGTTGCCCATGGCATGGCCGCCATACTTCACGACCACCGTCTTGTTCTCGTAGCGCTGCATATAGGGCAGGGCTGCCGAGAGCAGGTCGGCTTGCATTTCGGCGCTGGCTGCGATGTCCGTCATCGGCATGGGTTCCCGGCTGGCGTGGAAGGACGGCCGGGGTTTAACCGGATTTTCGTCACGGGGCAAACGCCATTATCGCCGATCCGGCACGGCAAGGCGCGCGCGGCCCCGATGGAACCGAAGCGGGCGAGCGACGTTCTTCCTCGCACGCGGCACCGGGTGCGGCGAGGAGGCCTGGCAGGGGGAACGATGAAAGCCGATGCACCTTCGAACGGCTCGGGTGATGCGCCCGACGAAGCAGCACTCAATATCCGCCGGATACGGTCGATGTTGGCGATAATGTTCCTCCTGATGACGGTCTACGCGCTCTATTTCGGGCGCGATTTCTTCATGCCCGTCATCCTGGCGTTCCTTCTCGCGCTGACGCTGACGCCGATCGTGCGTTTCCTGCGCAAGCGCGGCGTGCCCGAATCCATTTCGGCGACGCTGCTGGTGCTGTTCTCCGTGGGCTTCATGACCACGGCGGGCTACCTGCTCAGCGGGCCGGCGATCGACCTCATCAACAATGCGCCGACGATCGGCCAGCAGGTCAGCGAAAAGCTCAACCACCTGCGCCGCCCGTTCGAGAAATTCATGAAGATATCCGAGCAGATCGGCGCCATGACCGAACCGACCCAGGAGCCTGGCGTCTCGAAGGTAGTCGTCGCCCAGAGCGGCATCCTTTCGCAGGCGGCCGGAAGCGTGCTGTCCGGCGTCACCAGCATCACCATCGTCTTCGTGCTGTCGCTGTTCCTGCTCGCTTCCGGCACCATGTTCTATGAAAAGATCGTCCAGTCCTTCACCCGCATGAGCGAGAAGAAGCGGGCGCTGCGGGTCGTCTACGATGTCGAGCGCGAGATCTCGCGCTATCTTTTGACCGTCTCGCTGATCAATGCGGGCCTCGGCGTGGCGATCGGGCTCGGCCTGTGGGCGCTCGGCATGCCCAACCCGATGCTGTGGGGCGCGGCCGCCGCCCTGCTCAATTTCCTGCCCTATATCGGCGCGCTCACTAACATGCTGATGGTCGGCGTCATCGCGCTGATCAGCTTCGACAGCCTCGCCTATGCTATGCTGGCCCCGGCCTTCGTGCTGTTGTGCAACATCGTCGAAGGCCAGTTCGTGACGCCGATGGTCGTCGGCCGGCGGCTGGAGATCAATTCCGTCGCCATCTTCATCGCCATCGCTTTCTGGTCGTGGATGTGGGGCTTCGTCGGGGCGCTGATGGCGGTGCCGCTGCTGGTGATCGTCAAGGTCTTCTGTGACCATTTCGACGGGCTCGCCAATATCGGCAATTTCCTTTCCGCGCAGCAGTCGGCAGTGGAGGACGAAGAGGACGAGGACGGCGATCCGGCGGAGGACAAGGCGAAAATCGCGGCGTAAGCGGCCGTCGGTTTGTGGCGGCGGCCCGGGCATCCTATATCCGGGTCCGACCTCTCATTCCGGAAACCGCTCATGGCCACGCTGTCCGTCCTCGATCTTTCGCCCATCGTCGAAGGCGGCACCGCCTCGCAATCGCTGGCCAACTCGCTCGATCTGGCCCGCCATGCCGAAAGGCTCGGCTACCGGCGCTATTGGGTGGCCGAGCATCACAACATGCCCGGTATCGCCAGCGCCGCCACTGCCGTGGTCATCGCCCACATCGCGGGCGGCACGAAGACGATCCGGGTCGGCGCCGGCGGCATCATGCTGCCCAACCACGCGCCGCTGGTCATTGCCGAGCAGTTCGGCACGCTGGCGGCCCTGCATCCGGGGCGCATCGACCTCGGGCTTGGCCGCGCTCCCGGCGCCGACATGCTGACGGCGCGGGCGCTGCGCCGCAACATGGGCGACGGCGTCGACACCTTCCCGCAGGACGTCGTCGAGCTGATGCACTATTTCGAGCCCGCACAAGAGGGCCAGCGCGTGCGCGCCGTGCCCGGCGAGGGACAGGAGGTGCCGGTATGGGTCCTTGGCTCCAGCCTCTACGGCGCCCAGCTTGCCGCCATGCTCGGCCTGCCTTACGCTTTCGCCTCGCATTTCGCCCCGGCCGAACTGGAGCGGGCCATTGATGTCTACCGCAGCCGCTTCCAGCCCTCGCAGCACCTGGACAAGCCCTATGTGATGCTCGGCCTCAACGTCGTCGCCGCGCCGACCGATGCGCAGGCGACCTTCTTGTTCAGTTCGCTGCAACAGGCCTTCGTCAACCTGCGCACCGGCCATCCGGGACCGCTTCCGCCGCCGGTGGAGGGCTACGCGGAGAGCCTCGACCCGATGGCTCGCTCCATCCTGGGGCAGGCGCTGTCCTGCGCCATCGTCGGTTCGCCCGAAACGGTGCGGCAGGGCCTCGACGCCTTCCTGGCCCGCACCGGCGCCGACGAACTGATGGTCACCGCGCAGGTGTTCGACCATGCGGCGCGCGTGCGCTCGTTCGAGATCCTGGCCGAGGTCAACCGGGCGCTGTCACAAGCCGCCTGACGGACTATCGCAACGCCTTCACCAGTCCGGCGTCCGGGAAGCAGGTGGCGGCGCGCCCGTTCTTTTGCTGCCACAGGCCGATCGAGCGCCGCGTCTTGAAGCCCGGCAGGCCGTCGGCCGAGCCGACGTCGTAGCCCAGCTTCTCCAGGCCCCGCTGCATGGCGGCTATGTCGGAGCGGTAGAGCGTGCCGACGTCTCCCCAGCCGGCCGAGAAGCGCTTGTCGCCATGGGCGATGCGGTCGCCGGCATGGCCGATGAACAGCGCGTAGAGGTCGCTCATGTTGTATTCCTTGAGCACGTAGAAATTCGGCGTGACGATGAAGGCCGGTCCTTCGCGCCCCGCCGGCATCAGCAAAAATCCCTCGGCGCGCAGTTCGCCGACCGGGAACGGCTTGCCGCCGACGCGCGTGATCCCCAGCCCGGCCCATTGCGCGATGGTCTTGCCCTGGTCCGGTCCTTCCAGCGAACAGGAAACGCGGTCCGGAACCGTCACCTCGAATCCCCAGTCGCGCCCCTTCACCCAGCCGTAGTCGACGAGATAGCTGGCGATGGAAGCCAGCACGTCGGGGGTGGAATTCCAGATGTCGGGATGGCTGTCGCCGTCGAAATCGACCGCGTGTTTCAGGAACGAGGTCGGCATGAACTGCGGCTGGCCGAGCGCACCGGCCCAGGACGATTTCATCGCCGCGCGTGAGACCAGGCCCTTGTCGACGATGCGGAGCGCCGCCAGCAGTTCCGTGCGGAACATGTCCTTGCGGGTCGCCATGAAGGCCTTGGTGCCCAGCACCTCGAAGGCGTCGTAGGAAAGCTTCGCGGCGCCGTAGCCGGTCTCTCGGCCCCATATCGCCAGCACGACCGGGCCGGGGACGCCATAACGCTTCTCGATCGCCGCCAGCGTTTTGGCATTGGCCGGCAGCCGGGCGCGTCCCCCCGCCGTCACCGCGCCGATGGTCTTTTCGGCAAAGTAGTTGCCGGGCGAGCCGAACTCGGCCTGGTGCTGCTTCTTCGGCGTTTTCGGTTTTTCGCCCGGCATGACGAGGTCGGGCAGCTTCAGGTTGGGCCGGATGCCGGCAAGCGCCGCGTCGAAGGTTTTCTTCGAAATCCCCTCGGCCCGGGCCTGCGGCCACAGGTCGTTCTGGAGCCACGCCTGGAACTGGCCGTCGATCTGCGCGGCCCGCGTCGGTGCAATCAGTGCCAGCAACGCGATGAGGAGGGTAAGCGCGAGAACGGTCTTTCGGCTCGGGAAGACGCGCAAGGCCGTCATCATCAGAACACGGTGCGCGATTTGAGCGCCGCCGCCAGCGTGCCCTCGTCCAGGTAATCGAGCTCGCCGCCGACCGGCACGCCATGCGCCAGCCGCGTGACGCGGACATCGAGGCCGGAAAGCTGGTCGGTGATGTAGTGGGCCGTGGTCTGGCCCTCGACGGTGGCGTTGACGGCCAGGATCACTTCCTTGACCTCGCCGCCGGCCAGGCGGTCGACCAGCGAGCGGATGTTCAGCTGGTCCGGGCCGATGCCGTCGAGCGGCGACAGCGTGCCGCCGAGCACATGGTAGCGCACGTTCATGGCGCCCGCGCGCTCCAACGCCCACAGGTCGGCCACGTCCTCGACCACGATCAGCGTCGCCGCGTCGCGCCGCGGATCGGTGCAGATCATGCAGGGGTCGGTGGTGTCGACATTGCCGCAGGTGGAGCAGACGCGCACTTTTTCGACCGCCTCGCCCATGGCGGCGGCCAGCGGCTGCAGCAACTGCTCCTTCTTCTTGATGAGATGCAGCGCCGCGCGGCGGGCCGAACGCGGACCGAGCCCCGGCACCTTGGCCAGAAGCTGGATCAGGCGTTCGATTTCAGGACCGGCGATTCGCTTGGACATGAGGCCGGTATAAAGCCAATGGCAGGCATAGAACAGCGGGCGCCGGTGAGCCGGCGCGCCGTTGCCGTCACTGCACCGGCCGGTTCTCGCTCATGATCAGCCTGGCAACGGCGTCGGTATCGGTCGGCGTCGACTGGAAGGACAGCGTCGGCTGGTTCCCGCTCGACGCGGACGCGGTCATGAACGGTACCGACGAAGGCTGCGCCGTGTCGAAATCGGAAGCGCCGAAGCGGGCGGAATCGGGTTGGCGCATGGCCACCTGGACGGCCCGCGCCTGCTTGCCGACCCGCTCCTGCCGGGCCTGCGGCTGGGCGGCCGCCGTGGCGGCGGGACGCGGCGCCGGCGCCGGTGTCGCATCGGCCACCTGCGTCGGCGCGGCCACCTCGTCCTGCGCGCTCACGCCGGGCAGGGCGGCGGAAGCCACCATCGTGCGGGACGTCGCGCTGGAAGCCGAGGGCGTCGAGCCGTTGAGGGCGACCATGGTAATACGCTCGGAAGGCAGCGGCTGCCAGTTGCGGCCGCGCTTCTCGTAGAAGGCGTTGCCGCCCGCCACTTCGATGTAGTGCATGTTCTTGAAGGGAAATTTCAGCCCGGCCGTGTGGAAGTGCATGGCGTTTTTCAGCTTCGGCGCGCGCTCGCCCTTGAGCACGGCGTCGGCCGCGGCCATGACGTCCGGCAGCGCCTTAGAATTCATCTGCCGGCTCAGCACGCCCGGCGCGAATTGCTTCGGTTCGCCGACGACGCCGCAGATGGTATCGCCATGCTGGCCGGAGCGCAGGCGGTTCATCACCACCGTGCCAACCGCGACCATGCCTTCGCGGCTCGAGCGGTTGGATTCGAAGAACATCGCCCGCGCCAGGCATTCCCGGTCCTTGCCGTTGTATCCATAGGTCCGCGACCCGAGGAAACCGGATTTCGTGCTTGGCGTAAGACTGGCGGTGGAAAGGCTATCGGTGGTCTGGCTGCAACCTGCGACCAGAAGGGGGGAGATCAGGAGGCCCAGAAGTGCAGGGAGTTTGCGTCGCAGGGCGACCATCCTGTGGGAAATCGACAAACCGGCCTCTTTTTTTGCTGCTGTCCCGCCCCCGAGCCATGGCAAGAATGAGACAGTTTCCGGCAAAAAGATGGCCAACGCCTTAATGAGGACGATTGAAGCCCGGCCGCAAGGGGTTGAATGCGATCAACATTCCGCATCGAGCGGTTACAATGCGTGATCAGGCTTCGGGAGACGGCCGCTAAACCGCGGGGTCAGAAGGGCAGCTTCATTCCGGGCGGAAGCGGCAGGCCGGCCGTCAGCGACTGGGTCTTTTCCTGCATGAGCTGCTCGATCCGCGCCTTGGCATCGTTGTGGGCGGCGAGGATGAGATCCTCGAGGATTTCAACCTGGTCCTCCTTGAACAGCGAGGGGTCGATCTTCAGCGCCTTCATGTCGAATTTCCCGGAAAGCGTCACCTGGACGAGGCCGCCCCCGGACTGGCCGGAAGCCTCGATCGCGGCCATCTCTTCCTGCATGGCCTGGAACTTGGCCTGCATTTCCTTCGCCTTGCCCATCAGGCCGAGCAGATCTTTCATGGTCATCCGATCCTTTGCCGGTTGTCTTGTCGTCTCAAGGCACGATCCCGAAACCAGCGGTTTTCGGAAATCGCGCGCGTCCTAGCTTTCGTCGTCTTCGTCCGGCGCCGGCTCGACCGGCGCGGAGTCGTCTGCGTCTTCGGCATCCGGCGCATCGGGAATGCGCACGTCGATGATCCTGGCGCCCGGAAAGCGCGCCAGCACGGCGGCGACGGCGGGGTCCGCGCGGGCGTCCATGAGCGCGGTCTCGCGCCGGGCAGCCTCCGCCTCGGCAAGCGTCTGGCCGCCCGCTTCATTCGACAGCGAGACCATCCACCGTTGGCCGGTCCAGCTCTCCAGCCTGCTCTTCAACTCGCCAAGCAGCGTCTTAGGGGCCGTTTCGGTGAGGCCGACATCCAGCCTTCCGGGGCCGACCTTCAGATGCCGCACATGCGACTTCAGGTTTACCTTGAGGAGCTGGTCGCGGTGGCTCTCGGCGAGGGCGACGATATCGGCCAGCGATTTCACCGGCACGGCCGGGGGCGTTTCGGGCTCCGGCTGCGGCGGGACGGCAAGTGCGGTGGGCTCGGGCGCGCTCACCAGCCGCATCGTCTGCGCCGCGCCGCCGCTTGCGGGCATCTGGGCGGAAGCGACCGCGCTGGTGCCGCCGGACGGGGCCGGTGCGGGAGCGGCCGGGCCGGAGGTGGTGGGCATGCCGCCGCGCCGGGTATCGGCGGCGAGCGGAACCCCGCCGTCCTCCAGCGTTTTCAGCGCCTCGTCCAGGGTCGGCAGGTCGGCCGCGTGCGCGAGCCGGATCAGCACCATTTCGGCAGCGCTGACCGGCCGGTTGGAGCTCTGCACCTCGGGAATGCCCTTCAGCAGCATCTGCCAGCTGCGCGACAGCACCCGCACCGACAGCGCCTGGGCAAAAGCGGCGCCCCGGCTGCGCTCGTCCTGCGACAGTGAGGCGTCGTCGGCCGCTTCCGGCACGAAGCGCAGGCGGGTGACCAGATGGTTGAATTCGGCGAGGTCGGCGAGCACCGTGGCCGGGTCGGCCCCGGTATCGTACTGGGCGCGGAATTCGGCGAGAGCGGCCGCCACGTCGCCCTTCATGACGTGCTCGAACAGGTCGACGATGCGCGCCCGGTCGGCGAGGCCGAGCATGGCTCGCACTTCCGCTGCGCTCACCATCCCGCCCGCGGTGCCACCGCTATGGGCGATCGCCTGGTCGAGGATGGAGAGCGAATCGCGCGCCGAACCTTCCGCCGCGCGCGCGATCATCGCCAGCGCCTCGTCGTCGATGGCGATGCCTTCCTTCTCCGAGATCGCCGACAGGTGCGCCGTCAGCGCCCCGGCGTCGATGCGCCTGAGGTCGAAGCGCTGGCAGCGCGACAGGACGGTGATCGGCACTTTGCGGATTTCGGTGGTGGCGAAGATGAATTTGACGTGCGGCGGCGGCTCTTCCAGCGTTTTCAGCAGGCCGTTGAAGGCCTGGTTGGAGAGCATGTGCACTTCGTCGATGATATAGACCTTGTAGCGCGCCGAAACCGGTGCGTAGCGCACGCGGTCGATGATGTCGCGGATATCGTCGATGCCCGTATGCGAGGCCGCGTCCATCTCGATGACGTCGACGTGGCGGCCTTCCATGATCGCCTGGCAGTGCTCGCCGGGCACGGCGAGGTCGACGGTCGGCTGGTCGACGGTCGCACTTCTGTAGTTCAGCGCGCGCGCCAGGATGCGCGCCGTGGTGGTCTTGCCGACGCCGCGCACGCCCGTCAGCATCCACGCCTGCGCGATGCGGCCGGTGGCGAAGGCGTTGGTCAGCGTCCTGACCATCGGCTCCTGGCCGATCAGTTCGGAAAAGTTCGACGGCCGGTATTTCCGCGCCAGAACCCGGTAGGCGGCGTCCTTCGGCGGGCCGCTGCGGGTCTTGTCGTTTTCTCCGGCTTCACTCATCCCGTCCGTTCCGCTCCCCGGTAATGTCTCGCGCAGCCGATTCCGACGATAGAGTTTCGCCCGCGCGCCGGCACGGCGTCAATGTCGCGGGTGATGAGAAGGTGGGAGGCTGGAACAATGACCCGTTCCGGGCTCGTTAGGGCTGCTTCCTTCCGGACCTGACCCGGTTGGCGAGTGGATCGTCCACCACCAACCTCCCGGCTTCCATATCGGAAATTCGCGGCAGGAATGCAAGGGCGAAGCGAAATCGTTCCGTATCCCGCTTCAAAGCCAACGAATCGCTTGCGATGCCGCCGATGCCGAAATAGCCTCGACCGGTTTTCAGCGTTTCAAGAGGGGAAATGCCGATGATGGCGGGCCTGAAGGCAGGTTTCTCGCTCGACCGAAGGCTGGAAGCGGACAGCGAGCCCCTGATGTGGCTCGGCCTGTGCGAGCTTCGCGTGATGAACGACAGCCGCTGGCCGTGGCTGATCCTGGTGCCGCAGCGGCCGGGCATCGAGGAACTCCACGACATGACGCCCTTGGACCAGGCGATGCTGACCTTCGAGGCCAATATGGTGGCGCAGGCGCTGAAACGGGTGACCGGCTGCACCAAGATCAACACCGGCGCGCTCGGCAATATCGTGCGCCAGCTGCACGTCCATGTGGTGGCCCGCTCGGAAGGCGACAGCGGCTGGCCGGGTCCGGTCTGGGGCCATGGCCTGCGCGAACCCTACAAGGTCGCCGACCTCCGCAAGTTTGCCGAATCCGTCAAGGCAGCGCTATAAACCGACCCCCAGCCCCTTCGCGAGTCCCCGACAAGATGGTTTTTCGTTTATTTGACGCGTCCCCGCGTGAGCCGAGCCAGTTCGTCGGCTTTTCCGGCAACCGGATCGACCGGCAGTCGGAGAACCGGCCCGACGATTGCGTGCAGGTGGCGCTGGCCGATCCCCGCGCCCGCCTCATGCTGATCGGCGAAAACAAGCTGTTCCTGAAGGCGCAGGGCGAGGGATTCGACTGCTGGTTCAGCCTTGCCGAAGGCGAGGCGCACGGCGCCAAGCTCGCTGAGATCATCCTTCTCGGCCTCTCCTCAGCCGGCCCGGTGCTGGCGGCGCCTTCCGCGCTTGCTCTCGACAGCCTGCCCGAAACGCTCAAGGCGTCCGACTACCGCTCGGTCTATTCGCAGGGGCTCGTCGACGAGGAATCCGTCGGCGCGCTGGCGCAGGCGGCCTCGCTGCTGGCGTGGAACGTCAATCACCGCTTCTGCGGCCGTTGCGGCACCGAGACGGTGATGCGCGCCGGCGGCTACCGGCGCCATTGCCCGTCCTGCGGCGCGGACCATTTCCCGCGCACAGATCCGGTCGCGATCATGCTGACGGTGACGCGCGAAAAATGCCTGCTCGGCCGCAGCCCGCATTTCGCGCCGGGCATGTATTCCGCACTTGCCGGCTTCATCGAGCCGGGCGAGACCATCGAGGCGGCGGTGCGGCGCGAGACGCTGGAGGAGGCCGGCATCCGCCTCGGCCGTGTCGTCTATCACGCCAGCCAGCCCTGGCCGTTTCCCTATTCGCTGATGATCGGCTGCTTCGGCGAGCCGCTGGAGAAGGAAATCCGCCCCGACCTCGGCGAACTGGAGGACTGCCGCTGGTTTTTCCGCGACGAGGTGCGCTCGATGCTGGAGCGCGGCCATGCCGGCGGCCTGATCACGCCGCCCAGGGGGGCCATCGCCCACCACCTGATCCGAAGCTGGGTGGAGAGCGAATAAGCCTCAGTAGCGGGTGCCGCGCGCGGCGCGGTATTCGTTGGCCTCGTAGACGCCGAGGATGCGCACCTCGCGGGAGAAGAAGCGCAGTTCCTCCAGCGCCAGCGCGACATGGGCGTCGTCCGGATGGCCTTCGATGTCGGCGTAGAACTGGGTCGCGGTGAAGCCGCCGTCGAGCTGGTAACTCTCCAGCTTGGTCATGTTGACGCCGTTGGTGGCAAAGCCGCCCATCGCCTTGTAGAGCGCCGCCGGCACGTTGCGCACCTTGAACACGAAGGTCGTCATCATGTCGGCGTCGCCCGTGCGCTCGGCCCAGTGCTTGGCCTTGGACAGGACGACGAAGCGGGTAATGTTGTTCTCGGTGTCCTCGACATTTTCCTCGATCACGTCGAGGCCGTAGAGTTCGGCGGCCAGCGCCGGCGCCAGCGCTGCCATGGTGCGGTCCTTCACTTCGCTGACCAGCTTGGCCGCCCCCGCCGTATCGCCCGCCACCATCGGCTTCCAGCCGTTCTTGCGGATGTATTTGCGGCACTGGCCGAGCGCGTGGATATGGGTGTGCACGCTCCGGATTTCCTCGCGCTTCACGCCCCGCAGCACCATCAGCTGGAAATGGATCGGCAGGAAATATTCGCCGATGATGTGCAGCTTCGATTCCGGCAGCAGGTGATGGATGTCGGCGACCCGGCCGGCGATCGTGTTCTCGATCGGGATCATGGCGAGGTCGGCCTTGCCGGTCTCGACGGCGTTGAAGGCGTCCTCGAAGCTCGGGCAGGGCAGCGGCACCATCGACGGATAGACGTTGCGGCACGCGGTATCGGAATTGGCGCCCGGCTCTCCCTGGAAAGCTATCTTGTTGGTTTTTTCTGGCATGAGACGGGTCTTTTCGAAGTTATGTTGACAGAATCTGGCGGGCGCGTTCGAGGTCTTGCGGCGTATCGACGCCGAGCGGCAGCGAGCTCACGATCTCGGCGTCGATGCGCATCCCGGCTTCCAGCGCGCGAAGCTGTTCCAGGCGCTCGCGCTGCTCCAGCGGCGACGGCTTCAGCGCCACGAACCGCTCGAGCGCCGCGCGCCGGTAGGCGTAGAGGCCGACGTGGTGATAGAGCGGCCCCTCGCCCCAGGGGGCGGTGGCGCGGGTGAAGTAAAGCGCCCGGAGTCGTGTTGTCGACAGCGGCGAACCGACGATCTTGACGACGTTGGGGTTGGTCTTTTCCGCCGCGTCGGCGATCTCGACGCCGAGCGTGGCGATGTCGACGGACGGCTCGGCGAAAGGCCGCAGCGCCGCCCCGATGATCGCCGGATCGATCGTCGGCAAGTCGCCCTGCACGTTGACGATGGTCTCGACCTTGCCGCCGGGATCCACCGCGCCCAGCGCCTCGAAAATGCGGTCGGAGCCCGATTCGTGGTCGGCGCGCGTCATCACGGCTTCGAAGCCATGGGCGCGCACGGCCTCGGCCACCGCCGGCGTATCGGTGGCGACCACGACCCGGCCGAGCCCGGCCTCGGCGGCGCGGCGCGCGACATGCACGATCATCGGGCTGCCGGCGATATCGGCCAGCGGCTTGCCGGGCAGGCGGGTCGAGGCCATGCGGGCCGGGATCAGGACGAGAATGGACATGGGCGGTGCGGATCGTGGCGGGCGGGTGGAAAGTGTCAAAAAGTCTCACTGGAAGCGCTCTTATAGGTGTTGCAACGCCAGAGCAAAAGACCTAGTTTCCGCCCGATTTGACCAGCTCGGAGGGGTGGGTCGCGATGCCGTACGGACAGGCCGGGTGGATCGGCCTATCCGGAACAGGAGCCTGGGGTACATGGACTCTTTTGAAGTCAACAAAGTGATCGGCGGCCTGCTGGGGACCGTTTTCGTCGTCTTTTCCGTCGGCATTGCCTCCGACGCCCTGTTCGCCGAACAGGCGCCGGAAAAGCCGGGCTTCGTGATCGAGGCGGCGGAACCGACCGAAGGCGGCGGCGAGGCTGCTGCCGAGAAGGCGGTTCCGATCGCCGATCTGCTGGCGAAGGCCGACCCGGCCAAGGGCGAGGCCGTCTTCAAGAAGTGCCAGGCTTGCCACTCCGGTGAAAAGGGCGGCCCGAACAAGGTCGGTCCCGACCTGTGGGATGTCGTCGACCGCCCGGTGGCCGAGCATGAGGGCTTTGCCTATTCGGCCGGCATGAAGGACTTTTCCAAGGGCGGCAGCGAGAAGTGGACGTTCGACAACCTCAACCACTTCCTGACCTCGCCGAAGAATTTCGTGAAGGGCACGGCCATGGGCTTTGCCGGCATCAAGAAGGACGACGAGCGCGCCGACCTGATCGCCTACTTGCACACGCTGTCGGATAACCCGGTTCCGCTGCCGCAGCCCGGCGCTGCCGATGCCGGCGCTGCTGCGCCTGCCGAAGGCGGTGCGGCCGCTCCTGCCGAGGGCGCAGCCCCGGCTCCTGCGGAAGGAGCTGCGCCGGCGCCGGCGCAATAACAGGCTCTTCTGACGAAAATCCTTGAAAAAGCCGGGTTCTGCCCGGCTTTTTTGTTTGTCGCGGCAAAACCGGTCCAGCCGGTTCCCTTGTGCGGCGAATGGGCTAGATTGCGGACAGGGTAAAAGGGATGCACATGCGGATTTGCCGGGTTTCGTCGTTGTTCATGTCCATGCTCGCGGTGCTCATGCTCGCGGGCTCGCTGGCCACGGCGGCGGCCGACGAGTGGCGCACGACCTCCTCGCTGATCGGCGAATCCAAATATGGCGACGATTTCCAGCGCTACGACTACGTCAATCCCGACGCGCCGAAGGGCGGCACGCTGAACACCGTGGTCAGCGGTGCTTTCGACAGCTTCAATCCCTATATCGTCCAGGGCGCGGCCGGCGCCGGCTTTGCCGCCTTCGGCGGCGGCCTGCTCTACGACACGCTGATGGAGCAGGCGACGGACGAGGGCTCGGTCAACCACCCACTGGTCGCCGAAGCCTATAAATATCCGCCGGACTATTCCTCCGCCACCTACCGGCTCGATCCGCGGGCCAGATGGCACGACGGGACGCCGATCACCGTGGACGACGTCATCTGGTCGTTCAACGTGCTGAAGAAGAACAGCCCGATGTACAACCGCTATTTCGAAAACGTCACCGAAGCGGTGGCGGTGTCGGACCACGAGGTCGAGTTCCATTTCAACCAGAAGGGCAACCGCGAGCTGCCGCAGATCCTGGGCGGCCTCGTCGTCCTGCCGAAGCACTGGTGGGAAGGCACCGACGCCAAGGGCAACAAGCGCGATATATCGAAGCCCACGCTGGAGCCGCCGCTGGGCTCGGCCGCCTACAGGATCAAGAGCTTCAAGCCGGGTTCCGAGATCGTCTGGGAGCGGGTGCCCGACTATTGGGGCGTGAAGCTGCCGGTGAAGCTCGGCCGCGAGAATTTCGACATCCGGCGCTACGTCTACATCCAGGACGACAACGCCGAGTGGCTGGCCTTCACCAAGGGCGGGCTGGAGGACATCAAGCCGGAGAACAGTTCGCGGCGCTGGGCCACGGCCTACAATTTTCCGGCGCTGAAGGCGGGCGACGTCATCAAGAAGGAATTCAAGACGGCTTCGCCGGAACCGATGCAGGGCTTCGTGCTGAACCAGCGGCGCCCGCAGTTCCAGGATCGCCGGGTGCGCGAGGCGCTGACCTATGCGCTCGACTTCGAGAGCATGAACCGCACGCTTTTCTATGGCTACAACACCCGCACGACCAGCTATTTCCAGGGCACGGAACTGGCGTCCAGCGGGCTGCCGTCGCCGGAGGAGGTGAAGATCCTCGAGCCCTATCGCTCGCAATTGCCGCCGGAACTGTTCACCCAGGCCTTCAAGCTGCCGGTCTATGATTCGCCGCAGTCCGAGCGCCGCAACCTCGGTCAGGCGGTCAAGCTGTTCGAGCAGGCCGGCTGGGTGATCAAGAGCGGCAAGATGGTCAACGCGCAGAGCGGCGAACCCTTCCGTCTGGAAATCCTCGGCCGCGACCCGACCGACGAAGTCATCGCCAATCCGTTCCTCGACAACCTGAAGAAGATCGGCATCAGCGCCTCGCTGCGCATCGTCGATCCGAGCCAGTATGTGAACCGGGTGCGCAGTTTCGACTTCGACGTGGTGACCAGCATGTTCGGCCAGTCCGATTCGCCCGGCAACGAGCAGCGCGATTTCTGGAGTTCGAAGGCCGCCGACACGCCCGGCTCGCGCAACCTGATGGGCATCAAGAATCCGGTGGTCGACGCGCTGATCGACCGCATCATCTACGCCACCGACCGCGCCGACCTCGTCACCGCCACCCACGCGCTCGACCGGGTGCTGTTGTGGAACTACTACGTGGTGCCGCAATGGCACCGCTCGGTCGTCTGGCTGGCCTACTGGAACAAGTTCGGCATCCCGGACAAGCAGCCGGCCTATATCGGCGCCGACATCGAATCCTGGTGGATCGATACGGACAAGGAAAAGGCGCTGGCCGCCAAATACAAGAGCGGCAATTGATGGCGCTTCCCCGCCGCGACTTTCTCGCTCTCGGCCTGGCGGCAGGCGCCTCGGCCCTGTTGCCCGGCCGGGCGTTCGCCACCGTTGCGACGGGCACCAGGCTGCACGGCTTGTCGGCTTTCGGCGACCTGAAATACCCCGCCGATTTCGACCATTTCGCCTATGTGAATCCGCAGGCGCCGAAGGGCGGCGCGATGAATTTCGCGCCGCCCAACTGGGGCTACAACCAGAGCCCGCTGACCTTCAACACGTTGAATTCCTTTGCCCTGAAGGGCGATGCGCCGCCGCGCATGGAGATGTGTTTCGACACGCTGATGGAACGCGCGCTGGACGAGCCGGATGCCGTCTACGGGCTGCTCGCCGAGAGCGTCACCCTGTCGGCGGACCGCAACAGCTTCGATTTCGCGCTGCGGCCCGCCGCGCGCTGGCACGACGGCTCGCCGCTTACCGCGCACGACGTCGCCTTCTCCTTCATGCTCTACAAGGAAAAGGGCCATCCCGACCTGCTGCTGCCGCTTGTCGAGTTGAAGGAGGCGGTGGCGCTGGACGACCACACCGTGCGGCTGACGTTCAGCGGCAAGCAGTCGGTCCAGGCCATCCTGACCGCCGTCGGCATGCCGATCGTCTCGAAGGCCTATTATGCGACCAATGATTTCGAGGCCTCGACGATGACCGCGCCGCTCGGTTCCGGGCCCTACAAGGTCGGGCGGGTCTCGGCGGGCGAATTCATCGAATATGAGCGCGTCGCCGACTATTGGGGCGCCGATCTGCCGGTCAACCGCGGCCAGGACAATTTCGGCCGCATCCGCATCGACTTCTATCGCGACCGCCAGGCGGCGTTCCAGGCATTCAAGAAGGGCGACACCACCTTCCGCGAGGAGTTCGTGGCCCGCGTCTGGGCGACCGGCTACGATTTCCCGGCCCTGAAACAGGGCAAGGTGGTCAAGCGCGAGTTTCCCGGCGAGAAATGGCCGGCGATGCAGGCGTTCGCCATCAACCAGCGCCGGGAACGCTTTCGCGACGTGCGGGTGCGCCGCGCGCTCGACCTGTGCTTCGATTTCGAATGGACGAAGCGGACCTTGTTCGCCGGCTCCTACGAGCGTTCGCAATCCAATTTCGAGCGCTCGGATTTCCGCGCCGAAGGCCTGCCTTCGCCGCAGGAACTGGCGCTGCTGGAGCCGTTCCGCAACGAGCTGCCGCCCGAAGTGTTCGGCGAGCCGGTAATGCAGCCGGTCTCCGACGGCTCCGGGCGCGACCGCAAGCTGCTCGGCCAGGCGGCGAAGCTGCTGGCCGAGGCCGGCTGGAAGCGCGTCGGCGGCTTCGTCGTCAACGACAAGGGCGAGCGGCTCGCCGTCGAGATACTGGCCGAGGACGATTCTTTGGTGCGCATCACCTCGCCGTGGGCCGACAATATGAAGGCGGTCGGCATCGACGCTTCCGTGCGGCTGGTGGATTCCAACCAGTTCGAGGAGCGGCAGAACAATTTCGACTTCGACCTCAACCTGGTCGCCATTTCCATCGGCGCGACGCCGAGCGCGGATTCGCTCGAAACGCTCTATTCGTCGCGCGCCGCCGACCGGCCGGGCACGCGCAACTACCCCGGCACCAAAAGCCCGGCCATCGACGCGCTGGTGGCCGCTGCCGGCGCCGCGCAAAGCCGCGACGAACTGGTGACGGCGCTGAGGGCGCTCGACCGGGTCTTGCGCGCACGGCTCGACTGGATTCCAACATACTATCTGGCGAATCACCGCGCCGCCTATTGGGACATGTTCGGCTTCGTCGAGCAGAAGCCCGATTACGGCTTTCCGGTGGAAGCGCTGTGGTGGTTCGACAAGGACAAGGCTGCGAAGATTGGCAAGGGGTGAGGAAAAGTCCGCAAGGCAGGCGAAAAGCCTACGGTTCGGCTTTTCGAACGACCAACGCCCGGAGCGAAAGCGTAGCGCCGGGGCAAATTCCGTGGGGAGCGTGATCTGATGGGCGCCTATATCCTCCGGCGCCTCTTGCTGATGATCCCGACCCTGTTCGGCATCATGGCGATCTCCTTCGCCGTCATCCAGTTCGCGCCGGGCGGTCCGGTCGAGCAGGTCATCGCCAACCTGACCGGGCCCGGCGGCGGCGCCGGCGACCGGCTCGGCTCCGGTGGTGGCGGCGATGCGGGCGGCGGCAATTTCGAGATGGGGAGCGGTGGCGCGGGCAGTTCCAAATACCGCGGCGCGCAGGGCCTCGATCCCGAGTTCATCGCCAAGCTGGAAAAGCAGTTCGGCTTCGACAAGCCGCCACTCGAGCGCTTCGGCAAGATGCTGTGGGATTATGCCCGCTTCGATTTCGGCGACAGCTATTTCCGCGACATTTCGGTGGTCGACCTGATCTTGGAAAAGATGCCGGTGTCGATCTCGCTCGGCCTGTGGATCACGCTCATCTCCTACTTGATCTCGATCCCGCTCGGCATCCGCAAGGCGGTTCGCGACGGCTCGGCCTTCGACGTGTGGACGAGCGGCATCGTCATCGTCGCCTACGCCATTCCGGGCTTTCTGTTCGCCATCCTGTTGATGGTGCTGTTTGCCGGCGGCTCCTTCTACGACTGGTTTCCGCTGCGCGGCCTCGTCTCCGACAATTGGCGCGAGCTTTCGTGGCCGCAGCGCATCCTCGATTATTTCTGGCATCTGGCGCTGCCGCTGACGGCGATGTCGCTCTCCGCCTTCGCGACCACCACGCTGCTGACCAAGAACTCCTTCCTCGACGAAATCCGCAAGCAGTATGTGGTGACCGCCCGCGCCAAGGGTCTGTCGGAGCGACAGGTGCTTTACGGCCACGTCTTCCGCAACGCCATGCTGATCGTCATCGCCGGCTTTCCTGGCGCTTTCATCTCCGCCTTCTTCACCGGCTCGCTTTTGATCGAGAACATCTTCTCGCTGGACGGGCTCGGCCTGCTCGGCTTCCGCTCCATTGTCGAGCGCGACTATCCGGTGGTGTTCGCCAACCTCTATATCTTCTCGCTGATCGGGCTCGCCGTCAGCCTGATTTCCGACCTCACCTACACCTGGATCGATCCGCGCATCGACTTCGAGCGGAGGGATGTGTGATGGAACAGGCGGCATCCACGGCGGCGGACAAGCCAGACGGCGGCAAGGTGCGGCGGCCGTTCCTTTCGCCGCTCAACCAGCGCCGTTGGCAGAATTTCAAGGCCAATCGCCGGGGCTACTGGTCGCTCTGGCTGTTTCTTCTCCTGTTCGTGCTGTCGCTGTTTTCCGAGTTCATCGCCAACGACAAGCCGATCATCGCTTCCTACAAGGGCGAGATCCTTTTCCCCGTGCTGGTCGATTATCCGGAGGAGAAATTCGGCGGCTTCTACGCGGTGGCGGATTATCGCGATCCTGTCATCCGCGACGAGATCGAGGCCAACGGCTGGATGGTCTGGCCGCCGGTCCGCTATTCCTACACCACCGTCAACAATGCCATTCCCGAGGCGGCGCCCGCCAAGCCGTCATGGGAATATGACGAGAAGACCCGTTGCAGCCAGTATGCGCAAGGCGTGAACGATCCGGACTGCATCGTCGGCAACTGGAACTGGCTCGGCACCGACGACCAGGCGCGGGACGTGCTCGCGCGCGCCATCTACGGCTTTCGCGTGTCGGTGCTGTTCGGGCTGATCCTCACCCTCGGCTCTGCCGTCCTCGGCGTGTCGGCCGGTGCGGTCCAGGGCTATTTCGGCGGCTGGATCGACCTTCTGTTCCAGCGTTTCATCGAAATCTGGTCGGCGATCCCGGTGCTCTACCTGTTGCTGATCGTCGCCGCCATCCTGCCGCCCGGCTTCTTCATCCTGCTTGGCATCATGCTCTTATTCTCGTGGGTGGCTTTCGTCGGCGTGGTGCGGGCCGAGTTCCTGCGCGCCCGCAATTTCGAATATGTCAACGCGGCGCGCGCGCTCGGCGTGCCCAACCGCACCATCATCTTCCGCCATCTCCTGCCCAACGCCATGGTGGCGACGCTGACCTTCCTGCCCTTCATCCTCAACGGCTCGATCTCGACGCTGACCTCGCTCGATTTCCTGGGCTTCGGCCTGCCGCCGGGCTCGGCCTCGCTCGGCGAATTGTTGAAGCAGGGCCAGCGCAACCTCAACGCACCCTGGCTCGGCATCACCGGCTTCGTCACCCTGTCGATCATGCTGTCGCTGCTGATCTTCGTCGGCGAAGCCACCCGCGACGCCTTCGACCCCCGGAAGACGTTCAAATGAGACGTAGAGCATGGTATAAATTCGCCAACTTTCTACCATGGAGGCGATCATGGGCATGAACATCAAGAATGAGCATGTCGAGCGGCTGGCCCGCGAACTGGCGAAGGAGACGGGCGAAACCATCACCTCGGCGATCCAGCATGCGCTGGAAATGCGTCTGGAGAGGGTTCGCAAAGGGCGTGACATCGAGCGGCGCAAACACGACCTGGAGGAGTTCCTGAAGAAACTGCCGCCACCACCACCGGGCCTCACCAGCGATCATTCCGATCTCTACGACGAATGGGGCCTGCCCAAATGATCGTGGACGCCTCGGCGATATTGTCGATCCTCTTCGAGGAGCCGGATCGAAGGCGATACAGCGATGCCCTGATGGAGTATCAAGGCGATGCCGTCATGTCGCCGGTCAACTATCTGGAACTCGCCTTGCGGCTGGACCGCGGCGGAACGCCCGAGCTTTCGGCGGCGGTCGATCCGTTGCTCGAAATGCTGGGCGTGCATCTGGTGGCCGTAGAACCGGAGCACGCGGGCCTTGCCCGCGACGCCTACCGCCAGTTTGGAAAGGGCAACCATCCGGCGAAGCTCAATCTCGGCGACTGCTTCGCCTATGCGCTCGCCAAGGCGCGACGCGAGCCGCTTCTGTTCAAGGGCGATGATTTTCGCCAGACCGACGTCGAGGCGGCGATTTGAGCGGCGAACCCCTGCTTTCCGTTCGCGACCTGTCGGTCGCCTTCACGCAAGGCGGCACGACCTCGCTCGCCGTCGACCGGATTTCCTTCGACATCGGCAAGGGCGAGACGGTGGCGCTGGTCGGCGAATCCGGTTCCGGCAAGTCGGTCTCGGCGCTGTCGGTGCTGAAGCTCCTGCCCTATCCGCCCGCCTCCCATCCTTCCGGGCAAATCCTGTTCGACGCCGAGGACCTGCTTTCGCTCGGCGAAAGGGACCTCCGGCGCGTGCGCGGCAACAAGATCACCATGATCTTCCAGGAGCCGATGACCTCGCTCAACCCGCTGCATACCATCGAGCAGCAGATCGTCGAGGTGCTGCGGCTGCATCAGGGCCTTGGTGAGAAACAGGCGCGGGCGCGGGTGCTCGAACTGCTCAACGAGGTCGGCATCCGCGAGCCGGAAAAGCGGCTCGGCGCCTATCCGCACCAGCTTTCCGGCGGCCAGCGCCAGCGCGTCATGATCGCCATGGCGCTGGCCAACGAGCCGGAATTGCTGATTGCCGACGAGCCGACCACGGCGCTCGACGTCACGGTGCAGGCGCAGATTCTCGAACTGCTCGCCCGCCTCAAGCGCGCCAAGGGCATGTCGGTGCTGTTCATCACCCACGACCTCGGCATCGTGCGCAAGATCGCCGACCGCGTCTGCGTGATGACCAAGGGCCGGATCGTGGAAACCGGGCCGACGAAGCAGATTTTCGACAACCCGCAGCACGCCTATACGCGCCACCTTCTGGCCGCCGAGCCCAAGGGCCGCGCGCCGAAAGCCGACCCGCAGGCCAAGCCTGTGATGACGGGGCAGGACATCAAGGTCTGGTTCCCGATCAAGCAGGGCTTTTTCCGCAAGGTGGTGGACCATGTGAAGGCGGTGGACGGCATCGACGTCACCGTGCGCGCCGGTCAGACCGTCGGCGTGGTCGGCGAATCCGGCTCGGGCAAGACCACGCTCGGCCTGGCGCTGTCGCGCATGATCTCGTCGACGGGCGCCATCCGCTTCGAGGGCAGGGACATCAACCAGCTTTCGTTCAACGACATGCGGCCGCTGCGCAGCGAGTTGCAGATCGTTTTCCAGGACCCCTACGGCTCGCTCAGCCCGCGCATGTCGGTGTCCGAGATCATCGAGGAAGGCCTGAAGATCCACGAGCCGAAGCTCGATGCCGACGAACGCGACCGGCGCGTGATAGACGTGCTGGAGGAAGTCGGGCTCGACCCCGCCACCCGCGTGCGCTATCCGCACGAATTTTCCGGCGGCCAGCGCCAGCGCATCGCCATCGCGCGCGCCATGGTGCTGAAGCCGCGCTTCGTCATGCTGGACGAGCCGACCTCGGCGCTGGACATGAGCGTGCAGGCGCAGGTGGTGGACCTGTTGCGCGATCTGCAGGCCAAGCACGAACTGGCCTATCTGTTCATCAGCCACGACCTGAAAGTGGTGCGGGCGCTGGCCAATGACGTCATCGTCATGCGGGGCGGCAAGGTGGTGGAGGCCGGCCCCTGCGAGCAGATTTTCGACAACCCGCAAACCGACTATACTCGGGCGCTGATTTCGGCGGCCTTCAGGATCGAGACCGCGCCGGCCGGCGTGGTCAGCCAATAGCAGGAGAATTGACGAGACATGCCGACACTGGAAAAGGGCCGCGTCCTGCTCGCCATCACCGGCTTTCACCCGCGGCGCTGGCACGAACTGCTTGCGGCCGAGCGCGAGGTGGTGTCGGAGCCGGACAGCCTCACCGACCCGTCGATCACCTATGCGGTGGTGTGGAAGCAGCGGCCGAACCTTCTGTCCACCCTCCCCAATCTGCGCGCCATCTTCTCGGTCGGCGCCGGCGTCGACCACATCCTTGCCGACCCGACCATACCCGACGTGCCGATCGTCAAGGTGGTGGCCGACAACCTGACCCAGCACATGACCGAATATGTCGTGTGGCGGGTGATGGATCATCATCGCCAGGGCATGCTCTACCATGCCCAGCAAAAGAAGAAGATCTGGCACGAGCCGCCCCAGCGCCCCGCGGGCGACATCGCCGTCGGTATCATGGGAATGGGCAATCTCGGCCGTGCCGCGGCCGCGGCGCTGCTTTCGCTCGGCTTCAAGGTCAATGGCTGGGCGCGCGGCGAAAAGGTCGTGGACGGTGTCTCGACCTTTGCCGGCGAGAGCGGGCTGGTGCCCTTCCTCAACGCCACCGACATCCTGGTCGTGCTCCTGCCGCTGACGCCCGCCACGCAGGGCATCCTCAATTATGGCCTGCTGAAGGAATTGCGGCGGCGCAACGGGCTGGGCGGCGCTGTCCTCATCAATGCCGGCCGCGGCCGCCTGCAGAAGGACGCCGATATCCTGCGCGCGCTGGACGACGGCACCTTGAAGGAAGCGAGCCTCGACGTGTTCGAGGTCGAGCCGCTGCCCAAGACCAGCCCGCTATGGGGGCATCCGAAAGTGTTCGTCACCCCGCATGCGGCGGCGACTTCCGACCCGAACCATCTGGTTCCGCCCATGCTGGACCAGATGGACGCCTTCGAGCGCGGCGAGCCGCTGCGCAACCTGGTCAACCGCAAGGAAGGCTATTGAACGATCTTTGGAAGAAGGGTGGTGCCGCCTGCGTGACTCGAACACGCGACCCTCGCATTACGAATGCGATGCTCTACCGACTGAGCTAAGGCGGCGCCGGAAGGCGGTGCCTTCAGGTTGCGCTGGGTGATAGACGGAAGCGCCGGGAATTTCAAGCCGGGTATTCGCCGAATCATGTGCGTGGCGGCACGCACCGCTCGACGCCGCTCAACGGCGTTGCCAGCAGGGTCGATGGCCGGCGCGGCCGCCGCAAACGACAGCCGGCAGTTGATTGATCGGCTCGCTGCGTTTAACGATCTTCCCGACGTGGACAGGCCACGAAGGAGCATTGCTTGGACCCGATCGAAAAAGCGATCCGGAACGCCTTTGCCAAAGGCAATGCTGAAGACCGCGCGTTTCGCGAGAAAGTCTACCGGTCGGCCTTCGCCGCGCTCGACCGTGCGCTTCAGGCCAATCCGAGCATTACCGTCGAAACCGCGATCAAGCGGCGCAAGGCGATGCAGGCCAGGATTGCCGAGATCGAAGCGGAATTCCTCCCTTCCGCTGCCCCGCAGGTAGAGCGCGACGCCCCGACTCCGTCGGTGGAGGCGCCGGCCGTTTCCGTGCCGGCTGCTGCATCGGCGCCATCGCCGGCGCCAGGTAATGGCCGTCAAGAGCCGTCGATGGGCGCTGAGCCGGCCCCGGCGGTTGCGGCTTCCTCGCGTTCCGATGCCGCGCCTGTCGTTCCCGACATCGTGCTGGAACCGACCTTTGCCGGTTCGACCTCGACCGAGGCCGGTTCGTTCGCCGGCGGCGGCGTCGAGGTCATGCCCGACCGCGACGAGCGTCGGGCGGCGCGCCGCTTTCCGGTCCGCCGGTTCGTGTTCGGCCTGCTGGTGCTCGCCGCCATCGCCGCCGGCGTGTGGTGGGTGGCGACCAGCGGCGTCCTCAAGCTCCCGCAGCGGCCCGGCGCGTCGGCGGTCGGCAGTTCCGAGTCCCCCGGCAACAACGTGGCGGAACCCGTCAGGCCCGGCGATGCCGGCCAGGACCGCAACTGGATCGTCGTCTTCACGCCGGACGACCCGACGCTGGTCAGCGCGCCCTCCGATGCCTCGGCCGAGGTCACGAAGGACGATACCGGCTCGTTCCTGCGCATCCGCTCGGGCGCTTCGGGCGCGGCGGTCAGCTTCGACGTAGGGCAGGGTGTGTTGAAGGAACTGGCGGGCAAGCACGCCGTCTTCGATGTCCTTGCCCGCTCCGAAGAAGGCAAGCCGACGCAGATGGTGCTCGACTGCAATTTTGGCGACTTCGGCGACTGCGGCCGCCGCCGCTTTGCCGTCGGCCATGAGCGCAACGAATACCTGTTCGACGTCCAGTTCCCCGACGCGCAGCCGAAGGCGGGCGGAACCATCGCGATCAATCCCGATTTCGAGGCGCAGGGCAAGGCCATCGATATCTACGAGATCCGCGTATCGGTCGCCCAGTAGGGCATCCCGCAGCCGGACGGAATCGCCCGGCGTCGCCTGAATAGCTGTGCCTTTCAGTCGAGCAGCGCCTGCAGCGTCTCGATGCGGTCGGCTTCGGCCGCCGGCTTGTCCCAGCGCAGCCGCGAGATGCGGGGAAAGCGCATGGCGACGCCTGACTTGTGCCGTGTGGAGCGGGCAAGGCCCTCGAACGCCACCTCCAGCACCAGGCCGCTGTGGCGGTCGGCGCGCACGGCGCGTACCGGCCCGAAGCGCTCGACGGTGTTGTCGCGCACATATTTGTCGATTTGCCGCAATTCCTCGTCGGTGAAGCCGAAATAGGCCTTGCCCACCGGCACCAGTTCCTCCGCGGTTTCCGGCCCGGACCAGACCCCGAACGTGTAGTCGGAATAGAAGCCGGACCGCTTGCCGTGGCCGCGCTGCGCATACATCAGCACCGCGTCGACGGTGTAGGGGTCGCGTTTCCATTTGAACCATGGCCCTTTCGGCCGCCCGGTGAGGTAGGGCGAATCCCGGCGCTTCAGCATCACGCCTTCGATGATCGGATGCGGCGGCGCGTTGCGCAGGGCTTCCAACTGCTCCCAGCTTTCGAACGGAACCAGCGGCGAAAGGTCGAAGCGGACCGGGTCGAGGCTTTGCACGAAGCCCTCCAGGCGTCTGCGCCGTTCGGTGAAGGGCAGCGCGCGCGTATCCTCGCCGCCGTCCTGCAAAAGGTCGTAGCAGCGCATGAAGGCGGGATAGCGCTGCATGATCTTCGCCGACACCGCCTTGCGGTTGAGGCGCTGCTGCAGGTCGGAAAAAGTGCCGGTCGCCGAGGGCGTGCCGACGAGCAACTCGCCGTCGAGCACGCCGGAAAAGGCCATGACCTCGGCAAGGTCGGGAAAGGCGCCCGACACATCGTCGCCGGTGCGCGAATAAAGCCGGCCCAGGCCTGCCTCGCAAACCGCCTGCACACGGATACCGTCCCACTTCCATTCCGCCGCGAAGTCTGCCGGTTCCAGCTTTTCAAGATCGTCGGTGTCGGCGGGATTGGCCAGCATCACCGGACGAAACAGGGCCTTTGCCTTGGTCTCGGGCCTCGCGGCCTTGCCTTCCAGCCAGGCGAAAAGCCCGGCATAGGGCGGCGCAAGGCCATGCCACAATTCCTCGATCTCGGTGACCTCGACCGGGCCGAGATCGGCCACGGCCTGCTTGGCGAGGCGTGCCGACACCCCGATCCTGAGGCCGCCGGTGACGAGCTTGAGGATGGCGTAGCGGGCCTCGATGTCGGCGCTGTCGAGCAGGTCGGCCAGCACCCTCGGTCCGTCTGAACGGCTCGCCGCCTGCAATTTTCCCACCACCTCGGCCAGCGTCGGCTGGTGGCCGGCGCGCGTTTGCGGTCCCGCCGGCCATACCAGCGAAACCGTTTCGGCAAGGTCGCCGACGTAATCGTAGGAATAGCCGAACAGGATGGGGTCGACGCGTTCGGCGACGAGGGCGCGCAGCATCGCCGGCTTCACCGCCGCGATGTTCAGCTCGCCGGTGATCGCCGCCAGCGCCAGTCCGCGGTCCGGGTCCTCGACGGTGCGGAAATAGTCGGTGAGCAGCCGCAGCTTGCCGTTGCGCGCCGGCGTCAGCACCAGCCAGTCGAGAAGCTCGGCGAAGCGGTTCATGATTGGTTACTTGACATTTGCCGCCCGCAGCACTGCCGTAGGCCGATCGACCGGCTGAACGGATGGTCAGGGGATTTACGATGATGAAGCGCGTGTTGACCTTGGTTGCCGCATCGGCGCTGCTCGGCCTGGCGCCGGCGGCGGCTGCCGATTTCTCGTTCGGGTTCGACTGGGGCAATCTCAGGAAATGCACCAGCGGCAACCCGAACACGGTGCCGAACCCCCGGTTCAGGCTTCGTGGCGTTCCCGCGGGAACCGCCTCCATCCAGTTCCGGATGGTCGACCTTGCCGTTCCTTCCTATCCGCATGGCGGCGGAACGGTGAAATATGCCGGCGAGTCCACGATCCAGCCGGGAGCTTTCCAGTACCGCAGCCCGTGCCCGCCCGGCGGGCGCCACACCTATGAATGGACGGCCGTCGCCAGGGACGCGTCCGGCAAGGTGCTCGGTCAGGCAAAGGCGCGCAAGGCGTATCCCTGAAGCCATCAGTCGCCCTCGTCCTCATAGCCGACGAGGTGCAGCGGCCGGGCGGCGATGCCTTCCAGTTCGCACCAGCGCACCAGCGCCTCCTCGCGGCCGTGCGTGACCCAGACTTCCCCGGCCCCGGTGTCGCGGATCGTGTCGGTCAGTTCGTCCCAGTCCGAATGGTCGGAGATGATGAGCGGCAGTTCGACGCCGCGCTGCCGGGCGCGCTGGCGGATGCGCATCCAGCCCGAGGCGAAGCAGGCGACCGGATCGGGAAAGCGCCGCGCCCAGCGGTCGGCGAAGGCGGCGGGCGGCCCGACGACGATCTGGCCAGCGAAATCGGCCCGGTTTCCGGTTTCCGCGGTTGCCGGTTCGAGCGGCCCGAGATCGATGTTGCGGCTCCGGTAGTAGTCGCAGAGTTTCGCCACCGCGCCGTGAATGTAGATCGGCCGCTCATGGCCGGCCTCGCGCAGCAGCCGGATGACGCGCTGCGCCTTGCCCAGCGCATAGGCGCCGACGAGATGGGTGCGTTCGGGAAATTGCGCCACTGATTTCAACAGCCGCGCCATCTCGTGGCCGTCCGAAGGGTGACGGAACACCGGCAGGCCGAACGTCGCCTCGGTGATGAACACGTCGCAAGCCACCACCTCGAACGGAAGGCAGGTGGGATCGGGTCGGCGCTTGTAGTCGCCGGAAGCGACGATGCGCAGGCCCTTGTGCTCCACCGCGATCTGCGCCGACCCCAGCACATGCCCGGCCGGGTGGAACCGGACGCTGGCCTCGCCGCAGGCGATGGTCTCGCCCAGCACGGCCGCCTGCGTCGATCCGGCGAATCCGTCGCCGTAGCGCAGGGCCATGATGTCGAGCGTCTCGCGCGTCGCCAGCACGGTGCCGTGGCCGGCGCGCGCATGGTCGGAATGGCCGTGCGTGACCAGCGCACGCGCCACCGGCCGCACCGGATCGATGAAGAAATCGCCGGGCGGGCAATAAAGCCCTTCGGGGCGGGGATGAAGCAGGTCGCTGGCGCGCATGCGGCAAAGATAGGCTTTTGTCGCGGCAGGGGAAGGCCGGGGGCAGGTTCTCCTGCCAAGCGACAAGCCGGGATACGGAAATGGGCACGCGGCTACGATCCCGTTTTGTTCCAGAATTTCCTTGGCGATTTGCCTTCCTCGCGCTACCTCTGCCCGGGTGACCGCCGAACCGCGCCTTACGGACGAAAATGCCGCCGCCTTGCTGCCCGAACCGTTCGCAAGATGGTTCGCGCAGAAGGGGTGGGCGCCGCGCGCGCACCAGCTCGAACTGCTTTCGCGCGCACAGGTCGGAGAATCCGTGCTGCTGATCGCGCCGACCGGCGCCGGCAAGACGCTGGCCGGATTCCTGCCGACGCTGACCGAACTGGCGGGGCGCACGAAGCGAAGGCCCGGCATGGCGAGGCACGGCGTGCACACGCTCTACATCTCGCCGCTGAAGGCGCTCGCCGTCGACATCGAGCGCAACCTCGGCAAGCCGGTAGCGGAGATCGGCCTTTCCCTCACCATCGAGACGCGCACCGGCGATACGCCGCAGCACAAGCGGGCGCGGCAGAAATTGGCCCCGCCCGACATCCTGTTGACGACGCCGGAACAACTGGCGCTGCTGATCGCCTCCCCGGATGCGAGGCGCTTCTTCGAGGATCTGCGCTATGTCGTGCTGGACGAACTGCATTCGCTGGTGACCTCGAAGCGCGGCCACCTTTTGGCCCTCGGGCTGGCGCGGCTGCGCCGGCTAGCGCCGGGCCTGCAGGCCATTGGCCTGTCGGCCACCGTCGCCGAGCCGGACGAACTGCGCCGCTGGCTGGTGCCGCAGATCCGGTTGAGCGCTGAACCCCCACCCCTGACCCCTCCCCCTTGTGGGGAGGGGTCAGGGGTGGGGGTCAACCAACCAGAAACGGCCCCGTCGGCGAGCAGGCCCATGGCTTCCCTCATCACCGTCGAGGGTGGGGCGAAGCCGGATATTTCGATCCTCGATTCGCAGGAACGGGTGCCGTGGGCGGGCCATTCGGCGCGTTATGCCATCGGCGAGATCTACGAGCAGATCAGGCGCCACAAGACGACGCTGCTATTCGTCAACACGCGCAGCCAGGCCGAGCTTCTGTTTCGGGAACTGTGGCGGGTCAACGAGGATACGCTGCCGATCGCGCTGCACCACGGCTCGCTCGACGTCGGCCAGCGGCGGCGAGTCGAAAAGGCGATGGGCGACAACGCGCTGAGGGCGATCGTCGCCACCTCGACGCTCGATCTCGGCATCGACTGGGGTGATGTCGACCTGGTCGTCCATGTCGGTGCGCCGAAGGGGGCGAGCCGGCTGGCGCAGCGCATCGGCCGCGCCAACCACCGCATGGACGAGCCGTCCAAGGCGATTCTCGTTCCGGCCAACCGCTTCGAGGTGCTGGAATGCCGGGCAGCGCTCGACGCCAACTATCTCGGCGCGCAGGACACGCCGCCGCTGACCGCCGGCGGGCTCGACGTGCTGGCGCAGCACGTGCTGGGCTGCGCCTGCGCCGCCCCCTTTCTGGCCGAGGACCTGCTGGCGGAAATCCGCGCCGCCGCGCCTTACGCCGATCTCGACGGCGAGACGTTCGGGCGCGTCGTCGATTTCGTCGCCACCGGCGGCTATGCGCTGAAAAACTACGAGCGCTATGCCCGCATCCGGAAGAACAAGGACGGCCGCTGGCGCGTCAGCCATCCGCGCGTCGCCCAGCAGTACCGACTGAACGTCGGCACCATCATCGAGGTGCCGGCGCTCAACGTGCGCTACGTGAAGGCCGGCTCAAAGGCTTCCGCTTCGCGCGGCGGCATGGTGCTCGGCAAGATCGAGGAAGCGTTTTTGGAAACGCTGGTTCACGGCGACACGTTTCTGTTTGCCGGCAAGATATTGCGCTTCGAGGGCATCCGCGAGAACGAGTGCTTTGTCTCGAATGCACCGGGCAAGGACGCCAAGGTGCCCTATTACGGCGGCGGAAAATTCCCGCTCTCCACCTACCTGGCCGAACAGGTGCGGCGCATCATCGACGATCCGGCGCGCTGGAAGAACCTGCCGGTGCAAGTCGCCGACTGGCTCGCCATCCAGGCCGACAAGTCGATGCTGCCGAAGCGGGCCGACCTTCTGGTCGAGACCTTTCCGCGGGGAAACAGGCACTACATGGTGGCCTATGCCTTCGAGGGCCGGCTGGCGCACCAGACGCTCGGCATGCTCCTGACGCGCCGGCTGGAGCGAGCCGGCGCGCGCCCGCTCGGCTTCGTCGCCACCGACTACGCGCTCGCCGTCTGGTCGCTGGGCGACATGGGCGCAATGTTCAGGGCGGGAAAGCCGTCGCTCGGGGCACTGTTCGACGAGGACATGCTGGGCGACGACCTCGAGGCGTGGCTGGCCGACAGCTGGCTTCTGAAGCGCACCTTCCGCGCCTGCGCGCTGATCTCGGGCCTGATCGAGAAGCGTCATCCGGGCCAGGAAAAGAGCGGCCGCCAGGTCACGGTGTCGACCGATCTCATCTACGACGTGCTGCGCAGCCATGAGCCCGACCATATCCTGTTGCAGGCGACGCGGGCGGACGCCGCCGCCGGCCTGCTCGATGTCAGCAGGCTTGCCGGCCTGCTCTCGCGCGTCCGGGGCCGAATCGTGCATAAGCATCTGGAACACATCTCGCCGCTGGCGGTCCCGATTATGCTGGAGGTCGGCAAGATGCCGGTCAACGGCGAGGCCGACGAGACATTGTTGATGGATGCGGCCGGCCTGGTCGAGGAGGCCATGGGGTCAGGATGAAGATTGTTTCTGCCCGTGCTGAGCACAGCGAAGGAGACTTGGTTTCCATCGCTGGCGAACGCGCGGTATGCGACCGGCGCGGCGTGCTCTACTTTCCCGATTACGGGTTGCTGGCCGTGTCCGACCTGCATCTGGAAAAGGGGTCTTCGCTGGCGCGGCGCGGCACGCTCGCCCCGCCCTACGATACGGCGGCGACGCTGCTTCGGCTTCAGGCGGTGATTGCCGATTACCGGCCTGAAATCGTCGTCAGCCTCGGCGACAGTTTCCATGACGGCGAGGGCGCCGCACGCATGCACGCGGCGTTCCGGGCGCAGCTCGAAGCGCTGATGGCCGGCCGCGACTGGTTCTGGGTCGCCGGCAACCACGATCCGGAAGCGCCGGCGGGCCTGCCGGGAGAAACCGTGCGCGAGATCATGATCGGCGCCCTGTCGTTCCGCCACGAACCGTCGCCGGAGCGGGCGGAGGGCGAGATCTCCGGCCATCTGCACCCCTGCGCGCGGATCGTGCAGCGTGGCCGTTCGGTGAGAAGGCGCTGCTTTGCCGGCGACGGCGGCCGCATGATCATGCCGGCCTTCGGTGCCTATACCGGATCGCTCAACGTGCTCGACCGCGCCTATGCCGGCCTGTTCCGGCACGAGAGCCTGATGGCCTACATGCTGGGCGCAAGGCGCATCTTCGCGCTGCCGGGCTCGATGCTGCAGCCGGGGTAGGCGGCCGTTCAGTCCTTGCGGAAGACGATGCGGCCGAGCCAGCCGGTGATGATCGCCAGGAACACGGCGAACGAGCCGTAGAAGATCGAATGGTTGTGGGCGAGGCGGTAGACCGCCTGCTCGAAGCCCGACTTGCGGATTTCGAGCTGCGCCGAATTTTCCTTGATGAACAGCCCGTTCTTGAACAGGAAGGCGCGCGCCTTGTGGGTGCCGATCTGCACGTCCGGCGCGAGCCGCACCGTGGCACGGAACAGGTTCTGAGACAGGAACTGCACGCCGCCGACATTCTCGCTGTAAAGGCCGGTGGCGCTCTTACGCTCGCGTAGCGCCTTGGTGAATTCCTGGATGGTCGTCGGGTTCTGGTCCGGTTCGGCCGGCTCCAGGTAGATGTTGTTGGGGCCGAGCGACAACTGCTTGTAGCTGTTCGGCTCGGTGATGTCCTGCAACGGGCGCGTACTCGCCATCGAATAGGAGACCGGCACGTTGTCGAAGGTTTCCGATTCCAGGTTGATCCAGACGCCGAGCACGCGGTCCTTGCGGCGCACGACGACGGGCTGGCCCGGTCCCTCCAGCACAACGATGACGTCGTAGCGGCCCTGCCGCGCGACCTGCGGGTCGGCGTCCTCGAGCGAACCGAAGATGGTGAGGTCGGCGCCCGAGAAGCCGGCGGTGATGGCGATGTTGTTGGTGGAAAGGCCGATCTGGATGCCCTCGCTGTGCAGGGGGCGGGCATAGGGCGCCTGCGCCTGCGCAACTGGAGCCAGCACCAGCGAAAGCGCCGCCGCGGCCAGGAAAGCCTTGAGGGTGGAGCGCCCATCCATCAGTTCAGGCCCGCGGTCGAGAGCGAGTAGAGGTTGGGCGGCGTGACGAACAGGTCGATGGCAAGGCGGATCGCGACCGCCAGCACCAGAAGCGCCAGCAGAGCCCGCAATTGTTCGCCGCGCAGCTTCTGCCCGACCTTGGCGCCGTATTGCGCGCCCGCGACCCCGCCGGCCATCAGCATGAAGGCGAGGATGACGTCGACCGTATAGTTGGTCGCCGAGTGGATCAGCGTGGTGTAGGCGGAGGTGAAAATGATCTGGAACAGCGAGGTGCCGATGACGACGTTGGTCGGCACCTTGAGCAGGTAGATCAGGGCCGGCACCATGATGAAGCCGCCGCCGACGCCCATGATCGAGGACAGAAAGCCGATGGCCGCGCCGAGGCCCAGCACCGGGATCACGCTGACGAACAACTTCGAGGCGCGGAAGCGCATCTTGAGCGGCAGGCGGTGGATCCAGTTGTGCTGGCCGGATTTCTTCAGCACCGGCGCGGCCCCGTCGCGGCTCTTGCGCAGCGCGTTGACGCTCTCGATCAGCATCAGCCCGCCGACGATGCCGAGCATGATGACATAGAGAAGCGAGATGAACAGGTCGAGCTGCCCCAGCCGGCGCAGGAAGCCGAACACGAATATGCCGCCGGTGGATCCGACCACGCCTCCCGCCAGAAGCACGCCGCCGAGCTTGAAGTCGAGCGTGCCGCGCTTCATGTGCGACAGCGCGCCGGAGAAGGAGGAGGCGATGACCTGGTTGGCGCCGGTGGCGACGGCGATGGCGGGCGGGATGTTGTAGAAGATCAGCAGCGGGGTGATGAGAAAGCCGCCGCCGACGCCGAACATGCCCGACAGGAAACCCACCGCGGCCCCCATGGCCAGCAGCACGAAGACGTTGACGGAAATTTCCGCGATCGGGAGATAAATGCCCACCCGTCAGTCTCGTTCTGTTTCATTGGCCGGCCATGACGGCCGGGCCTGCCTATCGTCTTGAAAGTCTATATCACCGAAAAGCTAACCTGTTCTTGCCGCGACGCCGCGAAGGCGATCGCGGCGTCGAAACAAAAGCATCTCAATCGGTTAGCAGGCAAATTTGTGGCAGGGCGTCGTGGAAACGACGCCGATGCCGCTATTTCTTCGCAAGCAGCGCCTTGACCAGCTTTTCGTCGACTTCGCCGGTCGGCGGCAGTTCGTTGTCGCTCTGGAAGGCCATGATGGCGTTCTTGGTCTTCTCGCCCATGACGCCGTCGGCACCGCCGGCCTCGTAGCCGTTCTTGTTGAGGATGCGCTGGATGTTCTGCACGGCCTTCTTCATGTCGATGCTGGCCGTCACCGCCGGGTCCGCGTCCTGCCAGGAGGCGGGGATGTCGACCGCGTTGACGGCCTCGTCGATGGGCTTGGCCTTCCACAGCTTGGCGGCGGCGCGGGCGCGCTCCAGCTGCTCGGGCCGCAGCGCGTGCGCGATCTCGTCGCGCTTGGCGGCGGCGTCCTTGTCGCCGGCATCGGCAACGAGCGAGAACCACTTGTAGGCCTCCTCGAGGTTCTGCTTCATGCCCACGCCCTTGGCGGCGAGGATGCCGAGGTTGAACTGGCTGTCCTTGACGCCGAGGTCGGCCGCCGCCTGGAACCAGCGCGCCGCCGCTTCATTGTCGGGGGCGCCGTCGGTGGCCATGGCGAACAGCACGGCGAGGTTGTGCATGGCGCTGGCGTTGCCCTGGGCTGCTGCCAGTTGATACCAGGTCTTGGCCTTTGGAATGTCGCGCTCGACGCCGATGCCCTTCTCGTAGAAATTGCCGATACGGTATTCGGCCGGGGCGAAGCCGCGTTCGGCCGATTTCTCGTACCACTTCGCGGCGGCAGCCATGTCTTCCTTGACGCCGCGCGCCTCGGCATAGCGCGAGCCGATCTCGAACAGCGCCTTGGCATCGCCTTGCGCGGCCGCGTCGCGCAGCGCCTGCGGGCCGGCGTCGGCGGGAATGTCGGTCGAAGGCTGGGTGGTGGCAACGGCAGCAGCAGCGGCGGCGGGAGTCGCAACCGCGCCGGTCGTCTCGGTCGGGGCGAACGCGGAGGGTTGGAAAGCGGCCGTGTGAACGGCCTCATGCGGTGCTTCCGCCGGGATCTCGATGGTCGCGGCCTCGGCAGGCGTCGCCTCGGCGGCGGGGGTCGTGACGATGCGGTCCGGCGCGGCTTCGTCGGCGGGCTGTGCGTCGTGCACCGGCGCCGGCGCATCTGCCGATGCCGTTTTCTGGGCCGGCGCTGCCTGGGCTTCGCCCTCTCCGGGGCTGGCCTGGAGTTCGGTCGTTGCCGCCGCGGGTTCGCCGGCATCGGTTGCCGCCGCCACGTCCGCGTGCTGCTCGGCGACGATCGGGCTGGCGTTGCTGGCGGCGGTCTGCGTGGAGTCGGCCAGGAGCGCCTTGCCGAGCAGCGTGCCGGCCAGCGCCAGGGCTATGGCGGTGGTGGCCATCAGGATCGGCTTGCGCCGGGCCTTGAGCATGTCGCCGATGCGCAGCGCCCGCACCGGGCCGCCGAGCGAGGACTGCCGCTTCTGCGCGTCGGCCTCGGCGGCCGCCGCCTGCGCGGCCCGCCTTGCCGCGGCGATGAAATCGGACTGCGAGGCGTCGCCCGATGCCGGGTTGCCTGCCGCCTGTCCGCGCTCGTCGCGCACGCGCTTCATGATGGCGCTGAGGTCGGGCGCGCCCGAGCCGGGTTCGAGCGGCTGGTTGGCGAGCCGCGGGTCGAGCGGCTCGTCGAGGTCGACGGCCGGCGTCTCGGCGGCCGCTGCCGGCTCTTCCGCGGAAGGGGTTTCCGGCCGCTTCTTCCGGAACGCGCGGCTAAGGCCGCCCAGCATCGACTTGCGGCGGCCGCTTTTCTCCGCCGGCTCGGCGATAGGGTCGCTGCCGAGCGCGGCCATGGCGGCTTCGGCGGCGGCCTGTGCCGGCGTGCGAACCATGGCTTCGGGCTCCCGCACCGGGGTGGTGGCGTCGAGCGTGGCCATGCCTTCGGCGAGCAGCAGCGACGGCTGGTCGACCTCCATGGAGGGCGCATTGTGCACCGTGATCTTCGGCTCGGGGAGGGGGGCGGCCTGTTCCAGCGAGCCGAGCCGGTCGACGATCTTGAGCAGCGTGTCGTGGATGGCCTCGAAGGTGCGGGAGTTGCGCTCGTCGGAGCGGCGCGTCAGCGTCTCCAGCATCTTGAGGTCTTCGGCGAGGCCGGAAACGGCGGCGCTGTCGGCATTCGATCCGGCCAGCGACCGCACGGCGTTCTCCGCCGCTTCGCGGGCGGCGTGCACGATCGCGTTCTGCGTTGCCGCGAGCGCCTGCTCGATGTCGTCGAGACGAGGCGCGATGGCCTCGAATTCCGGCGACTGGGCGCCGGTCTGCGCAAGGTGGGCCGAAAGGCTGTTTACCTGCGCCTCGAGGCTGCGGATGAGATCGGGGTCGATGCTCGCCACCAGCGCGGCGGAGGCGTCGAGCCGTTCGGCGAAGGCGCTGAAGCGGGCGTCGATGGCGTCCATGATGCCGGCGCTGGCGATCTGCGCTTCCGGTCCGCGCTGGTCGAGCCTCGCGACGACCTCGTCCAGCCGCCGTTCGAGGTCCTGGAACAGGAGCGTGCTCTGCTCGAGAACGTCGCCCTGGCGGCGGTCCATGACGGCGGACAGCGCCTCGAACCGCTGTTCCAGCCCATGGAAGAGCATGTCCGGGTCCGGCATCACCGGCGCGTGGTCGATCTTGTCGGCGATCAGCGCGATCTGCTGGGCTAGCCGTTCCATGGCCTGCTGCGGCAGGTTGGTCTGCGCGGCAAGGTCGTCGACATGCGCCGACAGCATGGTGAGGCGGGCCATCATCTCCTGGCCCTGCCGGTCGGCGGTCACTTCCTCGATCTGGGCGGCAAGGGAATCGATGCGCCGCTCGATACGGTCCAGCGCCTCGGGGTCGACGCTGCTGTTCTGGGCGGCGACGCTGGAGGCTACGATGGCGCGCGAAATCTCGTCGAGCCGCTCGTCGATCATGGCCAGCGTGTTGCCGGAGCCGTCGCTTTCGCGGCTGACGAAATGATCGACGGCGCCGGCCAGCGTCCGCACCTTCTCCTCGAGCGAGCGCAGAGACAGCGATTCGGGCAGGTTGTTGACGGCGTTGCCGATCTGCTCCAGCCGCTCGGCCAGCATGGCGATGGCATCGTCGCCGGCCTGCTTGCCGGCATTGGCGTCGACGCGGGTCTCGAAGGCGCTCCAGCGACGGTCGAAATCGTCGAAGCGGCGGCCGACCGACTGCACGCTTTGCTCGCGGGCGAGGATGTCGAGCGCGGCCCTCACCTGTTCCATCTCCAGGCGAAGGGAATTGATGTTGCGGTCGTCGCTCTTTTCGGCAAGAGCCTGGATGGCGCCCGACAGCCGCTCGAATTCCCGGCCGAGCTCGGCGCTGTCCCTGGCGGCGGGCGAGGACTGGGCGGCGCGGCCGATATCCTGGCGCAGCGCCTCGAATTCGCGGTGCAGGCCGGAGGTCATCTGGCTGCGCAACTCCTCGCGCAGGCCGCGCAGTTCGCCGGCGATCCTGCCGGCGGCTGTCGGGCCGTCGGCCTCGCCTTCGCGGGCGCCTGCCGGCTGGGTCATCGGCGGGTAGGCACGCCGCGGCTCGGGGTTGCGTGGCTCCGCAGAGGCCTGGCGGCTGCGGCCGATCTGCTCTTCCAGCGCCTTGAGCGACTGGTTGAGCTGGTCCAGCGCGCTGAGCGACTTGTGCTGCCTGCCGGCGTTGAGTGTGTCGAGGTAGGACCGCTTGGTGTTCATCGGGACGCCGTCTTTCGAAATGGCTGGCACGGGGCCAGATCCTCTCAACTCCTGTCGCAATCGAGGCGGGAACGCCCGAACTCGGCGAGGGCAGAGTTCCGCAGCTTGTCCGGCGCTTCGAAGACCGTGAAAAAATCGATACAGGATGACCACGGATAACCGACATCCGCACAATTCCCCCGACATGGTAAATAACGCGTTAACCAAGCTTAAGAACGTTGAAGGGTTATTCGGAAATCGCCGGAGAAAGACGGCTTCGCGCCGACCTACGCTATTGTTGTCTGATAAAACCCTTGCGTGTAGGGAATCGGCCTCGTATATCTTTTACGTAAACGTAAGATGGCTTGGCGAGCGTTGTACGATTTGTCGAAACTACGATCCGGAAGCCGGGCGCCCGAACGGCTCCGTAAGGGCATGCGGTCTCGTCCGTGTCGTGACGGCGGGGAGTGACGGCGGGGAGTGATGCCGATGGAAATGGGAACGGATGGCCGGGCAGCCGGTGGGGAAGCCGTGCCGGGCGAGGCGGAAGACGATCTCACCCGTATCGGCGACATGGCCAAGACCTTCGGCGTGACGCTGCGCGCGCTTCGCTTCTATGAGGACAAGGGCCTGTTGCAGCCGCGGCGCGAAGGGGCGACGCGGCTCTACACGCGCCGCGACAAGGCGCGGCTGAAGCTGATCCTTCTCGGCCGCCGGGTCGGGTTCTCGCTGCGCGACGTCAAGCAGATGATCGATCTCTACGACCCGACCGGTTCGAACACGAAGCAACTGCGGCTCACGCTCGAGAAGTCGGAAAAACAGCGCGTGCGGCTGCAAAAGCAGCGCATGGCGATCGACGAAGCGATCGCGGAACTCGACACCATGATGGACGTGGTCCGCACCCAGCTCGCAGAGCAGGCTGGCGACAAGAACCGCACCGCCGGCTAGCCTGTTTTCCGGCTTGGAAGGCTTGTCTGGTCGCAAGCTCGATGCAGGCAGGTCGCGTCGTTTGGTTGAGAAATATTGATGTTTACGTAAACGTCAATATTTACTAGTTTGACCTCGACAGGCAGGGCATGGGCGTTCACGGTGCCTGTCGCAACGAGCAGGAGCAAGCACATGCCGATCTACACCGCGCCGGTTCGGGATACGCTGTTCGTGCTCGACGAAGTGCTGGGTTTTTCGCGCTACTCCAACCTGCCGGGCTTTTCGGATGCGTCGCCGGATGTGCTGGAAGCGATTCTCGCCGAAGGCGCGAAGCTGGCCGAAAACGATATGCTGCCGCTTAACCGTGTCGGCGATACCGAAGGCTGCGTGCGCCATGACGACGGCTCCGTGGCGACGCCGACAGGATTCAGGCAGGCCTTCGACAAGTACCGCGAAGGCGGTTGGATGGGGCTGGCCGTTCCCGCCGAGCATGGCGGGCAGGGCCTGCCCTATGCGGTGCATACGGCGGCCGGGGAGTATTTCTCCTCCGCCAATATGGCGCTGATGATGTATGCGGGCCTGACCCAGGGCGCGATCGCCGCCCTCATCGCCCACGGCAGCGACGCGCAGAAGGCGACCTTCCTGCCGAAGATGGTCGACGGCTCGTGGACCGGCACCATGAACCTGACCGAGCCGCATTGCGGCACCGATCTCGGCCTGCTGCGTACCAGGGCGGTCCCGGCCGGCAACGGCGTCTACAAACTGTCGGGGCAAAAGATCTTCATCTCGGCCGGCGAGCACGACATGGCCGAAAACATCGTCCATCTGGTCTTGGCCCGCATCGAGGGCGCGCCGGAAGGCACGAGAGGCATTTCGCTGTTCATCGTGCCGAAGTTCAAGCTCGACAAGGACGGCAACCCCGGCGGGCGCAACGCGGTCTCGTGCGGCTCCATCGAGGAGAAGATGGGCATCCACGGCAACGCCACCTGCGTCATGAACTACGACGAGGCCGAGGGCGTGCTGCTCGGCGAGGAAAACGGCGGGCTGAAGGCCATGTTCGTGATGATGAACGAGGCGCGGCTCGGCGTCGGCCTGCAAGGCCAGTCGATCTCGGAGGTCGCGTATCAGAACGCGGCCGCCTATGCGAAGGAGCGCTTGCAGGGCCGCTCGCTGGGCGGGCCGAAGAACCAGGATAGCAAGGCCGATCCGATCATCGTCCATCCCGACATCCGCCGCGCGCTGATGACCATGAAGGCCTTCAACGAGGCGGGTCGGGCGCTGCTTCTGTGGACGGCGCTGCAGTCGGATATCGCCCACCGCGCCGACGATGTACAGGCCCGCCAGACCGCCGACGACCTGCTCGGCCTGTTGACGCCGGTGGTCAAGGGCGTGCTGACCGATCGCGGCTTCGACCACGCGGTGATGGCGCAGCAGGTGTTCGGCGGCCATGGCTATATCGAGGAAAACGGCATGAGCCAGTTCGTGCGCGATGCCCGCATCGCCATGATCTACGAAGGGACGAACGGCATCCAGGCGCTCGATCTCGTCGGCCGTAAGCTGGCGCAGAACGGCGGCCGCGCCGTGCAGGCCTTCTTCAGGGAAGTCGGCGATTTCTGCGAGGAAAACCGTTCCGATGAAAAGATGGCGCCTTTCACCAAGGCGCTGAAGAACGGGCTGAACGACCTTCAGGCCGCGACGCTATGGCTGATGCAGAACGCGGTGGCCAAGCCCGACAATGCGGGCGCCGCCGCCAGCGACTACCTGCATCTCTTCGGGCTGGTGGCGCTCGGCTATATGTGGGGGCGCATGGTCAAGGTGGCGCTGGCGCAGGCCGGCACGGAGTTCTACGACAACAAGCTGGTCACCGCGCGCTTCTTCATGGAGCGCCTCTTGCCGGAGACGGGGCTGCGGCTGGCGCGCCTGTCGAGCGGCGCCGATACGATGATGGCCTTGCCGGCCGAGGCGTTCTGACAGCCGGCGAGCGGTGTCGCGACCTGGAATGAAATTGGCGGTCGCGCGTGCCTGCGGCGCGACTGCTGAGCGAGGAGAAGAAAATGGCCGAAGCTTATGTCTATGATGCCGTGCGCACCCCGCGCGGGCGCGGCAAGAAGGACGGCGCGCTGCACGAGGTGCCGGCGGTGCGGCTGGCGGCAAGGACGCTGGAAGCCGTCCGCGACCGCAACGGGCTCGACACCTCGACGGTGGACGACATCATCTTCGGCTGCGTCGATCCGGTCGGCGAGGCGGGCTCGGTCATTCCGCGCGCCGCCGCCTTCGAGGCCGGCTACGACGACAAGGCGCCGGGCATGCAGATCTCGCGCTTCTGCGCCTCCGGCCTCGATTCCATCAACCTGGCCGCCGCCAAGATCGTGCAGGGCGCCGACGACATCGTCATTGCCGGCGGGGTCGAATCGATGAGCCGCGTCGGCATGGGCATGTCGGGCGGCGCCTGGTTCATGGACCCATCGGTCGGCCTGCCGGCGTGGTTCGTGCCGCAAGGCATCTCGGCCGACCTCATCGCCACCAAATACGGCTTCTCCCGCGACGACGTCGACGCCTATGCGGTGGAAAGCCAGAAGCGCGCGGCGCACGCCTGGGAAAAGGGTTTCTTCAGGAAGTCGGTCATTCCGGTCAAGGACCAGAACGGGCTCACCATCCTCGACCATGACGAGCACATGCGCCCCGGCACCGACATGCAGGCGCTGGCGGCCCTCAACCCGTCCTTCGTCATGCCCGGCGAGATGGGCGGTTTCGACGCGGTGGCGGTGCAGAAGCACCCGGAGATCGAGGCGGTGAACCACGTTCATCACGCCGGCAATTCCTCCGGCATCGTCGATGGCGCGGCCGCCGTGCTGCTCGGCTCGAAGAAGGCCGGCAAGATGCTTGGCGTGAAGCCGCGCGCGCGCGTAAAGGCCTTCGCCAATATCGGCTCGGAGCCGGTGCTGATGCTGACCGGCCCGGTCGACGTGACGGAAAAGCTCCTGAAGCGCGCCAGGATGAAGCTGTCCGACATCGACCTGTTCGAGCTGAACGAGGCGTTCGCCGCCGTCGTGCTGCGTTATATGCAGGCGTTCGACATTTCGCATGACAGGATCAACGTCAATGGCGGCGCCATCGCCATGGGCCATCCGCTCGGCGCGACCGGGGCGATGATCTTCGGCACGGTGCTGGACGAACTGGAGCGGCGCGACCTCAACACCGCGCTGGTGACCTTGTGCATCGGCGCCGGCATGGGCACCGCGACGATCATCGAGCGGGTGTAGCGCCCTTCTTCCTTCTCCCCGTTCACGGGGAGAAGGTGGCCCGAAGGGCCGGATGAGGGGCAGAGCCGGCGTTCCAAGGTTCGCGCCGCCCCTCACCTGCCTGCCGGCATCCTCTCCCCGTTTACGGGGAGAGGAACGCAGTTTCCCCGTCGCGCCCACACGCTGACGTTACCGAATTTCAAGGAGGAGAACTCCAATGGCTGACTACAAGAACTTCACCCTGGAAACCGACGCCGACGGCATCGCGCTGGTCGTCTGGGACATGCCCGACCGGTCGATGAACGTGTTCACCGAGGAGGTGATGCGCGAGCTGGATGCCATCGTCGACCGCGTGGCGGCTGAGGCGGCGATCAAGGGAGCCGTCATCGCCTCCGGCAAGGACACCTTCTCCGGCGGCGCCGATATCGCGATGCTGCAGAAGATGCTGAAAACCTTTGCCGTCGAAAAGGCCGCCGGCGTCGAAAAGGCGACGCAGAAGCTGTTCGAGACGGCCGGTTTCATGAGCGGCCTGTTCCGCAAGCTGGAAACCTGCGGCAAGCCTTGGGTCTCGGCCATCAACGGCACCTGTTTGGGCGGGGCCTTCGAACTGTCGCTTGCCTGCCACGCCCGCGTCGCCGCCGACAGCGATGCCGTGAAGATGGCGCTGCCGGAAGTGAAGATCGGCATTTTCCCGGGCGCCGGCGGCACCCAGCGCGTGCCGCGCCTGACCGACCAGCAGCAGGCGCTGCAGATGCTGACTTCCGGCCAGACGCTGACGCCGAAGAAGGCCAAGGCGATGGGGCTGGTCACCGAGATCGCCGCGCCGGACGCCCTGGTCGAGGCGGCCAAGGCGCTGATAAGGGGGGGCCTCAAGCCGGTCCAGCCCTGGGACGAAAAGGGCTTCAAGCTGCCGGGCGGGCCGGTTTATTCGATGGCGGGCGCCAATCTGTGGCCGCCGGCCATCGCCATCCTGCGCCGCGAGACTTATGGCAACTATCCGGCAGCGGCCGCGATCCTGAAATGCGTCTATGAGGGGCTGCTGGTGCCGTTCGACACCGCGCTCCGGATCGAGCTGCGCTATTTCACCGAGATCATGCAGAGCCGCGAGGCGGCCGCCATGATCCGCTCGTTGTTCATTTCGCTGCAGGAACTGAACAAGGGCGCGCGCCGGCCGGAGGGCGTACCGGAAACGGAGTTCAGGAAGATCGGCGTGCTCGGCGCCGGCTTCATGGGGGCGGGCATCGCCTATGTCACGGCCAGGGCCGGCATCCCGGTCGTGCTGCTCGACCGCGACGTGCCATCGGCCGAGAAGGGCAAGGCGCATTCCGCCGAACTGATGGACGGCCAGATCAGGAAGGGCCGGGCCACCCCGCAGGACAAGGAAAGACTGCTGTCGCTGATCACGCCGACCGACGCCTATGCCGACCTCGACGGCTGCGATCTCGTCATCGAGGCCGTGTTCGAGGATTCGGCGGTCAAGAAGGCAGCGACCGAACAGGCGGAGGCCATTCTGAAAGCTTCCGCTGTCCTTGCCTCCAACACCTCGGCGATTCCCATCACGGCGCTGGCGAAGAATTCGGCGCGGCCGAAGAATTTCATCGGCATCCACTTCTTCTCGCCGGTCGACAAGATGATGCTGGTCGAGATCATCCTGGGCAGGAAGACCGGCGACAAGGCGCTGGCGACGGCCATCGACTATGCGCGCGCCATCCGCAAGACGCCGGTGGTCGTCAACGACACGCGCGGCTTCTACGTCAATCGCTGCGTGCTGCGCTACATGTCGGAAGCCTACAAGATGCTGATCGAGGGCGTGCCGGCGCCGATGATCGAGAACGCCGCGCGCGCCGCCGGCATGCCGGTCGGGCCGCTGGCGCTGACCGACGAGACGGCCGTCGATCTTGCGCAGAAGATCATGCACCAGACGGTGCGCGACCTGGGCGAAAAGGCGGTCGACCCGGAACAGATGGAACTGATCGACACGCTGGTCGACAAGTTCGACCGCAAGGGCCGCAAGAACGGCAAGGGTTTTTACGACTATCCGGCCAAGCCCGCGAAAAAATCGCTTTGGCCGGGGTTGAAGGAGCTTTATCCGCAAAAGAAGCCGGAAGACGTCGACTTCGAGGAACTGAAGCAGCGCCTTCTGGCGGTGATCGCGCTGGAGGCGGCGCGGGTGATGGAAGAAAAGATCGTCACCGATCCGCGCGAGGCGGATGTCGGCTCCATCCTCGCCTTCGGCTTCGCGCCCTATACCGGCGGCACGCTGTCCTACATCGACGGCATCGGCGCGAAGCCGTTCGTGGCCTTGGCCAGGCGGTTGCAGAAGAAATACGGCGCCGAGTTCAAGCCGCCGAAGCTGCTTCTCGACATGGCCGAAAAGGGCGAGACGTTCTACGAACGCTTCGATCCTTATAGGAAGATGGAGAAGAAGGCCGCGTAGGGAGCGAACGTCAGTACCCCCACCCCCTCCCCTCCCCACAAGGGGAGGGGAGGTCGAAGAGCACGCCGTCAAGTCTCCCTCCCCCTTGTGGGGAGGGGCGGGGGTGGGGGTAGGAAACCCACGGCGACAGCGGATATTTCTTGATTGACGGCCCGTAGAGGACGGTCGCTCAGGGCCCTTCGACCAGTACGATCTCGCCGTCGGCGACGCTTTGGCGGATTTTCTTGGCGGCCTGATATTCGGGGGAGTTGTAGCAGTCCCTGGCGGCGGCGAGCGACTCGAACTCGATGACCACGTTGCGGGCGCGGCCGGGGCCTTCGACGATGTCATGGGCGCCACCGCGCGCCAAAAATTTCGCGCCGAAACGCTCGAAGGCCGGCTTGGCGGTTGCGACATAATCCTTGTAACGCTCCGGATCGCGGATATCGACCCGGGCGATCCAGTATCCCTTGGGCATTCTTTCTTCCTCCGTGACGGCGCCCGTCAGGCGGCGCCCATCTCGGCCAGAATAGCCCTCGCCGCCCCCTGCCTGTCAACCGCGCCGACGATGGGGCGGCCGACGACGAGGTGGCTGGAGCCGTTGCGGATGGCGTCCGCGGGCGTGACCACTCGCTTCTGGTCCCCATGGTCGGCTCCGGCCGGGCGGATGCCGGGCGTGACCACCGCCATGTCCGGCCCGACGATCTCGCGCACCGCCTTCGCTTCCGCGGCCGAACAGACGATGCCGCCCATGCCGGCCTCCCGCGCCTGCCTGGCGCGCCTAGCGACCAGCGTTTGCGGGTCGTCCGCGTAGCCGGCTTCGGCGAGGTCGGCGGCGTCCATGGAGGTCAGCACGGTGACGCCGAGCAGGCAGAGCCCGCTGCCCCGCGCCGCTTCCACCGCCGCCCGCATCGCCTTCGGATAGGCATGCAGGGTCAGCATCGTCATGCCCATGCGCGCGACGTTCTCGACGCCCTTGGCGACGGTGTTGTCGATGTCGAGCAGCTTCATGTCGAGGAAGACTTTCTTGCCCTCCGCCGCCAGGTCGCGGGCGAACTCCAGGCCGCCGGCGAACACGAGCTGGTAGCCGACCTTGTAGAAGGAAACGCTGTCGCCGAGTTCCCGTACCGCCTTTTGCGCCTCCGCGACGGTGGGCACGTCGAGGCCGACGATCAGCCGGTCGCGCAGGGCGTCATGGGTGGTCATGGTTCGATCCTCGTGGACAGCAGCCGGGCGCGTTCGATCAGGGCGGCGGCGACGGTTTCCATCGACCGGCGCAGGCTCTCGTCCTTCAGTTCGCCCATCTCGGTGAACGCTTCCGAGCCGCTCGGCACCGAGCATTCCGGCGTAATGACGTCCATCCGGCAGCGCACCAGCACCGTGCGCAGATGGGCGATGCAACGGATGCCGGCGAAGCGGCCGGCGGAGGACGAACACAGCGCCACCGGCTTGCCGGTCATGGGCTGGAACGGGTGCCCACCGTCCTGCCGAACGCGGCTCACCCAGTCGATGGCGTTCTTGAGCAGCGGCGGGATGGAGCCGTTATATTCGGGCGTGGCGATGAGAAGCCCGTCATGCGCGGCGAACTGGCGCGCCAGCTTCAGGGCGTTTTCCGGAATGCCGCTTTCCTTTTCCAGGTCCTGGTCGAGGATCGGCATCGGGTAGTCGGCCAGCGAAAGGCGCGTCACTTCCGCGCCCTGCAGGGCCAGTTCCCGCTGCGCGGCGTCGGCGGTCCGGCCGCTATAGGCGCCGGTGCGGATCGAACCGGCAAAGACGAGTATGCGTGGCATGAGATCGGCTGTGCTCCCTTGTCGAGGCGCAGCTATAGGCCATGTACCCGGCAAATCAATGCGCGGGTCGCCGATAAATCCACAGATGCGCCGGCGGGATGTTGCGCATGATGAAATCGAAGTGCTTGACCGTGTAGTCGCCCTTGCCGGCCGGGATCGGCGAAAGCGGGCCGTAGGTGATCTGCATCACCGGGCGCCCGGCCGGAATGCGGCCCAGCAAATCCTCCAGATAGGCGACGCGGCGCTTGATCGGGAAATTGAGCAGCGGCACGGCCGAGACGACGCAGTCGAAGACCATGTCGCGCTTGTCGCCGAGCGTCTCGGTGAGGTTGAAGGCGTCGCCCTCGATCACGTTCACCTCCGGATAGAGCCGGTGCAGATGGCGCACGAAATTGGGCGAGTATTCGATGGAATAGAGGTTCTGCGGCGCGATGCCTCGGGCAAGGATCGCCTTGGTGATGACGCCGGTTCCAGGCCCCGTTTCCAGAACCGGCAGGCCGGACGACGGATCGACGATGGACGCCATGCGCCGCGAGGTGATGGAACTGGTGGGGGCGATGGCGCCGACGGCTTTCGGCTTGTCCATCCAGCCCTTGAAGAACTTCAGTTCCTCATCGAACTTCTGGGTAAGGGCCTTGCGCAGTTGCGAACCACGTATCATGCAGAGTCTCCCTGATCCCCCGCACGCTACGTATCAGCTACGCGTCGGACCGCAAGACAGAATCGCACGAAAATGTCGCTGGCAAAACAGTTTTTGCCGTTTTCAGTTTTCGCCGAAAGATTCGAAGAAGTCCTTCATCCGCGAGAAAAAGCCGCTCGATTGCGGTGAATTCTCCTTGGAGGAAAGCTGCTCGAACTCCTCCAGCAATTCGCGCTGGCGCCGCGACAGGTTCTGCGGCGTCTCGACGGCGGTCTGGATGTAAAGGTCGCCGACATTGGGCTGGCGCAGCACCGGCATGCCCTTGCCCTTGAGGCGGAACTGGCGGCCGTTCTGGGTGCCTTCGGGCACCTTTACGCGGGTTTGCGTGCCGTCCAGCGTCGTCACCTCGAACTGGCCGCCGAGCGCGGCCGTGGTCATGGAGATCGGTACCTTGCAATAGAGGTCGGCGCCGTCGCGCTGGAAGAACTCGTGCGGCTTCACCGCGAGGAAGATGTAGAGGTCGCCGGCCGGGCCGCCGCGCTGGCCGGCCTCGCCCTCGCCGGCAAGGCGGATGCGGGTGCCGTCCTCGATGCCGGCCGGGATGTTGACCGACAGCGACCGTTCCTCGACGACGCGGCCCTGGCCGGCGCATTTCGGACACGGGTCCTTGATGGTCTGGCCGCGGCCCTGGCACTGCGGGCAGGTACGCTCGATGGAGAAGAAGCCCTGGCTCGCGCGCACCTTGCCGTGGCCGTTGCACATCGAGCAGGTGACCGGCTGGGTGCCGGGCTTGGCGCCGCTGCCCGAGCATTCGGTGCAGGCGATGGAGGCGGGCACGCGGATTTGCGCCGTCTTGCCGGTAAAGGCTTCCTCCAGCGAGATTTCCATGTTGTAGCGCAGGTCGGCACCGCGCTCGCGCCCGCCCGAGGAGCGGCGCCTGCCGCCCATCATGTCGCCGAAGATGTCCTCGAAGATGTCGGCGAAGCCGCCGGCCCCGAAGCCGTGGCCGCCGCCACCGTTCATGCCGCCGTTTTCGAACGCGGCGTGGCCGAAGCGGTCATAGGCGGCGCGCTTCTGCGGGTCCTTGAGGCACTCATAGGCCTCGTTGATTTCCTTGAACTTGTGCTCGCAGGCCTGGTCGCCTGGGTTGCGATCCGGGTGGAACTGCATGGCCAGCTTGCGGAAAGCGCTCTTGAGCTGTTTTTCGTCGGCCGAGCGCTCAACGCCAAGGGTCTCGTAGAAATCCGCCTTCATCTTGTCCCAATGCCCGGTGTGACCAGGTCTTCAGTCCCCTCGGCTGCCTTCGTGACAACGACGGCAGCAATGAGAAGATTTAGGTGTTTCCCGAACCGGATACCAGTGCAGGCATCGGGTTCATTGCGATTTTTGCGTGGCCACCTGTAAAAAAGCCCGGCCGAGACCGGGCTTTTCAGGAGTGCCGTAAGGTTCAGGCCGACTTCTTCTTGTCGTCGTCATCGTCGATTTCTTCGAAATCGGCATCGACGACATCGCCATCCTTGGCCGCGTCCGCCTTGGCGTCGGCTTCGGCCGCTTCCTTCTGGCTGGCCTCGTACATGGCCTGGCCGAGCTTCATCGAGACTTCTGCCAGCGTCTGGCTCTTGGCCTCGATCGCAGCCACGTCGTCGCCTTCGGCAGCCGTCTTCAGGGCGGCAATCGCTTCCTCGATGGCCTTGCGGTCATCCTCGGAAACCTTCTCGCCATATTCCTTCAGCGACTTCTCGGACGAGTGCGCCAGCGCTTCTGCCTGGTTGCGGGCCTCGACCAGCGCCTTGCGCTGCTTGTCGGCCTCGGCATTGGCCTCGGCGTCCTTCACCATCTTCTCGATGTCGGCGTCGGAAAGGCCGCCGGAAGCCTGGATGCGGATCTGGTGCTCCTTGCCGGTGCCCTTGTCCTTGGCCGAGACGTTGACGATGCCGTTGGCGTCGATGTCGAAGGTGACCTCGATCTGAGGCACGCCGCGCGGGGCCGGCGGAATGCCGACGAGGTCGAACTGGCCGAGCGCCTTGTTGTCGGCGGCCATTTCGCGTTCGCCCTGGAAGACACGGATGGTCACGGCCGACTGGCTGTCTTCGGCGGTGGAGAACACCTGGCTCTTCTTGGTCGGGATCGTCGTGTTGCGCTCGATCAGGCGGGTGAACACGCCGCCCAGTGTCTCGATGCCGAGCGACAGCGGCGTCACGTCGAGGAGCAGCACGTCCTTGACGTCGCCCTGCAGCACGCCGGCCTGGATGGCGGCGCCCATGGCGACGACCTCATCCGGGTTGACGCCCTTGTGCGGGTCCTTGCCGAAGAACTGCTTCACCACTTCCTGGACCTTGGGCATGCGGGTCATGCCGCCGACCAAAACCACCTCGTCGATCTCGCCCGCCTTCAGGCCGGCATCCTTCAGCGCCGCCTTGCACGGCTCGATGGTGCGCTGGACGAGGTCTTCGACCAGGCTTTCGAACTTGGCGCGGGTAAGCTTCATCGTCAGGTGCTTCGGCCCGGTGGCGTCAGCGGTGATGAAGGGCAGGTTGATTTCGGTCTGCGCGGAGGACGACAGCTCGATCTTGGCCTTTTCGGCCGCCTCCTTGAGGCGCTGCAGGGCGAGCTTGTCGTTCTTGAGGTCGATGCCCTGTTCCTTCTTGAACTCGGCCGCCAGGTATTCGACCAGCCGCATGTCGAAGTCCTCGCCGCCGAGGAAGGTGTCGCCGTTGGTCGACTTCACCTCGAACACGCCGTCGCCGATCTCCAGGACCGAGATATCGAAGGTGCCGCCGCCGAGGTCATAGACGGCGATGGTCTTGCCGTCCTTCTTGTCGAGGCCGTAGGCGAGCGCGGCGGCCGTCGGCTCGTTGATGATGCGCAGCACCTCGAGACCGGCGATCTTGCCGGCGTCCTTGGTGGCCTGGCGCTGGGCGTCGTTGAAATAGGCCGGAACGGTGATGACCGCCTTCTCGACCGTCTCGCCGAGATAGGCTTCCGCCGTTTCCTTCATCTTCTGCAGGATCATCGCCGAAATCTGGGAGGGCGACTGCTTCTTGCCGCCGGCTTCCACCCAGGCGTCGCCATTGTCGCCCTTGACGATCTTGTAGGGGACCAGGTCCTTGTCCTTGGACGTCACCGGGTCGTCGAAGCGGCGGCCAATCAGGCGCTTGACCGCAAAAATGGTGTTTTCAGGATTGGTCACCGCCTGGCGCTTGGCAGGCTGGCCGACCAGACGCTCGCCGTCGCTGGTGATGGCGACGATCGAAGGGGTCGTGCGCGCGCCTTCCGCGTTCTCAATGACCTTGGGCTCCTTGCCGTCCATGATGGCGATGCAGGAGTTGGTCGTGCCGAGGTCGATGCCGATTACTTTTGCCATATCTGTTCTCTCCACTAAGCAGGCCTTCCGGACCCATAAGGCGTTCCGTGGAAGACCCCTGTTCACAAGAAAATTTCCGTTCCGGCAACCGGATCCGTTTCCGGTGCTGAACGGCTTGCGGCGTATATAAGAACAGGCTTCGCGGGGCGCAAGCATTCTGCGCGAGACATTCACCGCCGGCTGTTTTGCCGAAAGGACGCCGCCAGTTTGCGCTTTCGCAAACACGGCCCGGCCAACCATGGCTAGGGTCGGGTCCTGAAACGGACTTGAAGGGCATGATCGGCATGTGCGGCCCGCAGCAATCACCGGAAATCCAGCAGGGTCGGCAGCGGGGCCAGCGGCCATGATGGGGGCAGCGCTTTCCCGCTGGACGATGGCTTATTTCGCCGCAGCGCTCCTGTTCCTGGTTGCGGCGCAGGGGCTGATGGTCGCCGGCTACGGCTTCCCCGCCGATCCCGTCGAGGCGCCCGAAAGCCTGCTCCTCGTCCATATGGTCACCATCGGCTGGCTCAGCCTGCTGATGTGCGGGGCCTTGTTCCAGTTCGTGCCGGTGCTGGTGGCGCGCCCGCTCCTCGGCGCGCGGCTGGTGCTGCCGGCGCTGATCGTGCTGCTGGCGGGCCTTGTCTGCCTGCTGTGCGGCTTCCTGCAACTGGCCGGCGTCATCGATCCGCCCCTGTCGCCGCTCGGGCCTGCCGGCGTGCTGCTGCCGACGGGTTTCGCGCTGGTGGTCGGCGTCTTGGGGGCGACGCTGTGGGCCGGGCGGCCCCTGCCGCTGCCGGCGCGCTTCGTCACCGCCGGGCTCGCCTCGCTGGTGGTGGCGGCCCTGCTCGGCGCGCTGTTTGCCCTGCAACTCTCCGGTTTCGCCACCTTCGGCATCGATTGGCGCGGGGCGGCGCTGCCGACCCATGTGAGCGCCGGCTTCGGCGGCTGGCTGACGCTGACGGCGGTCGGCGTCAGCTACCGGCTGCTGCCGATGTTCATGCTTTCGCCGGACAAGGCGCGCCTTTCCGGCCATGCCGTGCTGTGGTGCGGCGTGGCGGCGATGGTGCTGATGGTGATCGTGGCGCCGTTCGAGGCCGCGTTCGGCGGGCCGGGCGTGGCAGCACCCCTGGCCGGGCTGGCGGTGGTCGCCGCTATTGTCTTTTACGGCGCCGACCTCGTTTTTTTCTACCGCAACCGCAAGCGGCGCAAGATCGAGCTCAACAGCCGCTCGGCCATCGGCGCGTTTGCCGGGCTCTATCTGTCGGCGCTGCTGATCGCGATCCTGGCGCTGACGGGCAGCCTGGCCGGGCAGGCGCCGGCGGCCCTCTACCTGGTGGCCTTCGGCTGGTTGAGCGGGCTCGGCCTGTCGCAGCTCTACAAGATCGTGCCTTTCCTGACCTGGCTGGAATGCTACGGTCCGGTCATGGGCAAGACGCCGACGCCGCGCGTTCAGGACCTCGTCAGCGAGCGGCGCGACGGCGTCTGGTTCCTGCTTTACTTCGCCGGCGTGCTGGCCGGCACCGGTGCCTTGCTGGCGGGCCAGACCGGCCTGTTCCGGCTGGCGGCGGCGGCGACCCTTGCCGCGACGCTGGCGCTGGTGGTCGAACTGGTGCTGGCGCGGCGCCTGTTCAATGTCCAGGGCAGCCTGCGCTTGCCCGCCGGCACGACGCAGCCGCGGCTGTTCCTGCCCGCGCCACGATAATCGACTGGGAGTTTCCGATGAGCGTTCCGCATTACGACCTCGATGTCCGGCCCATCCTGCGATCAGGCGGCGAGCCGTTCAGCGTCATCATGGAGGCGGTCGGCAAGCTGGCGCCGGGGCAGGGCCTGCGGCTTCTGGCGACCTTCAAGCCGGTACCGCTGTTTCATGCGCTGGGCGCGCGAGGCTTCGAATCCTCGGCCCGCGAGATCGGCGGGGGCGACTGGGAAGTGATCTTCGCGCCGACGGGCGCGGCGGCCCAGCCGCCCGTAAATTCAGCCGCCGGCCAGCAAGGGGGCGGCCGGCCGGGGACAGGGTCCGCGTGGCCCGAGCCGGTCAGCGAGATGGACAACCGCGACCTCGAACCGCCGGAGCCGATGGTGCGTACGCTGGAGGGCGTGGAGGCGCTGGCGCCCGGGCAGACGATCGCGGTGCTGTTGCCGCGCGAGCCGGTGTTCCTGTTCGAGGAGTTGCGTTCGCGCGGCCATGTCTGGCGCGGCGGCTTCGAGCCGGAGGGCCATTACCGCGCCGTCATCCGCCGCGGCGGCGGGGAGCCGGCCTCATGATCGAGGAAGAGCGGAAGGCGCTGTTCGTCGCCGGCATCCGCCAGGCGCTGCGACTGGTCATCGACCCGGAACTCGGCGAGAATATCGTCGATTTGGGGCTGGTCTATGCGATAGAGGTTGAAGACGGCGTCGTTCGTATCGAAATGACGACGACGACGCGCGGCTGTCCGGCCACCAGCTATCTCAAGGAAGCCGCGGAGCAGGCGGCGTGGGCGCTGCCGGGCATCCACTATGTCGAGGTCAAGCTGACCTACGAGCCGCCATGGACGCCCGAACTGATGAACGAGGAAGCCAAGGCCCATCTCGGGTTTGCAGGAGCATGAGGCGGCGATGAACGACACACCCCGGACCAGCACCATCGTCATCGACGGCGTGCCCCTGCCGGACAGGCTCGACGAGGACCTGGTCCATGCCGTGGTCCACGGCTTCTATGACAAGATCCGCGCCGACGAGCTGCTTGGCCCCATTTTCTACAGCGTCATTCCGCCCGAGGCGTGGCCGCGCCATCTGGCCAAGATGTGCGATTTCTGGTCGTCGCTGCTGCTCAGGACCGGGCGCTACGACGGCCGGCCGATGCCGGCGCACCTGGCCATACCGGGGATCGGCGAAGAGCATTTCCGCCGCTGGCTGACGCTGTTTCGCGCCACCGTCAACGACCTTTGCCCGCCCGAGATCGCCTCGCTGTTCATGGACCGGGCATTGCGCATCGCCCACAGCTTCCGCATGGCCATCGCCTTCAGCCGCGGCGAAAGCACGATGGATATCGAGCCGATCTACGAACATACCCTTTAGTCGCATCCGCCCGGGCGGATGCGGGCTTTCCGGGCTTGCGAGCGGCGCAGGGAACGGGATTGCCGATTGCGGCGTTTCCCTAGCCAATGGCGCCGAGCGTGGCGCGGCAATCGAAGGAGGCTCCGATGGGCTTAGGCACCATTCTCATCATCATTCTGATCCTGGCGCTGCTGGGCGGCTTCAGCGGCATCGGCGGCGGCCCGTTCTACGGCACCGGCTATTATGGCGGCGGCGGGCTCGGCCTCCTCCTCATCATCGTCCTTATCCTCGTCGTCCTCGGGAGGTTGTAACCAGTAGCACGTTTCCCGAAAATTGTTCCGGTTTCGGACATTCCCTATAGGAAGCGACTGGCCTTACTCGCTGGCGTCATTCCGGGCCGCGCAGCGGACCCGGAATCCAGTGCGCCGGCCTTATTTGTTTAGCCTCGGATCGGCAGCGTCTCTCTCTGGGTTCCGGGTTCCGCTGCGCGGCCCCGGAATGACGGACTGCGTGCGAACAGCGCCTGTCTCCTACCGTTACGCACCCGAAGCCGGGCATTTCCACTTATACCCCGCTCCAAACCCTGACGGTCCAGACGTCCTGGCTAGAGTTGGGATTCGATCGGCAGGTGGCGCACCAGCAGGGCAAGCGCACGGCGTGACAGGCTGGCTTCCGGCTCGCGCGTGTACTGCAGCATCTGCCCCTGGTCGATCCCCGTCCACACCAGCCTGCCGTCACGCAGGGTGACGGCATAGCTCGTCTGCGGCAGGATTTCATGGTCGAAGCGGCGGCGCAGTTCGGCCACCAGCGCCTCGTCGTGGAACAGCACGCCCATCTCGGCGTTCAGCGACACCGAGCGCGGATCGAAGTTGAACGAGCCGACGAAGCCGGTCTTGCCGTCCACGGTGAACGCCTTGGTGTGCAGGCTGGCGCCCTTGGAACCGAACACGGAAATCTTGGCCTGGTGACTGAACGGCTGCAACTCGAACAGCCGGATGCCGGCCTTGAGCAGGCGCTTGCGGTAATTCGCATAGGCGCCGTGAACGGTGGCGACGTCGGTGGCGGCCAGCGAATTGGTCAGCGCCGTCACCTCGGTGCCTCGTGCGACGAGGCCGGACAGGATCGCGGTGCCCTTCCGGCCCGGGATGAAGTAGGGCGAGGCGATTTCAAGTTCCTTGCGCGCCGTCTGGATCAAGGGAAGCAGTTCCCGCATCAGCCAGCTTCTGGTTTTCTCGCCGCGCACCTTTTCCGGCGGATCGGAAATGACGCGCGCCGTATCGGTCCAGTGGAAGCCGTCGCCGGTGGCGATGCAGCGCGCGATCGCATGCAGGTCGCCGATGCCGTGCAAAAGCTGCGCGTCGGCGGTGGTGTCGATGCGGGTGACGAAGCCCGCCTTGGCGGCCGGCCTCTTTTTCGAGTGCAGCGCATCGATGCTCCACGCCGCGCTCGACTGCCAGAACGACTCGAAGATGCGCGCGGTCTGTTCGACCGCCGGGCCGACCAGCAGCAGGTCGAGGTCGCGGAAATTGGTCTCGGCGGCGTCGAAATAGGCATCGCCGATGTTGCGGCCGCCGACGATGGCGAGCGTGCCGTCGGCGATCCAGGCCTTGTTGTGCATGCGCCGCGTCATGGCGAACAGCCGGAACACCATTTCGGCGGCCCGAAGCAGGCTGCCGTTTCGCATGCCGCTCGGGTTGAACAGTTTCAGCTCGATGTTGGGGTGGGCGTTGAGTGCCAGATAGGCGGCGTCGCTGCCGCGCGGGTTGATGTCGTCGAGCAGGATGCGCACGCGCACGCCGCGTTCGGCGGCCCGCACCACTTCCTGCATCAGCACGCGCCCGGTGTGGTCGTCGTGCCAAAGATAGTACATGAGGTCGAGGCTGCGAACCGCGCCCCGGGCCGCGAGCACGCGCGCGGCGAAGGCATCGTAATTGTCCGCGATCAGCAGCAGGCCGCTGTTGCCGGCCGCGATCTTGTCCTGGGCAAATTGCGAAACCGCTATGTCCATCCGCTTCCACTCGCCATGCGGTGCCGGGAGGCGGCACACCAGCGTCAAGCTGAACGTTTCAAACGGGATCCGGTTGCTTCGGCGCCTCGCCCAGGACTTCGAGGTTGAGGCGGGCCTTGATCGGCAGATGGTCGGACGCGACCCGGGCGAGCGGCGTCTGGTGCACCTCGATGCGGGTGATCAGGCTTGCCGGCCGCGCCATGATGCGGTCGAGCGCCAGCAGCGGATAGCGCGAGGGAAAGCTCGGCAGCACCGCGTGGATCGGCCCGAAATGCGGCAGCAGCGCCAGCAGCGACGAGCGGTTGCGCACTCGCCATTCGTTGAGGTCGCCGAGCAGGATCGTTGGCTTCGAGACGGAGCGCGTCGCCTCGACCAGCGCGCTAGCCTGTTGCGAGCGGGAACGCCGCAGCAGGCCGAAATGCGCGGCAACGACGCGCAGGCTTATTCCCTTGAGTTCGAGGTCGACGATGATCGCGCCGCGCGGCTCGAAGCCGGGCAGCCTGACCTGCCGGACATCCTGGACGATGCCGCGCCGGGCGAGGATGAGGTTGCCGTGCCAGCCATGGCTGCCGTGGTTTGCCGGCGTGTGGGTCGGAACCAGGTCGGTCTCGCGCTGCAACGCCTCGAGGTCGAGCAGGCCGAGTCGCGCGCCGGTGCGCTCGTCGGCTTCCTGCAGGGCGATGATGTCGGCATCGATCTCGCCGACCACGCGCGCCACGCGCCCGGGATCGAAGCGGCCGTCGGTGCCGACGCATTTATGCACGTTGTAGGAGGCGATGGTGGTGGAGGCGCCTTCGCCGGCGAAGTCGATGAAGCCCGGCGCCTTCTTGCGAAGGGCGGCCGCCAGCGAGGAAGGCAGGGTCTGTGCGTGATCGGGCATGCGCTTGGCGGAATGCTTTATTCGGAAGGGGAATCGCCTGTTGCCTAGTGCGTCTTCGTCAATGGGCATGTCGGTCAATGGTTCCCCGGAAGCGGTTCCACGGTTGACGCGGCGCGGCCGCATCGGAAAAAGAATAGGGTTCGATGCAACATAAATCCACTTCGGCTTGTTCATAGAAGGTAATTACGGGGTAGAACTGTTTCATGAATCGAAGTTCCGGCGTCCGGCGACTTTCCAGCACAGCCATCGGCACGGGCGCGGCGCTTCTGCTCGCCGGCCAGGCATGGGCTGCCGAAGGGGCCGCGGCCGGGGCGGCAATGGCCGGTTCGAGCGAAGCGGCTTTCGTCGCGGAAATCGTGCTGCTTCTCGTTCTCGGGCGCGGGCTTGGGGAAATCCTCCAGCGCATGGGCCAGCCTGCGGTGATGGGGCAGTTGATCGGCGGCATCGTGCTGGGGCCGTCGCTGCTCGGCTGGCTGTGGCCGTCGGCGCAGCATTTCGTCTTTTCCGGCGATCCGGTCCAGAAGAGCATGATCGATGCCGTCTCGCAGCTCGGCGTCCTCATGCTGCTTCTGCTGACCGGCATGGAAACGGACATGAAGCTGGTGCGCAGGGTCCGCAAGGCCTGCATCTCCATTTCCGCTACCGGCGTCGCCGTGCCGTTTGCCTGCGGTTTCGTGCTGGCGCAGTTCCTGCCGCCCGAACTGCTGCCCGAGCCGGACGAGCGCATCGTCGCCGGGCTTTTCCTCGGCACGGCGCTGTCGATCTCCTCGGTGAAGATTGTCGCCATGGTGGTGCGGGAGATGAATTTCATGCGCCGCGACCTCGGTCAGGTCATCGTTTCCTCGGCCATCGTGGAGGATACGGTCGGCTGGCTGATCATCGCCGTCACCTTCGGCATCGCCACCCATGGCAGGGTCGAGGTGCTGCCGCTGCTCGGCACGGTCACCGCCGTTGCGGTCTTCATGGTGTTCAGCTTCACCCTCGGGCGGCGCATCGTGTTCACCCTCATCCGCTGGACCAACGACGCCTTCCGCAGCGAATATGCGGTCATCACCATGATCCTCGTCATCATGGGGGTGATGTCGCTGATCACCGACATGATCGGCGTGCACTCGGTGTTGGGCGCTTTCGTCGCCGGCATCCTGATCGGCGAATCGCCGATCCTGTCGGACCATATCGAAGGCCAGTTGCGCGGCATCATCACGGCCCTGTTCATGCCCGTGTTCTTCGGCGTGGCCGGCCTTTCCGCCGACCTTACCGTGCTGGTCGACCCGAGCTTGGCGCTGCTCACGCTCGGCCTGGTCGTCATCGCCAGCATCGGCAAGTTCAGCGGCGCCTTCCTCGGCGGCAAGATGGCGGGCCTTTCGCGCAAGGAGGCGATTGCCGTCGGCTGCGGCATGAATGCGCGCGGCTCGACCGAGGTGATCGTCGCCAGCATCGGCCTGTCGATGGGGCTGCTGTCGGAAACCCTGTTCACCATGATCGTCACCATGGCGGTCATCACCACGCTGGCCATGCCGCCGATGCTGCGCTGGGCGCTGGGGCGCCTGCCGATGGGCGAATTGGAGAAGGAGCGGGTCGAGCGCGAGGAGCTCGACCAGCGCGGCTTCGTCTCAAAACTGCAACGCCTGCTTCTTGCCGCCGACGACAGCGCGGTCGGGCGCTTCAGCGCCTATCTCGCCGGCCTGATCGGCGGCGGGCGCGGCATGCCGACGACCTTCCTGCACCTGGCCACCAAGGAGCCGCCGGCCGGCGCCAAGGGATCGCCGAAACACGTGGAAACCATCCGCGAAGGCGCCAAGGCGAGCGCCATGGCGGTACGGGAAGGGGAAAATACCCCGGTCGACAAGGTTCACCTGAGTTCACGCACCGAAGTCGGCGCTACCGGCAAGACCATCGCCGAGGAAGCCCGCAAGGGCTACGACATGCTGATCGTCGGCCTCAACAACGCCCTGACCGCGAAGGGCAATTTCACCGCACGCCTGACCGACATCGCCGGCGGCTTCGACGGACCGCTGTGCCTGGTCATGAAAGGCACCGGCGGTGCGGCGGACATGCCGGCCCTGCGTTCGGACGAAACCATCCTGGTGCCGGTCAACGGCACCGAGGCCTCGCGCCGCGCCGCCGAACTGGCGTTGGCTCTGGCGCGCCCGAACCGAACGCGGGTGCGGGCGCTCTATGTTGCGCACGAGGACAAGAGCAGCCATCTGCTGTCCTCGATCTCGCACCGCCGCGAGGAGGCCGTGCTGAAGGACATCGCCCATCTCGGCGAGCGTTATGGCGTCACCGTCGTGACCGCGATGCGGGTGCAGGGTGCCGCCGGCGCCGCCATCCGCAAGGAAGCGGCCAAGGGCGTCGCGCTGATCGTGATGGGCGCCACCCAGCGGCCGGGCGACGAGCTGTTCTTTGGCGATACGGCCGCCATGGTGCTGGGGAAAAGCCGCGTGCCGGTCGTGCTGCTCACCACCGGCAGGGTCAGCCGCGACGACGCCGAGCAGGAAGCCCGGCGCTCCGCCGGGCCCGACCCCGCGTCGGAATGAAGGGAATTGTGAAGGGGCCGGCTGTTCAGCCGCCGGACTTCGGCACCAGAAGCGGGACGATGCGCTCGCTTTCCGTCACGGCCGGGCGGCCGGCGCCGCTATAGGGAATGCCGAGCGCATCCCACGTCTCGACCAGCGCGCCCTGCAATTCGAGGATCAGCTCGTCGGAGTGGTAGGGCGTGGGCGTGATCCGCAGCCGCTCGGTGCCGCGCGGCACCGTCGGGTAGTTGATCGGCTGGATGTAGATGCCGTGCACGCCGAGCAGGCGGTCCGTGGCCATCTTGCACAGTTCGGGGTCGCCGACCAGGATCGGCACGATATGGGTGGTCGAGGCCATCACCGGCAGGCCGGCGGCCGAAAGGATGTGCTTGGTGTGGGCGACCTGACGCTGCTGGGCGTCGCGCTCCGCCTGCGAGGCCTTCAGGTGGCGGATGGCGGCGGTGGCGCCCGCGGCGATCGCCGGCGGCAGCGCGGTGGTGAAGATGAAGCCCGGCGCATAGGAGCGCACGGCGTCGATCACCGCCCGCGTGCCGGTGATATAGCCGCCGAGCGTGCCGAACGCCTTGGCGAGCGTGCCTTCGATGATGTCGATGCGGTCGGCCAGCCCCTCGCGCTCGGTGATGCCGCCGCCGCGCCCGCCATACATGCCCACCGCATGGACCTCGTCGATATAGGTCATGGCGTTGTACTTGTCGGCGAGGTCGGCGATTTCCTTGATCGGCGCGACGTCCCCGTCCATCGAGTAGACGCTCTCGAACACGATCAGCTTGGCGCGCTCGCGGCCCGCCGCCTGCAGCAGGCTTTCCAGGTGGGCGACGTCGTTGTGGCGGAAAATCTTCTTTTCCACGCCCGAGCGGCGCACGCCCTCGATCATCGAGGCGTGGTTGAGCTCGTCCGAAAGGATCAGGCAGTTCGGCAACAGCCGGGCGATGGTCGAGATCGAGGCCTCGTTGGAGATGAAGCCGGAAGTGAAGGCAAGCCCCGCCTCCTTGCCGTGCAGGTCGGCGAGTTCATGCTCGAGTTCGACCAGCGGGTTGCTGGTGCCGGAAATGTTGCGGGTGCCGCCGGCGCCGGCGCCCATGCGGCCGGCAGCGGTCTGGAAGGCGGCGACGACATCGGGATGCTGGCCCATGCCGAGATAGTCGTTGGAGCACCAGACGGTGATCTCCTGCGCCCGGCCGTTGGCCCGCCAGATCGCGCGCGGGAATTTGCCGACGATGCGTTCGAGGTCGGCGAAGACCCGGTAGCGCCGCTCCGCGTGGAGCTGGTCGATGGCATCTTCAAAAAAGCGCTGGTAGTTCATGCGGGGGTCCCGAATTTTGCGTGGATCATACCCATTGCCTGTTTTGACGTCCACCGATGCGTTTGGTCAAAATGCCACGCCTTTGCGGGGAGCATTCTAGACGCGGTTCCATCGCGTTTTTCCTTGCGCCAGCGCAAGTTTCCGTCGATCCGGCCGCGTCCGGTGTGGAATGCGGGCGGGAGCGCTTCCATAGGACGGTTAACAGGTTTATCGCTGCCTTGCAGCCCTGCCGCCGTTTGAGGCAGTTTCAGGCGCGCAAGGGGTATTCGGCAACGGCCGGCCTTCGGGCCGGCAGGTCTTCGGGGAAGGCATGAAAGTTCTTGTTCTGGGCGCGGGCGTGGTCGGCACCGCCGCCGCCTATTATCTGGCGAGGGACGGACACGAGGTCACCGTCATCGAGCGGCACGCGACGGCGGCGCGCGGCACCAGCTATTCCAACGCCGGTCTGGTCTCGCCGGGCGACGCCACCGCATGGGCCTCGCCGGCTGCGCTGAAGACGTTCATCCGCGGCATTTTCAATCATGAACTGGGCATCCGGGTGCGGTGCCGGCTCGACCCCTACCTGTTCGCCTGGAGCCTGCGCTTCCTGCGCCAATGCACCCGCGCGCGCATGCGCGCCAACACCGACGTCAAGATCAGGATGGCGCTCTATTCGCGCGAATGCATCAACGCGCTGAGTGCCGACACCGGGATCGCCTATGACGGGCGCAGCAAGGGTATCCTTTACCTGTTCCGTTCGCAGCAGAGCCTGGATCAAGGCTCGCAGAACTATCTCTATCTCGGCAGGCATGGGCTCGACGTCGAGGTCGTGGACCGCACCCGCCTGCTTCAGCTGGAGCCGGGGCTGGCCAACAGCCGCGGCCCGCTTGCCGGCGCCGTCTATTCGCCGATGGACCAGACCGGCGATTCCCGCCTGTTCACCGAGGCGCTGGCCGCCTATGCCGCCGAAAAGCTCGGCGTGAAGTTTCTCTATGGCACGACCGTCGAGGCTCTCGATACCGAGGGTGACCGGGTGCGCGCGGTCGTGACATCCGCCGGGCGGATTGAAGCCGACGCGGTTGTACTGTCGATGGGGCCGGAAAGCGGTGTGTTCGGGCGCCGCTACGGCATCGACCTGCCGGTCTACCCGGTCAAGGGCTACACCGCGACCATGCCGCTCGAGGACCCGGCGCTCGGGCCGACCATGGGCGGGGCCGACGAGGACAGTTTCGTCGCCTATTCGCGGCTCGGCAACCGGTTGCGGCTGACCTCCACCGCCGAGTTCACGGGCTTCGATCGCAGTTTCGGGCCCCGGGATTTCCGGTCTCTTTTCAGGACCGGCCACGAGCTGTTCCCCGGCGCCTTCGACGAGAAGAAGGCCGAGCTCTGGGCCGGGCTTAGGCCGATGATGCCGAATTCCATCCCCGTGTTCGGGCCGGCGCGGTTCCGCAACTTCTATCTCGACACCGGCCACGGCCATCTTGGCTGGACCATGGCCTGTGGTTCCGGGAAATTCCTTGCCGACCTGGTCGCCAGCCGCAAGCCGGAGATCGACACGCAGGGGCTGATCTACAAGGGATAGGGCTATACCGCTTCCCAGCCGTCATGCGCGCCGGCGCGGAAGATCGCGTCGATCACCTTCTGGTTGAGCACCGATTCCTCGAGCGTGAACACCTTGTCGCCCCCGCCGAACGCGGCCCGCGCGAAGGCCTCGACCTGCAGCCGGTACTGCTGGGCGACGGGAAAGCGGAACACCTGCGTTTGCGTGTGGTGCTGGTCGTGCAGTTCGATGCGGTGGTGGTCGTAGCGCCCGGCGTTGAACGGCGAGGCGACCTCGATGAAACCCTTGTCGCCGTGGAAGACCATCGTTTGGCGCGCCGCCAACTGCGTCGACAGGTAGAAGGACAATTCGAAATCGCCGAAATCGGCGCGCACGGAGGAATAGATGTCGGTGCCGAAATCGCTGTCGCGTTCGATGCTCGCCTGGACGCGCAGCGGCTCGCGGCCCGTCGCGAAGCGGGTGGAAACGATGGGGTAGACACCGATATCGGGCAGCGCGCCGCCACCGAGGTCGAGCTGGTTTCGCATGTTGCCCGGATCGACGTTGTGGTAGGAGAACGCGCCCTGGACATGGCGCAGCCGGCCGATGGCGCCTTCCGCGATCAGGTCGCGCAGCTTGATCCACTGCGGATGGTAGGTGACCATGAAGGCCTCGCTGACCAGCACCTGCTTTTCATCGCGCAGCGCGATCAGCGGCAGGATGTCGCCGGCGGCAAGCGCCAGCGGCTTTTCCACAAGCACGTGCTTGCCGGCCTTTATCGCCCTGGCCGTCCATTCGACATGCTGCGACGTGGGCAGCGGGATATAGACGCCGTCGACGCCATCGCTGGCCAGCAGTTCCTCATAGGAACCGAAGGCATGGGCCGCGCCGAAACGGGTCGCCAACGCCCGCGCCCTGTCGATGTCGCGGCTGGCAACGGCCGTCAGGATGCCGTTGTCGGCCTCGGCGATGGCGGGCAGCACCTGCTCGCGTCCGATCCTGGCCGTCGAAAGAACACCCCAGCGAAACATCGTGCATCCTCTCCAGATCGTGACGACCCAAGCTTTGCCCGAAAAGGCCGGTTGTGCCAAGGTCGCGGGAACCCCATCATCGGCGTTTGCCAGCCGGCGCGCTACGACAAGGACATGGCCATATGAACGTACGCAAGCTTGGAACCGAACTCGCCGTCTTTCCAGTCGGCCTCGGCTGCATGTCGATGAGCCACGGCTATGGCTATGGCGGCCAGGACGAGAACGAGGCGATCAGGACGCTGCACCGGGCCGTCGAACTCGGGGTGAACTTCTTCGATACGGCGGAGGTCTACGGCCCTTTCAACAACGAAATCCTCGTCGGCAAGGGGCTGCGGCCGCTGCGGGACAAGGTCAACATCGCCACCAAGTTCGGCTTCAACGTGGTGGAGACGCCGGAAGGGCCGAAGCAGCTACCCGGCCTCAACAGCAGGCCCGGCCATGCGCGCGCGGTTGCGGAGGGGTCGTTGAAACGGCTCGGCATCGAGGTGATCGACCTCTTTTACCAGCACCGCGTCGATCCCGAGGTGCCGATCGAGGAAACGGTGGGCGAGATGGCCGAACTGGTTCGCGAGGGCAAGGTGCGGGCGATCGGCCTGTCGGAGGTCAGCGTCGCCACCCTGCGCAAGGCGCACGCCGTGCACCCCATCGCCGCCGTGCAGAGCGAATACTCGCTTTGGACCCGCGATCCCGAGGCGGGCATGCTGGCGGCATGCCGGGAACTCGGGGTCGGCTTCGTGCCGTTCAGCCCGCTCGGGCGGGGCTTTCTGGCGGGAGCGATCAAGTCGGCGGACCAGCTTGGCGAAGGCGATTTCCGCCGCGGCCTGCCGCGCTTCGAGGCGCAGAACATCGAACGGAATCTGGCGGCTGTGGCCCGGCTGGAGAAGCTTGCCGCCGCCAAGGGCGTCAGCGCGGCGCAACTGGCGCTGGCCTGGGTGCTCGCGCAAGGCGATTTCATCGTGCCGATCCCCGGCTCGCGCAAGGTCGGCAACCTGGAACAGAACGTCGCCGCCGCCGCCATCGCGCTGAGCCCGGCCGAACTCGCCGAGATCGGCAACCTGATCACGCCGGACCAGATTGCCGGGGCACGCTATGGCGATGCCGCCATGGCGCAGACCAATCGGTAAGGCAAGTCGCGCGGTTTTAGCCGCGCAGCACGCCTCCGGTCTGCTTGGCCACGTTGTCGACGATACGCTTGGCGAGCGCCTCGAAGTCTTCATCGGTCAGCGTCTTCTCGACCGGCTGGATCGCCACTTCGATGGCGATCGACTTCTTGTCGGCGCCAAGCGAAGCGCCTTCGAACACGTCGAACACGGAGACGCCGGTGATCAGCTTCTTGTCGGCGCCGAGCGCAGCCCTGGTCAGCGTGCCGGCCTCCACCTGCCGGTCGACGACGAAGGCGAAGTCGCGCTTCACCGCCTGGAAGGCGGAAAGCTCCAGCTTCGGCTTGGTGCGCGTCGGCTTCGCCTTGGGCTCGGGCAGGGCGTCGACGAAGACTTCGAAGCCGCAGAGCGGCCCGGCGACGTCCAGCCCTTCCAGCGTCTTGGGGTGGAACTCGCCGAAATGCCCGAGCACCAGCTTGGGACCGAGCTTGATCACGCCGGAACGGCCGGGATGATACCAGCCCGGCGCGCCGGTCTCGATCTGCAGCCGGTCCACCGGGGCGCCGCAGGCTTCGAGCGCCGCGATGGCGTCCGCCTTGGCGTCGAACACGCCGACCGGCGCGGCGTTGCCGGCCCAGTTGCGGCCCGATCCCTCCAGCCTGGCAGTGCCGCGCCGCACGCCGGCGGCGACACGGCGCTGGCGGTCGGGCGTGTCGCCCTCATAGGTGCCGGACACCTCGAACAGCGCCACGTCGCCGATGCCCTTGTCGGCGTTGCGCTGGGCCGCCGCGATCAGGCCGGGCAGCAGCGAGGGGCGCATGTCGGACATGTCGGCGGCGATCGGGTTGGCAAGCTTCAGCTCCGCCTTCCCGCCGCCGAAAAGCTCGGCATCGGCGGCCGGTATGAACGACCAGGTGACGGCTTCCATCATGCCGCGCACGGCCAGCGCCCGGCGCGCCGCGCGGGTACGGATCTGCAACGGGGTGAGGATCTTGCCGTTGACCGCATCGTGGCTGGCGAGCGGCGTGGGTGCGATGGCGTCGACGCCGTGGATGCGCATCACCTCTTCGACCAGGTCGGCCTTGCCGTCGACATCCGGCCGCCACGACGGCACCGCGACGTCGACCACCTCGCCCGAGCCCTTCGGTTCGAAGCCGAGGCGCGAAAGGATGTCGAGACTTGTCTCGGTCGGCACGTCGAGGCCGGTCAGCCGCTTCACTTCCGAGAGCGGGAAGGAGACGATTTTCGGGGCATGGCCGGCATAGCCGACGACTTCGCTCGTCGTGGGCTCGCCGCCGCACAGGTCGAGCACCAGCCGGGTCGCCAGTTCCAGCCCCGGCACCATGAATTCCGGATCGACGCCGCGCTCGAAGCGGTAGCGCGCGTCGGTGATGATGCCGAGCGAGCGGCCGGTGCGGGCGGTCGTGATCGGGTCCCAGAGGGCGGATTCGATCAGCACGTCGGTGGTGTTCTCGCCGCAGCCGGAGTGCTCGCCGCCCATGACGCCGGCGATGGATTCGACGCCCTTTTCGTCGGCGATCGCGCACATTTCAGGCGTCAGCGTGTATTCGCGCCCGTCCAGCGCCAGCACCTTCTCGCCGTCCCTGGCGCGGCGAACGACGAGGTTGCCGGCGACCTTCCTGGCGTCGAACACATGCAGCGGGCGGCCACGGTCGAAGGTGACGTAGTTGGTGATGTCGACCAGCGCGCTGATGGGGCGCAGGCCGATGGCGAGCAGCCGCTGCTGCATCCATTTCGGCGACGGGCCGTTCTTCACCCTGCGCACGAGGCGCAGCGCGAAGCCGGGGCAGAGCTCCGGCGCCCCGATGGTGACCTTCACCGGGCAGTCGCCCGTGCCGGCAACCGGCTCGACCGGCGCTGTCTTGAGCGTCCCAAGCCCCGAGGCGGCGAGGTCGCGGGCGATGCCGTAGACGCCGGTGGCGTCCGGGCGGTTCGGCGTCAGGTTGATGTCGATCATCGGATCGTCGAGATGCGCATAGGCAGCATAGCTGGTGCCGAGCGGCGCATCGGCCGGCAATTCGATGATGCCGTTGTGGTCTTCGGAAATCTCGAGCTCGCGCTCCGAGCACATCATGCCGCGGCTTTCGACGCCGCGGATGGTGCCGACGCCGAGCGTGATCCCGGTGCCGGGGATGTAGACGCCCGGCGCCGCGAAGGCGCCGACGAGGCCGGCGCGCGCATTCGGCGCGCCGCACACCACCTGCACGGGATCACCCGAACCGGTATCGACGGACAGCACGCGCAGCTTGTCGGCGTCGGGATGCTTCTCGGCCGTCAGCACCTTGGCGATGACGAAGGGTTTCAGCCGCGCCTTGTCGTCGACGGACTCGACTTCGAGGCCGATGGAGGTCAGCCGCTCGACGATCTCATCGAGCGAGGCGTCGGTATCAAGGTGATCCTTGAGCCAGGAGAGGGTGAATTTCATCAGTTGTTCCTTGCCGCCTTGGCTTCAGCGAGTGTGAGCCGTTTGGCGTTCAGATGTCAGGCTGTATATCGGTTTGGGATGGTCAGGCTGCGGCCCGTGGACGTTTGGCGCCGGGCGACTTCAGGCCAAGAAACATGCTCTTGACCGAAATTCCTTCATCGGCCGCCGGCCACCAGATTCCTTCGTACATGAGTTCGATCTCGTTCAGTTCCGTCTGGCTCAATCCGCCAAGAAAGGGATACCACCAAAGAGGCGTGGCGATGGAACGTCCGTCCGCCAGACCGACATGCACTTCGTCGGCGGTGCACCATGCCTTGACGGGTCGCATTTCATCGGTCTCAAAGGCCAAAGAAGTCATTCCATGCACCTATCCAAACATCACGTCGCTCGGCGACGAGCGCAAGCAACTGCGCTGTCTCGCGGTCATCATACCCCTTGTTGCGGGCAACCTCCAAACTTTGCAGCCATATCTTCAAGGATTTGCCGTCCTTGACGACGTGCACGTGCGGCGGCTCGTCACGGTCCAAAGCGTAGAACCTGAATTTGTGACCATGCCACACGAGCAGAGTCGGCATCTCAACTGCTCAATCCGCCAAACAGGGTCGGCATGTCGAGCGGGCGGAAGCCGTAGTGCGACAGCCAGCGGACGTCGGCGTCGAAGAAGGCGCGGAGGTCCGGCATGCCGTATTTCAGCATGGCGATGCGGTCGATGCCCATGCCCCAGGCGAAGCCCTGGTATTCGTCGGGATCGAGCCCGCCGGCCCTGAGCACGTTCGGGTGCACCATGCCGCAGCCCAGGATTTCCATCCAGTCGTTGCCTTCGCCGAAGCGCACCTCGCCCGGCCGCGAGCGGTCGCACTGGATGTCCACCTCGAGCGACGGTTCCGTGAACGGGAAATAGGACGGGCGGAAGCGCATCTTGACCGAAGGAACCTCGAAGAACGCCTTGCAGAACTCCTCCAGCACCCATTTCATGTTGGCGACGTTGGCCGTCTTGTCGACCACCAGCCCCTCGACCTGATGGAACATCGGCGAGTGGGTGGCGTCCGAATCCTGCCGGTAGGTCTTGCCCGGGATGACGATGCGGATCGGCGGCTTCTGCGCCTCCATGGTGCGGATCTGCACCGGCGAGGTGTGGGTGCGCAGCACCTTGCGCTCGCCCGCCTCATTCGGCTGGAAGAAGAAGGTGTCGTGCATCTCGCGCGCCGGGTGCCCGTCGGGGAAGTTGAGGGCGGTGAAATTGTAGTAGTCGGTCTCGATGTCCGGCCCCTCGGCGATGGCGAAGCCGAGGTCGCCGAAAATGGCGGCGATCTCGTCGATGACCTGGCTGATCGGGTGGATACGGCCGCGCTCGGCCGGCGAACTGCGCACCGGCAGCGTCACGTCGACCCGTTCGGCGGCGAGCCGCTGGGCGATCGCCACGTCCTTCAGCTCGGCCTTGCGCGCCGAAAGCGCCTCGCCGACACGGGTCTTCAGGCCATTGATCGCCGGCCCCTTGACCTGCCGCTCCTCGGGACTCATCGCGCCCAGCGTCTTCAGGAGCTCGGAAATCGACCCCTTCTTGCCGAGGGCCGCGACGCGCACGGCCTCGATGGCGGGTTCGTCGCCGGCCGCGGCGATCTCGGCAAGCAGGCTGCTTTCAAGCGTGTCCAGGTTTCCAGCGGTAGCGTTCACGGTTGAACTCTCTCGTTACGCGTCACCGTTGCGGTGACTTTGGCTGCAAAGAAAAACCCGCGCCAGCCGTGCCAGCGCGGGGTTCCCAAATCAAGTATCCGAAAAATGCTTGGGAAGGCGCTAGCTTAGGCTACAGCGCTTTCAAAAGCGTTCGGCGTGGTGTCCTTCAGGTATTCGAGCGCGACCTTGGCCTTGGCGACAAGGGCCGCGAAAGCCTGCGGCTCGTGGATGGCCATGTCGGACAGAACCTTGCGGTCGATCTCGATGCCGGCCTTGTTGAGGCCGTCGATGAAGCGGCCGTAGGTCAGGCCGTGCTCGCGGGTGGCGGCGTTGATGCGCTGTACCCACAGCGCGCGGAAGTTGCGCTTGCGTGCCTTGCGGTCGCGATACGCATACTGCAGCGACTTCTCGACCGCCTGCTTGGCGATGCGGATGGTGTTCTTGCGACGACCATAAAAGCCCTTGGCGGCCTTCATGACCTTCTTGTGTTTGGCGTGGCCGACTGTGCCTCTTTTTACGCGCATGTCATGATCTCCTTAAAATCGTGTCCGACCGGCTCAGATGCCGCCGCCGTTAGGCAGGAAGTTCTTGATGACCTTGCGGCCATCGGGTTCTGCGAGAACCATGGTGCCGCGCGCATCGCGAATGAACTTGTTGGAACGCTTGATCATGCCGTGGCGCTTGCCGGCGGCAGCCGACAGCACTTTTCCGGTCGCAGTGATCTTGAACCGCTTCTTGGCGGCCGATTTGGTCTTCATCTTGGGCATTTTGCTCGATCCTTGTTATGGCTGCGCGAGATTGCGCTTGTCTGTGCTTCAGGCCGACCAAAGCCTGAAAAGCAAATGAAACCGCCACGGCATGCCCTGCCGGGCGGTTCAGGAACGCCGGGTCTATACGGCAATCGGGCGCGGCGCGCAATATCCCTTGCGCCGCGCTGTTTTCTCCGCTTAGGGCAGCCGGAACAGGACCGGCAGGGCTCCCGTCACCTGCGCCGCGTCGACGACCTCGAACAGGGGCACGGCGACGAAGAAGACCATCCCGTCGAGCAGGGTGGTGAGCAACAGCCGGGGCCTGAAGCTGCCGGTATCGCCTTCGTGATAAAGCGAAAGTTTCGGAAAGAAGCGCGGCACCCGGGCGACGTAGGCTCTGTACGGGCTCCCGAGAGCTTCGGTGAGGTATTTTTCCTCGCGCAGGATGACGAAATGGAACGCTACCGCGCACAGAACGCCGAAGCCGGCGGCGATGACGAAGGATCCCATCTGCGCGCCGACGCCGATCGCGGCGATGGACGAGAAAAGGTAGAGCGGGTTGCGGGTGATGGAATAGGGTCCGCCCGTCACCACCTGGGCGGACTTGCGGCCGCCGATATAGAGCGTCGACCACAGGCGCCCGACAATGCCGAGGAAGATCAGGAGAATGCCGGCGGTCTCGACGAATTCATGGATCCGCGTATTCGGCGGGAACGCCGACTGGCAGAAGAACAGGACGGCGACCAGGATGGCCAGAAGGATGGCAAGCACCCGCCGTCGCCAACGCTGGTAGGGACCAAGCGACTTTATGGCTTTGTCGTTCATGACGGATATCCGTTGCTGGGGTGTCGGCGCCAACCCAGCGCGGCACCTGACGGTAGCAAACAGGCGCCTCACCGGGCGCCTGTCTCGTTTCCTGTGGGGATGCTACCGCTAGCGCGGTGCCAGCACCATCATCATCTGCCGGCCTTCGAGTTTCGGCTCCGCCTCGACCTTGGCGATGGCGGCCGTCTCCTCGCGTACCTTGTTCAGCAGCTGCATGCCCAGTTCCATATGCGCCATTTCGCGGCCACGGAAACGCAAGGTCAGCTTGACCTTGTCTCCCTCGTCGAAGAAGCGCCGGACGGCCTTCATCTTGGTCTCATAGTCGTGGTCGTCGATGTTCGGGCGCATCTTGATCTCCTTGATCTCGATGACCCGCTGGTTCTTGCGCGCCTCGGCCGCCTTCTTCTGGCTCGCATATTTCAGCTTGCCGAGATCGAGGATCTTGGTGACCGGCGGATTGGCGTTGGGAGAAATCTCGACGAGGTCGAGCCCGGCCTCTTCGGCGAGCAGCAATGCCTCGTTGATGGAAACCTCGCCGCGGTTCTGGCCGCTGGCGTCGATGAGCTGGACACGGGGAACCCGGATGTCGGTATTTGCGCGCGGCCCTTCCTTGGTGGGCGCGGCGGCTTTGAAAGGTCTGCGAATGGTCGTGGTCTCCTTAACCGTTTCGTTCGGGTGTGAATTCTGGAATGCGGACGTGCCAATGTGGGAGGCACGCAGCGAGTGTCAATAGCACAAGGCGAAGCAGAAATCACGTCTTCTCCCCGCTTTTCTGGGCCAGTCGGCGCAACCGGCTGGACACTTTTTTCGGCGCCGGCCCTGTGGCACAAGGTCTGCCACGGAGAAACAGGCCATGACCATGACTGAAGCTGCATCCATCGATGTCGGCTCCTGCCGGATCGCTGTCCGCCACCAGCCCGGGAAAAATCCCGGCGTGGTCTGGCTCGGCGGCTACAGATCCGACATGCTCGGCACCAAGGCCGAGGCGCTCGCCGCATGGGCGGCCGGGGCAGGGCGCGCCTTCGTGCGCCACGACTATTCCGGGCACGGCGAGTCGGGCGGGGCGTTTGCCGAGGGCACCATCTCGCGCTGGCTGGAGGAAAGCCTCGCGGTCTTCCGGCGTTTCACCGAAGGCCCGCAGGTGCTGGTCGGCTCCTCGATGGGCGGGTGGATCGCGCTGCGCATGGTGCAGGAACTGCGCAAGGCGGGCGACCATCGCGTGGCGGGCCTGGTGCTTTTGGCGCCGGCGCCCGATTTCACCGCCGAACTGGTCGAGCCGGCATTGAACGACGCGCAGAAGCGCGACCTCGCCGAAAAGGGCTATTTCGAGGAGCCGTCCGACTATTCGGACGAACCTTATCTCTACACCCGCGCGCTGATCGAGGACGGCCGCAAGAACCTCGTGATGACCGGGCCGATCGACACCCATTGTCCCGTCCATGTCCTGCAGGGGCTGGCCGACCCGGACGTGCCGCCGGCCCATGCGCTGAAGCTGGTCGGCCTGCTGCCCGCCGACGACGTCACCCTTTCGCTCGTTCCCGACGGCGACCATCGCCTGTCGCGGCCGCAGGATCTCGACATGCTGCTGCGGACCGTCGAGGCGATGGTGGAGAGGGCCGCGTAAGTGCGTATTTCCATTCCCGTTTCCGCTTTCGTCGCCGCGATCGTCGGCTTTGGCGGCACCCTTGCCATCATCATCGCCGCGGCGGATGCCGTGGGCGCGACCCAATTGCAGACGGCGAGCTGGGTGACGGCGATCTGCCTGGCCATGGCGGTGGAAACGCTGTGGCTATCCTGGCGCACGAAGATGCCGGTCATCACCGCCTGGTCGACGCCGGGGGCGGCGCTGATCGCCGCCAGCACTGGCTTCAGCATGGGCGAGGCGGTGGGCGCGTTCCTCGTCACCGGCGTGCTTCTGGTCGTCACCGGCCTGTTCCGGCCGCTGACCCGGCTGATCGCCAAGATACCGGGCTCGGTCGCCTCGGGCATGCTGGCCGGCATCGTCGTCACCTTCGCCATCGGGGCGGTCAAGACCATCCCCGCCGATCCGTGGCTGATCCTGCCGCTGATGGCGGCCTTCTTCCTCATCCGCCTGTTCAACCCTTCGCTGTCGGTGCTGGCGGTGCTGATCGGCGGCGGCGCGCTCGCCTTTTTCACCGGGCGCGTCGGCGGCCTGCCCGCGCCGGAGCTGTCGACGCTGACGCTGATTGCGCCGCAGTTCACCGTGCAGGCGGTCGTCGGCCTGGCGATCCCGCTCTACCTGGTCACCATGGCCTCGCAGAACCTGTCGGGACTGGCCGTGCTCAAGGCCGATGGCTACGATCCGGCGCCCGGGCCGCTGATCGGCGTGACCGGGCTGGGGTCGGTGCTGACCGCGCCGTTCGGCGCCTCGACCACCAACCTCGCCGCCATCTCGGCAGCGATCTGCACGGGGCCGGATGTGCACCCCGACCCCGCCCAGCGCTGGAAGACGGGTCCGTTCTATGCGCTTGCCTACCTGATCTTCGCCATCTTCGGGGCCTCGCTGGTGGCGATCTTCGCCGTGCTGCCGCAAAGCCTGATCGTGCTGGTGGCGGGGCTGGCGCTCGTCGCCTCGCTCGCCAACGCGCTGTCGATCGCGCTCAAGGATGCCGACGAGCGTATGGCCGCGACCATCACCTTCGCCGTCACGGCCTCGGGTCTCACCCTGTTCGGCATCGGCTCCGCCTTCTGGGGGCTTGTCGGCGGATTGCTGGTGCTGGCGCTCGATCGCCTGAAAAAGAAGTAGCCGCTTCAAACCCTTGTCTGGTTTTGCCGGCGATCGTCTTGAATCGCCGTTTTTGCGTTCCCATGTCGATTGCAAGCAGCCGCTCCGGCTGCCCTCAACAAAAGGAACGGGAGAACATGAACACGTCTGCATTGATCCGCCCGGCCTGGACGCCGGCGACCATTGCGCTGATGGTGCTGGGTTTTGTGGTGTTCTGGCCGCTCGGCCTGGCCATGCTGGCCTATATCATCTGGGGTGACCGGCTCGACGGTTTCAAGCGCGATGTCAACCGCGCCACCGACGGCATCTTCGCCGGTTGCCGGCGCGGTTCCGACAAGGCGGCGCGCTGGGGCCATGGCGGCTTTGCCCGCACCGGCAACGTCGCCTTCGACGACTGGCGCGAGAAGGAGCTGGCCCGTCTCGACGAAGAGCGCCGCAAGCTCGACGAGATGCGCGAGGAATTCGACGAATATGCGCGCGAGCTGCGCAGGGCCAAGGACCAGGAAGAGTTCGATCGCTTCATGGCCAACCGCAACAAGTCGACGGCCCCGACGACCACGCCGAAGCCGACCGAAGAGTGAGCCGACCGGCCACATCGATCTGAAACGGCGCCGCGCCCGCGGCGCCGTTTCTTTTTTGTTCTTCTGAAACCGCTCGAATCGCATATCGTCCGGCCCATGTCCTTCGGCTTCTTCCGTACCCTGACCAAACCTTCGCGCGCGCCGGTCGAGGCGCGCGAGCACACGGTCGCCGGCCGCACCCTGCCGCTGCGCATCGTGGAGAACGAGCGCGCGCGCCGCCTGACGCTGCGCATCGATGCCGGCGGGCAGGGCCTGCGCATCACGGTGCCGCCCGGCCTGCGCCAGGGCGAGGTGGAGAAATTCCTGCATCGGCATCAGGGCTGGCTGGAGCAGCGGCTGGCCAAGGTGCCGGACCGGCCGCAGGTCAGGCCGGGCATCAAGGTGCCGTTTCGCGGCGTGCCGCACCTCGTCGTCCACGAGCCGGGAAGGCGCGGCACGGTGTCGGTCGAAAAAGGCGAGGACGGCCCGCGCCTCGTCGTCCATGGCGAGCGGCTGCACCTGCCGCGCCGCGTCGCCGACTTCCTCAAGCGCGAGGCGAGGCGGGAGATCGAGGGGCTGGTGGCCCGCCATACCGCGACCGCCGGCAGGAAGGCCAAGGCGATCCGCTTCCGGGACACCACGAGCCGCTGGGGCTCCTGCACCTCGGATGGAACGCTGTCCTTCTCCTGGCGCATCATGATGGCGCCGCCGGCGGTGATCGACTACCTGGTCGCGCATGAGGTGGCGCATCTGAAGGAGATGAACCACGGCCCGAAGTTCTGGAAACTGTGCGGGGAACTCTGCCCGGACACCGAGCGCTGCAAGGCATGGCTGAAGCGCAATGGCGGCGCGCTGCAGGCAATCCGGTTCGAATAAGACAAGGATACTGCCCGACGAAAAAGGCCCCGCAGTCGCTGCAGGGCCTTCGATCGTCTATCGCGCTGTTCTCAATAGATGTCGAAGTCGAAATACTTCGCCTGGATCTTCTTGTAGGTGCCGTCGGCGACGATGGCGTCGATGGCGGCGTTGAGCTTTTCGCGCAGCGCGTCGTCACCCTGCCGCACGGCGATGCCGGCTTCGGTTTCGGTGCCCTTCACGTCGCCGATCAGCTTGCAGCAGCTTCCGTCGGACGAATTCTTCAGCCAGTCGGTCAGCACGAACTTGTCGGAGATGACGGCGTCGAGGCGCCCGTTCATCAGGTCCTGCACGGCCTCTTCCTGCGTGGGGTAGAGTTTCACGTCGGCGCCGGCCTTGGTGTAGAAATCCTGGGCGTAGATGGCCTGCGTGGTCGAGGCCTGCGCGCCCACCGTCTTGCCGGCCATGGCGTCGGGATCGGTGGCGGCCAGTTCGCTGTCCTTGAGCGCGGCGACCGCCAGCGGCGTGGTGTAGTATTTCTTGGTGAAGGCGACCTGCTTCTTGCGTTCCTCGGTGATGCTCATCGAGGCGATGATGGCGTCGAACTTGCCGGCCTGGAGGGCGGGAATGATGCCGTCCCAGTCCTGCACGACGAATTCGCAATCGGCCTTCATCTGGGCGCACAGCGCGTTGGCGATGTCGATGTCGAAGCCTTCCAGCTTGCCGTCGGCGGTCAGGCTGTTGAAGGGCGGATAGGCGCCTTCCGTGCCGATCTTGATCTTCTCGGCTGACGCCGTGCCGGCGATCAGGCCGATGCTGGCCGTTATGACGGCACAGGCCAGCCATCTGGATATTTTCATTCGCTTCTCCCTTGAATGGATGGCTTTTCAGCCTGATTCACCCAAGCACGCCGCTGCAGGCGAGACAAGCGTTTCGTATTGCAGGCAGCGCGGCTCAGCGGGCCGGGCGAAAATGCTTGGAGAGCTTGAGGCCCTGCGCCTGGTAGTTGGAGCCGAGGTCGGTGCCGTAGAGAGCCTTGGGCCGTTCCTTCATGTGTTCGTAGACCAGCCGGCCGACGATCTGGCCATGGTCGAGGATGAACGGCACTTCGTGGCTGCGCACCTCCAGCACGGCGCGGCTGCCGGCGCCGCCCGCCGCCGAATGGCCGAAGCCGGGATCGAAGAAGCCGGCATAGTGGACGCGGAATTCGCCGACCAGCGGGTCGAACGGCGTCATCTCGGCGGCGTAGAGCGGCGGCACATGCACCGCCTCGCGGCTGACCAGGATGTAGAACTCGTTGGGATCGAGCACCAGTTCGCCGGCGCGCCGCTTGTAGAGCGGCTCCCAGAAGTCGATCACGTCCTGCGCGGCGCGCTTGTCCACGTCGATCAGCCCGGTGTGGCGCTTGCCGCGATAGCCGATCAGTCCGTTCTCGTCGCCGGCCAGGTCGATCGACAGCGCGATGCCGCCGCCCGAGATGTTGGGCGGGTCGGTGGCGACCAGCGTCTGCGCCTGGTGCAGGGCGTGCAGCTCGGTTTCCGAAAGCAGCGAATGGCCGTGGCGAAACCGGATTTGCGACAGGCGCGAGCCGGCCCGCACCACGACGGGGAACGTCCGCGGGCTGACCTCGAGATAGAGCGGGCCACTGTAGCCGGCCGGAACCTTGTCGAATTCCGGGCCGTGGTCGGTCATGACGCGGGTGAAGATGTCGAGCCGGCCGGTGGAGCTCTTCGGGTTGGTCGAGGCCGAAACTTCCGCCGGCAGCGCCAGGCTTTCCATCAGCGGCACGATGTAGACGCAGCCCGTTTCCAGCACCGCGCCCTCGGCCAGGCTGAATTCGTGCAGCTTCAGCCGTTCGAGCTTGTCGGCGACCGTATGCTCCGGGCCGGGCAGGAAGGAGGCGCGCACCCGCCATGCCTTTTCGCCGAGCCTGAGGTCGAGGCTCGCCGGCTGGATCTGGTCGTGGTCCAGCGCGCGTTCGCTTTTCAGCGCCGCCGCCTGGAACAGCGCCGCGATGTCCTGGTCGGGAAGGATGCCTGTCTTGCGCAAGAGCTACTCCGCAGTTTGGCAGGAATTTCATAGTGCCGGTGGCGGTTGACGCAAGCAGGTGCGAGGAATAAAGGGGCGTTATCCCGTGGTGATTTGGCCGGTCGGCTTGCAGCCACGTTAAACAAGTCGCTAAAGGACCGCTGGCCGCGAGGCCGTTTGGACCGGTGGCGATTTCTCGCGACCGGTTTTTGTTTTTGAGGTCCATCGATGACAACCGACAAGAAGCGTAACTGGAAGCCGGCAACCCAACTCGTGCACTCCGGGACGCTTCGATCGCAGTTCGGCGAGATGTCCGAGGCGATCTTCCTGACCCAGGGCTATGTCTACCCGACGGCGGAGGCCGCCGAGGCCCGCTTCAAGGGCGAGGAGCCCGGCTTCATCTATTCGCGCTACGCCAACCCGACCGTTTCCATGTTCGAGCAGCGCATGTGCGCGCTGGAAGGGGCCGAGGACGCCCGCGCTACCGCTTCCGGCATGGCTGCGGTGGCCGCCGCCATCCTGTGCAGCCTGAAGGCCGGCGACCACATCGTCGCCGCGCGCGCCGTGTTCGGCTCCTGCCGCTGGATCGTCGAGACGCTGGCGCCGAACTACGGCATCGAGGCGACGCTGGTCGACGGGCGCGACATCGCCAACTGGGAAAAGGCGGTTCGGCCCAACACGAAGCTGTTCTTCCTCGAAAGCCCGGCCAACCCGACGCTGGAAGTGGTCGACATCGCCGCCGTGGCGAGCCTCGCCACCTCGATCGGCGCGCGGCTGGTGGTCGACAACGTCTTCGCCACCCCCTTGCAGCAGCGGCCGCTGGAACTCGGCGCGCATGTCGCCGTCTATTCCGCCACCAAGCACATCGACGGGCAGGGCCGCTGCCTGGGCGGCATCATCCTCTCCGACAAGGAATGGATCGACGAGAACCTGCACAACTATTTCCGCCATACCGGCCCCAGCCTGTCGCCGTTCAACGCCTGGAACCTGCTGAAAGGCCTGGAGACGCTGCCGATCCGCGTTGCCCAGCAGACGAGAAACGCCGCCCGCATCGCCGATTTCCTGGCCGGGCGGCCGGAGGTCGAGCAGGTCATCTATCCCGGCCGCGCCGACCATCCGCAGGCCGATATCGTCAGCAAGCAGATGAAGGGCGGCTCGACGCTGATCTGCATCCACCTGAAGGGCGGTAAGCAGGCGGCGTTCGCCTTCCAGAACGCGCTCGACATCGTTCTGATCTCCAACAATCTCGGCGACGCCAAGAGCCTGATCACCCATCCGGCGACGACCACCCACAAGAACGTCAGCGACGAGGCGCGGGCCGAACTCGGCATCGGCGCCGGCACGCTGCGTTTCTCGGCCGGGCTGGAAGACGTCGACGATTTGCTGGAAGATATCGACCGGGCGCTGGCCGCGACCCGGTGAACGGACAGGCGAGGACAGGATGACCGGCAAGAACCGCTACAGCGCGGTCACCGACGACATCGCGGTCGAGGTCGAGCCGTTCTACCTGGAAGAACGCTCCGACCCTACGCAGGGGCGCTATGTCTGGGGCTACCGGGTCACCATCGAGAACCGCTCCACCCGCGTCGTGCAGTTGTTGTCGCGCTATTGGCACATCACCGACGCCAACGGCCGGGTGGAGGAGGTGCGCGGCGCCGGCGTCGTCGGCGAGCAGCCCGAACTCAACCCCGGCGACAGCTACCAGTATACGTCCGGCTGCCCGCTGCCGACGTCCTCCGGCATCATGGTCGGCAGCTATACGATGCAGGACGGCAGGGGCAAGACGTTCGACATTGCCATCCCCGCTTTCTCGCTCGACCTGCCGGGCGAGAAAAGAACGGTGAACTGACGCCGTCATCCCGGAATCCTATTTGGCCGGGATGATGGTGTCGCGGTCAGCTTCCCGCATCGCGAGCGATGGAGGGGCGCGGTTACCGCGGTTACTTCGCCGGCGAGAATTCCGCCGGGTCGAAGTCGTAGGTGGTGGAGCAGAACTCGCAGGCGACGCTGATCTTGCCGTCCTCGGTGCTGTCGCGGATTTCCTCGGCGGTGAAGCCGTCGAGGATCGCCTTGATCTTCTGTCGCGAACACGAGCACTGGTCGGCCACGCGCACGCCGTCGAAGGCCCGTACGCCATGTTCGTGGAACAGGCGGTAGAGCAGCCGCTCGGCCCCGACCGTGGGGTCGATCAGTTCGGTAGGCTCGACGGTCGCGAGCAGCGCCTGCACTTCCTGCCAGGCATTGTCCACCGGCACACCGGCCGCAGTGTCGCCGTCGCCGCCGGGAAGGTCCGGCAGGCGCATGCGCTCCGGCGCTTCCGGCAGGAACTGCGCCAGCATGCCGCCCGCCCGCCATTGCTCGGCGGAGCCCGGCGTCACCAGCTTGGCGACCGACAGCTTCAGCTCGGTCGGGATCTGCTCCGACTGGCGAAAATAGCTGCGCGCGGCTTCCTCCAGCGAGACGCCGTCAAGCTGGACGATGCCCTGGTAGCGCTGCGTATGCTCGCCCTGGTCGATGGTCAGCGCCAGCACGCCGTTGCCGAGCAGCGTCTGCTGGTCGCCTTCGCCGGCCGCCAGCAGCGCTTCCAGCCGGTCGGCGTCGAAGCGCGCATAGCCGCGCAGCGCATGCGGGGTGGAGAAATCCGCCACCAGCATGTCCACCGGCCCGTCGGTACGGGTCTGCAGGATGAACTTGCCCTCGAATTTCAGCGAGGTGCCGAGCAGCACCGCGAGCACGCAGGCTTCGGCCAGGAGCCGCGCCACCGGTTCCGGATAGGCGTGGCGCGAAAGGATCGCGTCGAGCATCGGCCCGAGTTGCACGGCACGGCCGCGAACGTCGAGCGCGTCGACGGCGAAGGGAACGACGTGGTCGTCGCCGGCATGGCCGAATTCGCCAAGCTTCGAGGGGCGTTCAGTCACGTGAAGGGCTTCCAGCATGAAACGTCTCCGCCATCCATCCACGCCGTCGCGGCGTGACGGGGCGGATCGGACAGGTCAGGTGTTGCAGTGATCGCCCCCAAATAGGCATCACGGCAGCGCCGTTCAAGCGCCGAGGCACCAGGCCAGCACGGCCTTCTGGGCGTGGAGACGGTTTTCCGCTTCGTCGAAGACCACCGACTGCGGCCCGTCGATGACCTCGTCGGTCACTTCCTCGCCGCGGTGGGCCGGCAGGCAGTGCATGAACAGCGCTTCGGGCTTCGCCTTCGCCATCAGCTCGGCGTTGACCTGGTAGGGCAGGAAGACGTTGTTGCCGCGCGCCCGGTGTTCCTGGCCCATCGACACCCAAGCGTCGGTGACGATGCAGTCGGCTCCCGCCACCGCCTCTTCCGCCGAGCGGAAGAGCGAGACCTTGCCGCCGTTGGCGTTGGTCCAGTCGACATATTTCTGCATCGGCTCGCTGCCTTCGGGCACGGCGACGTTGACCTTGAAGCGCAGCCTGGCCGACGCCTCCATCAGCGAATGCAGCACGTTGTTGCCGTCGCCGGTCCAGGTGAAGGTCTTGCCGGCGATCGGGCCGCGGTGCTCCTCGAAGGTGAGCACGTCGGCCATGATCTGGCAGGGGTGGGTGTCGTCGGTCAGCGCGTTGATGACCGGCACGGTGGCGTGCTCGGTCAGTTCCAGCAGGCGCTGGTGCTCGGTGGTGCGGATCATGATCGCGTCGACATAGCGCGACAGCACCTTGGCGGTATCGGCGATGGTTTCGGAGCGGCCGAGCTGCATCTCGGTGCCCGTCAGCATGATCGCCTCGCCGCCGAGCTGGCGCATGCCGACGTCGAAGGAAACGCGGGTGCGCGTCGACGGCTTCTCGAAGATCATCGCCAGCACCTTGCCTGCCAGCGGCTTCGAGCGCTCGCCGGCCTTGAGGCGCTGCTTGCGGGCGGCCGCGTCGTCGAGAATGGCGCGCAGGTCGCTTTCCGATAGGGCGGAAAGGTCGGTGAAGTGACGAAGGCTCATCGGATGGTTCCGGGGATCTGTTACTGGGCGGCGACGGCGGCGGTGCCGGCAAGGCTGCCGGCCGCAGCGCGGAGGCGCGCCAGCGCGTCGTGGATTTCGCCGTCGGTGACGGTAAGCGGCGGCAACAGGCGGATGACGTTGTCGCCCGCCGTCACGGCCAGCATGTGCTGGTCGCGCAGCGCGTTGTTGAGGTCCTTGTTCGGCACCACGCATTTGAGGCCGAGCATCAGGCCGCTGCCGCGGATATCCGCGATCACGGTCGGAAATTCGTCGGCGACTGCCGCCAGCCCCTGCTTCAAGAGCAGTGCCTTGCGCTGCACGTCTTCCAGGAAACCCTCTGCCAGCACCACGTCGAGCACGGCGTTGCCGACCGCCATGGCCAGCGGATTGCCGCCGAAGGTGGTGCCGTGCACGCCGGCCGTCATGCCGCGCGCGGCTTCGTCGGTGGCAAGGCACGCGCCCATCGGGAAACCGCCGCCGATGCCCTTGGCGATGGCCATGAGGTCGGGGGCGATGCCGGCCCATTCATGCGCGAACAGCTTGCCGGTGCGGCCGACGCCGCACTGCACCTCGTCGAAGATGAGCAGGAGACCATGCTTGTCGGCGAGTTCCCGCAGCTTTTTCAGCGTTGCCGCCGGCACCGCGCGGATGCCGCCTTCGCCCTGTACCGGCTCGATCAGGATGGCGGCGGTCTCGGGCGTGATCGCCTTTTCGACCGCCTCGAGGTCGCCGAACGGAACCTGGTCGAAGCCCTCGACCTTGGGCCCGTAGCCCTCGAGGTACTTCTCCTGTCCGCCGGCGGCGATGGTGGCCAGCGTGCGGCCATGGAAGGCGCCTTCGAAGGTGATGGTGCGGAAGCGCTCGGGATGGCCGCTGACGTAGTGGTAGCGCCGCGCCGTCTTGATCGCGCATTCCAGCGCCTCGGCCCCCGAATTGGTGAAGAACACCTTGTCGGCGAAGGAGGCCTCGACCAGTCGTTCGGCCAACCGCGTCTGCGCCGGAATCTCGTAGAGGTTGGAGACATGCCAGAGCTTGCCCGCCTGCTCGGTCAGCGCCGCGACGAGGTGGGGATGGCTGTGGCCGAGCGCGTTCACCGCGATGCCCGCCGCGAAGTCGAGATATCGCTCGCCGTCCGTCGTGAACAGGAAGGCGCCTTCGCCGCGCTCGAATGCCAGGGGCACGCGGGCAAAGGTCTCGTAAATCGGCGAACCGCTCATTATATCCGTCTCCGGAACCGGAAAACCAAAAAGCCGCCCACGCGGCGGCCTCTGCGGCTTATCCCGTTTTCGCACCGTCAAGTCAATGAAAAGGTCGCATGACAAGTTGACGGCATCAGGGTGGTGAAGGCTCCAACAGCAGTCGGTCAAGTTGGGGAAAACCCAAAAAACCGATTCGTGTTGCTTCCGGGACTCTTGTCACAGAGTCAGCCCATAAGGTAGTTGTATTCAAGAAATAGCTAGATTTCGTGCGGCAGACCCCGTCATCCCGTATATGTGGTGTTTTTCCCGGCGTGAGCCGGGGCGTAGAGGGATTCTGCATTCGCACGCTGAACAGGAGTGCAGTCACATGAACTGGACTGACGAGCGTGTAGAACTTCTGAAGAAGTTGTGGGCCGAGGGCCTGAGCGCCAGCCAGATCGCCGCCCAGCTGGGCGGAGTGAGCCGCAACGCGGTGATCGGCAAGGTGCACCGGCTGAAGCTTTCGGGCCGTGGCCGCGCCACCGCCGCGCCCGCCCGCCAGAAGAAGGCCGCGTCCTCGGGCACCGGTACGGCCAAGCCGGCCGCGCGCGCCGCGAGCACGCCGCGCCACGTCACCAGTTCCGTCGGCGCGACCGCGCTGCAGGTGCAGTTCGACGCCGAGCCGGTGGCGCGTTCCTACGTCCGTCCCGAGGCGGACAACGTCGTCGTCCCGATTTCCCGCCACCTGCAGCTCGTCGAGCTTACCGAGCGCACCTGCAAGTGGCCGAACGGCGATCCGCTGTCGGAGGATTTCCATTTCTGCGGCAACGATGCCGGGGAAAGCGGCCCCTATTGCAGGTACCATGCCCGGCTGGCGTTCCAGCCGGCCTCGGAGCGCCGCCGCAGCCGCTAACGCAGCCCGGCTCCGTCAGGCGGTGGGCTTCGGCGGCAACACCATCATGCGCGCCGTCTTGTCGCCCTTGGGGCGGTCGGCCGGCATCTGCTCGCCGGTGACGATGTGGTGGATCGTCTCGGCGATGTTGGTGGCGTGGTCGCCGATCCGCTCGATGTTCTTGGCGCAGAACAGAAGATGCGTGCACGGCGTGATGTTGCGCGGATCTTCCATCATGTAGGTCAGGAGCTCGCGGAACAGGGACGTGTACATGGCGTCGATCTCGTCGTCGCGGTCGCGCATGTAGCCCAGTTTCTCGACCACGCGCGTGGCATAGACGTCGAGCACCTGCGTGAGCTGCGCCAGCGCCAGGTCGGCCAGCGCCTCGATGCCGCGGAAAAGCCGCGTCGGCTGGCCGCCGTCGGCGACCACGACCGCGCGCTTGGCGACGTTCTTGGCGAGGTCCCCGACCCGCTCGAGGTCGGCCGAGATGCGGATCGCGCCGATGACCTCGCGCAGGTCGCGCGCCATCGGCTGGCGCCGGGCGATGATGACGATGGCCTTGTCGTCGACCTCGCGCTGCGCTTCGTCGAGCACGCTGTCGTCGCGCACGACCTTCTGGGCAAGGCTGGGATCGCCGTGGACGAGCGCCGCGATCGCCTGCTCGACCATCCGCTCCGCATGGCCGCCCATCGCGGCGATGCGTTTGGTCAGATAGTCCAGCTCTCCGGAATAGGCGCTGGCGATGTGCGCGAACTGCATCGGCGAACCCCCGCTTTTCGGGCACAACGGCCCTCTCGATCCTCTGCTCATACGCCAGCCGCATGACAGAATAAAGAAGGCGGGCCGTTGCCGCCGCTCACGCGGCCGGCAGGTGCACGGTGAAGGCGGCGCCCTTGCCGGGTTCCGATGCGATCGTCAGCCGGGCGTTGTGGCGGGTGAGGATGTGCTTGACGATGGCGAGGCCGAGGCCGGTGCCTTTGCGCGGGGCGCCGCTGCCGGGGTCGACGCGGTAGAAGCGCTCCGTGATGCGCGGGATGTGCTCCTCGGCGATCCCCGGCCCGAAGTCGCGCACGGTGACGTCGATGGTTGGCGTCGGCCCCTCGTGCCCCCGGTCGATGGAGACGATGACGCGGTCGCCGTCCTGCCCGTATTTGCAGGCGTTCTCGAACAGGTTCTCGAACACCTGGAACAGCTCGTTGCGGTCGCCCGGAACCGACGCGGTTTCCTCGGTGAACCGCCGCTCGATGACGAGGCCGTTCTCGCTCGCCAGCGGCGCCAGTGAATCGAGGACGTCGTTCACCACCTTGACCACGTCGACCTCGGCGCCCGGCGCCAGGTAGGGCTTCATTTCCAGACGCGACAGCGACAGGAGGTCGTCGATCAGGCGCGCCATGCGCGTCGTCTGTTCCTGCATGATGGCGAGGAACTTGTCCCGCGCCGCCGCGTCGTTGCGGGCCGGGCCGCGCAGCGTTTCGATGAAGCCGGTGATCGAGGCGAGCGGCGTGCGCAATTCGTGGCTGGCATTGGCGATGAAGTCGGCGCGCATGCGGTCGATGCGGCGCGTCTCGCTCTGGTCCTTGAACAGGAGCACATAGAGCCCGGTGCCGCGCCCAACCGACGAGGCGCTTGCCCTGTAGCTGCGCTCTACCGGCAGCTTCTCCGTATAGTCGACCGTATGCGAGGCCTTCGCCCCGGTCAGGACGGCGTCGAACAGCGCCTGCATTTCCGGCGCGCGGAAGCGCAGCGGCAGCGCCATCCCCTCGACGATGCCGCCGAAGGCCGCGAGCGCGGCTGCGTTGGCGTGCACGAGGACGGCATTGCCGTCGAAGACCAGCAGCGGGTCGGTGACGGCGGCGGCGAGATACTCGCCGGAAAGCGACTGGAGCTGCGGGGCCTCGATGCCACGGCTGCCCCCGGACGCTGCGGGGCCTGGCTTGCCGCGAAGCCAGTCAAGCACGGCTGCGGCCCAGGGCCGGCGGTCGTTGCCCGCACTCATGGAAGCCGTGAACTCCCCGATTCCGTAAGATGCCTGCCCATCGCTCGCCCGCCAACTTCCCGCTTTACCGCCATCCGGCCTCTCAATAGCATGTCGCCCGAAGCCGGAAAGGATAGCCGATGAAAAATGCCGAACAGGACTCCACGCCCGCTGGCCCGATGAAGATCGTGGTGCGCGGCAAGGAAAGGGAATTCGACATCGACGATCCGAAGCTGCCCGACTGGGTCGAGAATCACAAGCTTACCACTGGCGGCTATCCCTATGACAAGAAGATGAAGCGCGAGCACTACGACGCGACGCTCGAGGCCTTGCAGGTGGAACTGGTCAAGGCCCAGGCCTGGATGCAGGCGGCGGGGCACCGGGTGCTGGCGCTGTTCGAGGGCCGGGACGCCGCCGGCAAGGGCGGCACCATCTTCGCCTTGCGCGAATACATGAACCCGCGCACCGCCCGCAACGTCGCCCTGCCGAAGCCCTCCGAGGTCGAAAGCGGGCAGTGGTATTTCCAGCGCTATGTCTCGCATTTCCCGACGCGCGGCGAATTCGTGACCTTCGACCGCTCCTGGTACAATCGCGCCGGCGTCGAGCCGGTGATGGGCTTTTGTACGCCGGCTCAGCATGAGGCGTTCCTCGAGGAGACGCCGCATTTCGAGCGCATGATCCACAACGAGGGCATCCATTTCTTCAAGTTCTGGCTCGACATCGGCCAGGAAACGCAGCTCGACCGCTTCCACGACCGCAGGCACAGCCCGTTGAAAAGCTGGAAGTTCTCGCCGATGGACATTGCCGGCATCGCCAAATGGGACGCATACACCGAGGCTCGCGACCAGATGGTGGAGCGCACGCATTCCAAGGCTGCGCCGTGGATCATCGTGCGCGCCAACGACAAGCGCCGCGCCCGCATCGCCGTCATGCGACGCATCCTGCGCTCGCTTCCCTATGACGGGCGCGACCTCGACGCCGTCGGCGAGGAAGACGGCAAGATCATCGGCGAAGGGCCGGCGTTCCTGAAAAAATAGGCTGTGGTGGCCGGCGGGAGCTGGCGCCGCGGACCGGTTCGTGCGGCGTCTTTTCCCAGTGATGGGGTTTGCGCCACAACTGCCAGACGGCCCGCCATCCGGCCAGCGAAAGCATCACCCAGTAGAGCGGCGTGAACAGCACGATCTTCCAGAAGCCCCGGCGTTCCCGCCGCGACAGCGTCTGCCAGCCGAGCAGCAGGAACGACAGGTAGCCGCTTACGATATTGACCACGTCCACCGCCAGGAGGGTCGTGCCGAAGGTACCTATCGTGCGGCTGAACAGAAGCGTGATGCTGAAATAGGCGAAGGTGGCCAGAAGCAATGGATGAAGCAGCGCCGAGGCGAGCATGCCGGCGAACAGGACCTGCGCGATCAGGAAGGACTTGAAGCCGAGTTCCCGGGCGAGCCGGGCCGGATTGCGCATGTGGACCAGCCACGTCTGCGTCCAGCCCTTGAACCAGCGCGTACGCTGCGGCAGCCAGACCTTGAAACGCGTCGGCGCGGGTTCGTTCGTCGGGCATGAGATGATCTCGGTTCGGTAGCCGAGGCGCTTCAATCGCATGCCGAGGTCCGCGTCCTCGGTGACGTTGAACGGGTCCCAGCCGCCGGCCGCCTCCAGCGCCTCGCGGCGGAAATGGTTCGAGGTGCCGCCGAGCGGCAGGATCAGGCCGCGCTTGGAGAGCCAGGGCAGCAGGCCGCGGAACAGGGCGGCGTATTCGAAGGCGAACATGCGCGCGATCAGGCCGCTCCCGCGGTTCGAGATTTCGAGCGGCGCCTGCACCGCCGCAAGGTCCGGGCCGGCATCGCGAAAGCGCCGCCATGCCTCGACCAGTTGCATCGGGTGCGGGTCGTCCTCGGCGTCGTAGAGGGCGACGAAATCGCCGCCGGCGATCTGCAGGGCATAGTCCAGCGCCTTCGGCTTGGTCTTCGGCCCGCCGGGCGGCACGACCACCACCTCGAAATGCGGCGGCAGGTCGAGGGCGCCGAGCACCGCCAGCGTGCCGGTGTCGCCGGCCTCGCAGACAAGCTTGATGTCGAGCCGGTCGCGCGGCCAGGCCAGCCGCTCCAGCGCGGCCACTAGATCGGGCACGACGGCGGCTTCCCGGTAAAGCGCCACCAGCACCGAATAGACCGGCTTCTCGCCTTCGGGCATCGCGACCCCGGCGTTCGGCTTCGGTGGCCGAATGGAAGCCACCGCGGCGAAGCGGAGGCTGACGCAGGAAAAGAAGAAGAGGGTGGCGAGGAAGTGCGCTGCGGAAAGCAGGTCGTCGCGGGCAAGCAGCAACCCCACCGGCAACAGCGCCAGTAGTGCCCCGACCAGCAGGCCCTGCCAGGCATTGGCGACGACGCGCGCCGAAAACTCGGGGAAACGCTCGAAAAGGCCAAGCCGCGCCCTTCGCGCCAGCAGCGGCCGGGCATGGGCGAGGACGGCGGCGCGCAGCACCTGGGCATCGACGAGCCGCAGGTGACGCGCCAGCGTGGGGCGGGCCGCGATGGTCGCGCGCATCGCGACGGGCCGCAAGCGCTCCGGCGTGATCAGGAAGACGACGTCGCCGTCCTTGCCGATCATCTTGATGGGAATCTGGCCATTGCGTCCGCGCAACAGCGTTATGGAATGCTCGCGGCGCACGATGATCTTGTCTGGATCGACGGTCTCGACCACGCCGAACCCGAGTTCGGCGGCTATCGCGTGCAGCAGGTCGCTGCGGGTCGTGGCGCCGAGGGTGAGCAGGGCGGACTGGAGGTCGCAGCCTTCGCGCCGGGCATGGAGGGTGGCCTCGATCGCTGCCTGCAAGGGAACCGCGAGACGGCGCAGCACCGGCAGCCACTCGGCCAGTTCGGGAAAGAAAATCTGGGCGAGAACGGCGTCGTGGCCCGGCTCCGCCCCTTCGGGCGGGGCCCGTGCCGCCTTGTCCGCCGCCGCTGCGTCGCCGCCACCGTCTACCCCGAACGGTCGCATCCCCCCATCCCCTTCAATGCCGAGCGGAATTCCAGTCCGCCTTTCTCCTCAGGCTTGTCGCTCTGGCGGGAGGCGATAAATGCCCTTGCCGCCACGGCTGCCGCGCAGCCATGGCCATCTCCCGCCGAAATGTTCAAACGAATCCCGTCCACCCCGTACTTAGCCGGCGTAATTGCCGCGCCGGCGCCCTGCCCATGGCAACCATATCGCCAAATCGGCGCATTGAAATCGAAAAGCGTTGTACCGGGGTCGTTTTCGTACCAAAAGCCAAGGCGATGAAGGATGGCGGACTCTCGATGACGACGTATCGTTCCAGCGCCTTTCGGCGGATGGCGTCCATATTGGCGGCACTGCTGGCGCTGATGGTGCTGCCGGGCCGGGCGCTGCATGCGGCCGCGCCGCAGGTGCCGGTGCTGTGGGATGCCAGGGAACGGCTGCCGAAGCCGGACCTTTCGGGCCTGCAGCGGCTGCGCTTCCTGACCACGACCGACTTCCCGCCATTCAATTTTCTCGATGGCGAAGGCCGCCTTTCCGGCTTCCATGTCGATCTGGCGCGTGCCATCTGCGCCCGCCTCCAGATAGCCGAAAAATGCCAGATCCAGGCCCTGCCATGGGCCGAGCTCGACGGCGCCCTGCAAAAGGATGAAGGCGAGGCGATCCTGGCCGGCATGGCGGTAACGGCGGAAGCACGTACCAAATACGCCTTTTCGCGGCCCTATCTCCTGTTTCCGGCGCGCTTCGTCATGCCCAAGGCCAGCGTCGTGATGGAGCCGCTGGCCGAGAAGCTGAAGGGCAAGAAGGTCGGCGTCGTGGCCGGCTCCGCCCATGAGCGGATGCTGCGGGCCTATTTCGACGGCTTCGATATCGTCACCTACCCAGCGCCGGAAGACCTTTTCGCCGCGTTGAAGAAGGGCGGCGTCGATGCCGCCTTTGGCGACGGCATGCGCTTCTCCTTCTGGCTGGCCGGGGCGGATGCCGGCGGCTGCTGCCGCTTCGCTGGCGGGCCGTATCTGGCGCCCGAATATCTCGGCACGGGCATGGCGATCGCCACGCGCGCCGACGACGCGGCCCTTGCGGCGGCGTTCGACTACGCGCTTCAGGAGATCTCGCGCGACGGCACCTTCGCCGAGCTTTACCTGCGCTATTTTCCCGTCAGCTTCTTTTGAAGCGGCCGCCCCGGGCGCGGCGAAAGCCCGCCCCGGTGTTGACGCTGCCATTCCCGACGCCTAGAGCATCCGGCACCGGGGCCTTTTTGGGCGCCCGGCTTTCAGCAACGATCCCAGGACTGCCGACATGGCTGGAACAGCGCCGCTCGATCTCAACCCGGAAATGCTCGCCGCCGCCGCGGAAAGCAAAGCCTGGCCGTTCGAGGAAGCGAAAAAGATCGTCAAACGCTACGAGAAGACCGGCTTCCCCGAGACGGTGCTGTTCGAGACCGGCTATGGCCCGTCCGGCCTGCCGCATATCGGCACCTTCGGCGAGGTGGCGCGCACCACCATGGTTCGCCATGCCTTTCGCGTGTTGACCGAAGACAAGGTCAAGACCCGCCTCCTGTGCTTTTCCGACGACATGGACGGCATGCGCAAGATCCCGGACAACGTGCCGGACCGCGCCGCGCTCGAGCCCTACCTGCACATGCCGCTGACGGCGGTGCCAAACCCGTTCGGCGGCAATTACGAGAGCTTCGGCCATCACAACAACGCGATGCTGCGCCGTTTCCTCGACACGTTCGGCTTCGACTACGAATTCGCCAGCGCGACGGACTATTACAAGTCCGGCCGTTTCGACGAGGTGCTTTTGCGCGCGGCCGAGAAGTACGATGCCATCATGGCCGTCATGCTGCCGACGCTGGGCGAGGAGCGGCAGGCGACCTACAGCCCGTTCCTGCCGATCTCGCCCAAGTCCGGCCGCGTGCTCTACGTGCCGATGAAGCATGTCGACGCCAAGGCGGGCACCATCACCTTCGACGACGAGGATGGCTCCGAAACCACGCTGCCGGTCACCGGCGGCAAGGTGAAGCTGCAATGGAAGCCGGATTTCGGCATGCGCTGGGCAGCGCTCGGCGTCGATTTCGAGATGTTCGGCAAGGACCACCAGACCAACGCGGCCATCTACGACAAGATCTGCGTCATCCTCGGCGGCCGCGCGCCGGAGCATTTCGTCTACGAACTGTTCCTCGACGAGCATGGCCAGAAGATCTCGAAGTCGAAGGGCAACGGCCTCACCATCGACGAGTGGCTGACATATGCGCCGACCGAGAGCCTCGGCCTCTACATGTACCAGAAGCCGCGCGTGGCGAAAAAACTCTACTTCGACGTCATCCCGCGCGCCGTGGACGAGTATTACACTTTCCTGTCCGCCTATGGGCGGCAGGACTGGAAGAACCGCCTCGGCAATCCGGTTTGGCACATGCACAGCGGCCATCCGCCGGCGATCGACCTCGCGGTGCCGTTCTCGCTGCTGCTCAACCTGGTCAGCGCTTCCAACGCGCAGGACCGTTCGGTGCTGTGGGGCTTCATTTCGCGCTATGCGCCGGGCGTCAGCCCCGAGAAGAACCCGGAGCTCGACCGTCTGGCCGGCTACGCCATCCGCTACTTCGACGATTTCGTGAAGCCGTCGAAGGTCTATCGCGCTCCCGACGACGTCGAGCGCGAGGCGCTGGCCGCGCTGGCGCAGGCGCTGGCAGCATTGCCGGCAGGCGCCGACGGCGAGACGATCCAGAACGCGGCCCTCAATGTCGCGCGCAGGATCGAGCGCTACCAGGATCACTCGAAACAGGCGCCGGAAGGCGGCCCGGGCGTCTCCGTCGCCTTCTTCCAGATGATCTACCAGGTGCTGATCGGCCAGGAGCGCGGTCCGCGCTTCGGTTCGTTCGCGGCCCTCTACGGCGTTGCCGAAACCCGCGCCCTCATTGAAAGGGCGCTGGCGGGTCAACTGGCGGCGTAGCAGGCGGCAGCGCCTCGCCCGAAAGGTCGAGGATCGAGCCGGACGGCGGCGGCGCCATCTCGGTGCTGCCCGTCACCGGCGGGACGCTGTCGGTGTCGGGAGCCCCGCCATAGATGCCCTTGCGGCCCTGGCGGGCCTGCTTGCCGGTGTCCTCGTACGGTCCACCGGCGGTGGCGCGCGCCCAGCCGTTTTCCACCAGCCACTCGCCGATGTCCTTCTTGCCCGAGCGGCAGCGCACGGTGAAGTCGCCGTGATCGGCTTCGGGCGGGATGGCGCAGACGATGGCCAGCCCGCGCAGGAAGGAGCGGAACGCGCCAAGCGCGCGCTGGCCGCAGTTCCAGGTTTCGCCATGGTCGTGGCATGTCTCGTCGCTGCCCACCACGTCGATGCCGGCGACCGTGACGGAAAAGCGCTGCGCGGCGACCACGCCGGCCGACGAGGCAAAGGGCCGAAACAGGGTCGTGCCCTTCCAGTCGCCGGAAAGCTTGGGCTTGGGCGGCGTCGCCAGGGCGAGGTCGCTGAGCGGCGGGCGCGGGGCGATGCGCTCGAGCGGTTCTTCCGCGGTCGCGGGCGGGGCGGCCCGTTCTGGGTCGATGGTGGGCAGGGACGGCTGGGCCTGCATATCGGTGTCCGCCCACTCGTCGGATTGGGGCGGTGCATCCTGCGCCTCGGCGAGGCCGGTGTCGCCGGCCGGCGGCAGGTCTTCCGGCGCGACGGGGTCCACCGTTATCTGCGGGCTGTCGGGCTCCACCACGCGGCCGCCGACGATGATCAGGGCAACCATTGCCAGCAGCAGGGCTGCGGCAAGACCGGAGTGGCGCGCCTGCATCCGCCGCCCCTACTGGCTTGCCCAGACGATGCGCGCCATCCACTCGACCTCGGCGGCGGGAATGTCGCGGTTGGGGTGCTGCGGGTTGAGCGACACGAGAAGGATGGACTGCGCCGTCTGGCGCTCCAGCACCTTGGCCATCACCTCGCCGCCGGTGGTCTTGACGACGACGCGATCGCCCTTGCGCACGCTCGCCCCCGGCTCGACGATCAGCACGTCGCCGTTTCGGTAGAGTGGCAGCATGGAATCGCCATGCACCTTGAGCGCGTAGGAGTTGGCGGTCGATTGCGCCGGCAGTTCGATCAGGTCCCAGCCATGGCCGAGCGGAAAGCCGGCGTCGTCGAAGAAGCCGCCCGCGCCGGCCTGCGCGAAGCCGACCAGCGGCACGGTGGGCCGTTGTTGCGGCAGGGCGTCGCCGTCCGGCCGGCCGCCGAGCAGGGCCATGAACTCGTCCAGCGACGCGCCGGTCGCCTCCATGATCTTGGCGAGCGACTCCGTCGAGGGCCAGCGCGGCCGCCCGTCGGCGGCCAGACGCTTCGACTTGTTGAAGGCGGTTGAATCCAGCCCGGCGCGCTTTGCCAGGCCGGAGGCCGACAGCGAATAGCGTTCGGCGAGCGCATCGATGGCAGCCCATACGCGGTCATGCGAGAGCATGGCGTGCCCTCCGTAGGACAGGAAAAAATACCTCGGAGGAATGTACTAGCCCGACAACTGCCCGCTGTCGAGCCGAAAGCGCCGGTGTGGCGCCGGCCTATCCGCGCTCGGCCAGATAGGCCGGCAGGTCGGCGATGGAATCGAGCACCACGTCGGCGATCCTGGCCAGCGATTGCCGCGTGCCGGTGCCCGAGAGCACGCCGATCGCCAGCCCGCAGGCGCCGGCGCGCGCCATTTCGAGATCATGGCGGTTGTCGCCGACCATGGCGATCTCGGCCGGCTTCAGCCGGGTCAGGTCGCAAAAGGCATGCACGGTGTCGGCCGCCGGCTTGGGATTGGCGACGGCGTCGTAGCCATAGGCGGCGTCGAACATCTGCGCCATGCCGAGCGAGACAAGCGTCTTTTCCGCGCCGCTGGTGGAATCGTTGGTGGCGACGCCGAGCCGGAACCCCGAAGCGTGCAGGCTGGCGATCGCCGCCTTGCTGCCGGGCAGGGGAACCGCCTGCAGCGCGCCCTGCTCGGCGGTGAAGCTGTCGAAATGGGCGATCATGCCCCGCTTCTGTTCCGCGTCGGCCTGCGGATACCACAGCGCCACGATGTCGGCGTTGGTGCCGGCGGCAAACACCGAATCGCTCTTGAAGCCGTGCGTCTCGTAATCGTAGCCGGCACGCTCCATCAGCGCGTCGGCCTTGGCGCGGTCGCCGCCGGCCGCCTCCAGAGCCATCAGGTCGCCGATGGCGAACCATGTCGCCTGGAAATCGACCAGTGTGCCGTCCTTGTCGAACAGAATCCCCTTGATGCCCGCCAAACCCGCTTACTCCGCTCCGCGTAGATGGTGAATATGCGCCACGAGACCGGCGGTGGACGCATCGCGCCTGCCGGCCTCTTCCTTGCCTTCCACGACGGGTAATAGCTGGGTCGCCAGTTCCTTGCCAAGCTCCACGCCCCACTGGTCGAAGGAATTGATGTCGTAAAGCACACCTTCGACGAAGACGCGGTGTTCGTAGAGCGCGATCAGCCGCCCGAGCGTGCGCGGATCGAGCTTGCGATAGAGGATCGTGAGCGACGGCCGGTTGCCGGAAAAGACCCGGTGCGGCGCGATCCTGTCGACGTCCTGCTCCGCCATGCCCTTGGCGAGCATCTGCGCGCGCGCTTCCTCCAGCGTGCGCCCCTTCATCAGCGCCTCCGACTGCGCCAGCACATTGGCGAGCAGGAGGTCATGGTGGTGTTTCAGCTGCGGTTCGTGGCCGACGGCCGCCGCCAGGAACTCGATGGGGATGACGTCGGTGCCCTGGTGCAGCAACTGGAAGAAGGCGTGCTGGCCGTTGGTGCCGGGCTCGCCCCATACCAGCGGGCCGGTCGGCGTCGTTACCTTGCCGCTTTCCAGCGTGACGCTCTTGCCGTTCGATTCCATGTCGAGTTGCTGGAGGTAGGCGGGAAGGCGCGACAGCCGCTGGTCGTAGGGGATGACCGCGCGCGCCGGATACTGGCATATCACCCGGTGCCACCAGCCGATCAGGCCGAGCAGAGCCGGCAGGTTCTTCTGCAGCGGGCGTTCACGGAAATGCTCGTCCATCTCGTGCGCGCCGGCGAGGAAGGCGCGGAAGTTGGAAGGCCCGACCGCGATCATCACCGGCAGGCCGATGGCGCCCCAGACCGAGTAGCGGCCGCCGACCCAGTCCCAGAAGCCGAAGACGCGGTCCTGGCTGATGCCGAATTTGGCGACGAGGTCGAGCGCGGTGGAAACGGCGGCGAAATGCTTGCCGACCGCCGCCGTGCCGAGCGCCTTTTCCACCCATTTGCGCGCCGTGGCGGCGTTGGTCATCGTCTCCACCGTGGTGAAGGTCTTGGAGGCGATGATGAACAGCGTCGTCTCCGCCGAAAGCCCCTTCAGCGTGTCGTGGATATGGGCGCCGTCGATGTTGGAGACGTAATGCGCGCGCGGCCCGTCGTGATAGGGCGCCAGCGCCAGCGTGGCCATCGCCGGGCCGAGGTCCGAGCCGCCGATGCCGATATTGACGACGTCGGTGATCTTCTTGCCGGTGGCGCCCGTCGCCTTGCCGGAGCGGACCGCCTCGGCGAACGCGCTCATCGCGTTGAGAACGGACAGCACGTCCGCCTGCACGTCCTGGCCATCGACGACAAGGCCCTTGCCGTCGAGGTTGCGCAGCGCCGTGTGCAGCACGGCGCGGTCCTCGGTCACGTTGATGTGCTGTCCCGAAAACATCGCGGCGCGGCGGCCTTCGACATCGGCGGCCGCCGCCAGTTCGCCCAGCAGTTCCATCGTTCGGGCGTCGACCGCGCATTTGGACCAATCGAGCAACAGGTCGCCGTCGCCGGCCGAAAACCGCGCGAACCGCCCGGGGTCGGCGGCGAAGGCCGCGCGCATGTCCATGACCGGGCGCTGATCGCGCAGCGCCTGCACTACGTTCTGAAAGGGCGACTGTGCCACTGTCCGACTCCTCGATCGATGAAGGGCTTACCTTAGCAGACCTGATCCGCGCACAAGAGGGCAATTGAAAGGCCGCCCCAACAATTTTCAATCGGTTTAATCGTCATTTCTGGCGGAATTGGTCCAGCAACGATCACTGGCATAAATCGCAGCGATCAGAAAAATTCATTGGCGCAACGGCTTGTGCCAGGGATACCTTCCACTGGTCCACAAAGGATAAAAGGTTGGCCACCGGGGAGTGCGACCATGTCACAGCGAAACGATACCGCGATCTGGTCCGGCCTGTTCCGGATCTCGGCGGAGTCCGGCCAGACCCTGCAGGCGCAAATCCGCCAAGCCATCGTCGCCGCCATCCTCGACCGCCAGATCGCCGCCTCGATGCCGCTGCCCTCGTGCCGCATCCTGGCCGAGAAGCTCGGCGTGGCGCGCGGCACGGTGGTGCTGGCCTTCCAGCAACTGGTCGACCAGGGGTTCCTGGTAGCGCGCGAGCGGCGCGGCCATTTCGTCAACCCGGAAGTGCTGGCGACCCCGGCTCGGCCGCACCAGAAGGCGCCCGACCAGGGCAACGAGATCGATTGGAAGGCGCGCCGCCAGGTGGCGGCCAGCGACATGCCGCCGCCCAAGAAGGACGAGAACTGGATCAAGGCGTCCTATCCGTTCGTCTACGGCCAGTTCGATCCGACGCTGTTTCCGACCGCCGAGTGGCGCGAATGCAACCGCATGGCGCTGGCGGTGCTGGAAATCCGCAACTGGGCTTCCGACATGGTCGACCGCGACGATCCGCTGCTGATCGAGCAGATCCAGGCACGGCTCCTGCCACGCCGCGGCATCTTCGCCAATCCCGACGAGATCATCGTGACGCTGGGTGCGCAGCATGCGCTCTACATGCTGGCGACGCTCCTGATGACCAGGGGCTCTAAGGTGGCGATGGAAGACCCGGGCTATCCCGATGCGCGCTCCATCTTCCGGCTGGCCGGCGCCGATATCCAGCCGGTGCCGGTGGACGAGGAGGGCATCGTCACCAGTGCGATCTCGACGGACCCCGGCTTCGTCTTCGTGACGCCGAGCCATCATTGCCCGACCATGGTGCCGCTTTCGCAGGAGCGGCGGCAGGACCTTCTGGCGCGGGCCAACCGCCACAACAAGATCATCATCGAGGACGGCTATGACAGCCAGCTTCTCGACGAAGCGCCGAGGCAGGCGCTGAAAAGCACGGACCGTTCCGGGCGCGTCATCTATGTCGGCTCCATGTCGAAGACGCTCGCGCCGGGCCTGCGGCTCGGCTACATCGTCGCCTCGGCCGACCTGATCGCCGAACTCAGGGCGCTGCGGCGCTTCATGCTGCGCCATCCGCCGGCCAACAACCAGCGCGCCGTGGCGCTGTTTCTGTCGCTCGGCCACCACGAGGCCCTGGTGCGGCGATTGTCGAGCGCGTTCGAGGAGCGGCGCAAGCGGCTGGTGCAGGCGATCGCCGCGTTCCTGCCGGAGTGGCAGTCCAGCACCAGCGCCGGCGGCACCTCGCTGTGGCTCGAAGGTCCGCGCGGCACCGATGCGCGCTCGCTCGCCGAAATCGCCGCCAGTCGTGGCGTGCTGATCGAACCGGGCGACCGCTTCTTCGACCAGGGCAATGCGCCGACGCGCTTCATGCGGCTCGGCATTTCCTCGATCGCCATCCAGCACATCGAGCCCGGCATCCGCGAACTGGCGACGGCGGCGGGCCGCCGTCCGGCCGCCGCCTGACCGCGGTCCGGTTTCCGATCCCGGGGACCGCTGGCCCATGCGGCGAATTTTGGCTGGGCCTTAGCCCCGGCCTGGTGGCGCGCCATAATCGGGGACGGAAAAACGGCGGGCCGGGCGGCAGGCTCCTGGCATCCGGCTTCGCCATGGAGTGCTCATGACGCTTGCGAAAATGGTGCCGGCCAGACGGCCCGCACCGATCGATCCGGAAGCTCAGCCGGGCTCCGGCGGCGCGCCGGGCGAGGGCGGATCGGGGAGCGCGGGTCATCGCCGGCCGGGCTACGGCCCCCTTGGCCAGGACGACCTCGAACGCATCCACCAGTCCGCGCTGACGGTCCTGGAAACAGTCGGTTTCGCCAACCCCATTCCGTCCTGCGTCGAGGTGCTGACGCGCGCCGGTGCGGTTCACGGGCAGGACCGGCGCATCCGCTTTCCCCGCGCGCTGGTCGCCGACACGCTCGCCAGGGCCGGCCGCCACTTCACCCTGCATGGCCAGGACCCGCGTCATGACATGATCGTGCAGGACGGCCATGTGCGTTACGGCACCGCCGGGCTTGCCGTCCATCTGGTCGACGCGGAGACGCGCAGCTACCGGGAATCGCAGCTACGCGACATCTACGATGCCGCCCGCATCGTCGAGGGCCTCGACAACATCCACTTCTTCCAACGCCCCATGGCGGCGCGCGACATCGCCGATCCGCTCGAACTGGACCTCAACACGCTCTATGCCTGCGTGATGGGGACGTCGAAGCATATCGGCACCTCCTTTACCGTGCGCGAGAACGTGCGGCCGGCGCTCGAAATGCTTTATGCGCTGGCCGGCGGCGAGGCGAAATTCCGCGCCCGCCCCTTCGTTTCGAGCTCGACGCCTTTCGTGGTGTCGCCGATGAAGTTCGCCGAGGATGCCTGCGGCGTGCTGGAGGAATGCGTCAAGGGCGGCATCCCGATCCTCCTTTTGTCCACGGCGCAGACCGGCACCACTGCGCCCGCCTCGCTGGTCGGAGCCGTGGTGCAGGCGGTGGCCGAGGTGCTGGCGGGGCTGGTCTATGTCAACGCATTGAAGCCCGGCCATCCGGCCATGCTGGGCACCTGGCCGTTCGCGTCCCATCCGGGCAGCGGCATCATGGCGGGCGGCTCCGCCGAGCAGGCCCTGCTGACGGCCGCCTGCGCGCAGATGGCGCGCTTTTACGACCTGCCCGGCGCTTCGGCGGCCGGCATGACCGGTTCGAAGCAGCCGGATTTCCAGTCGGGCTACGAAAAGGGCATCACCAATGTGCTGGCCGGCCTTTCCGGGCTCGATCTCGTCTATGAGGCGGCCGGCATGCATGCCTCCCTGCTCGGCTTCTGCCTGGAAAGCCTGATCATCGACGATGCCGTGCTCGGCCACTGCCTGCGCTGCCAGCGCGGCCTCGACGCAAGCGAGGCGGCCCGCTCGGTCGATGCCATCGCCGCCACCTGCATGAATGGGCCGGGCCATTATCTCGACAACGGGCCGGGCTCGCCGGCACCCGCCGCCGCCTATTTCGATGCCGGCGCCATCGAGCGGCTTTCGCCGAAGCAATGGTGCGAGGCGGGCAAGCCGGACATGCTGCATCAGGCCATCGACGCGAGGAAGAAGATCCTCGCCGAGCGCTTCCCCCGCCATGTCGCCAAGGCCGTGGACGACCGGCTGCGCGCCCGCTTCGGCGATCTCATCCGGCTGCCGCGCAGCGCCATGGGGTATTCGGAGCGGTAGAGGCGACGGCCCGGCCCGGGCTCGTCGTTCAGAAGCGATAGCCGACCCGGACGCCGGTCGCTTCCGCGCCGTTGTTCACCCGGCACAGATTGGCATCCGAGAAATGGTCGGCATAGGCCTGGATCGTCAGGTTCGGCGTGATGTCGAAGCCGATGCCGGCGCCGAGATGGAACAGCACACGGCAGCCCAGCGCCTTGTAGGTGGTCGGGTCGATCAGGTTCCTGGCGGTGTTGATCGAGCCGCCGAGGCTGGCCGACAGGTAAAGCCGGTCGGTGAGGCTCATGTCCCAGTTGAGGCCGGCATAGAAGAAATGCACCGGATCGTGCGCGATGGCCGCGTCGAAGCCGATATAGGGGCGGGGCGAGCCGATGGCTTCCAGGAATTCCGGCGAGCGGAAAAGCAGCTCGCCGTTGATGACGGTGCCGCTGAAGACGTCGGTGGAAAAGAAGCCGCGGTCATAGGCCATGACGCCGAGGCGCGCTTCCATCTTGTCGGAGTAGCGGCCGAGTTCGCCGAAGCGGGCCGGCAGGATGTCGGCGGACAGGGAAGCGGCATGGGACGGGGTTGCGGCGGCAGCGATCAGCAATGAAACCAGGCTGGCAAATGCCGCGATCTTTTGGCGAATCACCGAGGTCTCCCCACTCGTATCGCTAAGCGATAGAGCGCGTATTCGCCGAGGGCAACAGAAATGACGCGGTGTCGGACTCGGGTCGCGGGGAGGGGATTCACCGGCGCCCGCCGGACCGCCTCACCCCCATTTGATTTCCCTAAAACGGTCCAGTCTGGCAAAACGGCCCGGGAGGTAAAAGACAATGGATCGTCGTAATTTCCTTTTGGGCAGCGCCGTCACCGTCGCATTCGCGGGCGGGGCTTCGGCGCTGGTGCGCATGGGCAAGCCGCAGCCGGCGCGCGCCGCCGAAGAAACCTTCGCCGTGACCAAGACGGATGCGCAGTGGCGCGCGAGCCTGTCGCAGGCCGCCTACGACGTGCTGCGCAAGGAAGGCACGGAATATCCGGGCTCGAGCCCGCTGCTCGAGGAGCACCGCAAGGGCATCTTCGCCTGCGCCGGCTGCGAGCTGCCGGTCTATTCGTCCGAGACGAAATTCGAATCCGGGACCGGCTGGCCGAGCTTCTGGCAGGCGCTGCCGAACGGCATCGCCACGCGCGAGGACACGACGCTGGGCATGGTCCGGGTCGAGTGCCATTGCAGCCGTTGCGGCGGCCATCTCGGCCATGTCTTCGACGACGGGCCGAAGCCGACCGGCAAGCGCCATTGCATCAACGGCGTGGCGCTGAGCTTCAAGCCGGCGACGGCCTGAGAGCCAGTCAGCCACCGTTGGCGGCAAGCACGATCGCCGCCCGCAACTCGTCGAACCCCTCGGCTTTCTCCGAGGAAGTGGCGAGCACGAAGGGGAAGGCGGCCGGCCGGCGCTTGATTTTCGACAGCGTCTCCTCGATCAGCCGCGGCACGCCCGCGGCCTTGATCTTGTCGGTCTTGGTCAGCACGATCTGGTAGGACACCGCGGCCTTGTCGAGCAGCGACAGCACGTCCTCGTCATTGGCCTTGATGCCATGGCGGGCATCGATCAGCACATAGACGCGCTTCAGCGTGACGCGGCCCTTGAGATAGTCGAAGACGAGCTTCGTCCACTGGTCGACCTTCTCCTTGGGCGCGGAAGCGTAGCCGTAGCCCGGCATGTCGACCAGCGCCATCGGCGGCAGGTCGGCGCCTTCGCCGGAAAAGCCGCCCGGCACGAAATAGTTCAGCTCCTGCGTGCGCCCCGGCGTGTTGGAGGTTCGCGCCAGGCCCTTCTGGCCGACGAGCGCGTTGATCAGCGAGGATTTGCCGACGTTCGAGCGTCCGGCAAAGGCGATCTCTGCCGGTCCCTCCGGCGGCAGGAACTTCATGGCCGGCACGCCGCGGATGAACACCCAGGGTCGGTTGAACAGTTCGGAGTCTATGACCGGCTTATCCACGGTATCTACCCTCGGCAAGGACTGTCCGAGGGCCGCAACCGCATCGGAGACGCCGCCGGCGCGCGGCTATTTCGCCTGCGCCGGCTTCTTGCGGAACATACCGGCGAGGTTGTCCCATAGTTCGATCTTCACACCCTGCCGCTTCATGATGATGCCCTGCTGCAGGATCGACAGGAAGTTGTTCCACGCCCAGTAGATGACCAGGCCGGCCGGGAAGCCCGCCATCATGAAGGTGAACACGATCGGCATCCAGGTGAAAATCATCGCCTGGGTGGGGTCGGGCGGCGTCGGGTTCATGCGCATCTGCAGGAACATGGTGACGCCCATGATCAGCGGCCAGACGCCGATCATCAGGAAGGCCGGCACGGCGAAGGGCAGCAGGCCGAACAGGTTGAACAGCGAGGTCGGGTCCGGCGCGGCCAGGTCCTGGATCCATCCGAAGAACGGCGCATGCCGCATCTCGATGGTGATGTAGAGCACCTTGTAGAGCGCGAAGAACACCGGCACCTGGATCAGCATCGGCCAGCAGCCGGCGACCGGGTTGATCTTCTCCGTCTTGTAGAGCTCCATCATGGCCTTCTGCTGGGCCATCTTGTCGTCCGCGTATTTCTCGCGGATCTCCGTCATCTTCGGCTGCACCTTCTTCATGTTCGCCATCGAGGCATAGGACTTGTTGGCGAGCGGGAAGAACACCGCCTTGACCAGCACCGTGGTCGCGATGATGGCGAGGCCGAAATTGCCGAAGAACTTGTAGAGCGTGTCGATCAGCCAGAACATCGGCTTGGTGATGAAATAGAACCAGCCCCAGTCGATCAAAAGGTCGAACTGGCGGATGTTGTAGGTCTTCTCGTAGGCGTTGATCGTGCCGACCTCCTTCGCGCCGGCGAAGATCCGGGTCTCCAGCGTCGCCGACTGGCTGGGCGCCACCGTGATCTGGTCGGTCAGGTAGTCGGACTGGTAGCGCGTCCTGCCGTCGCCGAAGAAGCCGAAGCGCGGCTGGAAGGGCTGCTTGGCGGAGGGCACGAGCGCGACCGCCCAGTATTTGTCGGTAATGCCGAGCCAGCCGTCGTCGGACTTGCCGGGCGTGACCTGCTTTTCTTCCTCGATCTTGGAATATTTGATTTCCTGCAGGCCTTCCTTGCCGATGACGCCGATCAGGCCCTCGTGCAGCACGTAGGTGCTGCGGTCGTCGGGCTTCTCGAAGCGGGTGACGCGGCCGTAATTGGCGAGCGATACCGGCGCGCTGCCGGTGTTGGTCACCGTGTCGTCGACGGTGAACATGTAGTTGTCGTCGACCGAGATGACGCGCTTGAAGGTCAGGCCCTTGTCGTTGGTATAGGTCAGCGTGACGGGCGTGCTCGCCGTCAGCGTGTTGTTGCCCTCGACCGTCCACTGCGTGTCGGGGCCGGGTAGCGTGCCCGCCTCGGGCGAGCCGGAGAAGCCGATTTCGGCGAAATAGCCGTCGTTCAGCGTCGAGGGATTGAGCAGGACGATCTTCGGCGAATTCTTGTCGACGGTCTCGGTGTAGTGCCTGAGGCTGAGGTCGTCGAGGCGCGCGCCGGTCAGGTTGATCGAGCCCGAAAGGCTCGGCGTGTCGATGACGACGCGCATGTTCGCCGACAGCGCCTGGTCGCGGCTGCCGCCGACGGCCGCCTGGTCGCTTGCCGGGGCGTTGGGAATGGTCGCCTGCGAGGGCGCCTGGCCGTTCTGGGCGGCGCCGGAATTCGCCGCTTCGGTTGCCGGCTTCTGGCTGGCGGGGTTCTGCTCGGCTTCGATGCGCGCGGCCTCGCGCTGCGCCTCGATGCGCGGATTCATGTAGAACACCTGCCACAGGGTCAGGATCAGCACCGACAGGATGATGGTGATGAAGAAGTTCCGGTTGTTTTGCATCGCGGTCCGTGGCCTATCGTTGTGCGCGGAGTCGGCGTGAAAGTTCGGCTTTGAGCAGGCCGAACGGAGCGGAAAGCACTTCTTCGCGCCCGACGATGACATAGTCACTGCCCTGCGCCATGTCATCGGCTGCGTGGGTGCGCACGGCTTCTTTCAACCGCCGCCTGACGCGATTGCGCACCACGGCGTTGCCGACCTTCTTGGTCACCGTATAGCCGACGCGCGCTTGCCTGTCGTCGCCCCGGTCGAGGACTTCAACGAGAAAAAGCCGCCCGCGCCGCTTCTCGCCGCGCCGGACAGCCAGGAATTCAGTGCGCTTCAGAAGCCGGCCGGGCCGTTCCCCGACTGGCTTTCCGGCAACCGGCAACGGTCTTTCCCGTTCAGGCGCTGAGCCGCTTGCGGCCACGGTTGCGGCGGGCGGCAACGACGGCGCGACCGCCCTTGGTGGCCATGCGGGCGCGGAAGCCGTGCCGGCGCTTGCGGACGAGTTTGGATGGCTGATAGGTACGCTTCATTTGTTTTAATACCGCGGAGTGCGGCCCTTCTTGAATCTGTCACTTATGTGCCAGGAGCTAGGCTGGGCATTTCACCGCGCGACCGAAACCGCGCCGGGTAAGGCTGCCCGAGCGTGAGCGGGCTTATAGAAAGAAGGTTTTTGGAAGTCAATCCGCCCGCTCGCCACCGTTCGGCCGAGGCGCGGAAAAGCAGCCTCACCCAAGGTGAAAATTGGCAGAACGGCTGCGATGGCCTAATGATGCGCAATCCATCGGACAATGGTATCGACCGCGCATGAGCGAGAATAACCCAGAGGACGAAGCACGGGTCACGTCGACGCCCGAACGGCGGGTGCCGTTGGCGCGGGGCCTGTCGGCCAAGCTTCTTTTGCTCACCGTGGTCTTCGGGCTTCTGGCCGAAATCCTGATTTTCCTGCCGACCGTCGCCAGCTACCGCGTCACCTGGCTGAAGGAGCGGCTGAGCACGGCCGCCGCCGTATCCATCGCCCTGGTGCAGGGCGATACGCAAAGCCTGTCGCAGACGGCGCAGAACGACGTCCTGATGGCCATCGGCGCCAAGGCGATCGCGGTGCGCGACGGCGGCGTCGCGCGCCTGCTGGCGGTCGCCGAAATGCCACCGCAGGTGGACGAGCATATCGACGTCGACCATCTGGGGCTGGTCGAGGAGATGACCGGCGCGCTCGATACGCTGCTCTTCGGCGGAAATCGCATGCTGCGCATCTTCGGCCCGGTGGGAGCGAGCCCGGAGGAGTTCGAGCTGATCATGCCGGACTACCAGTTGCGCGCGGCCATGCTCGGCTATTCTCGCACGGTCGCGCTTCTGTCGCTGCTGATCGCCGTGTTCACCGCGGCCCTCGTCTATGTCGCGCTCGACCGCGTCATGGTTCGGCCGATGCGCACGATGACGCGCTCTATGCTGGCCTTTTCCGAGGCTCCGGACGACCAGTCGCGCATCATCCGCCCCTCGATGCGCGCCGACGAAATCGGCATCGCCGAGCGCGAGCTGGCGCAGATGCAGGAGCGGCTGCAAAAGATGCTCGCCGAGCAGAAGCACCTCGCCGACCTCGGTCTGGCGGTATCGAAGATCAATCACGACATGCGCAACATCCTGGCCTCCGCGCAGCTGATGTCGGATCGCCTGCAACAGGTGAAGGACCCGACGGTGCAGGCCTATGCGCCGAGGCTCGTGCGCACGCTCGACCGCGCCGTTTCCTATTCGGAGGGCGTGCTTGCCTACGGCCGGACGCAGGAAGCGCCGCCGTCCAGGCGCCGGGTGCGGCTGCGCCAACTGGTCGAGGACGTGCACAGCCTGCTCGATCTTGAAAGCGGGATCGAGTTCGAGGATGCCGTCCCGCCCGGCTTCGAGGTGGACGCGGACGCCGAGCAACTGTTCCGGGTGCTGACCAACCTCACCCGCAACGCCGTGCAGGCGATGGCGGGCGATACCGAAAGCGCGGTGGTGCGGCGGCTGACCGTGGCGGCCGAGCGGCAGGGCAGCGTCGGCCGTATTCTCGTCACCGATACCGGCCCCGGCCTGCCCGCGAAGGCGCGCGAAAACCTGTTCACCGCCTTTCGCGGCGCCGCGCGCAGCGGCGGCACCGGGCTCGGGCTGGCCATCGCCCATGAACTCGTGCGCGCCCATGGCGGGGCGCTGGAACTGGTGGAAAGCCGGGGCGGGCGCACGACCTTTGCCATCTCCATCCCCGACCAGCCGGCCCGCCTCGAGCCGGCGCCGCGCGGCCTTCGACGCCCGGCTTAGGCGCGCGACCCTGAACGGACGGAAGGATCAGCCCCGGCGCGCCAGATGGCCGAGCACGTGGCTGACCAGGCGGCCGACGATGGTGGCCGACATGTCGTTGACGTCGGCGGCCGGCTGGAACTCGACGATCGAGAAGCCGGCAAGTTTGCGGCCGCGCATGGCGGCAGCGATCAGCGTGGTCATTTCGTCGAAGGCGAAGCCGCCCGGCGACAGCGCGTTTATGCCCGGGCAGATGCCGGGATCCATCGAATCGCAATCGATGTGGATGAGCAGCGATCCGTCGCGCGGCAGGGCGGCGGCGACCGCTTCGACGCCGATGCGCCGGGCCTCCGCAACGGTGACGAGACGCGAGCCCCACGCCCTTGCCGTCTCGACCTCGGCGCGGCGGGCGCTGCCGACCGCGCGGATGCCGACCTGCGTCATGGAGGCGACGGAGGCAAGTTCGGAAGCCCGCCGCATGGTGCTGGAATAGCCCAGCCTTTCGCCGGCGATGTCGTCGCGCCAGTCGATATGGGCGTCGATCTGCAGGATGTTGAGTTTCTCGCCGCCGTCCAGCCCGCGCATGAAGGGAATGGCGACGGAATCGTCGCCGCCGATCAGGATCGGCACCGCGCCCGCATCGTGGGCGGCGCGCGTCACCGCTTCGATATTTTCCCGGTTGCCGGCCGCGTCGTCCGGGCGGGTCGAAACGTCGCCGAGGTCGAAGGCCTGCAACGCGCCGTCGTTCAGCAGCGGGCCGTCGAAATCGAAATCCCAGTGGTCGATGTGGACCGAGGCCTCGGTGATCGCCCGCCGCACCGCATCCGGCCCGCTTTCGACATCCTCGCGGACGGTCGGCGTCGCATAGGCGGTGCCGTGGACGGCGCCGAAGATGGCAGCGGACCCGTTAACGGCGGCGGTTGCCGCCGGCAGGCCGAGAAAGGTGCGGGGCCTGGGAACGAGCAGGCCGGAGGGGAAAGGGCGATTGTCGGAAGCGGTGTTCATAGGTGCAGGTAAGGAGCGTGGCGCCGGCCTGTCAATGCGGCGGCGGGGCATCGAACTGGCTAATTTCGCCGCCTTGCTTTATCGATTGTCCGACAGTTCGGCTAACGCGGAGCCTTTTTCCGCGAAATTCGGTGGACCATGATTGATGAACAAGTTGCCCGCAAATTCCTGAACGACAATCCCGATATCGAGGTACTGGAGGCGTTCGTCGTCGACGTCAACGGCGTTCCCCGAGGCAAATGGATTCCGCGCGAACGCTCGATCGACGTGCTGGTCAACGGCATGGCGATGCCGCGCTCGGTCTATGCGCTGGACGTGTGGGGCCGCGACGTGAATGCGGCCGGGCTGGCCGAAGGCACGGGCGATCCGGACGGCATCTGCGTGCCGGTGCCGGGAACGCTCGCCCGCATAAGCTGGCTGAAGCGGCCCACCGCGCAGGTGATGCTTTCCATGAACGGCCCCGACCGCGGGCATTTCTTCGCCGACCCGCGCCAGGTCCTGGCCAAGGTGCTGGAGCGCTTTCGCCAGATGAAGCTGACCCCGGTCGTCGCGACCGAGCTCGAATTCTACCTGATCGACCCCGTGCGCTCGGCGCTCGATCCGGTGCGCCCGCCGAACACGCGGGAAGGGCGCTGGCATACCGGCCAGACGCAGGTTCTTTCCGTGGCCGAATTGCAGGATTTCGAGGACGTTTTCTATGAGATCGACTCGACCTGCCGCGAGCAGGGCGTTCCGGCCGACACTACGTTGCGCGAGAACGGGCCGGGGCAGTACGAGATCAACCTGAACCATGTCCCGGATGCGCTGAGGGCTGCCGACTACGCCGTGTTCCTGAAGCGCATCGTCAAGGGCGTGGCGCGCAAGAACGACCTCGATGCCACCTTCATGGCCAAGCCCTACGGTATGCAGGCGGGCAACGGCATGCATGTGCATTTCTCCATCCTGGATGAGAAGGGGCGCAACATCTTCGTCGGCGAGGACGGTCCCTCCGAACTGCTGATGCAGTCGGTCGGCGGCCTGCTGCGCTACATGGGCGAAAGTACCGCCATCTTTGCCCCGCACGCCAACTCCTACCGCCGGCTGAAGCCGTCCGAGCATGCGCCCACCTTCGCGTCCTGGGGCTTCGACAACCGCTCGGCCGCCGTGCGCGTCATCACCGCCAGCAAGCCTGCGACCCGCATCGAGCACCGCGTCGCCGGCGCCGACAGCAACCCCTATCTGGTGCTCGCGATGATCCTGCAGGCGGCCTATATGGGCATGAAGGAAAGGCTCGATCCGGGCGGGCCGATCACCGGCGACGACCACGCGCTCGACAACGAGCCGCTCCAGTCGAGCTGGGACGCCGCCGTGCAGCGCTTCGCCACCTCGGGCTTCGCCTATGGCGCGGTCGGGCCCGAATTCCGTTCCCTCTATACGGCCTGCAAATACCAGGAGCTGGACGAGTTCTCGCTGCGCGTCACCGACGTCGAATACGACGCCTATATCAGGACCGTGTAGATGGCAGCCCATGTCTCAGCCGTGCCGAATCCCGGCCATATCGGTTCCTGGTATGCGGCCTCGGCCAACGACCGCCATGTGCGCCCAGCGCTCGAAGGGTCGCTGACCGCCGATGTCTGCATCATCGGCGCCGGCTTCACCGGCATCTCGGCGGCGCTTGAGCTTTCGGAGCGCGGCTATCGCGTCGCGGTGCTGGAAGCCGAGCGGGTCGGCTTCGGCGCTTCCGGCCGCAATGGCGGCCAGATCGTCAACGGCTACAGCCGCGACCTTGCCACCATCGAGCGCCGCTATGGCCGCGACAAGGCCGACGCGCTGGCCGCGATGGCGGGCGAGGGCGGCGACATCATCCGCGCTCGCATCGAAAAATACGGCATCGACTGCGACCTGCGCCATGGCGGCTTCTTCGCCGCCTTCACGCAGAAGCAGATGCAATATTTCGAAGGCTTCAAGCGCGACTACGAGGCGCACGGCCATGCGGGGCTGGAGATGGTGGCGCGCGCCGATGTCGGCCGCTATGTGCGCAGCGACCGCTATGTCGGCGGCATGATCGACCAGCGCGGCGGCCATATCCATCCGCTCAACCTCGTGCTCGGCGAAGCCGCGGCCGCGGAGAGCCTCGGCGCGAAGATCTTCGAGGACTCGCGGGCGGTGCGCATCGACATGGCGGGAAAGCCGACCGTCCATACCGACAAGGGCAGCGTGACGGCGACCTATCTGCTGGTTTGCGGCAACGCCTATCTGGGCACGCTGCTGCCGGTCGTCACCGACCGCATGATGCCGGTGTCGAGCCAGGTGATGGCGACGGAACCGCTGGACCCTGCCCTGATCGAGAGCCTGCTTCCGGCCGACTATTGCGTCGAGGACGCCAATTACGTGCTCGACTACTATCGCCGTACCAGCGACAACCGGCTGCTTTACGGCGGCGGCATCGGCTATGGCGGGCAGGACCCGGCAGACCTGACCGCTGTCATCCGCCCCAACATGATCCGTACCTTTCCCGAACTGGCGAACGTGAAGATCGATTTCGCCTGGAGCGGCAATTTCGCGCTGACCCTGACGCGCATCCCGCATGTCGGGCGGCTGTCGCCGCATGTCTATTTCTCGCACGGCGATTCCGGCCATGGCGTCACCACCACGCATCTTTTGGGCAAATTGCTCGGAGAGGCGGTGGCCGGCCATGCCGAGCGGTTCGACGTGTGGGCGTCGCTGCCGAGCCTGCCGTTTCCCGGCGGCAAGACCTTCCGGGTTCCGCTCACCGTGCTGGGCGCGTGGTGGTACGGCCTGCGCGACCGTCTCGGACTCTAAATTCCGCGCTGTCGCCTTTGTGCGGGGCGGTGTCGCTTTCGCGGACTCGCTTGCGGGCCGCCGCTGTTTAGATGGGGACGCTTCAGGTGCCCGTTCGTGATGAGCTGACGGGATAATTGGGAAGCCGGTTTGATGCCGGCGCTGCCCCCGCAACGGTGGCGGAGCGATAGTCTCGACGAAAACCACTGGGCTATGTGCCCGGGAAGGTGTCGCGACAGTCCTAAAAGGACAGCTCCGAAGCCCGGAAACCAGCCTTGAGCATCGTAAACTCGACTGATCGCGGTGGGCGATCAAGAGGCGAATCCTTGCGTCGTCGGCGTTCTGCCGGGCTGCAATCGTTCACCCCTTCAAGCACCACCAAGTTCAGTCCTTGCAATGCTGAGGACAGGACATGGAAACGAAACTCGACATGCTGGGCCGGCTGCAGCGTCGCCGCCCGGGCTTCTCGCTGGAACAACCCTTCTACACCGACCCGGACTACTTCAAGGTCGATATGGATCTGATCTGGTATCGCGACTGGCTGTTCGTCGGCCATGATTGCGAGATCGCCAGGCCCGGCAGCTATTTCACCGTACAGATCGGCATCTATTCCGTGGTCGTCGTGCGCGGGCAGGACGGCGTCATCCGCGCGCTCCACAACACCTGCCGCCATCGCGGCAGCCGCGTCTGCACGGCGCACAAGGGCACGGCCGCCAAGCTGGTCTGTCCCTATCACCAGTGGACCTACAACCTCGACGGCAGCCTCGCCTTCGCGCGCCAGATGGGCGAGGATTTCTGCAAGGACGATTTCGGCATGAAGCCGGTCGCCTGCGAAAGCGTCGCCGGCTACGTCTTCGTCTGCCTGGCCGACGAGCCGGCCGACTTCGCGCCGTTCCGCACGCTGATGGAGCCCTATTTCGCACCGCACGACCTCGCCAACGCCAAGGTCGCCCACGAGACGACGATCATCGAGAAGGGCAATTGGAAGCTGGTGTGGGAGAACAACCGCGAGTGCTACCACTGCGCGGCCAACCATCCCGAACTGTGCAAGACCTTTCCCGAGGCCCCGACCGTCACCGGCGTGCCGAGCGTCGACAGCGACCCTGAGATGCTGGAGCACTGGGCGCATTGCGAGGCGAACGGCCTGCCCAGCAAATTCCGCATCGACGAGGCGGGCCAGTTCCGCGCCACCCGCGCCCCGCTGCTGCGCGACGCGGTGAGCTACACCATGTCCGGCAAGTCTGCGGTGAAGCGCAACCTGTGCGATGGCGTGAGCGCCGACCGCATCGGCACGCTCATGCTCTATCACTATCCGACGACGTGGAACCACGTGCTGATCGATCATGCGACCACCTTTCGCGTGATCCCGATCAGCGCGACCGAGACGGCGGTGACCACCAAGTGGCTGGTGCACAAGGACGCCGTCGAGGGCGTCGACTACACTGTCGACGAACTTATCCACGTCTGGGCCATGACCAACGACGAGGACAGACGGATCGTTGAAGAGAACGCCTTCGGCATCCAGTCGCCGGCCTACGAGCCGGGGCCGTATTCGCCGGTGCACGAGGGCGGCGTCATCCAGTTCGTCGACTGGTATGCCGATTTCATGGTGCCGCGGCTCGCCGAGGGCGGCAAGCCCGCCCTGAAGAACGTCGCGTAGGGAGGCCATCATGAACGCGACCATCAACCTCTACAAGCATCTCGACGAGATGCTGCCGTGGAACGACCGCCTCCAGGTGCTGGAGGTGGTTGGCGTCATAGACGAGGCGCCGGACGTGAAGACCTTCACGTTCCGCTCCGATAACCAGACCTGGTTCCGCTACAAGCCGGGCCAGTTCGTGACCCTGGAACTGCCGACGGCCGACGGGCCGCTGATGCGCACCTATACGCTGTCGTCGTCGCCGTCGCGCCCGTTCTCGATCGCCGTCACCGTCAAGGCGCAGGCGGGCAGCGTCGGCACGCGCTGGATGTTCGAGAACCTGAAGCCCGGCGGCCACGTCAAGGCGTTCGGCCCGGCGGGCGAGTTTTCGCTGCACGACCACCCGTCGGCGAAATATCTGTTCGTCTCCGCCGGTTCCGGCATCACGCCGATGATGTCGATGCTGCGCTGGCTGAACGACTTCTCGCCGCAGACAGACATTTCCTTCGTCAACTGCGCGCGCCGGCCGGAAGAAATCATCTTCCGCAAGGAACTGGAACTGCTCGGCATGCGCATGCCGGGTCTCTCGCTCGGTTTCATGATCGAGGAGCGGTCGAGCCGCGAAAGCTGGTTCGGCCATATGGGCCGGATCGATGCGGTGCGCCTGCCGATGCTGTCGCCGGATTTCCGCGAGCGCGAAGTGTTCTGCTGCGGGCCGGAACCGTTCATGCGCGCGGTGCGCCAGATGCTGGAAAGCGCCGGTTTCGACATGGAGCACTACCACGAGGAAAGTTTTGGCCGCCCGGCGGTGATGCCGGTGGAGGCTCCGTTCGCCGATGTCCCCGCCAGTGCGCCCGCCGAGCAAGCGGTGGCGATCCGTTTCGCTACCTCCGGCGTCGAGGCCGAGTGCCTTCCCGGTCAGACGGTGTTGCAGGCGGCGCGCGCTGCCGGCGTGCGTATTTCGGCCGCCTGCGAGTTCGGCCTGTGCGGCACCTGCAAGGTCATGAAGAGCGCCGGCGAGGTCGAGATGAGCCACAATGGCGGCATCCTCGAGAGCGAGATCGCCGAAGGCTACATTCTCTGCTGCTGCTCCAGACCGCTGACCCCCATCGAGATCGAGGCATGAGCATGGACGACAATGACGACGTTCTGGAAGTCCGCCGGCCGCTCAGCCGCGAGGCGCTGGCCCGCCTGTCGCCGCTGCCGCCGCCCGAGGAGGTGTTCTTCGACTGGCTGATGTCGGTGCCGCACGGTGCCTGCCTGGAGGAGGCGGCCCGCCGCGAGATCGCGCGCATCGATCGGCGCGGTCTCAGCCATCCCGGCGTGCGCCGCTTGCGGGTTCTGCTGGTTTCCGTCGCCGGCACGGCGGGCTGGCACAGGCCCGTCGGCAATATTTAGAAAAGTCGGCGTTTTCCGTTGATCGATCCGCGCCGCCGGGTAGGGTAGCGCCGGATCGACTCTCTTGGAAAACGGCGGGACGTGGCATGCGCGGCACAGATTATGTTTTCGAGCCGGGCCTGCCGGCCGGCATCCCGGTTGCCGGAACGCGGAAACTGTTTCCGGTGCATCGGGTCTACTGCGTCGGGCGCAATTACGCCGCCCACGCGGTGGAAATGGGCCACGACCCGGACAAGGAGCCGCCCTTCTTCTTCCAGAAGAACCCCGACAATCTGGTGGCCGACGGCCGCTTCCCCTATCCACCAGCCTCCAGCGACGTGCACCACGAGATCGAGATGCTGGTGGCGCTGAAAAGCGGGGGCAGGGACATCCCCGCCGAAAAGGCGCTCGACTGCGTCTATGGCTACGGGGTCGCGCTCGACATGACGCGCCGCGACCTGCAGGCCAAGGCCAAGGAACAGGGACGCCCGTGGGAGGTAGCCAAGGCGTTCGAGGCCTCCGCGCCCTGCTCGCCGTTGGTTGCGGCGACCGCAATCGGCCATCCGGCGGCCGGCGCGATTTGGCTCGACGTCAACGGAAAGCGCCGGCAGTCGGGCGACCTCAACCAGATGATCTGGAAGGTGCCGGAGATGATTTCCTACCTGTCTGGCCTGTTCACCCTGATGCCGGGCGACGTGATCCTTTCCGGAACGCCCGCCGGCGTCGGCGCGGTGGAGCGGGGCGACCGGCTCAGGGGCCATATCGACGGGATCGGCGACATCGAGGTGGACGTGGTCTGAAGTCGCGCATGAGGGAGCCGTGAGGATGGCCGATACGCAGGCAGCGCATTCGGCAGTAAGGCGGCGGGGCCTTGCCGCCATGTCTCCCGCTTATTTCGGGCTGGTCATGGCCACCGGCATCGTCTCCCTGGCCGCTTTCCTGATGGAGCATCGCGGCATTGCCCTTGGCCTGTTTTACCTCAACGTCGCGCAATATGCGGTCCTGTGCGCGCTCTACGCGCTGCGGGCCTGCCGCCATCCGCGGCGGTTCTTCGGCGATATGGTCGCGCACCCGACCGGGCCGGGCTACTTCACCGCGGTGGCGGGCACCGGCGTCCTCGCCAGCCAGTTCATCGTCATCCGCGAAAACCTTGCCGTCGGCGAAGCCTTGTGGGCGGTGACGGCGCTTTTGTGGGTTGGGCTGACCTACACGATCTTCACCGCCCTTACCGTCCGGCGTGAGAAGCCCACCCTCGACAAGGGCATCAACGGCGGCTGGCTGCTGGCGGTCGTGGCCACGCAGGCGCTGTCGGTGTCGAGCGCTCTCCTGGCCACGCGCATCGGCCAGCCGCACCGGCTCGAGTTCAATTTCATCGCCCTGTCGACATGGCTGTGGGGCGGCATGCTCTATATCTGGCTGATGGCGATGATCTTCTATCGCTACACCTTCTTCCGCCTGGCGCCGGGCGACCTGGAGCCGCCTTACTGGATCAACATGGGCGCCATGGCCATTTCCACCTTGGCCGGATCGTTGCTCATCCTGAACGCGCCGCAGGCACCCTACCTGACCTCGCTGCTGCCCTTTCTCAAGGGATTCACCATCCTGTACTGGGCGACGGGGACGTGGTGGATCCCGATGCTGCTCCTGCTCGGCGTCTGGCGCTACGGCTACCAGCGCTTTCCTTTCCGCTACGACCCGCTCTACTGGGGCGCGGTGTTCCCGCTCGGCATGTATGCCGCCTGCACCTGGCAGATGAGCCGCGCCATGGATTTGGGATTCCTCGCTCCCCTGCCGCAGGCTTTCCTCTATATCGCGATGGCGGCGTGGCTGGTCACCTTCCTCGGCATGCTGCACGCGCTGGTGCAGCGCGCGGACCGCGCGTAGGCCCTGCTCGGCGCGCGGCGGCTGCATGAACAAAGTTTCGGCAATTACGGGCCGAATCTCACGGTAAACGCCTCCCTTTCATGCTTTTTGATCGGCCTTCGGCCACGCACTGTACCCCTTGCAGGGGCAGGCTTTGCGGCGCCCGGCGAGGTGCCCGGGCGGTCGCGAACGCTCGCCAGCCGGTTGGAACGGCGTCCCATCGGCCTAAGTCTTGGGAGGAAAGGCAATAGTGCGGCGACGGTATGAATACAGCCCGGAGTGGCCGCTTTGGCCATATCGATGCGTTGAAGGGGGCAGGGATCCTGCTCGTCGTTTTCGGCCATCTGATCGAAAAACCTTCCGCGCAGTCGGTCCTGCTCCAGACGCTCTACATCGACATCTACAGCTTTCACATGCCGCTGTTCGTTTTCCTGTCCGGCATCTTCGCGCGGGCTACGCTGAACAGCGGCGACTACCGCAAGATCGTGTGGACGCTGTTCTTTCCGCTTGTCGCCTTCCAGGTGCTCTATCTCGGCGCCGCACGGCTCACCGACTGGTACAGCTACTCGCCGTTTACGCCCTATTGGCTGCTCTGGTTCATCGCCAGCCTGATCGGCTGGCGCCTGCTGCTGCCCCTGTTCGCCTCGCCCGCCGGGCTGGCCGTGGCGGTGCTGGGGGCCGTCTTCGTCGGCTATGACGGCGCAGTCGGCTATGCGCTGAGCGCCGCCCGCACCATCTACTTCCTGCCGTTCTTCGTGCTCGGCCATCTCTACGGCCTGCAACTGGTGAAACTGGCGCAGCGCCACCGCCCCGTCTTCGCCGGCCTGTTCGTGGCGGTGATGTTCGTGGTGACGCTGTGGTGGGCGAACGGCCTCGACGGCTCGGCGCTGACCGGAAGCCGCGACTATGGCGCAGCGTCGCCGTCGCTGACCTATCCGGGGCTCGGCAGGTTGCTCGTGCTGTCGCTGAGCCTGGGAGGCGTGCTGGGCTTCTGCGCGCTGATCCCGTCGCGCTCGCCGGGGCTCGCATGGCTCGGCGAGCGCTCGCTGTCGATCTACCTGCTGCATGGGCTCGCGGTCATGACGCTGGTCGGCGGAGGGGCGGCCGGCCTCATCCCGCAGCCCCTGCTGCTTCCCGTCCTCGCCGGCGCTACGGTGCTGATGGCGGCAGCCGCCGCCCTGTTCGACGGGGCGCTGCGGCGCCTGTTCCGGCCGCCGGACGGCGATGGCGACCTCGTCGATTTCATCGTCGACTGGCGTCGGTCGCGCTGAGGATTTCAGTCGGAGCGGCTTTTCGGCTTGCCGAGCAAAAAGGTGACGGCCAGGAGCAGCCCTACGACGAAGCAGGCGCCGGCGAGCGTGGCGAAAAGGATGGAGGCGATCTCGGAACCGGGCATGCTAAAAGCCTGAACCGATACCCCGGCGGTGTCAATTGTCCGTCCTCTGCCCGGTGCGGAGCGTCATGCCGATCGCGCAAGGGCGCTGTCGGCCCTGGCTTCGTCCAGCAGCCATTTTCGAAACAGCATGGCTGCGGGGTTCTTCCTCTGCCCGGACCGGGGGGTAAGCACATATTGCGCTTCCTCGATCTCCAGCCCCTCGTGGAGAGGGGTCACCAGTTCGCCGCTTTCGAGCGCCGGTTGCGCATAATAGTTCTGCACCAGGCAGGGCCCGAACCCGGAGCGGGTCAGTTCGATGGCGGAAACCGAATTGTCGGTGGTGACGTTCACCCTTATGTCGGCCTCGGGCAGGCCGTATTTCCGCGCCAGGTTGATCCAGCGGTTTTCGCATCCCATGATGTGCACGACGCCGTTGCGGACGAGGGCCGCAACGCAGGCCTTGTCGTCGGCAAAACGTGCGACGGCATCGCGGCGCGCCACCACCACCGACGGCGCTTTCAGCAGCAGGGTGGATTCGAAGCCCGGCCAGTTGCCATTGCCGAACTGGATGTCGACCTCGGTGGATTCGCCCGGACCGGTCCAGCTTCCGGCGAGGATGCGAACCCGGATGCCGGGATATTCCGCATAGAAGCGCCCGAGCCGCGGCGCCAGCCAGGAGCCGGTGAGCGTAACCGGAGCGCGTACCGTGATCTGCGCCTCATGTTCGGCTCCGAACAGGCCGACCGTCGAGACGAGCAGGTCGTCTAGCGCCTTGCTCACGCTCGGCAGGTAGGCATGGCCGATTTCGGTCAGTTCCACCCGGCGCGCCAGCCGCTCGAAAAGCTTGAAGCCCAGTTCACCTTCGAGCGATCGTATCTGGTGGCTGACGGCGGCGGGGGTCAGCCCCAGCTCGGTCGCCGCCGCCGAGAAATTGCGATGGCGGGCCGCCGTCTCATAAGCCCGCAGCCATTGCAACGGCAGGAGAGAGCGCATCATGGGAGCTCTGCCTTCAAATGAAAATCGGTCTTGACCGGTTAATGCTTTGTTTGACTTCACGCAAGCGCGACCGGAATATCACACCCGCCCCATGTCGGCCCCAGCCCACTGCGGCTATAAGCGGCGGCATGGACGGGAAACGACGCCAGACGTCCTGTGATCAGGGAGACAGCCTGCGATGAAAATCACCGATGTAAAGACCTTCGTCGTCGGCAATCCGCCCCCTGGCATCGGCGGCAAGTATTTCATCTTCGTCAAGCTCACCACCGACGGCGGCGTGGTCGGCTATGGCGAGGCCTACAACGCCACCTTCTCCGCCCACGTCACCGCCCGCATGATCGAGGACTTGGCGGAGCGCTACCTGGTCGGTCGCGATCCGCACGACATCGAGAACCTGTTCCGCCGCTGCTATTCCTCCGGCTTCAGCCAGCGTCCCGACGTTTCGGTCATGGGCTGCTTTTCGGCCCTAGAAATCGCCTGCTGGGACATCATCGGCAAGGAGGCAGGCAAGCCGGTCTACAAGCTGCTGGGCGGGCAGGTGCATGAGACGCTGCGCTCCTACACCTATCTCTATCCGCACAGCGGCAGCGTCCACACCGAGGACGTTCACGGCAGGAACGTCTACAACGATCCCGACCTCGCGGCCGAATGCGCGGCGCTTTACGTCGAGCAGGGCTTCAATGCCGTGAAGCTGGACCCGGCCGGTCCCTACACCGCCTTCGACGGCCACCAGCCGCGGCTGGTCGACATCGACCTGTCGGCGCGGATGCTGAAGGCGATCCGCGAGGCAGTCGGCACCCGGGCCGACATCCTGTTCGGCACCCATGGCCAGTTCACCGCCTCGGGCGCGCTGCGGATGGCGGGGGCGATCGAGCCCTACGATCCGCTGTGGTTCGAGGAGCCGGTGCCGCCGGACATGCCGGAGGTGATGGCCGAGGTCGCGCGCGGCACGCGGATTCCGATCGCCACCGGCGAGCGGCTGACGACGAAGTTCGAATTCGCGCGGGTCATCGAAAACCGCGCCGCGACCATCCTGCAGCCTGATCTCGGCCGTTCCGGCGGTATCCTGGAGACCAAGAAGATCGCCGCCATGGCCGAAGCCTACCATATCCAGGTCGCGCCGCATTGCTATTGCGGCCCGATCGTCGGCGCCGCCAACATCCAGCTTGCGGCGACCCTGCCCAACTTCCTCATCCTGGAATCGTTGAAGCAGTGGGACGGCTTCCACGCCACGCTTCTGAAAAAGAAGATCGAATGGCAGGACGGCAACGTCATTCCCTCGAAGGAACCCGGCCTCGGCGTCGAACTGGACGAAGCCGTCTGCGAGGCGCACCCCTATGAAGGCAAGGCGCTGCACCTTGAAATGAGGCCAACGCCGCTCATGCCCTAAGAGCCGGCGTCGCCGGCTGACCTTCAAATATATTGTGGCCTTAGCGCGATAAAGCTTTGTTTGACTGGTAGATGCGCGCCAACCCATACTTCTGGCGGGCGATCGACGCTTCTGTCCGGTCCGGCAGGGTGGCGTGCGTAAAGCCCCTGCAGGAAAGGAACGACGTTTGGTCGAGTTCGACTATATCGTCATCGGAGCGGGCTCGGCCGGATGCGTCCTGGCCGACCAGTTGTCGAAGGACGCGGCCAGCACGGTGCTGGTGCTGGAGGCGGGCGGGTCTGACCGCAGCTTCTGGATACGCACGCCTATCGGCTATGGTCGGACCTTCTTCGACCCCCGCATCAACTGGATGTATGAGACGGAAGTCGATCCCAACACCGGGTCGCGCAAGAGCTACTGGCCGCGCGGCAAGGTGATAGGCGGTTCCAGTTCCATCAATGCGCTGATCTATTGCCGCGGCATGCCGGGAGACTTCGAGGACTGGGAAGCGCTCGGCGCGGCCGGCTGGGGGTGGGACACGGTTCGTTCGCATTACGAGGCGCTCGAGACTCGTGTCGGCGAAGACGGGAGCTCAAGCGGCAGCGGGCCGCTCTACGTCACCAATGTCCGGCGGGAGATCCACCCCTGCAACCGGCACTACTTTGCCATGGCCCGGGAGATGGGGTTGCCGGTCACCGACGACTGCAACGGGCCGGAGCCCGAGGGCGTCACCCATTACCGCATCACCACACGGGCCGGACGCCGCTGGTCCAGCGCCGACGCCTTCCTGAAGCCAGCGCTGAAACGGCGCAACGTCAAGCTCGTGACGAATGCCATGGTCGAGCGCGTCGACATTAGCGGGCGGCGCGCCACCGGCGTCTCCGTCCTGCTGGCGGGCGGCAGGCAGCAATTTCGCGCACGCAGGGAAGTGATCGTCGCCGCGGGCGCCGTCAACTCGCCCAAGCTGCTCCAGATGTCGGGTATCGGCCCGGGTGAGCTGCTGAACGGAATGGGCATCGACATCGTGCACGACAACGCCAATGTCGGCGGCAATCTGCAGGACCATCTCGGCATCAACTACTACTACAAGGCAAGCGAGCCGACGCTGAATTCCATGCTTTCGCCGTGGTGGGGAAAGCTGCTGCAAGGTATGCGCTATGTGTTGTTCAAGCGTGGGCCGCTCGGGCTCAGCGTCAACCAGTGTGGCGGCTTCGTACGCTCCCGTGCCGAGCTCGACAGGCCGGACCAGCAGCTTTACCTGAACCCCGTCACCTACACGACCTCACCCAGCAACAAGCGCCCGATCATCAATCCGGACCCGTTCGCGGGCTTCATCCTGTCGTTCCAGCCATCGCGGCCGTCGAGCCGCGGGCGCATCGACATCCGCTCGGCCGACCCGGCGGCGGCTCCCCGCATCGTGCCCAACTATCTTTCCACGCAAAAGGACCTCGACGACGTGGTTGCCGGTGGTCGCCTGGTGCAGCGCATGGCGCGCACTCCCGCGATTCGTGCCTTCGCCACACAAGCGATGGCGCCCGACATCGAGCGTTTCGACGACGACGCCATCCTCGAGGACTTCCGCCAGCGCTGCGGCAGCGTGTTCCATCCGGTGTCCACCTGCCGGATGGGCAACAGCGAGGCGACCGCCGTGGTCGATCACAACCTGAAGGTTTTCGGCGTCGAAGGCCTGAGGGTCGCCGATGCCTCGGCGTTCCCCAACATCACTTCGGGTAACACCAATGCGCCCACCATCATGCTCGCGCACCGCGCCGCGAGCCTCATCCTGCAGGACCGGCCGCGCGGGCCGGTCCCGATCCAGACCTGACAGGCAGTCCCGCTCGTGAAAATCCGCAAGCTAGAGACCTTCACCAACGAGTTCGTCGGCTTCGTCCGTGTCACCGCCGAGGACGGTTCGACCGGCTGGGGACAGTTGTCGACCTATAATGCCGACATCACCGCCGCCGTCTTCCATCGCCAGGTCGTGCCGTGGGCGCTGGGACGCGGCATCCTGGAAATCGACGACATGGTCGGCGAAATCGCGCGGCGCGAGCACAAGTTCAACTGCTCCTATCTCTATCGGGCGATGTCGGGCCTTGATACTGCCCTGTGGGACCTGCGCGGCCGGTTGGAGGAAAAGCCGGTGGTCAGCCTGATCGGCGGCGAGCCCGGCCGGCTGCGTGCCTATGCGTCCTCGATGCGCCGCGACATCACGCCGGAAGACGAGGCACTCCGATTCCGGCGGCTGCGAGACACGTACGGCTTCGACGCCTTCAAGTTCCGCGTCGGTTCCGAGTGCGGGCTCGACCGCGACGAGTGGGAAGGCCGCACCGAAGCCATCGTGCCGGCCATCCGCAAGGCGCTGGGTCCGGATGTCGCCTTGATGGTCGATGCGAACTCCTGCTACTCGCCGGGCCGGGCCGTGGAAGTAGGCCGCATGCTCGAGCAGAACGGCGTCGAGCATTACGAGGAGCCCTGTCCTTACTGGGAGATGGAGCAGACCCGCGAGGTGACTGCGACCTTGTCGGTCGACGTGACCGGCGGAGAGCAGGATTTCGACATGCAGCACTGGAAGCGTATGATCGCCATGCGCGCCGTGGACATCATCCAGCCCGACATCCTCTACCTCGGCGGCATCGCGCGTACGCTGGAAGTAGCGCGCATGGGCGCTGCGGCCGGCCTGCCCTGCACGCCGCACGCGGCGAACCTGGCGATGGTGACACTGTTCACCATGCACCTTTTGCGGGCGATCCCCAACGCCGGAAAATACCTCGAATTCTCCATCGAAGGTCCGGACTACTATCCGTGGCAGGAGGGCCTGTTCGTCGAATACCCCTACGAGGTTTCAGACGGCATGGTGACCGTGACCGACCGTCCGGGCTGGGGCGTGGAAATCGACCCGGACTGGCTGGCGCGTTCCAGCTACCGGCAGAGCGAGGTCGCGGCATGACCCTGGACGCCCGGTCGCTGATCAAGGCCTATTTTGCCGAAGGCACCCTTCCGGGCCTGCCGGACGGCCATTTCATCGGCGGCAGGATCGTCGCCAACAGCGACGGTGACCGGCTGGAGAGCTACGACCCCGGCAACGGCCAGGCCTTCGCCCGCTTCGGCGCCGGCAAGGGCGAGGATGTGTCGCGTGCCGTCGAGGCGGCGCAACAGGGGCTGGCCGCCTGGCGCGACACGCCGCCGGCGACGCGCTGCCAGGTGCTCAACCGGGCTGCGGCGCTGATCCGCGAGCGCAGCGATTATTTTGCGGTGGTCGAGGCCGTCGATTCGGGCAAGACGCTGGCCGAGGCGCGCGGCGACGCGCGGTCCTGCATCCGGCTGTTCGAATATTACGCCGGCATCGCCGACAAGCTGGAAGGCCGCTCCATTCCGCTCGGCTCCGGCCTGACAAGCTGGACCGAGCGCGAGCCGGTCGGCATCACTGCGCAGATCATCCCGTGGAATTATCCGAGTTCGACCTTCGTGCGCGGCGTCGCGCCCGCGCTGGCCGCCGGCTGCGCCGTGGTCGCCAAGCCGGCCGAGACGACGCCGTTCACGGCGCTGTTGCTCGCCCAATGGCTGCATGAGGCGGGAGTGCCGGCCGGCGCCGTCAACGTCGTCACCGGCCTTGGCTCCGATGCCGGCGCGCCGCTGGTGCGCCACCCGTCGATCGCGCATGTCACCTTCACCGGTTCGGTCGCCACGGGTGTGGGCGTCATGCAGGCCGTCGCGCCCAACGTGACGCAACTCACGCTGGAACTGGGCGGCAAGTCGCCGCTGGTGGCGCTGGCCGACTGCGACGTGGACAAGGCCGTCGAGGGAGCGCTGTGGGCGATCTTTTCCAACGCTGGACAGATTTGCTCGGCCGGTTCGCGCCTGGTGGTGGAGCGGTCCATCCATGCCGAGATGATGGAAAAGCTGGTTGCCAGGACACGCACGCTGAAGCTTGGCCACGGGCTGAAGGACCCGGATGTCGGCGCCATCAATTCCAGGCAGCACCTGGATCGCATCGCGCGCCATGTCGAGGCGGCACGCGGGCGCGGCTGCTCGATCCTCACCGGCGGCAGCGCCACGCATGATCCGGCCTCCAATTCCGGATGGTTCTTCGAGCCGACGATCATCGACAATCTCGCCCCGTCCGACCCAGCGATCCAGCAGGAGATATTCGGGCCGGTCCTGTCTGTCCAGGTCGTCGACGGGGAAGAGGAAGCGCTGGCCATGGCCAACGCCACGGAATTCGCGCTGGTCGCCGGCATTTATACGGGCGACATCGGCAAGGCCCTGCGCCTCGCCCGCAGCATCGACGCCGGGCAGGTCACCATCAACGACTACTGGGCTGGCGGCATCGAGGTGCCGTTCGGCGGCAACAGGAAATCCGGCTTCGGGCGCGAAAAGGGCATCGAGGGCATCGATGCCTATGTCCGCACCAAGGCGATCACGATCCGGCACTAGGACGGCGGCATGCCGCCGTATCCGGGCGTCGGCCAGAGACAGCAACGTAGAACAAAAAAGGGAGTGGTTTGATGAACGAAGAGATGAAACGATCGCTGGCGCTGGGCCGCATGGACCGGCGCAGCTTCATGGCGGCGGCGCTGGGCGCAGGCTTCACCCTGTCGGCGGCCTCGCTGATGGCGAGCGAGGCGCTCGCCTCGGAGCCCAAGCAGGGCGGCACGCTGCGCGTCGGCTTCCAGCAGGGCGCGACGTCCGATTCGATGGACCCCGCGACCTTCAACAACGACTTCATGTTCGCGCTCGGCTATGCCGTGTTCAACTCGCTGATCGAACTCGGCCCGGACGGGTCCGCAAAGCCCGACCTGGTCGAGCATTTCGAGGCTACCCCAGACGCGAAGGTGTGGACCTTCCGGCTCTTCGACGGCGTGAAGTTTTCCGACGGCAAGCCGCTGACTTCGCACGACGTCATTGCCACGCTCAATCACCATATGGGCGAAAACAGCAAGTCGGGCGTCAAGCCGCTGCTCACGCAGATCGCCGAGATGAAGGCCGACGGCGACACCACGATCGTCTTCACGCTCAGCGAAGGCAATGCCGACTTCCCCTACATCTTCAACGACTATCACCTGGGCATCCGCCCGGCGCAGGCCGATGGCACCATCGACCCGATGACCATGATCGGCTCCGGCGGCTACACCGTGGAATCGTTCGAGCCCGGCGTGCGCGCCGTCCTCAAGCGGCGCGGCGACTACTGGAAGCCCAACCGAGCCTTCATCGACACGGTGGAAATCATCGCCATCGCCGACGCCACGGCGCGGATGAACGCGCTGATCACCGGCGAAGTCGACCTGATCGACCGCCCGGACCTGAAGACCATCCACCTCCTGAAGCGCAACAAGGACATCAAGATCCACACGCAGGACGGCACCATGCACTACGTGCTGCCGATGTTCTCGGATGTCGCGCCCTTCACCGACAACAATGTGCGCATGGCGCTGAAATACGCCATCGACCGCGAGGAAATAGTCAGCAAGGTGCTGAAGGGGTACGGTTCGGTCGGCAACGACCAGCCGATTGCGCCGTCGATGCCGTTCTACAAGGCCGACCTGCCGCAGCGCGCCTATGATGCGGACAAGGCGAAATACTACTTGAAGCAGTCGGGCCTGACCTCGCTGGACGTGGACCTGCATACCGCCGACGCTTCCTTCAACGGCGCCGTCGATGCCAGCGTCCTGTTCTCGGAATCCGCCAAGGCCGCCGGCGTCAACATCAAGGTGGTGCGCGAGCCCGATGACGGCTATTGGTCCAACGTGTGGCTGAAGAAGCCTTTCTGTACCTCCTACTGGGGCGGTCGCCCGACGCCGGACCTGATGTTCTCCTCCGCCTATACGCCGGGTGCTGACTGGAACGAGTCGCACTTCGACAACCCCCGGTTCAACGAACTGCTGGCTAAGGCCCGGTCGGAACTGGATCAGGCCCGCCGCGCGGAGATGTATGGCGAGATGCAGGCCATTGTCTCGGATGAAGGCTCCACCATCATCCCGGCGTTCGGCCAGTATGTGTCGGCCATGAACAAGCGCGTCCAGATCCCTGACGGCGTCACCCAGATGTGGAACTTGGACGGCCAGCGCTTCATCGAACGCTGGTGGGTGGCATAGGCTCCGGCCTTGCATCCCGATCGTTGAAGGCCGGCGCGTGCCCCCGGGTGGCGCGCCGGTCCCGTACCGGAACCTTGTGGCATCTCCGCCCCGGTAGTCCCGTCCCGAAATAGCCGCCGGCCGGGCGCGACGCGGTGCCGTCATCCTGATAGACAAGCCCCGACAGACGAATCCCCAAGAACAACCTTGATAGACAACCCCTGATAGACCAGCGATGTCCAAACTGCCGAAACTGATACTGGGCCGGATAGGGCTCGGCGCCGTCACCCTGGTGGTTGTTTCGATGCTGATCTTCGTCGGCGTGGAACTTTTGCCGGGCGATATCGCGCAGCAGATCCTCGGCCAGTCCGCCACGGCCGAGACGGTGGCGGCGTTCCGGCTGGAACTCGGCCTCGACCAGCCTGCCTATGTTCGGTATTTCAACTGGGTCGCGGGCGTGCTGCGCGGCGATTTCGGACACTCTCTCGCCAACGGCCGCGACGTCGCCGCTTTGCTTGCGCCGCGCCTGGCCAAGACGCTGTTCCTGGCCGGCTATGCCGCCGTGATCGCCGTTCCCGTAGCCTTGACGCTGGGTGTTCTGGTGGCGCTGTTTCGCGGCAGCCTGTTCGACCGGGCGACCAATGTGGCGGCGCTTTCGGCGGTTTCCCTGCCGGAATTCTTCGTGGCCTATCTCCTGATCCTGTTTCTCGCCGTCAAAATATCGCTGTTTCCCTCGCTCGCCCGCCTCGACGATACGGCGACCTGGGGCGAGGCGCTCTACAATACCTTCCTGCCGGCGCTGACGCTGATCCTGGTGGTCATCGCGCACATGATGCGCATGACGCGTGCCGCCATCATCAACGTGCTCGCTTCGCCCTATATCGAGATGGCCCGGCTGAAGGGCATGCCGCCGATGAAGATCATTCTTCGCCACGCCCTGCCCAACGCGCTCGCGCCGATCATCAATGTCGTGGCCCTGAACCTTGCCTACCTGGTCGTCGGCGTCGTGGTGGTGGAAGTCGTCTTCGCCTATCCGGGGCTCGGCCAGTTGCTGGTCGACGCGGTGGTCAAGCGCGACTTCCCGGTGGTCCAGGCCGTCGGGCTGTTTTTCGCGGCGACCTACATCGTGCTCAACCTGGTCGCCGACGTGCTTTCGATCCTGGCGAATCCCCGCCTGCGCAACGGGCGTTGAGGACAAGGCCATGTGGAATTTCCTCAAGCAGACGCCGCCGACCGCCATCTTCGGGATGCTGGTCATCCTGGTGACCGCCATCCTTGCCGTCTTCGCTCCGCTGATCGCACCCTACGGCGAAACCCAGATCGTCGGCGCCGAGTACCTGCCCTGGGGCGACGGCTATGTGCTGGGCACCGACAATCTCGGACGCGACATGCTCTCGCGCATGATCTTCGGCGCGCGCAACACGGTCGGGCTGGCGATCCTGACCACGGCGATCGCCTTCTTCATCGGGTCGTTCCTCGGCATCTTCGTCGCGCTCAAGGGCGGCTGGATCGACCAGACGGTCGGCCGCATCGTCGACGTGCTGATGGCGGTGCCGCCGCTGATCCTCGCCCTGATCCTGCTGGCGATCCTCGGCTCGTCCATCCCCAACATGGTCGCCGTCATCGCTGTGATCTATATCGCCCCCGTCTTTCGCCTCGCGCGCGCGGCCGCCATGGATATTGCGGAACTGGATTTCATCCAGGCCGCCAGGCTGCGCGGCGAGGGCACCTTGTGGCTCATCCGGCGCGAGATACTGCCCAACATCACCTCGACCTTGCTGGCCGAGTTCGGACTGCGCTTCTGCTTCGTCTTCCTGTTCATCGCCGCGCTCTCCTTCCTCGGGCTCGGCATCCAGCCGCCGACCGCCGACTGGGGGTCGATGGTCAAGGAAAACGCCAGCCTGATCGCGTTCGGCGACATCACGCCGCTGATCCCGGCCGCGGCGATCGGCCTGGTCACGGTGGCGATCAATTTCGTGGTCGACTGGATGCTTCACCGCGCCAGCGGCCTGAAGGACTGAGGGGGCGGCCATGAGCGAACTCCTGACCATTCGAGGCCTCAAGATCGCGGGCCGCACCGGGACCGGTTGGAACGAGATCGTCAAGGGCGTCGACCTCGACCTGAAGCGGGGCGAGGTGCTGGGCCTGGTGGGCGAATCCGGCGCCGGCAAGTCGACGCTGGGCCTGGCGGCTATGGGCTATTGCCGCGACGGGTGCCGCATCACCGACGGTTCCACCCTGTTGAACGGCGAGGATCTGCGCCTTGCCTCGCCGCGTCGCCTGCGCAGCCTGCGCGGCCGCTCCGTCGCCTATGTGGCGCAGTCGGCGGCCGCCTCCTTCAATCCCGCGCACCGGCTGATCGACCAGTTCGTCGAAGGCCCGCTGCAACACGGGACCAGCGACCGGCATACCGCTGCCGCCGATGCCGTCGACCTCTACCGGCAGATGCAGTTGCCTCATCCCGAAGAGATCGGTTTCCGCTACCCGCACGAAGTGTCGGGCGGCCAGTTGCAGCGCGCCATGACCTGCATGGCCATGGCCTGCCGCCCGGACCTGATCGTCTTCGACGAGCCGACCACGGCGCTCGACGTCACCACCCAGATCGACGTTCTGGCGGCCATCCGCAAGATCGTGGCCGATTACGATACCGCAGCCATCTACATCACCCACGACCTTGCCGTGGTGTCGCAGATGGCCGACCGCATCATGGTGCTGCGCCACGGCAAGGTGGTCGAGGTCGCCGATACCGCGACGACGTTATCCGCCCCGCAACAGGCCTACACGAAATCGCTGTGGGCGGTGCGCAGCCTGCATCGTCCGTCGCGGCCGCTGCCGGCCGGCGCGCCTTTGATCGCCATCGACGGCGTCACCGCGCATTACGGCAAGGCCAGGGCGCTCGACGATGTCAGCTTCAGCATCCAGAAGGGGCGCACGCTTGCCGTCGTCGGCGAAAGCGGCTCGGGCAAGTCCACCGTCGCCAAGGTCGTCACCGGCCTGCTGCCCGCCACCGGCGGCGCGGTGCGCTGGAAGGACAAGGTACTGCCTCCCCGGCTGGAAGCACGCGAGCGTGGCCTGCTGCGCCACATCCAGATGATCTACCAGATGCCGGATACGGCGCTGAACCCCAAGCAGACGATCCGCGAGATCGTCGGGCGCCCGCTCACCTTCTATCTCGGCCTGCGCGGCCGCGAAAAGGAGGCGCGGCTGCGCAGCCTCATGGAACAGATCGAGCTTGACCCGGACACCTATCTCGACCGGCCGGTGACCGCTCTTTCCGGCGGTCAGAAGCAGCGTATCGGCATCGCCCGCGCGCTGGCGGCGGAGCCGGAATTCATCATCTGCGACGAGGTCACCTCTTCGCTGGATCAGTTGGTGGCCGAAGGCATCCTCAAGCTGCTGATGAAGCTCCAGGCGGACCTCGGTCTCACCTACATGTTCATCACCCACGATCTCGCCACCGTCAAAGCCATCGCCGACGACGTGGTGGTGATGCAGCATGGCAAGGTCGTCGAGAAGGGTACACGCGACGAGGTTTTCAACCCGCCGCACCCGCCCTACACGGAATTGCTGCTGTCGTCCGTTCCTGAAATGGACGCGGGCTGGCTCACGCGCGTGCTCGAAGCGCGCGCTTCCGGACAGGTACCGGGTCAGGCGCTGCAGCGTTGATCCCTGCCGACAGATAATGGAAGGCACCGCCATGCATTACGGTTTCATCGGCCTCGGCAATCTTGGCGGGCACCTGGCGGGCAGCCTGCTTGGCTCGGGTTTCAAGGTGACGGTCCACGACAAGGAGCGCGCGGCGGCTGACCGCCTGGTCGGGCTGGGGGCGACCTGGGCCTACAGCCCGGCAGCCCTGGCTGGGCAGTGCGATGCCGTGCTCACCTGCCTGCCGTCGCCCAAAATCTCGGAACTGGTTCTCGGCCAGATGCTGGAGACGATGAAGCCCGGCTCGACCTGGATCGAAATGTCGACGCTTGGCCGCGACGAAATCCTGCGTCTGGCGGCGATCGCGGCCGGCAAGGGGGTACGGACGATGGAACTGCCGGTGACGGGCGGCGTCCATCTCGCCGCCCAGGGCAGGATCACCATGCTGGCCGGCGGCGACGACGACCTGTTCGAGCAGCATCGCCCGGCGCTGGAGGCCATGGGCGACAAGATCTTCCACATGGGGCCGCTGGGCAGCGCCTCGGTGATCAAGGTCATCACCAACATGCTGGCCTTCATCCATCTGGTCGCCGACGGCGAGGCGCTGATGCTGGCGAAGCGCGGCGGCCTCGACCTCGGCCAGGCCTGGGCGGCGATCAAGGCGAGTTCCGGCAGCAGCTTCGTCCACGAGACGGAAGGCCAGCTCATCCTGAACGGAAGCTACGACGTGGCCTTCACCATGGATCTTGCGCTCAAGGACCTCGGTTTCGCCATGAATTTCGGCCGCGAGTTCGGCGTTCCGCTCGACCTCGCGGGATTGACCAACCAGACCTTCGTCAGGGGCCGGGCTGCCTATGGCGGCGACGCGCAATCGACGCAGATCGTCAAGCTGCTGGAAGACGCGCTCGGCACGGACCTGCGGGCGCCGGGCTTTCCCGCCCGCCTGGGATAGGCTTCCGGCGCCCGAACTCGCCGGCTTTCCAAAAGGATGCGCAAAAAAAGTCCGCCGTGGCGATCGGGCGGCGGCGGACTTCCGGTCGCGGAACGCGATCCCGGGTCAGATCATTTGCATGCGGCCATCTGTTTCATGGCGGCCTGCGCTTTCGACTGGCTGGTATACATCTTGTTGCCGGCATTCATCATCTTGGTGCCATCGGGTTTCTTGCTGACCACCTCGCATTTGTGGCTGACAGCATCCTTGGCGACCCAATATTCTGTCGCCGCGAACGAGGGCATGCTGAATGCGGAGATCAACGCTGTAGCAATCACGACTTTGTAGATCATCATGGCCTCCTGAGGTGCCTGTCGTCGAATGCCTCCCGCTGTGCCTGGATCCTTCGACCGGAGGGTGGCTACAGCGAGGCTGCTCCTTTCAAACTTTGGTGATCCTTCAGCCCGGCTGTCGCCCGTTCTTTTCGGGGGGCGACCTTGGCCGGAAGCTGCGTTGCAATTGATCGTCCGGGTAAAGAACTTCTTAGCCTGACTGCCCTATCGCGGTGGCTGAAGAGGCAGGCGGCCTTTGCCTTTGTATTCGCTGGAGCGCGACGGGTCTGACATGAAGCTCGACTTCACCACGCTTTACGTTGTGATCCTGCTCAACTCGGTCGGCTTCGCGGTCATCTGGGCGATGGTGTCGTGCTCGTACCGGACGGTGGTCGCCGCCCGCTACTGGTTTGCGGCGCTGCTGATGACCTGTCTCAGCGGACCGTTCCTGGTGCTCGGCGAGGAATCGAGGCTGCTCACCTGCATCGGCATTCTCCTGACGGTAGCGAGTTTCGCCGTGACCTGGCAGGGGGTCCGGGTCTTCGGCGGCAAGCCGCCGCAATGGGGTTGGGTGGGTGCTCTCCTGCTTGCCAGCGCCGGTGCCATGGCGATGTTCGGCTCGGGCGGCCGCGAGACCGACAATGTCGTCTTTTCCGTAAGCCAGCTGGTGCCCATCGTTTTGACTGTGGCCGCGCTGCTGGCGTTCGAGCGGCGGTCGGTCGGCGTCTGGGTGGCGGCGGCGGCCGGCGGCGTGTTCATCGCCGGGCAGGGGGCCGAGGCCGTCACCAACGCCTTGCGCCTGGCGGGCCTGATGAGCACGGACGCCTATTATTCGGTCGCGGCCTGGTTTCTCGTTTGCGCGATCATCGGCGCCAGCGTCCTCAACCTCGGGCTCCTCCTCATCGTTACGGATCGTCTCCGTGCCGAACTCTATGCGCTCGCCACGCGCGACGACCTGACGGGGCTGCCCAACCGGCGCGCGCTGCGGGAGCGGATCGCCCTCATCGAAAAATCCGCGAGGCGCAAGGGCGAGAGCGCGGTTGTGGTGATGATCGACCTCGACCTGTTCAAGGCGATCAACGATCGCTACGGCCACGACGCCGGCGACGCCGCCCTGGTCCACGTAGCGGGCGTATTGAAATCCCTTCTTCGGGAGCGCGATTTCCTGGCGCGCGTGGGCGGCGACGAGTTCTGCATTCTCCTGCCCGACACCGATTCCGAACTGGCCGCCACGATCGTTCGCCGCCTCGGCGAGGCGGTCCAGCGGCGGCGGATGCATTGGCGTGGCAACAGGATTGCGGTGCCGGCCAGCATCGGGTTCACGCAGTGGCGGCCGGACTCCGGCATCGGACTTAGCGACAGCCTCTCGCTCGCCGACGACGAGATGTTTGACAGGAAGCGGAAGAGCGCAAGTGCTTCGAAGCGCTACGATCAGGCCCTCCCCGCCCGCAGGATCGCCTGAATGTCCCGTTAAGCGGCGCGGGCCGGTCAGCGTCCGCGCCGGGTCGGTATCGGCGCCGGGTCAGGGCCGGGATCGGGAAGCGGGCCCGGAGGCGTCGGCGGCACCGGGTCGGGCACCGGCCTTGGCGGCGTTCCCCCGCCGGTGCGGATCGGCGGGTCGCGTGTCTCGTCGGGGTTCGGGTTCGGCTCCTCGTCCGGCAACCGGTCAGGCTCGGGCTCCTGGACCGGCGGCGGTTCCCGGCCGGGTACCGGTACGACATCGTCTGGATTGGGTTCGCGCGGGTCGGGCATGGCTCGATCTCCCTTCAGGGTATCAAATGCCATCCGGACGGGTTGGTTCCTGACAGGGCTGAAATCACCGGCAGCGCTCCGCGAGGCGGCCGGGTTCCCTTTTCAGGGCAGGCAACGGGCGTGGCCAGGCGGCTCAGATGCCGCCCATGCACAGATATTTCATTTCCAGATAATCCTCGAGCCCGTGGCGCGACCCTTCCCGCCCGATGCCGGACTGCTTCACGCCGCCGAAGGGCGCCGCCTCAGAGGACATGCGACCGGTATTGATGCCGACCATGCCGTATTCGAGCGCCTCGGCCACGCGCCAGACGCGTTGCAGGTTGGAAGCATAGAAATAGGCGGCCAGCCCGTAGATCGTGTCGTTGGCCGCGAGCACCACCTGATCCGGGTCCTCGAAACGGATGATCGGCGCCAGCGGCCCGAACGTCTCCTCCCGCGCCACCTTCATGTCGCTGGAGATGCCGGTCAGCACCGTCGGCTGGAAGAACGTGCCGTCGGAGCCGATTCGCTGCCCGCCGCAGCGAATGGCGCTGCCTTTCGCCACGGCATCGGCGACATGCGCCTCGATCTTGGCGAGCGCCTGCCGGTCGATCAGCGGCCCGATGGCGACGCCTTCCCCGAAGCCGTCGCCGACCGAAAGCTCTCGAACCCGTTCCACGAACTTGGCGACGAACTCGTCATGCACGCCCGACTGGACATAGAGGCGGTTGGCGGAAACGCAGGTCTGGCCGGCGTTGCGGAATTTCGCCTGGATCGCGCCGTCCACGGCGGCATCGACATCGGCGTCGTCGAAGACGATGAAAGGCGCATTGCCGCCGAGTTCGAGGCTGACCTTCTTGATCTGGTCCGAGCATTGGCGCATCAGCAGCCGTCCGACCTCGGTCGAGCCGGTGAAGCTGATCTTGCGTACTTTCGGGTTGCCGCACAGTTCGCGCCCCACCGCATCCCCTTCGGAGGCGTAGACGAGGTTCACGACACCGTCAGGGAAGCCGGCCTTCGCGGCCAGCGCGAACATCGCCCCGGCGACGAGCGGCGTCTGCTCGGCCGGCTTCAGCACGATCGTGCAGCCCGCGGCGAGAGCCGGCGAAATCTTGCGCGCCACCATCGAGGCCGGAAAGTTCCACGGCGTTATCGTGCCGACGACGCCGATCGGCTGCTTGATCACCAGCATGCGGCGGTCAGTCGACGGCGCGGAGATCGTCTCGCCGTAAATCCGGTTTGCCTCCTCCGCATACCATTGCAGGTAGGCGGCGGCGTGCAGGACTTCGGATCTGGATTCCGCAAGTGGCTTGCCCATCTCGGCGGTGAGGATGGCGGCGAGGTCGTCGGTATGGGTGACGATCAGTTCATGCCAGCGCCACAGCGTGTCGCTGCGCTCGCGCGCCGTCAGCGCAGCCCATTTTTCCTGCGCGACATAGGCCTTGTCGATGGCCGCGCGGGTCTCTTGGACGCCCATGTCGGGCAGTTCCGCCAGCAGTTCCCCGGTCGACGGATTGAAGACCTGGAACGTTCGTTTGCCGGCCGGCGCGCCGAGTGCCGGCACGCGGTCGAGGGCGCCGAACAGGTCCGCGGATTTGAGGTGCTGGGTGAGCGAAGGATAAAGCGGCAAGAAAGGAGACTCTTCTGAATGGCATTTCCGGCTCATGGCCGGCCTGACGAGGCATCGGACCGGTAGCCGACATCAGGGCCCGCGCATAGGGCCTCTGGGAAAAGCCTGTAGAACCACTTGCGTGCCTGCCGTCAGCGTCATCGCGGCACTGGAAAGCTATGCCGCGACGTGGCACCCTGCGCGGCGTCGATCCTGTAGCCGTGAGTTTTCCGATGATGCGTACCATTCCGGGAGCAGCCGCTTGAGCGAGCGAGCCGCCAGCGGCATCCACCATGTCACGCTGATCACGCGCCATGTGCAGGCCAATGTCGATTTCTATGTCGGCTTCCTCGGCCTGCGCCTGGTCAAGCGCACCGGCGGCTATGAGGACGGCCTGCAACTCCACCTGTTCTACGGCGATCGCCTCGGTTCGCCCGGCTCGCTGGTGACGTTCCTGGTCTGGGAGGACGGCGCGCCGGGGCGTGTCGGTACCGGCCAGGTTTCGGAAATCGCCCTTGCCGTGCCGCCCGACAGCCTTGGCGAATGGATGACGCGGGCCTTGCGCGCCGGCGTGCCGTTCGAGGGACCGTCGCGCGAATTCGGTGAGCCGGTATTGCGGATGAAGGACCCCGACGGGATCATCGTCAAGCTGGTGGGCGCCGACCTTGCCGCCGCGCAGCCCTGGGGCGATGAGGCGGTGGCCCCGCGCCGGTTGCGCGCGGTGACGATCCTGACCGAGACGCCGGAGGAGACGGCAGGTTTCGTCGGCCGCTTCGGCTACCGGCCCGGCCCGCGTGTCGAGAACACGATGCGGATGGTTTCCGACACCGATGCCGTCGATATCCGCGATGTTTCCGGCTATGTGCCGGGCATACCGGGCACCGGCACGGCCGATCATGTCGCGTTCCGCGCGCCGGACGTGGCGGCCGTCCGCGCCGAGGAGAAGGCGCTGGCGCGGCTCAACTCGTCCGCGACCAATGTGCATGACCGCAAATATTTCACCTCGCTCTATGTGCGCGAGCCGGGCGGCACGCTGATCGAACTTGCCACCGACGGGCCGGGCTTTACGGTCGACGAGAAAGCCGAGCGCCTCGGCGAGACGCTGCTGGTGCCGCCGCACGACAAGGAGAGGGCGCAGGATATCGCGGTCATGCTGCCGCAGTTCTCCCTGCCGGGCGAGCCGCGCATGGTGCCGCGCGACCTGCCCTTCGTGCACCGCTTCCATGTGCCGGACGACCCCGACGGCAGCACGATCGTGCTGCTGCATGGCAGCGGCGGCAACGAGGCCGACCTGATGCCGCTGGCCCGGCGCATTTCGCCGCGCGCCACACTGCTTGGCGTACGCGGGCGCAGCCATGAAGAAGGAAACGCCCGCTGGTTTCGCCGGCTGACGGCGATCAGCTTCGACCAGCCCGACATTCGCGCCGAAGCCGAGGCGTTCGCGGCCTTTGTCGAGGGCGCGCTTTCCGCCTACGGGCTAGATAGCTCGCGCCTCACCTTCCTCGGCCATTCCAATGGGGCGAATTTCGCCGCCGCCGTCATGGCGCTTTACCCGCAGGCCGTCCGCCGGGCGGTGCTGCTGCGTGCCATCCCGGTGCTGGAGACGTTGCCGCCCACGGATCTGGAAGGCACGAGCGTGCTGATGGTGGCTGGCGCGCGCGACCCCTTCGGCAAGGGCGCGCCGGCGCTGGCGGAGTGGTTCAGGGCAAACGGCGCTGAATTGGACCTGCGCAGCGTCGACGCCGGCCACGACCTGGTGGCGGACGACGAGGCGCTGGCGAGGCAGTGGTTGCTGCGCGAGAACGGAGAAGAGCATGGCTGAGATCGAACTTTCCCGGGAAGACGGCGACGGGCGCCGGGGGCGCTACGTGGCCCGCATCGACGGCGTCGAGGGCGAAGCGGAGATCACCTTCACCAAGCGGGGCCCGGGCCTCATCAGCGCCGACCACACCGGCGCGCCGGAAACGATGCGCGGCACCGGTGCTGCGGCCGCCCTGGTGTCGTTCATGGTGGAAGATGCCCGCAAGAATGGGCTCCGGATCATGCCGGTCTGCCCCTATGTGCGGGCACAGTACCGCAAGCATCCGGACTGGCAGGACGTGATGACGGTCAAGCCGGGAGAGGATCCGGCCGGCGCCTGACCGGCCGGGGGCCCGGGGATCTACAGGAACAGCCGCACGATGAGCGGCACGACCAGCGAGGTCGCGATGGCGTTGAGCGCCATGGCGATGCCGGCGAAAAGCCCGGCGGTCTGGTCGACGTCGAAGGCACGCGCGGTTCCGATCCCGTGCGAGGTCAGTCCGACCGCAAAGCCGCGCGCGGCATAGTCCCTGATGCGCATGGCGTTCATGAGCGGCGTGACCACGAGCGCGCCGACGATGCCGGTGAGCACGACCAGAACGGCGGTGAGCGACGGATTGCCGCCCAGCGATTCCGAGATCGCCATCGCCACGCCGGCAGTCGCCGACTTGGGCAGGAAGGCGATCAGCACGTCGCGCGAAAGCCCGCCCCATGCCCCCATCAGCATGATCGACAGCGCGGCGGTAAAGGAGCCGACGACGAGGGCGGCGACCATCGGCAGGAGTGCGCGCTTCACCTGCCGCCATTGGCGAAACAGCGGCACCGCGATCGCCACCGTCGCCGGGCCGAGCAGGAAGTGGATGTACTGGGCGCCGGCGAAGAATTTTTCGTAGGGCTCGCCGGACAGCCGCAGGGCGCCGGCCAGGAGCACGATGGAAATCAGCACCGGATTGGCCAGGGGGTGGCGTTTCAGCCGCGTGGAGATGGCGACGGCAAAGAGCCACGCGAACAGGGTAAGGGTCAGCCACAGCAGCGGCGAGGTGGACAGGTAGACCCAAAGTTCCGCCGGGCGCTTCATGGGCCTATTCCCGTCCCACCAGCCGCTGCACGGCGATGAAGGTCCATACGGTGGCCGCCAGCGTCAGGATCGCGGAAGCCACGAGAATGGCGAGCAGGATGCCGGCCTGGCTCTGCAATTCGCCCCAGAGCGCCACAATGCCGACCCCGGCCGGCACGAACAGCAGGCCGAGATTGGCGAGGAAGCCGTCGGCCGCCGTTTCGGCTTCGGAAAACAGGCCGAGGCCCATCGCCTTGCATAGTTGCATCGCCACGAACAGCAGCACCAGCCCCACGACCGGGCCCGGCAGCGGCATGCCGGAGCTGAACACGATGCTTTCCCCGATCAACTGAAACAGCAGCAGGAGGGCGATCCCCTTGATCATCGACGGGTCCTTTCCGGATGAACGCGTGAGCGGCCAACCTACGGCGTGCCGAAGCGGCGGTCCATCCTGTCCGGCACGGCCCGTATAGACTGGCCGTTTCGCCGAATGGCAGGTGCCGCCGGACGACAAGATGCCCTGCTCGGCTGGAACCTGACGGTGTTGGTGCGGGGAGAGAAACGAGGGAAATGCGGGTAATGTGATATTTATGTGACAGACTCTTGCAACCATTCCGCGTATTTATTCGCTATCAGTTCGGAAGGGCTTGGACTCATGACTGCAAAGTATCTTTTTGGCGCGTCTGCTGCCGTTGTTCTCTCGCTCGGCGTTTCGACGGCTTTTGCCGCGGATGCGGTCGTGAGCCAGGACTACGCCCCCGTAGCGCCGGCTGCCGTTTACGACTGGTCGGGCCCGTATCTCGGCGTTCAGCTTGGCTATGGCGCAGGTGAAGCTTCCAGCGATTTCGGGCCCGGGCGCGTAAGCATCGATGCCGATGGTTTTGTCGCGGGCGGTTATGCGGGATGGAATTTCCAGCACGGCAATTTCGTCTACGGCCTGGAGACCGATTTCAATTACTCGGACGTAAAAAAGAAGGGCAACATCCTCGGCGTCGATGGCGAGTTCGGCTTCGACTGGTACGGATCGACCCGGGCGCGCGTCGGTCTGGCTGTCGATCGTTTCCTGCCTTTCGCTACCGCTGGCGTGGCCTATGCGAAGGCTTACGCCAAGGAGGCGGGTGATCCCAAGGAGACCGAGACCTATGTGGGTTGGACTGCCGGCGCGGGTCTGGAATATGCGTTCACCGACAATTTGGTCGGCCGGGCCGAGTATCGCTATTACGACTTCGGTTCCAAGGATTGGGGCGGTGGTTCTGACGTCAAGACCAAGCTCCACACCGGCACTGTCGGCGTCGCCTACAAGTTCTGATCGGCCACAGCTTGATATGTCAGACCCCGGCATCGTCCGGGGTCTTTTCGTTTCAACGAATACGCCCTCCCGGTAGCGTTGCGCCTCCTCGGGCGGGTTGCTTTTGGTCATTCGCACTCTTGGCGCCTCGGCGTCGTTACGGCCAAAGCAGCTGATCGGATAGATTCAATCCCTTGCAGACTGGTCGGCAGGCCGGCCGTCCCCTGACCCTGCCATTGCGCTCGACCTCGGATTGGCCAGTGCCACGAGGCACTTCGGCCTGCGCCCTACGCTCCGCTGACCGTTGCTTCCTTCCGCGAGAAATAAATCCCTGCACCCAATCACGGGGCTGGCCTAGACGGGCCCGCATCGAACGGCCGCTCGATTTCGGTCGGGCGTTGCCATCGGCCTGTTACCGCCTTTTCAAAACCTCGTTCAAAAAGCCGCTTGCCTCGGTCCTCATAATTGCATACGAATGTATACATTATAAGGAGAGACGAGCATGGATACCTGCGATGTGGTTGTGGTGGGCGCTGGCAACGCGGCGTTCAGTGCCGCGCTGGCGGCGGAGGAGAGGGGGGCCAAGGTGATCGTGCTCGAGCGCGCGCCCGAGGCCGAGAACGGCGGCAACAGCCGGTTCACGGCGGGCGCGATCCGCTTCGCCTATCGTGGCGTGGAGGACCTTCTGGAGGTCATGCCTGATCTTACCCAGGAAGAGATCGACCGCACGGATTTCGGCTCCTATACCGAGGACCAGTTCTTCGACGACATGTTCCGTGTCACCCGCTACCGTTCCGATCCGGTGCTGTGCGAAATCCTCGTGCGCCGCTCCTTCGACACGATCAAATGGCTGCGCTCGAAGGGCGTGCGCTTCCAGCCGATCTATGGCCGCCAGGCGTTCAAGGTGGACGGCAGGTTCAAGTTCTGGGGCGGGCTGACCGTCGAGGCGTGGGGCGGCGGCCCCGGCCTGGTCGACAGCGAGACGCAGATCGCGCGCTCGAAGGGCATCGACATCCGCTATGGCTGCCGGGTGACCGGCCTGCTGACCGAGAAGGGCCGCATCAGCGGCGTTACCGTCAAGCGCGGCAACGAGACCTATCAGATCGCGGCGAAATCCGTGGTGCTCGCCAGCGGCGGCTTTCAGGCCGACCCGCAGATGCGCACCCAGTATCTCGGCCCGAACTGGGAACTGGCCAAGGTCCGCGGCTCGCGGTTCAACACCGGCGACGGCATCAAGATGGCGCAGGCCATCGGCGCGGCCGTCTATGGCAACTGGTCTGGCTGCCACGCCGTGGGCTGGGATTTCAACGCGCCGGAGTTCGGGGACCTCGATGTCGGCGACGGCTTCCAGAAGCACTCCTATCCGTTCGGGATCATGGTGAATGCCGAGGGTCGCCGTTTCGTCGACGAGGGCGCGGACTTCCGCAACTACACCTACGCCAAATACGGCCGCGTCATCCTCGAGCAGCCCGGTAATTTCGCCTGGCAGATTTTCGACTCGAAGGTCGCCCACCTTTTGCGCGACGAGTACCGGATCAAGCAGGTGACGACCGTGAAGGCCGATACGCTCGAAGAGCTCGTCGGCAAGCTGGAAGGGGTCGACGCGGCCGCCGCGCTGGAGGAAATTCGCGCCTACAACGCCGCGATCAAAAAGGAGATCGCCTTCAATCCGAACGTCAAGGACGGGCGCGGCACCACGGGGCTACAGATCAACAAGACCAACTGGGCCAACACGATCGAGGATGGCCCGTTCCAGGCGTTCCAGGTCGGCTGCGGGGTTACCTTCACCTTCGGCGGCCTGCGGGTCAACGACAGCGCCCAGGTCCTGGACGTGGACCTGGTTCCGATCGAGGGGCTGTTCGCCGCCGGCGAACTCGTCGGCGGGCTGTTCTACTTCAACTACCCGGGCGGCACCGGCCTGATGGCGGGCACGGTGTTCGGTCGCCTGGCCGGCGGATCGGCCGCCGCTTCCGCGAAGGCCGCTTAGGCCGGGAACGCGCTTGGACGGCCATTATCGCTGGCGGAGCCTGATGCGCCAGCGTCGGTCGCCGCCCCCATCCTCGTCTGCCGGAACCCCCATTCGTGCAGGATCGTTCACGGCTCGATCGCCGCCCCATCGGACGAGTACTGGCGACGGCGCCAAGCTTGACAGCAAGTCGGTGAGGATATCTTATGTCAAATCGATATTTCATATATAGAAGGACCGGCGAGGTCGGCCGCGACCGGCCCTTGGCCGGGCAGGCAGGTCAGGCGTGACGCGCTCCATCGGCTTTACCGATATCGATCTCGACAGGGACGGCAAGCAGGTAGGCTTCGTCAATTTTCCCTCGTCCGTCCACGACGATGCCTGGGGCGTGATCCGGGTCCCGCTGACGGTGATCCGCAACGGCTCGGGCCCGACCGTGATCCTGCAGGGCGGCAACCACGGCGACGAGTATGAGGGGCCGATCGTTCTCGGCGAGATCATCCGCGACCTCGATCCCGCGACTGTCAACGGCCGTCTGGTCATCGTGCCCGCCATCAACCTGCCGGCGGTCGAGGCCAGCCGCCGCGTCTCGCCGCTCGACGACCTCAACTTCAACCGCACCTTTCCGGGCGATCCGCTGGGCTCGACCACGCAGCAGATTTCGCACTATGTCAGCAGCGTGCTCTATCCGCTGGCCGATGCCTTCGTCGACCTTCATTCGGGCGGCTCGTCGCTGTCGATCATCCCGAGCGCGGTGCTCGAACCCTGCGACGATCCGCAGCTCGACGCCCGCAACCGGGCGGCGGTCGAGGCGTTCCAGGCCCCCTTCAAGGTGCAGATTTCCAACTTCGGCGATCCGCGTACCTCCACTTCCACCGCCGTGCGCGCAGGCCTGGTCACCGTCGGGACGGAAATGGCGGGCACCGGCACGGTCACGCCCGACGCGGTGCGCATCTGCCGGCGCGGCGTGCACAACGTGCTGCGCCATCTGGGCGTGCTGGAGGGCGCGCAGGAAAAGGGGCCGGACGCGGCCGGCTTCCATACCATCGGCGGCACCTCGTCCTATGTGATGGCGTCCGAAGCCGGCATTTTCGAGCCCTTTCACGAACTTGGCGCGACGGTGCGGGAAGGCGAGCCGGCCGGCCGCATCCATTTCCTGGAAAATCCGGGCCGCGAACCGGTCGAGTTGCGCTTCGGCGCGAGCGGGGTAGTTTACGGCAAACGCCACCCGGGGCGCGTGCGTCCCGGCAATTGCTGCCTGGTGGTGGCTTCCCCACTCGAGGACTGACGATGATCACACTGGACGACATCCGTCAGGCGCGCCAACGGATCGCGCCGCATGTGCGCCGCACGCCGCTGGTCCAGGTGGATGCGTTGAGCGCGCCGGTTACCGAGGCCGAGCTTTGGCTGAAGCTCGAATGCCTGCAGGTGACGGGTTCCTTCAAGGCGCGCGGTGCCACCAACAAGCTGCTGGCGACGCCGCCTCAGGACATGGCGCGCGGGGTAACCACTGCCTCGGGCGGCAATCACGGCCTCGCCGTCGCGCGGGCGGCGAAACTGGCCGGCGTGCCGGCGACCATCTTCGTGCCGACCAACGTCACGCAGGCCAAGATCGAGAAGCTGCGCAAATGGGGCGCGACGGTCGAAGTCGTCGGCTCGGTCTGGAACGAAACCAACCTCAGCGCGCTGGCCTTCGCCCATGACAAGGGCTGCGCCTATTTCCACCCCTTCGCCGATCCCTACGTGGTGGCGGGGCAGGGCACGCTGGCGCTGGAACTGCTGGAGCAGCAGCCGGACCTCGATGCCGTCCTGATCGCCATCGGCGGCGGCGGGTTGATCACCGGCATGGCGGTGGCACTGAAGGCGCTGAAGCCCTCGATCCGCATCATCGGCATCGAGCCGACCGGCGCGCCGACCTTCCATGCCTCTCTGGCCGCCGGCCATGTCGTGAAGCTCGACAAGGTGACCACGCGCGTCGCCACCATGGCCTGCGCCGAGACTGATCGCGATGTCTTCGCGACCTCGCGGGAGCTGATCGACGAGGTAGTGCTGATCGACGACGACGACATGCTGGAGGCGGCGCGCTGGCTGTGGTTCGAGATGGGGCTGGCGGCGGATTTGAGCGGGGCTGCGGCAGCGGCGGCGCTGCGCAAGGGCGTGCTGCGGTTTTCCGCCGGCCAGAAGATTTGCGCGCTGGTATGCGGCGCCGGGCCGGAAGGTCTCGCCTGACGGTGCGGCGCGCCATGGCGGCCGGTCATCGTCGCTTCGCTTTCCCCGGCCGCTAATGCCCCATATGCTGGCGGCGGCCGATGCGGTCGGCGAGCGACAGCCAGCGCCGGCGCGGCTCCGGTTCCGATTTCGCCAGGGCGGAGACGACTTCGCCCATCAGTTCTTCGAGCCGTTGCGGTGGAAGTCGCGCCTCTGCGTCGATCTCCTCGGTGATGGCGATGAAGCGCTGCGCGGCTTGCGCCCCGCCGAACAGCGGCGCGACGTCGCGGGCGATGAAGTCGTCCCAGGTCAGGTCCGGATTCCAGCCGAAGCGGGCGAAAGCCAGGTAGCTGATTTCGGTCGCTCCGTTGTAGTCGGATGGCTCGCCCCAGACGGTGAGCCCCTTCATGCCCATCCGGTAGCCTTGCCGGTTCATGTCGGCGAAGTCGCGGGCGTTGAGCGTGTAGCGCTCGGTGCGGGCGTCGCCGTTCCATTGGCAGGCGAACTGGCAGCGCAGGACGTTCGGCTGCGTCGGCAGCGTCTCCACATAGCCGGCTGGCAGCGCCTCGCGCAGCCGCTTCCAGTAGCTGCGGTTGACGGTGTGCTGGTAGATGCCGCCTGTGGGCAGGGCGGCCTGCGCGCTCGCCGCCACCGGCTCCAGCAGATTGTCCCACTGCATCTCGCAATAGATCCACAGGTCCGGCTTCACCGCCTTGGCCGCGCGGTAGAGCCGGGGAAAATTCGCCGCCATGTCGGAATGGGACCAGCTGTCGCCATATTCCCTGGCGCGGCGGGCGGCTTCGGCGTCGTTGGCGCGGCGCGCCTTGCAGCGCGGGCAATCGCAGACGCCGTAGTCGCCGCTTTCGATGTTGATGCCGCCGATGTCGAAGGTCTCGGCCAGCCACGTGACCGCTTCCTCCATCCAGTCCATCACCTCGGGTGAACTCGGGCAGGCGGTCACGGTGTAGTCGGAATGGGGAAAGTTCAGCGGGAAATCGAGGTCGGCGAGCTGGAAGCCGATGTCCTTGCTGAACTGCGCCTTGTGCTGCGGGTTTTCCTTCAGCCAGGTCGACAGGTTGTAGCGATGGTTGCCTTCCCAGTAGACGCCGCCATAGGCGCCGATGGCGATGCCGGGAATGATGCGCACGCCGTGTTCGCGGCCATAGCGGCAAAGCTCCTGCGCCGCCTCGATGCCGCCATGGCTGTTGCGCAGGAAACCGTAGAGCACGATGGCGCCGATGCGGTTGGCCGAGCAATAGTCCACCAGCCGCTTGTAGTCGGCAAGAAAGCCGGACGGCGGCTTCTGGTAGGGGTTGAAGACGCCGATTTCCTGCTGGCCGATCTGCGACAGTTCCCAGTTGGTGGAATGGTCCCAGGTCCAGAAGGTGCGGTAGGCAAGGCCGGGCGCGTCCGAGATCGGGCCGGCGGCGAGGACCGAGATATCGAGGCTGCGGCCGAGCCGCGCGACGAGTTCCTGCGCGCCGTAGATGACGCCCGAGAACGGCCCGCCGCGCACTTCGATGGTCTCACCAGCGGCCGAGATGGAGAACGCGCCTTCCGCCATGGTTTCGTCGGTCAGAAGCCGTGTCGTGCGGCTGGCCAGGGTGGCCGGGTCGATGCCTTCGCGCATAAGGCGCGCCGCGTGCGGGTGAAGTTCCTCGGCCTCGATCGGCATGCCTGCGAAGTCCTCCGTTGATTGACACACTACACAGGAAAAACTACCAGATATCAATGTCGGTTTTTGCTAATGATATAAGGGGTGAATTCCTCATGCGGCCGGATCGACGATCATGAACGGGATATCCGACACCCTGGCCGGGTTGCGGCAGGCGTGGCCGATGCCTTCGCGCCCGCGCCCGATCACCATCGTCGGCTGCGGCGGGATCGTCCGCGAGGCGCATCTGCCGGCCTACCGGAAGGCGGGCCTGCCGGTCGCCGGCGTGTTCGACCTCAACGGCGAAGCCGCCCGGCTCCTGGCGCGCGATTTCGATGTGCCTGTCGTGCATGCCTCGCTGGAGGAAGCGATCGCCGCCTGCGGCAGCGAGGGCGTGTTCGACCTGGCGCTGCCGCCCGAGGCGGTGCTGGAGACGGTGCGGCAACTGCCGCACGGCGCCACCGTGCTCATCCAGAAGCCGCTCGGGCCGGACGGCGCCACGGCCCGCCGCATCGTTGCCGAACTCGACGCGCGCGCCATCGTCGCGGCGACCAATTTCCAGTTGCGGTTCACGCCGTCGATGCTGGCGATCGGCGACGCCGTCGACAAGGGCCTGTTCGGCGACATCGTCGATGTCGACGTGCATCTGGCGGTCTACATGCCGTGGGAACTCTGGTCGTTCATCCCCAGGCTGGAGGCCGTCGAGATACCGCTGCATTCGATCCACTATCTCGACTGGATCCGCGGCCTCATCGGTGAGCCGCGCAGCATCTACGCCAGGTCGGTGAAGCACCCGCGCTACGGCAACCAGGCAGATGCCCGTTCCAGCATCATCCTCGACTATGGCGACCGCGTTCGCTGCTGCCTGTCGCTCAACCACACCTATGGCCATGGCCCGCGTCACACCGATGCCACCATCCGGGTCGAGGGCATGAAGGGCGCGGCGCACGTGACCGTTGGCTATCTGCTGGACTATCTGCGGCCGCAGCCGGAGCGTCTCGAAATCTGCCATGAAAGGCAGCCCTGGACGGCCTTGCCGCTGACGGGCGAGCGCGCTCCGGATTCCTTCGCCTATGTCATGGCCAATCTGCAGCGCTTCGCGGCGGGCGAGGACGCGCGGCTGGTCACGGACGTGCACGATGCGCTGAAGACCATGCTTCTGGTCGATGCCGGGCTGAAATCGAGCCGGCTCGGCGGCGTCGTGCCGGAAGCGGCGGACGAGGGAGAGGGGCGATGACGGCTCCGGTCGAACGGCGATGACGGCTCCGGTCGAACGGCGCGAGGAGCCGCTGGTTTTTCTTTATCGGCTGAAGCCGGGCATGGGCCCCGAATACGACCGGGCGCACCGGGCGGTCTGGCCCGAAATCATCGCGCTGCTCGACGAGGCAGGTTTCTGCGACTACCGCATCTGGCGGCGCGGCGACCTGGTCGTCAGCAGCCTGCGTACGAAATGGGGCTACGACCACGCCGCGCGCGTCAGCGCGGCGAGCGCGATCCAGGCCAAATGGACGGCATCCATGTCGCATATATTCGACGAGATCGTCGACGCGAACGGCGAGCCTCTATGGCTCGATTTGGTTTTCGAACACCGGACTTGAGGGGCGGGGAATCAGCCGGGCCTGCTGGGCGGCCGTCTGGCGGCGATCCGTGCCAGCGGGAAACTGATTTTCGGCGGCTCGCCGCCCAGCATGCGGGTGATCGTCTCGGCGGCGCGGAACACGATCTCGCAGGCCTCGTCGAAGCCGACCGTCTGTCTGGTCGCCGCCAGGTACGGCATCGTCAGCGCCGCCTGCGCGACTCCGCTGCCGTCGATCAGCGGAAAGCTGACATCGGTGATGCCCTGCAGGCTTTCGCCGGTTACCATCTCGTAGCCCCTGGAGCGGATCAGCCGGGCCCGGCGGGCCAGCGCCTCGGCCTCTTGCGGCGCCCAGTTGCGGCGCATGTCCTCCATCACCCAGTCCTGCACCACCGGCGTCTGCAGCGCCACGAGCAACCGCCCCGAGGCGGTCGCCATCGCCGGGTTCTTGGTGCCGACGCGCAAGCGAAACCCGAACGGTGCCGGGCTGTCGACCTGTGCCACGATGCGGATCGACGTGGAGTCGAGGATCGCCATGTGCAGCGCCTGGGTCGCCGACCGTGCGGCTTCGTGCATCAGCGGCGTCGCCAGGTTGATGAGGCGCGACAGGGGCGGGTGTCGGTTGGCGAGGTCGAACATGCGGTTGGACAGGAAATAGCCGTCCTCGCCCAGCCGGCGCTGGATGAAGCCGCGCCGTTCCAGCACCATGACCACGCGGTACACTTCCTGCAGGGAGCGCCCGAGCAGTTGCGCGATCTCGCTCTGGGTCACGCCCTGCGAAAGACCGGCGAGCAGTTCGAGCACGTCGAGGCCCTTTTCGAGCGCCGGCGCGCCGTAGCGCTCCTTGTCGCCTCGCGACGCTTTCGGCGCGGTGGAGCGCTTCCTTTCGGTGGAAGGACGAGGGGTCAGGGTCTTGGCCATGGGGTCGAGCACGTGGTCAAAGGATGATGTGCGACGTTTATTGGTGAAAGCCGGCGCTCGCAAGTGGCGAGCCGGGGCGGATTGGCAAACCTGCCGCATGGCACCATTGCCAATGCCGCAGGGCTCGACCAAGGTGGCGCATCGCATCGGATGGCGGAGCCAGGATGAGCACGTTGACGGACGCCCTGCTGAATGAATTGCGCCTGACGGTCGCGCGCGTCGACGAGCGCGCCGTCGACGACGCCTGCGCCATGCTTGCCGAGGCCGGCCGCATCGTGGTGTGCGGCTGCGGGCGCGAGGCCCTGCAGATGCAGGGCTTTGCCATGCGGCTGTTCCATCTCGGCCTGCCGGTCTCGGTCGCGGGCGACATGACGGCGCCGCCGCTCGGCGCAGGCGACCTGTTGTTCGCCAGTTCCGGGCCCGGCGAAACCGCCACAATCCTGTCCTTGATGCGCACCGCGCGCGATGCCGGCGCCGGTGTCCTGCTGATCACCGCCCAGCCAGCGGGGAGCGCTGCGCGGCTGGCGGATCGCCTGCTCGTCGTCCCCGCGCAGACGATGGCGGACGACCGCGGCGAGAAGCGAAGCTCGGCCTTTCCGATGGGCTCGCTGTTCGAGGGCGCGATGTTCGTGCTCTTCGAGGCGATGGTGCTGAAGCTGAAGCATCGCCTCGGTGTTACCGACGAGGTGATGCGGGCGCGCCACACCAACCTGGAGTGAGGACTACTTCACCGCGCCGGCGGTCATGCCCTTGATGAGGTAGCGCTCGAGCACGACGCCGATGACGATCAGCGGCAGGATCGCGGCAAAGGACAGCGCCGCCATCGACCACCAGGATATGCCCTGGCTGCCCGTCTGCGAGGCGACCATGACCGGCAGGGTGTTGGCATGGGTCGAGGTCAGCAGCGCGGCGAAGAAATATTCGTTCCAGGTCAGCACCAGGCTGAGGATGAAGGAGGCGACCATGCCGGGGAGCGCAATCGGCAGGATGACGCGGAAGAAGGCTCCCCAGATGGACAGTCCGTCGACCAGGGCTGCCTCCTCCAGTTCGGTCGGGATCGACGAGAACTGGTCGCGCATGATCCAGATGACGATCGGCAGCACCATCAGCGTATAGAGCAGGATCAGCCCGATCTGCGTGTCCAGCAGGGCCAGTTCCTTGTAGAGGACGAGGAACGGCAGGGCGAGCACCACCGGCGGCAGGATCAGCTGCGACAGGAAGAAGAACGAGATATCGGCGTTCTTCATGAAGCCGAAGCGATAGGAAAAGCGCGACAGGCCGTAGGCCGCGAGCGAGCCGAGCATCACCGCCAGGGCCGACGAGGTGATCGAGACGACGGTGGAGTTCATGAAGCGCTTCATGAATTCGTCGCGCACCGTGCTGGAAGCGCCGATCGTCTCCGGCGACAGGCCGAGCGAGCGCCAGCCGAGCCAGGCCGGCTGGTAGTCGAGCCACGGGATCAGCGCGCCCTTCATCACGTTGGGCGCCGTCTTGAAGCTGGTCGTGATGGTCCAGTAGATGGGGAACAGGCAGATCACCGCCCACAGGATGAGCAGGAGGTAGATGCCGGCCTTGCCGCCCAGGCGCAGCACAAGCGGCGTTCCGGTTTCGTCGTCATGTCTGGCTTGGCTGGTCATGTGCGCGGCGCCGCGAAACGTTCAGCGAGTTTCATCAGGATCGTCATGAATAGGATGATGATGACGAGATAGACCATCGCCAGCAGCGTGCCGTAGCCGACATTAGAGCGGTCGCGATATTCCCGGAAGATGAACGAGGTCACCGTATCGGTCGCGCCGCCCGGTCCGCCGGCGGTGAGGTTGATGACGATGTCGGCCAGCTTGAGCTTGAAGATGATGCGGATCAGGATGGCGGTCACCGATACCGGCAGCATCAGCGGGAACACGATCTCCCAAAAAGCCTTCCACGGCCCGGCGCCGTCGACGCGCGCCGCCTCCGTCAGGTCCTTGGGGATCGCCTGCAGCCCGGCCAGGATCATGATCATCATGAACGGGATGAAGGTCCACGCGTCGAGGACCATGATCGTAAAGCGGGCGACTTCGGGCGAGCCGAAGAAGGACGGGTTTTCCCAGCCGAGCCAGCGTGCCAGCTTGGCGATGGGGCCGAATCGGATTTCCAGCATGGACTTGCCGACCATCCAGCTTACCGCGACCGGCGACAGCATCAGCGGCAGCAGGAAGGCGACCCGGAAGAACTTGCGCGCCTTGATTTCGGCGTTGAGAAGCAGGGCGAGCCCGAAGGCGATCACATATTCGATGAGGATCGCCAGCGTGTACCACACCATGTTGCGCAGGGCGTTCCAGTAGAAGGGGTCGGCCCACATCTGGCGCACATTGTCGAGGCCGTTGAACTGCCGGCCGAGCGGCGAGGCGAGATTCCAGTTGGAAAACGCGATGATGATGCCGAACAACAGCGGAAAGACGGTGAGCGAGACGACGAACAGCGCCGCCGGCAGCACGAACAGGGTTCGCTTGCCGTGCTCGCCATGGATGAGCACCTTGCTCCAGCACAGGCAGACTGCCCACAAGATATAGGCGTAGAGGGTCGGCCGCCATGTCTGGAAGCCGAAGTCCCGGGCGCCGCTCATCTGCATGTATTGGGCGATCGCCACCACCGCCAGCAGGACGGCCGAGGCCCAGACGATGCCGTGACCGAACCGGCGCCGGGCGTCGGATATGTCGTCCTCGGTGACGACATGAAGGAGATCGCCTTGGCTCATCTGCGGGTCTGGCTTCCCTGGCTCTCGATCGGTGCTGGCAGGATGCGTGGCCGCCTTTGCAGGCGGCAGGTACGGGCGCGCCTGTCACGCGCCCGCACCGTCGGCCCCGGGAATGGCGTCACATGCCGAGCGACGCCTTGTAGAGCTTGATCTGGCTTTCACGCCCGATCTGGTCGGTGATCTTCTCCCATGCGGCGGCGATCGCATCGGCCGTTTCCTGCGCCGACTTGTACTGGCCGGCATAGCCCTTCGCCAGTTCGTCCTCGGCGACGGAGTAGTACTGGAAGATACCGGGGATACGCGGCTCGATCGCGGCGTTGGGATGGTTGTAGCTGTCGAGGTTCGAGCCGAGATAGTTCTCGATATAGGCCCGGTCGTAGCCGGCCTTCTCCCATTCGTCGTAGTTGAAATGCGACTGGCGATAGGGCTGGAAGCCGGACGGATAGGCGACCGTCCACAGGCTCAGGTCCTTGCCGCCGAGATGGGCTGCCGCCGACCAGGCCGCCTTGCGCTTCTTCTCGTCCTTCGACACGCGGTTGGTGACGTAGATGCCCCAGCCGAGATAGGCCAGGTTGGGCGCGAAATTGCCGCCCTCCGGCGTCTCCCATTCGCCGGACTTGGAATTGTAGACCTTGTCGGAGCCGGGATTGGCGGAGAAGGCGACGACATCGCCGACCACCGAGGTGTCGGAGGTGCGCGCCATCGAGCCGACGTCGCCCCACCAGCACAGGCCCGCGCCGGTGCCGGCGAGGAACTGCTGGAACGCCGTGGTGCCGGGGTCGGCGTTGATCTGGTCGCCCGGATAGGCGCCGGCGGCGATCAGGTCCATGACGTCCTGGATCGCCTGGACGAAGGCCGGATTGTTCACCCGCGGCTTCATCGTGTCCGGGTCGAACAGCCATGCCGGATCGCTCGGATGCTTGGCATAGGCCGTGGCGCGGTCCTCGAGGAAATAGAAGCCGAAGCCGCCCCAGCCCTTCAGCGGATCGAGGAAGCCGAAGGCGTCCTGCCCGGTGAGCGGGTCCTTCTGGCCCTTGATCTTCTTCGACCATTCGTCGACCTGCTGCCAGGTCTTCGGCATTTCGGTCATGCCCGTCGCGCCCGAGATAGCCGCGTCAGACAGGTAGTCCTTGCGGTAGGAGAAGGTGTGGCAATCGCCGTCGATGCTGACGCGATAGGTCTTGCCGTCCCACGTGCCGACCGGCGGCTTGAGGTAGGCGACGAGGTCGTCGATCTCGATCTGTTTCTTCACCCAGTCGGGCATCTCGTCGAGCAGGCCCTTGCCGGCGGTATCGCCCTCGAACGGCGCGCCCATTTCGAGGATGTCGAAGTCGACGGTCCCGGTGGCGATCGACTGCTGCAGGCGGGCGTTGTAGTCGGCCTGCGCCAGGTCGATCCAGTTGATCTTCGCGCCGGTATAGGCTTCCCACGGCTTCAGGAAGCCGCGGAACAGGAAGTTGTGCAGGTTCTGGTTGTTGAGGCCCATGAAGGTCAGTTCGACGCCGGCGAACTCGCCTTCCTTGACGCTCGCCTTGGTCGCGCCGAGGCACAGTTCGCCGACTTTCTGCCAGTCGGCATCCGTCGGCGAGCCCTTGCCGACGCCGGGTATCTGCAGGATCTCGGCGCGCAGCGCTTCATCCGCGGACGCCGATCCGGTCAGGGCTCCCAACCCCGTCGCCGAGGCGGCTGACAGAGCCGCGAGGCTCGCGGCTCCCTTCAGGACGTCGCGCCGCGTCGCGCCACGCCGTACCAATTGCTCGTAGATTCCGACTTTCATTTATTTTCCTCCCAGGGCGGCCGCATTTTCGCGGTCTCACGAAAATTCACTACTGAAACAAGAGTTTCAATAATGTTCGTTTCAATAGTGTCACAACCCGTTGCGGAGTCAACGCCGCGATGCGATAGATTAGAGCCCGCCGCATGAACGGGCTTGGCGAACATCAGGACGGGTGAATGGCCGAAGTAGCGATCCGTGACGTCACCAAATCATATGGCGCGACGCAGGTGCTGCATGGCGTCAGCATCGATATCCGGGATGGCCAGTTCGTCGTGCTCGTCGGCCCGTCCGGCTGCGGCAAGTCCACGCTGCTGCGCATGATCGCCGGGCTCGAAAGCGTGACCGGCGGCGACATCGCCATCGGCGGCCGGACGGTCAACAACCTGTCGCCGGCACGGCGCGACATCGCCATGGTGTTCCAGAGCTACGCGCTCTATCCGCACAAGACGGTCGAGCAGAACATGGGCTTTGCCCTGAAGCTCAAGAAGATCGACCCCAAGGTGGTGGCCGAGAAGGTGCGCTCGGCGGCCGACATCCTCGAGCTCACCCCGCTCCTGAAGCGCTATCCGCGCCAGCTTTCGGGCGGCCAGCGCCAGCGCGTGGCGATGGGGCGCGCCATCGTGCGCGACCCGCGGGTCTTTCTCTTCGACGAGCCGCTGTCGAACCTCGACGCCCAGTTGCGCGTGCAGATGCGCACCGAGATCAAGGAACTGCACCAGCGGCTGAAGACGACGACCATCTACGTCACCCACGACCAGATCGAGGCCATGACCATGGCCGACAAGATCGTGGTGATGAACGCCGGCCGCATCGAGCAGATCGGCGCGCCGCTGGAACTGTTCGACCGCCCCGCCAACCTGTTCGTCGCGGGCTTCATCGGTTCGCCGTCGATGAACCGCCTCAAGGGCACTGTCGCCGACGGCGGGCGCCGTGTCGAGGTCGCGGGCGCCAGCTTTCCCGCGCCGGACCAGCGCCTGGAGGACGGGCAGAAGGTGGTCTACGGCGTGAGGCCGGAGCATTTCGAACTGTCCGACGAGGGCGCCGAGGTCCGCATCGCGGTCGTCGAGCCGACCGGGTCGGAAACGCTGGTCTATGCGCGGGCTGGCGAAATCGATCTCGTCGCGCTGTTTCGCGACCGCCATGATTTCAGGCCCGGCGACCATATCCGCATCAGGCCGAAGCCGGGCCATGTCCACGTCTTCGATGCCGCGAGCGGCATGCGCCTTTGACCGAACCGGCTTGCAGGAGGAACCATGCTCAAGGGAATTAGCCCGCTGCTCAACGCGGATGTCTTGTACGCGCTTCGCGCCATGGGCCATGGCGATGACCTGATCATCGCCGACACCAATTTTCCTTCCGATTCGATTGCCCGGCAGACGCGGCTCGGCCGCCTGCTGCGCATCGACAACGTCACGGCGGCGCAGGCCGTGGAGGCCATCCTGTCGCTCTATCCGCTCGATACGTTCGTCGAGGATTCCGCCGGCCGCATGGAGATTGTCGGCAACCCGGACGAGGTGCCGCCGGTGCAGCAGGAGGTGCAGCGCGCCATCGACCGCGCCGAAGGGAAGTCATGGCCGATGCTCGGCGTCGAGCGCTATGCGTTCTACGAGCGCGCCAAGCAGGCCTATTGCGTGATCCAGACCGGCGAGCGCCGCTTCTACGGCTGCTTCGCCTTCCGCAAGGGCGTCATCCCCCCGGAAGGGAAATAACGGCATGGCCGGTTCCGTCGTCGTCCTCGGCGTCTTCGTCGCCGACACCGCCTACCGTGCCGACCGCCAGCCTGCGATGGGCGAGACCATTCTGGGGCTCGGCTTCAAGCTCGGCCCCGGAGGCAAGGGGTCGAACCAGGCTGTGGCTTCTGCCAAGCTCGGCGTGGAAACGCATTTCATCACCCGCCTCGGCGTCGATACCTTCGCCGACATGGCCAACGATACCTGGCGGCAGGTGGGAGTGAAGTCCGCCGCCATCGCCACGCCGGAAAGCTACACGGGCGCCGCCTATATCTTCGTCGACGACAAGACGGGCGACAACGCCATCATCGTCGCTCCCGGCGCGGCGGCGCTGATTTCTCCGGGCGACATCGACGCTAATGCCGGCCTGATCCGCGCGGCGAGCGTATTCGTCACCCAGCTCGAGCAGCCGATCGATGCTGCCATCCGAGCTCTGCGGATAGCGCGCGACGCCGGCGTGACGACGGTCTTCAACCCGGCGCCGGCCGCCGAATTGCCGGCCGAGATCTACGCGCTTTGCGATTATGTCACGCCCAACGAAACCGAAGCCGAGGCGCTGACCGGAATGCCGGTGGAAAGCCTCGATGATGCCAGGGCGGCCGCCGCGGCGCTGCTGGCGAAGGGCGCGCGGGCGGCGATCATCACGCTCGGGAAACGCGGCGCGCTGCTGCAAACGCAGGACCAGTCGATCCATGTTCCGGCGGTTTCGGCCGGGCCGGTCGTGGAGACGACGGGGGCAGGGGATGCCTTCAACGGTGGCTTTGCGGCGGCGCTGGCCAAGGGCTATTCTCCGCTTGAGGCGGTGAAGTTCGGCTGCGCGGTGGCCGGTGTCTCGGTCACCCGCGCGGGCACGGCTCCGTCCATGCCGTCGTTCGAGGAAGCCATGGCGCTCTACCAGGCGCAGCAGGACTAGCGGTCATGCATCGGAAAATCTTCACGGCGCCCTCGGGCGCGCAAATTCCCTTCACGCAGCTCGGCCTCGGCACCGCCGCCATCGGCAATCTCTACCGAGCGCGCACCGACGAGGAAACCGACGGCGCCTTCGCCGTAGCGTGGGAAGCCGGCATCCGCTATTTCGACACCGCGCCGCTCTATGGGCTTGGGCTGGCGGAGACCCGGCTGAACCGGTTCCTGCGCGACAAGCCGCGTGACGACTACGTGCTTTCGACCAAGGTGGGCCGGCTGCTGGAGCCCTGTGCCCCGGACGAGCGAACCGGCCTCGACCGTTTCTTCGACACGCCGTCGCGGCGCGAGGTTTTCGACTACAGCTATGACGGGGTGATGCGCTCCATCGCCTTTTCGCTGGAGCGGCTGGGGCTCGACCGCATCGACATTCTCTATGTCCACGACATCGATCTTTCCAATCACGGCAGTGTCGAGCGGCGCGACGCGCATATCGACACGCTGATGGCCGGCGGTTATCGCGCGCTCAGCGAACTGCGCGACCAGAAGGTCATCAAGGCCTTCGGCGCCGGGGTCAACGACTGGCAGACGTGCGAGGTGCTGGCCGCGCGCGGCGATTTCGACCTCTTCCTGCTCGCCGGCCAGTATTCGCTGCTCCGGCAGGAGTCGCTCAAGACGTTCCTGCCGATGTGCGAGGCGCGCGGCATCGGCATCGTGCTTGGCGGCGTGTTCAATTCCGGCATCCTCGCCACCGGCGCGGTCGAAGGCGCGATGTTCGACTACTATCCGGCGCCGCCGGAAATCCTTGAACGCGTGCGGCGCATCGAGGCGGTGGTCAAGCGGCACGGGCTGAAGCTGGCCGACGCCGCCCTGCGCTTCCCGATAGGCCATCCCGCGGTGGCCTGCGTGATGACGGGCGGCGCCGCAAGGCGCGAGGTCGAGCAGGCGGTGGCCAGCCTGCAGACGGACATCCCCGACGCCCTGTGGCGCGAGCTTGCCGCCGAGAAACTGATCGCCCCCGAAGCGCGTCTCGGCCTTTAAGGCCTGATTTTGGGCGACTGTCCCGGCCGGCTACCGGCTTCGTTCCACGCGGCCGCATGGCTGCCGGCCGGCATTCCCCTACAGCCGCCAGAGCCGTTTCGCGTTGCCGGACAGAAGTTTGGTGCGCTCCTCGTCGCTGGCGCCGGCAAGCAGGGCGTGCGTCGCCGCGACCCAGTCGAGCAGGCCCCCGCCCAGGGTGCAGACCGGCCAGTCGCTGCCCCACACGACGCGATCCCAGCCGAAGCTGCCGATGGTGTGGCCGACATAAGGCTGTAGCGTCTCGACGGTCCATGTCGCCGGATCGGCATAGGCGACGACGCCAGAAATCTTGCCCGCCACGTTCGGCCGCTTCGCCATCTCGGCGATCTGCTCCTTCCATGGATGCTCGGCATTGCCCTTGATGTCGGGCACGCCGCAATGGTCGAGCACGAATTGCACATCCGGCGCGGAGTCGACCAGGGCGAAGGCCTGGCGCATCTGCCCTGGCAGCACGCACAGGTCGAAGGTCAGTCCGGTCCCGGCGATGCGGCGGATGTTTTCGCGAAACAGCGGACGCTCCGAAACATCGTCGGGCACCACGTGCAGCACGCGGCGGAATCCCTTGGCGAAGGGGTTTGCCTGCACCTTCTCCAGCCATGCGGCGAAGCCGGGTTCCTCCGGCCGGCACGCCACGATGGCGCCGCGCAGCAGGCTTCCCGGGGCCTTCGCCAGTCCTTTGACATAGGCCAGTTCCGCCTCGATGTCGGCGGCGTCGACATCGACCTCCATGAACAGCGCCGCCTCGATGCCGGCTCGCCGCGCCTGTGCCGCATATTCCTCCTGCGAAAAGTCGTGGTCGAGCGCCGGCACGCCGGCAAGCCACGGATAGCGCAGCGCCGTCTTGTCGATCAGGTGAAGATGGGTGTCGACGATCATGGGCTTCTCCTGTGCGCAACCGGAACCATCTCACGAGAAAATGCACCGTTCAAACAGGAATCATGCGGGCGGCTTCACGTCCGATCCGGCGAGCTGCGATTGCCCGCCGGCAGTGGGAGGATATCCGGCCCTTGCCGGCGCGGGCGCGACAACGGCCCCGTTTTCCCGCTCGCATCGATCTCCCCTGGTGAGACCTGCATTTCATATACGCAAGACCGGCAAGTCGGGAAGAAGAATTGCCTTGACTGTTCGTGAATGAATTGGGCGATATTGCGAGGGTCATTTTTGCCGACCCGAAGACGCGGGAAGGTGGGGCGCGATGCGTCTCGAGCGTATCGAGGTCGTCAACCAGCGCAGCGAAGTCGTGCTGGCGGCGGATCGCATCTATATCGTCGAGCGGCGGACAAAGCCGGCTTGAGAGACGGAGGAGACAGGACGTGACAGAGAAGCTGAAGGGCAAGACCGTCGTCATCACCGCCGCGGCGCAAGGGATAGGGCGCGCGTCGGCGCTGGCCTTCGCGGCCGCCGGCGCCAAGGTGGTCGCCACCGACATCAACGAGAAGGTGATGGCCGAACTGGAGGGAACGCCCGGTCTGGTGACCCGCAGGCTCGATGTCCTCGATGATGCCGCCGTCAAGGCCGCCTTCGCCGAGATCGGGCGGGTGGACGTGCTGTTCAACTGCGCCGGCTTCGTCCATGGCGGCACCATCCTGGAAATGAAGGACGAGGAGTTCGACTTCGCCGTCGACCTCAACGTGCGCGCCATGGTGCGCACCATCCGCGCCGTGCTGCCCGGCATGCTGGAGTGCGGCGACGGTGCCATCATCAACATGTCGTCGGTGGCGAGTTCGCAGAAGGGCGTGCCCAACCGCTTCGTCTACGGCCTTACCAAGGCGGCCGTGATCGGGCTCACCAAGGCGGTCGCTGCCGACTATGTCGCCAGGGGCATCCGCTGCAACGCCATCTGCCCCGGCACGGTGGAAAGCCCGTCGCTGGAAGGGCGCATGCGCGCGCAGGGCGACTATGAAAAAGCCCGCGCCGCCTTCATCGCCCGCCAGCCGATGGGCCGGCTGGGAACGGCGGAGGAAATCGCCGATCTCGCCGTCCATCTGGCGGGCGCGACCTACACGACCGGACAAGCCTACAACATCGACGGCGGCTGGTCCGTCTGACCGGGCCGCAACCAGGAGAGATTTGATGAAACTGTTGCGTTTTGGCGAGCCGGGGTCGGAGAAGCCCGGCCTTCTCGATGCGGACG
>NZ_JBHRTK010000008.1:0-86813 GCF_042646345.1 Aquamicrobium soli | reverse complement strand
ACCAACTCGGCGCTTCACAACCCGACGGGCGCGAGCCTATCGCCGCAGACCGCCTACCGCGTGCTGAGCGCCGCCACCGCCCATGGGCTGACGATCGTCGAAGATGACATATTCGCGGATTTCGAGCCCAGCCTGTCGCCGCGCCTTGCCATCCTTGACGGCCTCAACCGCGTCATCAGGATAGGCAGCTTCTCCAAGACGCTCTCGGCCTCCGTCCGCTGTGGCTATATCGCGGCAACGGCGGACTGGATCGAGCGGCTGGTCGATCTTCAGGTGGCGACGAGCTTTGGAGGCCCGAGCCCTGTTGCCACCGAGCTGATCGCGGGAGTGCTGGCAGGGGGCACGTATCGCAGGCACATGGACGAGGTGCGCCGGCGCCTTGCCAGGGCAAGGACCGAAGCCGTCGCTCGGCTGGCCGCCCTCGGCATCATACCGTGGACGATCCCGCGAGGCGGCTTCTACCTCTGGTGCCGCCTTCCCGAAGGACTGGATTCGGCGGCGATAGCACGACGGTGCATGGAGCATCGGATCGTTCTTGCGCCCGGTAACGTGTTCAGCGTGTCCCAGTCGGCCGCGCCGTTCCTTCGCTTCAATGTGGCGCAGATGAGTGACAGCCGCGTGTTCTCCGTCCTCGAGTAGGCGATGAAGCAATCGGCCGTTTCGTGACGGTCGTCGGCGCCGCCGCGTTCAGGGCGGACACCTCCCGTTCCCCAGACCCTACCAGGCGGTGAAGCCACCGTCGGCGTTGAATTCGCCGCCCGTGACGGCGGTGGCTTCGTCGCTGACGAGGTAGAGGACCAGTTCGGCCACCTCTTCGGGACGGCCGAGCCGCTTCATCGGATGCCGTGCTTCGAGGTCGCCGCGGGCGCCTGCCGGCAGGCCTTTCAGCCACTCCTCCACCATCGGTGTCACGATGTAGCCCGGGCAGACGAGATTGCAGCGCACGTTGTTCCTCGCCTTGGCGCAATGCAGCGCGATCGATCGGGTCAGCAGGCGCACGCCGCCCTTGCTCGCCACATAGGCGGCCGCATTGCCGTCGCCGACCTGGCTCAGCACCGAGCCGAAATTGACGATCGCGCCGCCGCCGCCGGCGCTCAGGGCCGGGATGGCATGCTTGCAGCCAAGGAAGGTGCCGTCGAGATTGACGGCCATCGTCCGCTGCCAGGTCTCGGCCGTGCATTCCAGAACGGTGTCTCCCTCAAGGGATATGCCGGCCGCGTTGACGAGGATGTCGAGACGGCCGAATTTTGCGACGATATGCGAGACGAACTCCTGCCAGGCTGCCTCGCTGGCGACGTCGATCGCGTGCCAGCCTTCCTCCGGCCGCGGCTTCAGGTCCGCATGGACGACCTGGGCGCCATGCTTGGCCAGAAGCAGGGCCGACGCCGCGCCGAGACCGGATGCCGCCCCGGTGACGAGAGCCACCTTGCCTTTCAGCGAGATCATGCCGTCGCCCCTCCGTCGATGGTGAATTCGCTGCCGGTGACGAGGGAAGCAGCACTGGAAGACAGCCAGGCGATCATGCCCGCCACCTCTGCCGGGCGGATCAGGCGGCCGATCGGCTGGGTCCAGTCCGCAACGTCCGAGAGTTTCATGGTTTCCAGGAAGGTCTTCACCATCGGTGTCTCGACGACGCCCGGATGGACCGAATTGCACCGGATGGGATAGTTTCTCGACGCGCAGAACAGCGCGACTTCCTTGGACAGCAGGCGCACGGCGCCCTTGCTCGCGTCATAGGCGGCCAGCTCCGCGTCTCCCTTCAGGCCAGACACCGACGACACGTTGACGATCGCGCCGCCGCCGCTGTCGTTCATGAGAGGAATGGCGGCCTGGCAGCCCCAGAAGGTTCCATCCACGTTGACCGCCATCACCTGACGCCACGTCTCGTAGTCCGTGTCCTCCACCGTCCCTTCGCGGAGGATGCCGGCGGAGTTCACGAGGATGTCGAGGCGGCCCCACCGGTCGCGGACGGTTTCGACGAGCGCCTGCCATTGTTCGCGGCTGCGCACGTCGTGCTGCACGAACAGGCCGCGTTCGCCGAATTCGTCGAGCCCCTCGCAGCGGTCCGCGATATCCGTGACGACGACGGTTGCCCCTTCGTCGGCCAGGCGCTGCCAGCTTGCCCTGCCGATACCCGAAGCGCCTCCCGTCACGATCGCGACGTGCCCGTCAAACCGCGCCATCGCAGTGTTTCCTTTTTCCTGGATCATGCGGCCTGCTCCTGCTTGAGCGGCATATGGCTGCGGAGGAAGCCGGCTATCCGATCGAGCGACTGGGCGGCTTCGGGCAGCTCGCGATAATATTCGAACACGTGCCACAGGCCGGGCCAGTCATGCAGTTCGGCTGCTCCGCCCGCCGTCGTGATCGCTGCGGCCAGCGCATGCGCCTGTTCCTCCAGGATGTCCCGGCTGCCGGTCGTGATGACGATTGGCGGGAGATCGGACAGGGTGCCGAACAGGGGCGACAGGCCCGGCTGCGAGAGGTCGCTTTCAGGCCCGGCATAGAGGCGGGCCGATTCCATCAGGTTGCGCCGGGTGAAGGTCGGGTCGATGCCGTCATTGGCGGAAGGCAGGCTGTGGGTCAGGTCGACCCAGGGCGACAGGAGGGCGATCGCAGCCGGCCGGCGCAGACCCTCGCGCTCCGCCCTCTGCAACATGGCCAGTGCGAGGCCGCCGCCGGCCGATTCCCCCACGACCCAGAAAGGACCCTCTTCCGAGGCGAAGGCACGATAGGCCGCGAATGCGTCCTCGAGGGCTGCCGGGTAGGGGGCCTCCGGCGCCAGCCGGTAGCGGGGCGCGAGCGATATCGCCTGGAGCCTCCCCGAGAGGGCGCCGATCACCGGCATGTCGAGTTCCGGCTCGCCCGTGACGTAGCCGCCGCCGAAGAGATAGAAGAGGCGAGGCACCGGCATGGAGGCACCGGCTTCCTGTTCCAGCGATTTCGGGATCACCCGCAAGGCTGCGATATCGCCGAGGCGCGCCTGGGACAGGCGTAGGCCGAAGGCCTGGGCGGAGGCTTTCGCCTCCGGGCGATAGAGCTGGGCAAGCTGGTTGCGCGTCTTGACAATGCTGCCGGCCGCGAGATGAACCGGCACGACCGGCAGGTTGTCCTTGAGGAATTGTCGGGCCTCGGCGCTCAAGCCTGCATCCTCTGCGGCGCGCCGAGCGGCGTCGTCTTCCGGTGGTGTGAGCGTGACGTTCGGGAGGCGTATCGCGAGATAGCGATAGAGAAGGCGCCTGGCCCGCTCGACGGTGAAGGTCACCGGATTGGCGAGATTCTGCCACAAGCCGTCCATCAGGATGGAAAGCTCCTCGGCGATGTCGCGCGCTTCGGCCACGTCCAGCCCCATGCCGCGCAATTCGTGCGTCAGGTTGCTGATCAGCCGGCGGTCGTAGGCGCGTTCGATCCGCTCCAGCAGGGGGAAGTCGCGCATCGTCGAATAGATGACGAGCCAGGCCGTCACCGCCTCCGGCGTCAAGGTCGAGGGGGATATCTGCGCTTCGATAAGGGCAAGCATCCGCTCTGCCGGCGACCGCGCAAGACCGAGGCGGCGGCGGGTGTCGGTGGCGAGGTCGCGATAGATGCTGCGAAAGGTTTCCAGCAGCAGTTCGTCCTTGTCGTCGAAATAATGCATGATCAGACCGGGCGCGATGCCCGCCTCCCGGGCGATGCGGCTGGCGCTGGTGCGGGCAATGCCCTCCTGATGGATGCAGGTCTTGGTCGCGGCGATAATCTGGCGCCGTCGAACCGGCTCCATTCCGACTTTCGGCACGTCAGCTCCTTTCCCCGGAGAGGGAACAATGAGTCGACTTTCCGGTTGAGTCAATTTATTTTTATTGTACCATTCAATAATAATAATTTCGACCGCGAGGACTCTCATGACGGCTCAGGTTTCGAAGGGGAAACCGGCGAACGCCTCCTCTGACGCGATCATGGATCTCATTATCATCGGCTCGGGCTTCGGCGGGCTCGGCATGGCCTTTCACGCCGCCCGGCAAGGGCAGCGCTTCCTCGTCCTGGAGCGGGCCGAGGACGTAGGCGGCACCTGGCGGGACAACATCTATCCGGGCGTCGCTTGCGATACGCAATCTCACCACTACAGTTTCTCCTTCGCCCCGAATCCCGACTGGTCACGCCGCTTCGCGCCCGGGCCGGAAATCCATGCCTATCTGCGTGACACGGCGAACCGCTTCGGCATCACGCGCAACATCCGCTTCGGCTGCAATGTCACGAGGCTTCGTTTCGACATGGCCGACACCCTCTGGCACGTCGAAAGTAGCCGGGGAATCTTCCGCGCGCGGACGGTCGTTTCCGCCATGGGGCAGTTGACCGAGCCGGCGTTCCCGGCGCTGCCGGGCCTTGCGGATTTTGCCGGTCCCGTCCTGCATACGGCAAGATGGGATGCCGGCTTCTCGGCGAGCGGCAAGCGCATCGGCGTGATCGGCACCGGCGCCAGCGCTATTCAGCTCGTGCCTGAACTGGCGGCGGAGGCCGGCCACCTGACGCTGTTCCAGCGCAGCGCGCCGTGGATGTGCCCGAAGGACGACCGCGACTTCACCGAGAGCGAGAAACGTCGGTTTCGCCGGTTCCCCCTGTGGCAGCGCCTGTACCGCTATTCGATCTACTGGTCGTGGGAGCGCTCATGGCCCGAATTTCTCGATGGCTCGCGCAGGCAGAAACGCCGCAGCAGGGAAATGCTCGAATGGCTGGACGGCCAGGTGGCATCGCCGGAGCTGCGCCGGCAAATGACGCCCGACTATCCGCTGGGATGCAAGCGGGTGCTGCTTTCGGACACGTTCCTGCCGGCGCTGGAGCGCCCCAATGTCGATGTCTGCACGGCACAGATCCGCCGCGTGACGCCCGGCGGGGTGGAGCTTGCCGGCGGAACCAGCATCGACCTGGACATGCTGGCGCTTGCGACCGGTTTTACCGCCCAGGAGTTCCTGCCCGGCCTTGCCGTGATCGGCGCAGAAGGAAAGGAACTGCACGAAGTCTGGGAAGAAGCCGGCGGCGCCGAGGGCTACCTCGGCATAATGGTCCCCGGCTTCCCGAACTTTTTCATGATGTACGGGCCCAACACCAACCTCGGCCACAACTCCATCGTCTTCATGCTGGAGTGCCAGGCGCATTTCATCTCGAAGGCGATCCGGCGGCTCCACCGCTCCAATAAAAAGACGATCGCAATCGATTCCCACGAGATGGCCGGCTATCAGCAGACCCTCCAGGACGAGCTCGCCCGGACCGCATGGGCCGGCAACTGCACGAGTTGGTACAAGACCGGGTCCGACAAGATCACCTCGAACTGGTCGACCACCACGCTGGGCTACTGGCTGAAATCGCGGTTCTGGCCAAAGCGGCTAAGCGTGGACTGAGACCATGTGCGCGGCCCGCATGCGTGGCGCGCCCGGAGATTTATGCTTTCGATCCGAGAGAGGAGACATACGGATGCGAATTTGCAAGCTTGTGGCGACGGTGGCGTTTTCCATCCTCGCCGGTAACGCCTTTGCGTCGGATGGCGCCGGGTGCAAGACCGCCCGGCTCGCGGACGGAAACTGGACGGACAACATCGCGCAGAACGGACTGGCGGCGGTCCTCCTGAAACCCCTCGGCTACGACACGCACCTGGAAGTGCTGTCGGCGCCGCTGATTTTCGCCTCCCTCAAGAACAAGGACGTCGACGTTTTTCTCAACTCGTGGTCGCCGAGCGTCGACAGCCTGGTCAAGCCTTATCTCGACGACGGATCGGTCGTGCAATTGACCGTCAACATGACTGGCGCCAAATGGACGCTGGCCGTACCGGACTACGTGTGGGAAGGCGGCCTGCGGAATTTTTCCGATATCGCCAAGTACCGGGACCGTCTCGACAGGAAGATCTACGGCATCGAATCGGGCAGCGACGGCAACCAGATAATTCTGGACATGATCGCGGGCGACGCGTTCGGTCTCAAGGATTTCGAACTTGTCGAGTCTTCGGAACAGGCGATGCTGACGGAGATACAGCGCAAGGTGCGGGGCAAGGACTGGGCGGTGTTCATGGGATGGGCTCCGCACCCCATGAACAACCGGCTTGCCATGCGCTATCTCGAAGGTGGCGACGACTGGTTCGGCCCCGACCAGGGCGGGGCGACGGTCTGGACCGCCGCGCGGTCGGGCTTTGCGCAGGAGTGCCCGAATCTCGGCCGGTTCTTCACGAGCCTGAAGTTCTCCGTCGAGCTTGAGAACACCATGATGGGCTATATTCTGGAAGACGGCATGGATGGGCCGGCAGCGGCCGTGAAGTATATCGGCCTGCACCCCGAACTTCTCGAAGGCTGGCTGGAAGGCGTAACGACGCTCGACGGTGCGGAAGGGCTGCCTGCGGTCCGGAAGGGCCTGGGGATCGACTGAGGGCAGGCGACCTGTTTGACGTGTGATGATGCGTTGAACGATGATGTGACGGGGCGGCCAGGCAGGGGCTCGCACCGTCACCGCTCTCTGGCCAGGTGCATGGCTGGGCTGTTTTCAGCGAACGTAGTGAGGGTCTCCATGCGCGCAAACGACGACCATCCCCTGACGACGCAGCAGATCGTTCAGGCCGGGCTGTGTATCGGCTGCGGGCTTTGCCAAAGCGTCGTCGGCGAGGATCGCCTGGCTTTGGTACTCACGCCCGAGGGCCGAGAGCGGCCCGTTCCGGTGGACAGGCTATCGCGCGAAGAGGACGAGATCATCAACGCGATCTGCCCTGGCTTGAAGGTCGAGGGAGCCAGGCAGGCGGAACTTGCGCCCGGAACGCCTGTCGATACGATCTGGGGGCCAGCCGCCGCGCTCGCAGTTGGCCATGCGGGAAATCCGGATGTCCGGCATCGGTGCTCGTCGGGTGGCGTGCTGACGGCGCTCGGGCAGTATCTCCTGTCTTCCGGTCGCGTCGACTTCATCCTGCATGTGAAAGCGAAGCCGGGCTTTCCCATGCGCACCGAGCAAACCCTCAGTTTCGATGCCGAGGCGGTACTGGAGGCGGCCGGATCACGATATGGCCCTGCTGCCCCGCTTCTCGACTTCGAGGCGGCGCTTTCCCGCGAACGGCCCTTTGCCGTCATCGCCAAGCCCTGCGACATCAACGCGATCCGGAACCTTTCCCAACTCGATGAGAGGGTTGCCGAATACCTTCGCTACACGCTGGTCTTCGTCTGCGGCGGCGCTTCCGACCTGGCCAAATCCGAGGAGGTGCTTCGGGATTTCGGGATGACGGAAGATCAGCTTCGCCTGTTTCGCTATCGCGGCTATGGCAACCCCGGCCTGACCTGCGTCGAGACGGCCGAAAGGTCCGAGGCCCTTACCTATCGGGATATGTGGGCCGAAGAATCGAAGTGGATGATCCAGCCGCGTTGCAAGATTTGCCCTGACGCCATTGGTGAGGCGGCTGACATTGCCGCATCGGATTTCTGGCCCGGCGGAGGCCCTACTGGCGAGGACGAAGGTTTTAACGGCATCATCGTGCGCACGGCAAGGGGGCGGGAACTGTTCGACGCTGCGATCGCGGACGGCGCCATCGTGATCGATCGCGAAACCACGTTCCGGGAATTCGATGTCATGCAGCCGCATCAGGTACGCAAAAAGCGCGCGGTGTGGGCGCGTTATCAGGGCATGGCTGCCGCCGGCTTGCCGGTGCCTGAAACTATCGACCTGCGCATAGATGCCTGCGCCCGGCAGAACGATGCCGCCACGAACCTTCGAGAAGCGCGGGGCGCAAGATTGCGCGCCAGGGAAGGTCGGCTCGGCGAGCCGCTGCCCCGTCGCCGGAACCCCAAGGGTTAGTCGGCGGCGAGCGGCGATTCCGGATGCGAAAGCCAGGCGCAACGCCTGACCGGAATGCGATGCGCAGGAAAAACCCGGCGGCGGGTTAGCCGAGATTGCCATGGCTGTTTCGGCCATACTAATCTCGGCTGAGAACCGAAATCGGATCCGAGGTGGACATGACGAGACCCGCTTCATTCGAGGCGCTGACGATTCAGACGCTGCCGATCCGCCTTGCCGGGCTCGATGCCCTGGCGACCCATCTCGGCCCCGATCATTCGGCCTGGAAGGTGCGCGAGGTCGGGGATGGCAACCTCAATCTCGTCTTCATCGTGGAGGGGCCGAAAGGCACCGTCATCGTCAAGCAGGCGCTGCCCTATGTACGCCTCGTAGGCGAGGGATGGCCGCTGCCACTCAAGCGCTCCTTCTTCGAATACCACGCGCTGATCCGGCAGGAAGCCCGTGCCGGCAAGGGTTCGGTTCCGGCGATCTTCCACTTCGACGAGGCGCAGGCGCTGATCGTGATGGAGTACCTGTCGCCGCACGTCATCCTGCGCCGGGCGCTTATCGACGGCCGTGAGTTGCCGCGTATCGCCACCGACCTCGGCCTGTTTTGTGCCCGCACGCTGTTTCGCGGCTCCGACCTCGCGATGACGGCGCGTGAACGCAAGGCCGATCTGGCGCTTTTCGCCGACAATGCCGAATTGTGCGACATCACCGAAAACCTCGTCTTTACCGATCCTTATTTCGAGGCCAAACTCAACCGTCATACGCCGGGGCTGGAGCCTCTGGTGGCCGAGCTTCGCGCCGACCGTGACCTCAAGGTGGCGGCGCAGCGCCTCAAGCATCTGTTCGCGGCCAATGCCGAAACGCTGCTGCACGGCGACCTGCATACCGGCTCGATCATGGTCACGGACGAAGATACCCGCGTGATCGATCCGGAGTTCGCGTTCTATGGACCGATGGCTTTCGATGTCGGCATGCTGCTTGCCAATTTCTGGATGGCCTTCTTCGCCCAGGCCGGCCACGAGGAGGGCAATTCCCGAGCCTCGATGCGGGCCTACCTGCTGCGCGTCGTATGGCAGACCTGGTCGGTCTTTCGCGCGGAGTTTTCGCGATTGTGGCGCACGGAGCGCACGGGCATGCTCTACGCGACCAGCCTGTTCGAGGATCGCGGCGATCCGCTCGGCGCCGAGCAGGCACTGGACGAGGTGTTGAATTCGCTTTGGCAGGACTTGCTCGGTTTTGCCGGCATCGAGATCCATCGCCGCATTCTCGGCCTCGCCCATAATGCCGATTTCGAAACCATCGAGGACAAGGCACTGCGAGCGCGGTGCGAGGCGCCGGCGCTGCGTTTCGGCCGTTACCTTGCCGTCAACCGGGATCGTATCCACAGCATCGAGGAAGTGAACGGGCTGGCCTCGAGGATCGAGAAGGAAATGCGTCCATGAATGTCGGCGACCGCCACTACCGCACCATCTGGCTCAATAAGGACGGGTGCTCCGTCGACATCATCGACCAGCGCTGGCTACCGCATGAATTCCGTATCGTCACCCTCCGCACCGTGGACGACATAGCCGTCGCCATCCGTGACATGTGGGTGCGCGGCGCGCCGCTGATCGGCGTCACGGCCGCCTACGGCATGGCGGTTGCGATGGCGGCCGATCCTTCCGACACGGCGCTCGATGCCGCCTGGGAAAAGCTACATGCCACCCGCCCGACCGCGATCAACCTGCGCTGGGCGCTGGACGAGATGCGCAAGTTGCTGCGGCCGGTTCCCGTAGGGGAGCGCGCCGAAATGGCCTATCGGCGCGCCGCCGGGATTGCCGACGAGGATGTCGAACTCAATCGCGCCATCGGGGAAAACGGGCTCGCCATCATTCGCGAGATCGCTGCCGGCAAGAAACCCGGAGAACGGGTCAATATCCTGACCCACTGCAATGCAGGCTGGTTGGCCACGGTGGACTACGGCACGGCGACCGCTCCGATCTATCTGGCGATGGAAGCGGGGATCCCGGTCCATGTCTATGTCGACGAAACACGGCCGCGCAATCAGGGCGCACAGCTTACCGCCTGGGAGATGGCCGGGCATGGGGTGCCGCATACGCTGATCGTCGATAATGCCGGCGGCCATCTCATGCAGCATGGCGATGTCGACCTGGTCATCGTCGGGACCGACCGCACGGCCGCCAATGGCGATGTCTGCAACAAGATCGGCACCTATCTGAAAGCCCTTGCGGCAAAGGACAACAGCGTGCCATTCTATGTCGCCCTGCCATCGCCGACCATTGACTGGACGGTTTCGGACGGCATCCGGGAAATCCCCATCGAGGAGCGCTCGGGCGAGGAGGTTTCGCTGGTATGGGGCAAGACGGCATCGGGCGAGATCGCCCAGGTTCGTGTCTCGCCGGAAGCGACGCCGGCCGGCAACCCTGCCTTCGACGTAACCCCGGCGCGGCTCGTCACCGGGCTGATCACCGAGCGCGGGGTGGCTGAGGCGTCACGTTCCGGCTTGAAGGCGCTGTTTCCCGAACACTGACGCCGGCAGCAGCGCGGTCCGTGCGCCTACCGGCGCTTGCGGCGAAACTGGATGCCGTTCGCCACCATCACCGCCAGCAGCAGGCCGCCCCAGATCAGTTCCTTGGCGAAGTTCGACACCTGCAGCATGTTGAGGCCGCTCGACAGGAACTGCAGTGACAGCACCGCCAGCACCAGCCCGGCGACGCGGCCGAAACCGCCATAGGGATTGATGCCGCCGAGTACGCAGATCAGGATGGATAGAAGCAGGTAGCTGGAGCCATAGTCGGCCTTGGCGGAATTGGCCCGGCTCATGATCACCAGGCCGGCCGAGGCGGAAAAGATGCCGGAAAGAAGATAGGTCCGCACCGTCACCGCGAGGTCGTCGATGCCGGCGAAGCGAGCCGCGAGCGGGTTGGTGCCCAGCATCTGGATGCGCAGTCCCAGCGCCGTGCGCTCCAGCACCAGCCACACGATCACGGCGACGACGATGAAGACGATGAGCGGCATCGGCACGCCCACAATGGCGCCGTTGCCGAGAAAGGCGAAGGCGGCCGGGAAGCCGAGAACCGCGCTGCCGCCGGTGATCGCCACGGCCAGGCCGGTGAAGATCAGGCCGGACCCCAGCGTGGCCAGGATCGGCGGCAGGCCGAAGATGCCGATGACGATGCCGTTGAGCAGCCCGCACACCGTGCCGACGAGAAGCGCCGCCGCGATCGCCAGCGCGATCGTGCCGCCGCCGACCAGTCCCACCGCCTGCGGGCCGGCCAGCGTCGACAGGAGCAGGGCGGCGATGACCGCGGCCAGGTTGGATACGCCGACGACGGACAGGTCGATGCCGCCCGTCATCATCGACAGCATCATGGCCAGTGACAGGATGGCGAATTCGGGAAACTGGAACGCCATCGAGCTGAAATTGCCCATGGTGAGGAAGCGCGACGGGTCGAGGGCCGCCATCACCCCGAAAATGATGACGGTCAGCACCGAAAGCTGCCCGATCTCGGACGACAGCAGCGCCTGGATACCTCGCGACTGGCCGGCGGTGCGCGGGGCGGTGGGTTTGTTCATGTCCTGGTCCACTGTCAGCCGGCCCTCAATGCGGCGCGCTTGGCCTGGTAGGCGGGCAGGCCGGTGCCGAGCAGGATCAGCGCGCCGATGACGACGCTCTGCCATGTCGAGGGAATGCCGAGCAGGATCAGGCTGTTCGAGACGAGCACGATCAGCGCCACGCCGAGCAGCGTGCCGGTGATGGTGCCGTATCCGCCGGTCAGGCGTGCGCCGCCGAGCACCACCGCCGCGATCACCGAAAGCTCCAGCCCGACCAGGTCGAACGGGTTGGCCACCCGCGCCAGCGAGGCATGGATGATGCCGGCCAGCCCCGACAGCGCGCCGACATAGGCATAGACGAAGACCTGCACGCCGCGCACGCCGATGCCGATGCGGCGCGCGCTATCGGACGAGCCGCCGATGGCGAAGATCTTGCGGCCGAGCAGGGTCTTGTTGAGCAGGAACCAGGTTCCCGCCACGACGAGGACAAGAGCCACGAAGGCCCATGGCAGCGAATAGAAATAGCCCTCGCTGGTGGTGCCGCGCAGCATGGTGAGCCGCGAGAAGTCGCGCATGCCGGCGGGTACGTTCGAGATCAGCTGGCTGCCGACGAAGGTGAGCAGGAAGCCGCGGAACGCCGAAAGCGTGCCCAGCGTGACGATCAGAGTCGGCAGGCGAAAACCCGCGATGAAGACGGCGTTGACAAGCCCAAGCCCGGTTCCAATGAGGATCGACAGCGCAAAGATGCCGTACCAGGGCACATCGATGCCGAGTTTCACCAGCGTCAACGTGGTGGTGTACATGGCGAACGCGGCGATCGCCGTGAAGGAGACGTCGATGCCGCCGGATATCAGCACGAGGAGCACGCCGATGGCGAAGATGCCGGTGACGATGGAATTGCGCAGCAGGTCGAAGAGGGTCGGCAGCGACAGGAATGCCGGATCGACCGCCGTCGTCAGCACGCAGAAGGCGACCACCACCAGGAAGACCAGCGTTTCGTTGCGCGTCCAGTCGATCTTCATTGCGCCCGTCGTCTCCTAGGAAGCCAGCCTGGCCGCGAGCTCGCCGGCGTCGATGCTGCCGCCGGGAATTTCTTCCACGATCTGCCCGGCCTTCATGACCAGGATGCGGTGGCAGCAGCCGATGAGCTCGGGCAGGTCGTCCGAAATGACGACGACGCCCAGCCGCCGCTCGGCTAAATCGGCGATGATGCCATGGATATCCGCCTTGGAGCCGATATCGACGCCGACGGTCGGCCCGTTCAGGATCAGGATGCGCGGGCTGCCGGCGAGCCAACGCGCCAGCACCACGCGCTGCTGGTTGCCGCCGGAAAGCGATTTCACCGGCACCTCGGCGTTCGGCGCGGCAACGTTGAGTCGCTTCAGCCAGTCGCGCGCCTCTCCGCCTAGGCCATCGCGGTCGAGCCAGCCGAGCGGTCCGGAAAAGGCGTCGAGCCGGCCGACGGCTATGTTGCGGGCGATGGATTGCGACAGGAACAGTCCTTCCGTCAGTCTGTCCTCGGGCACGTAGCCGATGCCGGCGGCGATGGCGTCGAGCGGACTTGCCAGCGCCACCTTCTCGCCGTCTACCCGGATTTCGCCGCTGTCCATCGGCAGCAGTCCGAACAGGGCCTTGGCCAGCTGGGTGCGGCCGGAGCCGAGTAGCCCGGCAATGCCCAGCACCTCGCCCGGCCGCAGCGCGAAGTCGATGTCGCGAAGCGCCCCGTCGCGGCCAAGGCCGGCGACCTCGAGGATCGGCGCGGCTTCGGGGTCGAATGCGCGCGCGACGGTCATCTCGAAATGGCGGCCGGTCATATGGAAGGCGAGCGAGTCAAGATTGAATTCGGCGGCCGGCTTGTCCGAGACGACGTGCCCGTTGCGGATCACCACGATCTTTTCGCAAACCTCGAAGACTTCGGCCAGCTTGTGGCTGACGAACAGCACGGCCACCCCGGCCGCTTTCAAGCGCCGGATGATGGCGAGAAGCGACTGCACCTCGCGTTCGGTAAGTGCGGTCGTCGGCTCGTCCATGATGACGAGACGGGCATCGAGCGCCAGCGCGCGGGCAATTGCCACGAGCTGCTTGTCGGCGACGGCAAGCGTCTCGACGCGCGCGTCGAGCGGTATATCCACCGCGATCCGCTTGAGCAGTGTTTCCGCCAGAGTTTTGATGCGTCGGCGGTTCACCAGCCTGTGCCCGGACGCCAGTTCGGCGCTGAAGGCGATATTCTCGGCGACCGTCAGGTTGGGAAAAAGCGCGAAATCCTGGTAGATGACCTGAATGCCCCGCGCCACCGAAACGCGCGGGTCGAGTGCCGGGAAGCTCTCGCCCTCGATCGTCACCTGTCCGCCATCCGGCTTTTCCACCCCGGCGAGGATCTTGATGAGGGTGGATTTGCCGCTGCCGTTTTCACCGGCGAGGCAGACCACTTGTCCCGCCCCGATGGAAAAGGAGACCCCGTTCAAAGCCTGCACGCCGGCAAACGATTTCGAGATGGCGTCGAGCCGGATGAGCGGAGCTTCGGTCATCAAATAGCCAGTCGTTCAACAAGGGCTTCCGGCGTGTGGTCCGCCGGAAGCTTTACGATCTGTGCGGCGATCAGAAGGGATAATCCTTCGCATTATCCTTCGTCACGTCCACCCAGGCCTGACCATAGATCACCTTGCCGTCGAGCGAGACCTTTTCGTACCCCGGAATCCCGAGATCCATGCCTTCCGTCGGTGCCTTACCGTCGAGCAGCATGACCGCGATCTTGTTCATCGCATAACCGGCAAGCGACGGATCCCAGAACGAGATCATGTCCACCGAGCCGGTATCGAGATATTGGGCGGCGATGGAGGGAAGGCTGGTGCCGACCACGCAGGTATCGTCGCCCATGCCGCGTTCCTCCAGCGCCAGGCCGATGCCGGCGACGTCGGTGGAGGCGCTGCCTTCGAAGCCGCGCACGTTCGGGAAGGCCCTGAGCAGTTCCTGCGTCTTGGCATAGGCCTGCTGCTGGTCGTCGTTCGTCTCGTTCTTGGAGCCGACCATCTTCATGTCGGGGAAGTTGGCTTTCTGGTAGGCAATCGCCGCATCCACCCATTCGTTATGCGATTTCGAGGTCAGCGAGCCGACGAAGACCGCGTATTCGCCCTTGCCGCCCATGCATTCGCCGAGCTTCTTCATGAAGTGCTCGCCATAGGCGGCATTCTTGAACGCCTCGATGTCCCAATCGACGTTGCTGATGGTCGAGGCCTCGTGCGACACGACCTTGATGCCGGCATCCATGGCCTTCTTCAGCACCGGTTCGAGCGCCTCGGGCGCGAACGGTACCACGGTGATGGCATCGACCTTCTGCGCGATGGCGTCTTCCAGGAGCTGGACCTGCAACTGCGCGTCGGCCTTGGCCGGGCCGACCTGATAAGCGTTATTGCCGGTATCGGCGGCGAATTTCTTGACGCCTTCCTCCATGCGGTTGAACCACTGGATGCCGCTGATCTTCACCACCGTGACGATGTTGTACTTCTTGTCCTGCGCGTAGGCGCCGGTGAAGGCGCCCGCCAGCAGGGCGACGGCGGCAGCGCCGACTATGGTTCTGGACTTGATCGACATTCATTTCCTCCCTTGGGTTGGTCGCTTCCCCCGCCTGACCGGGGGGTAATACTGGTCAGTTCCCGGCAGCCTGTTTCTCCTCGACCCCGGAAAGTTCGAATTGCAGTTTGTGCAGCGCGGATGCGTTCAGTTCGCCGTAGCCCTTGTTCAGCGCACCCTGGTAAAGCTCGGCCGCCATGCCGGAAGCGGGTGCCGAAACACCCAGGCTGCGGGCGAAGGCGCCGATCAGGCGGGCGTCCTTGAGCATGTGCTTGAGATAGAAGTTCGGGGCGAAATCGCCCTTCAGGCTGGCGCGGCCGACGCCGCGAATGAGGCCCGAGGAAAAATCCGTCACGTCGAGATAGCCCATCAACGCATCCGGCTCGAGCCCAGCCTTGCGGGCGATGGACAGCGCCTCGCCGAGCGACACCATCTGCGCGGCCACCAGCAGGTTGCCGACCAGCTTGGCCGCAGCACCCTTGCCGCTCGCGCCCAGGTAATGGACGGTGGCAGCCATCGATTCCAGGATGGGTTTCACGGCATCGAACGTCGCGCGTTCGCCACCGCAGATGAAATCGAGCTTTCCTTCCCAGGCTTCGTTGCGGGAGCCGAACACCGGTGCATCGAGGTAGCGGAGGCCGCGCTTCCCGGCCTGTGCCGCGAGGTCTGCCGCCAGCGCCGGATCGGTGGTGGTCGTGTCGACGATGGTGGCGCCGTTCTCGGCTACGGCAAAAAGACCGTTTTCGCCTTCAAGCACGTCATGCTGTGCGTCCGGCCCGGTCAAAGAGACGATGACAAGCTTCTTGCCGGCGACGGCCTCGGCCACGGTCGAGCAAACACGTGCCTTTGCCAGGTCGGCGGGCAGATCGCGTTTGGTGCGGTTCCAGGCCGTTACCTCATGCCCGGCCTTCAACAGGTTGCGGACCATGCCGCGCCCCATGATGCCAAGTCCCAGAAAACCGATTTCACTCATATCGATAACTCCCGATCCTGGCCGCGCATGGCTTCCACGATACGCACCAGCGCGAGTTGGCCGGGGTCGTAGAGGCCGATGCTGCCTTCGCCGAACATGCGGGCGCGGCCGAGCTTGTTCGGCCTGGCTTTGAAATCCTCCAGCGTTGCCCGTGCGGCGGAAAGGCCTCGCTGGTAAAGTTCGTTCGCCGGAACATCGCGCATGGCCTTGGCCATGGCATCGAGTATGTCGAGGACCGTCTTGTCGCCGAGCGAGCCCTTGCCTCTCGCCATCATGGCCGCGAGCGCGCCTTCGATCAGCGTGGGGACCTCTACGGCATCGAGCGATGTCTGGCCCTTGGTCGCCTTGGCGGCGGACATGGCGGCGGTGGCCAGCAGCGTGCCATACGAAGAGGACGAGACGCGCTGCATCGCCTTGGCGCATTCCATGAAGGCCATGCCGAGATCGTCCGGCAGGCTTGCCGCCGCGGCTTCGGCGAAGCCGCGTGAGACGGTGATGCCGAGATCGCCGTCGCCGAGCGCGCCGTCGGCCGCGTTGAGTTCGGCGGCACCCTCCTGCATGGCGGCCGCGATGCGCGAAAGCACCGCATGGATGTCTTTCGCGGTGATTGTGCCCGAAGCTGCGCCCTGCGCCATCAGTTCCTCCAGAAGGGACAGTCGCAGGGGGCTGCGAGCAGGTGCTCGATCTCGCTGTCGAGACGGCATAGCGTCAGCGTCACCCCGGCCATCTCCATCGAGGTGGCATAGCGCCCGACCAGCGGCGACACGATGTCGATGCCCTTGTCGGACAGGCGGGAACGCAGCCGGCGAAAGACGATGTAGAGTTCCTCCAGCGGCGTGGCCCCCAGCGAATTGACCAGCAGCGACACGCGCTCTCCGCGGCCCACGCCGCTGTCCTCCAGCAGGCGGTCGATCATCTCGTCGGCAATGGCGTCGGCGGGCTTCAGCTTGTCGCGCCAGATGCCGGGCTCGCCATGGATGCCCATGCCCATTTCCATTTCGTCTTCGCCGATCGTGAAGGTCGGCTTTCCGGCCTGCGGCACGATGCAGGGGGTGAGCGCGAAGCCGATCGAACGGCAGGCGTCGGCGGTTTTTTGCGCGGCCGCCGTCACCTCGGCGAGGTCGCCGCGCTCCTCGGCGCGCGCGCCGGCGGCCTTGAAGGCGAAGACCATGCCGGCGACGCCGCGCCGCTTCGCGGCCTCGGACGGCGGCGCCGAGGCCACGTCGTCGGCCAGGAGCACCGTGGTCGAGGCGATGTCTTCCATTTCCAGCGTTTCGCCGGCCATGTCGAAATTCATGACGTCGCCGCCATAGTTGCCGTAAAGCCGGAGCACGCCCGCTCCGCCGTCGGCATGGCGCATGGCGCTTGCCATCTGCTCGGAGGACGGGGAGGCGAATACGTCGCCGATTGCGGCCGCATCCAGCAGGCCCGGTCCGATGTAGCCGGTGAAGATCGGCAGGTGCCCGGAACCGCCTCCGGTGACGATGCCTACCTTTCCGGGGACAGCCCCGCCGGTGCGCGCAATCACGCGCTTCTCCGGTTGGGTGAAATAGCGCGGGTGGGCCGCGCACAGGCCGTCGAGCATCTCATCGACGTAGTCGACAGGCTTGTTCATGACCTTCTTCATCGTCCCTCCCTCGGGCTTCACGATCCCTGGTTCATCAATTTGCGCATTTGCGCAGCTAGTGCATTTTTGCGCACGTCAGGGCGCGGGGTCAAGGCTATAATGGCCGCAATTCCCGGAGGAGCAACTTAAATTTCAGGGGTGTCGACGATCACGCCTTGACGCGGACCCTTGAACGTTATCCCATATGCGCATGCCGCGCGCATATGATCGGCAATGTCGGCCTGCGAAAGGCTAAGGGAGGATCAAATGAATCGTCGTGAGGTGTTGATTTCAGGCGCGTCGGTGGCTGCGGGCGCGATGTTGGGGAGCCTGCCCGTCGCATGGGCGGCAGGCAAGCCGATCAAGCTCGGCTACAACGTTGCCACGCTGGCCAATCCGTTCTTCCAGGGCATGACCAAGGGCGTGGTCGATGCCGCCGCCAAGTTCCCCGACATGACGCTGCTCAACACCAACGCCAATGGCGATGCCAACACGCAGTCGACCATGGTGGTCGATCTCATCAACCAGGGCGTCGATGCGCTGATCCTCAATCCCATCAATGCCAACTCGATCGTGCCGGTGGTCGAGCAGGCGAAAAAGAAGAACATTCCCGTCTTCACGCTTGACCGCGGTGCAGCCTGCGGCGATTGCCAGACCAACTTCCTCGAGACCGACAATGTCGCGCTCGGTCGCGAAGGCGCGCAGTTCATCGTCGAGCAGTTGAAGAAACGCTACGGCAGCATCAAGGGCAATGTCGTCAACCTGGTCGGCCTGCTGGGCACGACTGCGGGCGACGATCGCGACAAGGGCTTCATGGAGGAATTCCAGAAGGTTGCCGCGGACAATCCCGAACTCAAGCTGGTGGCCCGGCAGGAAGCGCAGTTCGACCAGGAGAAGGCCTTCAACCTGATGAGCCAGATCATGGCCGCCAATCCCGAGATCGATGCGGTGTTCAACGGCAACGACGACAACGCGGTCGGCGCGCTGCGTGCCATCAAGCAGGCGTCGCGCAACGTGCCGCTGGACGACCCCAAGCATATCGTCATCATCGGCATCGACGGCACGGCCCAGGCACTGGCGGCAATACGCAAGGGCGACATGGACGCCACGCTGTCCCAGAACCCGCTCACCATGGCGGGGCAGGCGGTCGCCTATGTCAACCAGTTCTTCAACGGCGACAAGTCGACGATCCCGGCCCACCAGTTCTGGCCGCACATCCTTTTGACCAAGGACAACATCGACAGCGACGAAGTCAAGAAGTACGGTCTTTGGGCGGAGGAAGTCGCAAAGGGCTGACGGGTCCATCCTAAGAGGGCGCCTTGTCCCACCTGTTGCAGATAGCGGGCGTTTCGAAGTCGTTTCACGGCGTCCAGGTGCTTTCCGGCGTCTCGCTGGAACTGGACGCCGGCCAGGTTCTCGGGATCGTCGGCGAGAATGGGGCCGGCAAGTCGACGCTGATGAAGGTGCTGGCCGGAATCTACCGGGCGGACGAAGGCGGGATCGAACTCGACGGGGAAAAATACGCCCCGCATTCGCCCCGCGAGGCCTTGCAGGCGGGCATCGTCGTCGTCCACCAGGAACTGTCGCTGTTCCCCGACCGCTCGGTGGCGGAAAACGTCTTCGTCGGCCACCTGCCGCGCAATGCGGCGGGGCAGGTAAGGCGCCGCCCCCTGATTTCGCGTACCCGCGACCTGCTTTCGCAGGTCGGTCTCGACGTGTCGCCGACCACCCCGGTGCGGCGCTTGTCGCTGGCGCAGCGCCAGCTGGTGGAGATCGGCCGTGCGTTGTCGCGTAAGGCGCGCGTCATCGTCATGGACGAGCCTACCGCCAGCCTCACCGGGCATGAAGTGCAGATTCTTTTCGATACCATTGCCCGCCTCAAGGCCGCCGGCGTCGGCATCATCTTCATCAGCCATCACCTGGAGGAGGTGTTCAAGGTCTGCGACGCGGTGACCGTGATGCGCGACGGCCATACAGTGGAAACCCGGCGGACCACGGACTGGACCGAGGCCACCATGGTGCGGGCCATGGTCAACAGGCCGATCGACAGCTTCTTTCCGAAGCGGCCGATCGAACCGGGGCGGAAGCTGCTGGAGGTTTCCGGGCTTTCCTCGCCCAAGCGCTTCGACAACGTTTCCTTCAGCGTGAGGGCGGGTGAGATTTACGGCCTTGCCGGGCTGGTCGGGGCAGGGCGATCCGAGGTGTTGCGCGCGATCTTCGGAGCGTTGCCGATATCGGGGGGCGAAATCCATGTCGCCGGGGAAAGCTACAAGCCGCATTCGCCGCGCGCCTCGCTGGCACAGGGCGTGGTGATGACGACGGAGGATCGCAAGCTCGACGGCCTCGTGCTTGCCTTTTCCATCCGCCAGAACATTGCGCTGTCGACCCTCGGCAGACTTTCGCGGCTGGGCGTGGTTTCCCTCCGCGCCATGCAGAGGCTGGCGGAAAGCTCGATCCGCAACCTGCGTATCCGCGCCACGTCCGCAGCCCAGGAGGTGCGGCGCCTTTCCGGAGGCAACCAGCAGAAGGTGGTGCTGGCACGCGCCATGAGCGTGTCGCCGAAGCTGTTCATGCTGGACGAGCCGACGCGCGGCGTCGATGTCGGCGCCAAGGTCGAAGTCTATAACCTGATCGGCGATCTCGCCGAAGCAGGATCGGCGATCCTGATCGTTTCGTCGGATCTGCCCGAGCTGCTCGGCCTTTGCGACCGCATCGGCGTGCTGCGCGCCGGGCGCCTGGTTGGCGAGGTCGAACGCGCCGATTTCAGCCAGGACGGCATCATGTCCCTAGCAGCCGTTGGATGAAGAGATGAGCCCGAACGATGCCCTTACCACCACCGGAGACACGGCGCCCCGCAAGCGGCGCTGGTTCGCCGGCGATGTCAACGAGATCGCCATCATCGCCGTGTTCCTGGCGATCGTGGCCTATCTGTCGCTCACCACCACCTCCTTTCTGTCGACACCCAACATCATGTCGATCCTGGTGGCGACATCGCTGATCGGGCTGGTCGCCTGTGGTCAGACCTTCGTCATCATCACCGGCGGCATCGACCTGTCGCCCGGTTCGGTGGTGGCGCTTTCGGGCGTGATCACCGGGCTTTCGCTGCATGCCGGCGTTCCCATCCCCGTGGCGGTCGCCATCGGCATCCTGGTCGGGTTGGGCTGCGGCCTGTTCATCGGCCTGGCCGTCACCTTCCTCAACATGAACCCGTTCATCGTCTCGCTCGCCGCCATGGCGATGGCCCGGGGCCTGGCCTTCATCATCCCGAATGGACAGACCATTTTTGGCTTCGATGATGCCTTCGATGCCATCGGCGGCGGCCTGATCGGCTATTTTCCCATTGCAGGGCTGATCTCGCTGGCGGCGCTGTGCATCGGCGCCTTCGTGCTCAGCAAGACTGTCTTCGGCTCCGAAGTCTACGCCGTCGGCGGCAACCGGGAAGCGGCGATGATGTCGGGCATTCCGGTACGGCGCACGCTGGTTTCGGTTTATATGATCTCCGGCGCACTGGCGGGTCTCGGCGGCATCATCCTGACCGGCCGCCTGGATTCGGCGCAGCCCATCGCGGCAAGCGGCCTCGAGCTCAATGCCATCGCGGCAGTGGTGATCGGCGGCGCTTCGCTGTTCGGCGGGCGCGGCTCAATGCTGGGCACCATCCTCGGCGTGCTTCTGATCGGCGTCATCAACAACGGCCTGACCCTCAACAATGTCGAGCCGTTCTGGGTGCAGTTCATCCAGGGCGCCGTCATCTTCCTTGCGGTGCTGTTCGATTCGCTCAACCAGCGACGACGCGCAGGGTAGGGCTCCGCTCAGCGGCCGTGGTTTGCCGGCCCGGCTTCGCCCTTGGTCTGGTCGTCGATCTCGATGATGGCGCGCGCGTTGGAAACGCTGGTCGCCAGCGTCTTGATAATGCCCGAGCGCAGCGAACCCAGGAGCGATAGCGCCTTGTTGTGTTCGCTGGCTACCGCGATCACGTTGGGGATGCGGCAGAAGTCCTCATGCGAGAGGCCGATGACACGGTGCTGCAATTCGGGCGCCGAGGGCTGACCCTTGATATCGAGAAAATCATAGCCGGAAATGTCTGCCACGGTGCCGTTCATCCGCGCCCGGGAGATTTCCATTGCCGAATACCAGCCCATCTTCACCAGGTAGCTCGACTCGCTGAAATCGCCGATGCCAATCAGGGCGATGTCGGCGCGCCGTGCCCGGTTGAGGGTCTGCTGCACCGTCTCGTCCTTCAGCAGCAGTTCGCGCAGCTTCGGGTTGCTCACATAGGCCGGCGCATAGAGTGTCTCGCTGCGGCCGTTGAAAGCAGCGGCGAAACGCCGGGCGATGTGGTCCGAGTTCAGGCCCTCGCCGGCCCGCAGCGAGCCGCCGATGGAACTGACGAACGTACAGTCCCGCGAGTTCTGGCCGCCGAGCTGCGCCGTGACCGCGCCAAGATTGCGTCCCATGCCGACGGAGACCGTCATGCCGTCGGCAAGTTTCTCGACCAGATGGTCCGAAACCAATTGCGCGACGGCGACGCGCTGCAAATCCTCGTCCTCGTGGTCGACCGCGATCAGCGCGTGCTGGATATTGAAACGGGACTTCAGTTCGCGTTCCAGGTTGAAGAATTCGATGGGACTGAGGTTGATGCGGATGGTGACCAGGCCGAGATCGCGCGCCTGCCGCAGCATGCGGCCGATCTTGGTGCGCGACAGGTTGTGCGATTGGGAAATCTCGTCCTGCGTCTTGCCTTCATAATAATATTGCTTGGCAACGAGGGTAATCAGACTGAGTTCCTGGTCATCGACGCTCATTACAAATCCTGAAAACAAACCTCGCCATGGCCAGCTCCGGGCCGCAATGACCCGATTTTACATGCAACGCGCTGACTTGCGAAGTTCTGTCTCGGACGTTCAGGCGAGCAATTGCCTGGCGGCGATGGTGAGGCACTGCTTGAAGCCGGTCAGGTCGGAATAGAGCCGGTCGGGTGCTGCGTTGTGGCGCACGATTACCCCCTTGCGGTTCTCGATGCCGCCATCCAGCATGAGATTGTCCACCATGTCGTAGGTCTCGAGCTCCAGCCCGTCCGGCCCGCGAACGGCGCCCGTCTCGTCGGTCCTGAGATCGCCGCCGTAATAGTCCAGTACCCGCTCGTAGTGGCCGGTCGCGATGTTGGTGAAAGCGTAGGCCGGGCAGCCGCGCCCGCACATGAAGCCGAGTTCGTAGACGGTGCCGACATCTGCCGCGATGCCCCGGAACGGCGTCAGGTTGGCGATGATGAAATCGGCGCTCAGCATCAGCTTTTCGTTGACCTCGCTGGTGGCGAGGCCGCGCGCCTTCCCCTTCAGCGAGGCCGGCGCCTCCAGGTCGCCCGGGCAGACGGGAACGAAGCCGTGCGCCCGGGTCAGCTCGATCTTCTCATCGAGGACAGCGCGGGCTTCGGGGATGAAAACCTCGGGTCCGGCCAGGTAGACTTTCATATCGTTCCTCATTCTGTGACACGCCATGGCGGACATGGCCAATCCTGAGCGGCTTCGTCCGCGTCGTTCCGGGCTCCGCTGCGCGGTCCCGGAATGATGGCCTGGATGTGAGCTGCCCGCAAAGCCTAGCGGTCGAGCCAGACCCGCTCGAGATGCTGTTCGAGATTGGGGTGGGCGGGGTTGTCCTTGACCGCCGGCACCGAATGCGTGAACAGCGAGCGCCAGTAAGGCTGGATCAGGATACCGGAATCCTGCAGGATCTGCTCGACATCCTTCATGATGGCCTTGCGCTTGTCGGGATCCGGCACGGCGAGCGCCTCGTTCAACTTTGCGTCGAACTCGGGGCTGGCAAAGCCGGATTCGTTCCACGGCTCGCCGCTGCGATAGGCGAGCGCGAGGTTCTGGACGCCGAGCGGCCGCATGCCCCAGGACGTCATCGAGAAGGGGAACTTGGTCCAGTCGTTCCAGAAGGTCGCGCCTGGCAGCACGGTGCGCTTCACCTTGAAGCCGGCCTCGCGAAGCTGACCGGCGACGGCGTCGCCGGTGCTGCGGTGCCAGTCCTCGTCGCCGGTGATCAGCTCGTGCTCGAAATCCATCTGGCCGGCCTCGGCCATCAGCTTGCGGGCGCCTTCGATATCGCGCGTTTTTTTCGGAAGCGCGTAATACTCCGGATGCAGCGGGCAGACATGGTGGTTCTCGGCAACCGTGCCCCTGTCGCCATAGCCGAGCGTCAGCACCGCGGCGTTGTCCGTCGCCATCTGCAGGGCCCGCCGCACGCGGATGTCGTCATACGGCTTGTTGTTGACATTGGTGCGGGCGACGATGGTGGCCGCCGTCACCACTTCCGACTTCACCAGGCCGAGGCTGTCCATGATCTCGACATAGTCGGCCGTGGTCTCGAAATTAGTGTCGATCTCGCCGGCCTCGAATGCGTTCACCCAGGCTGACGGGTCGGTTCCGTAGTCGATGAACTCGACACCGTCGAGATAGGCCTCGCCGCCCCACCACTTGCCGTCCTCGCGCCGCTTGACGACGGCCTTGGTCCCGACATCGTAGGAAACGAGTTGGAAGGCGCCGGTGCCGACCGGATTGGCGACGAGGTCGGAGCCGTTCTTCTCGTAGTCGCGATGCACGATCAGCGACGAATATTCCGTCATCGAAGGGATGATGGCGATGTCTGACGCCGAGAGCTTCAGGACGACCGTATGGTCGTCGGTCGCGGTGATCGCGCCTTCGCGCGCCTTGCCGGTGGCGGCGTCGATCAGCGCGGTCATGCGGCCGGCCATGGAGTTGCCCTCGGCCGCCTTGTCGCACCAGCGCTCGAGGTTGTAGATCACGTCCTCGGCGGTGAACGCATCGCCATTGTTCCAGACCACGCCGCGGCGCAGATGCAGCGTGTATTCGGTGGCGTCCTCATTGACCTCCCAGCTTTCCAGCAGCGAGGGCTTGAAGGTGTAGTCGACATCGTAGCGCACCAGCGTGTCGAGCATCTGGCGGGCGATGTTCGCCATTTCCGGCCAGTCGAAGGCGCGCGGGTCCTTCTGGTCCTTGACGAAGGTCGAGACGCGCAGCACGCCGCCCTTTTTCGGTTCCTCGGCGCGGGCGACGGCCGGCGCGGCAAGGCCGATCAGGCCATAGGCCGCAGCGGTCGAGGCGCCGAAAATGCTGGCCATCGCCAAAAATTCCCGGCGGTCGAGGCGGCCTTCGCCGACCTCCCGGGCAAGGCCCGTCACCAGCTTGCGGTGACGGTCGAACTGACTGCCGGAATGCGCGGAATCCTGTCCCATTTACTTCCCATCTCCGAATAGATCGACGAACCAGTTCCAGAAGCCGTCGACGTCGATCTCGACGGCCACCCGCGCGTTTGGCGGTTTTTTCGAAACATTGTGGATGTCGGCGATGGTCATGCCGCGCGTGACCTCCCCGCCGGTTTCCAGATGCACGTAATGGTTCTCGAAGACGAACAGCGACGGCCGCACGATCGCCGCGAGCGCGATCACGTCGTGCAGGTTCGGATCGTCGGCGCCGAACGCCTCCTTGCGCCGGACCATGAAATCGAGCACCCGGCCGACGATATCCGCCGGGCGCCCTGGCGTCGCCCGGATGCGGTCGAACACCCAGGTGGGCAATTCGGGCTTCAGCGTGACGTCGAGCCCGACCATGGTGAGCCCGCAGCCGGCCTCGAACACGATCAGCGCCGCCTCCGGGTCGCAATGGAGATTGAATTCGGAGGCGAGCGTCATGTTGCCGCCGCGCAGCGCGCCGCCCATGATGGTGATGTGGCGGATCGCCGAGCGCAGTTCGGGCCGCTCCGTCAGGGCGGTGGCGATGTTGGTCAGCGGCCCGACGGCCAGGATTTCGAGGGCGCCCGGATGCGCTGCGGCCGCCGCCGCAATCATCTCCGTGACGGTGCCGACTGCATGTCTGCTGCGCGCGGCAGGCAGCACGGCGTCGCCCAGCCCCGTATCGCCGTGGCTGATCGCCGGGCACAGCGGGCGCGCCAATGGTTGAGCTGCGCCGACATGGACCGGGATGTCACGTTCCAGGAAATCGATGAGGTCGAGCGTGTTCCGGCTGGTTTTCTCGATCTCGACATTGCCGCAAACCGTTCCGATGCCGACGAGGTCGAGCCGGTCGGCGCAGAGCGTCGCCGCGGTAATGCAAATGGCATCGTCCGTGCCGGTGTCGACATCCATGACCAGTGGGATTCTGGGCGGTTTCGTCACGTCACGAACAATCCGTGTTCCGGCGGCATCTGGAAGAAATGCCCACAAACCGGTTTAGTTAAACGTTTACCTGCACTATATTCGGGTTTCTGTCAACGAGGCGGCCGGGGCGCTCGCGATTTTTGTCTCCGTGGCGGCCGTGTCGACTTTGCGGCTCCGGCGGGTTACGGGATTGCCGGGGCCGTGGCGAAGAGCGAGGGCGCGTGGCGACAACCATCAAGGATATTGCACAGCTTGCCGGCGTCTCGACGGCGACGGTGTCCAAGGTCCTCAACCGCAAGGACGCCTTCATCGGCGAGGAGACGCGCGAGCGCATCCGCGCGCTCGCCCGCGAGCTGAACTATACGCCCAACTCGATCGCTCGCTCGCTGGTCACGCGCCGCTCGCGCGTCCTGGGCATCATCGTCCCCGACATTCTCAATCCCTATTTCACGGAACTGGTGCGGGCCTGCGATGATACGGCGCGGCTGCGCGGCTACACGACGATCCTTTGCAATTCCGACGGCATCGCGACCAGCGAGGAAGCGCATCTCGCCTTCCTGGCCGGGCATGGCGTCGACGGCATCGTGCTGGCGGCGAGCGATGTCGTGCCCAATGAGGGCTTGCTGCGGGAACTCGGAATTCCCTTCGTGTCGATGGACCGCGAGGTCGCGACGCTGGATTGCCTTGCCGCCACCGTCGACACGGATTGCCGCAGCGGCGCCATGCAATCGGCCGCCTACCTGATTTCCCGGGGGCACAAACGCATCGCGTTCCTGAGCGGAGCGGCCGAAAGCGCCAACACGAGGATGCGGCTGGAGGGCTTCGAGGCGGCCCATCGCCAGGCGGGTCTGGCCGTCGATCCGGCGCTCGTGCGCTGCGGCGAATTCCAGCACAGTTTCGGCCGCCGTGCGACGCTGGAACTTCTCGACGGCACGTCCTTCACGGCCATCTGCTGCATGAGCGACATGCTGGCCATCGGGGCGACGGTCGCGCTGCGCGAGCGCGGGTTTCGGGTTCCCGCCGATTGCGCCGTCATGGGCTTCGACAATGTCTATCTGGCGCCCTTGCTCGACTGTGCGCTGTCGACGGTGGATCGCCGCATCTTCGAATCCGGACGGATCGCCATCGAGGCCTTGATCGGCTTTCTCGAGGACCCCGACCCGCAGCGTACGGCGATCCTGCTGGAGACGACCGTGGTCGCGCGCGAAACCGCCTGAGACTTCTGCGGTCAGGGCCGCTACGCGATTTCGTAGGGAACCGCACCGCGGCGATTGTGGTCCACGACCAGCTTGCGGTTCAGCGGCGGCACCGCCCGCTGGGGGCAACTGGCGCGCTCGCAGATGCGGCAGGAAATGCCGATCGGGTCGAAAGCGGCGCGGTTGCCGTGGTCGAGCTTGTCGGCATAGACGAAGTCGCCGGCATAGGCGACCTCGCAGCCGAGCGCGATGGCATAGCGGCGCTGCGGGGCGTTGAAACCGCCGCCGCCCTTGGTGAGTTCGGTTGCCACGCACAGGTAGCGCGCGCCGTCCGGCGTCTCGGCAAGCTGGCGGATGATGCGGCCGGGCTGCTCGAACGCCTGGTGCACGTTCCACAACGGGCAGGCCGCGCCGAAGCGGGCAAACTGCAGCTTGGCGGCGCTGTGGCGCTTGGTGATGTTGCCGGCGCGGTCGATGCGGGCAAAGAAGATCGGCACGCCCTTGAGGCCGGGCCGCTGCAGCGTGCTCAGCCGATGCGCCACCTGCTCGATGCTGGCGTCGAAGCGAGCGGCAAGCAGTTCGAGATCGTGGCGCAACTCCTTCGCGGCCGCCAGGAACGCTTGATAGGGCAGGGTCAAGGCGCCCGCGAAATAGTTGCGCAGGCCGATCTTGCAGATTTCCAGCGCTTCGGCGGAGCGGAACCGGGCGCGTCGGGCAATCGCCGAAACTTCTTCTTCCATCTCGAGTTCGGCGATCTGGAAGGCGATCTGGAAATTCCGGGTCGAGGGCGGGGAGTAGGGGCTGAAGTACAATACCCGCGCGGCCGGATCGAAGTGCCGGATGATGTCTTCGCCCGGCTGCGCCCGAACGATCCTGACCTTGTGCGCCTGCTCGATATAGGCGGGCAGGATCGCGCTCGTGTCGCGTTCCGAAATGCCGAGCTTGCCGGCGAGCTTTTCTGCCGCAAGGTCCAGTTCGTGGATGTAGTTGTCGACGAAATGGAAGAAGTCGCGGACCTCCTCATAGGAGGACGGCTCGGTCAGCGTGGAACTCCTGCCCAGCGCGTCGTCGAAGCTGGCCAGTTGCTCGCTGTTTCTCCGATAGGCCTGGTGGCAGGCGATCAGGGCGTGGGCGAGGCTCGGCGCGTTCTGGGTGACGAGCTTCAGTTCCTGCAAGCTGGGCTTGTAGCCGTCGAAAAGCGGGTCGGCGAGCGCTTCGGCTATGGCCGAAAGCAGCCGGTCGTCGTCGCCGAGCGCCATCGCGCCGATATCGATCTGGAAATTTTCCGCAAGCGCCAAAAGGACGGATGCGGAAACCGGACGCTGGTTGTTCTCGATCTGGTTCAGGTAGCTGGTGGAAATGCCGATGCGCTCGGCAAAGGCGGACTGGGTCGCCTTGTGGCTGTCGCGGATTTCCCGGATTTTTCGGCCGATATAGAGTTTTCTGGCGGACATTTCGCAAATTCGCAATTCGCACTGGGCAAGAAACTATATTACACAACCGCACCCTTCAATCGTTTCCCGGCCGCAAGCGCAATTCTAATGGGAAAGCGCAGGCGCGTGCCTGCGGTGCCATTCTGTTTGTGGATGCCTGCCAATGACCCTCTACAACACCCTTGCCCTGCGAAGCGGCCGTCGCGGCGTCGCGGCCGACGTTCCCGTCGTGCTGGCGGGCTCGCTTCTGCTGGTCCTTTCGGCGAAATTCCAGGTGCCGTTCTTTCCGGTGCCGATGTCCATGCAGACATTCGTCGCCATCGGCCTCGGCCTGGCGTTGGGGCCGGTTCGCGGTGCGCTCGCCGTCGCGCTCTACCTGGCGCAGGGCGCGGCAGGCTTCCCGGTTTTCGCGGGCACGCCGGAAAGGGGTCTCGGGCTCGCCTATATGATGGGGCCGACGGGTGGCTTCCTGATCGGCTTCGTGCTGGCCGCGCTGGTGGCGGGCTTTCTGGCCAGGCGCGGCTTCGACCGCCGGCCGGCGACGGCAATGGCGGCGGCGCTGCTTGCCGGCGCCGTGATCTATGTGCCGGGCCTTTTGTGGCTGGGTGCGGTGATCGGCTGGGACAAGCCCGTGCTGGCGCTCGGCCTCTATCCCTTCATTCCCGGCGACATCGCCAAGGCGCTGCTCGCGGCAATCGCCTTTCCCGCCGCTTGGAAATGGCTGTCGGCCAGGGGCGTCGCCTGATGCGTCCGGTTCTCGACCAGCTCGAGGCCCGCCGCGCCGAAGCCCGTCTCGGCGGCGGGCAAAGGCGCATCGACGCCCAGCACGCCAAGGGCAAGCTGACGGCGCGCGAGCGGCTCGACGTGCTCCTCGACGAGGGTTCGTTCGAGGAATACGACATGTATGTCACGCACCGCGCCACCGATTTCGGCATGGCAAGCCAGAAGGTGGCGGGCGACGGCGTCGTTACCGGCTGGGGCACGATCAACGGCCGGCTGGTCTATGTCTTTTCGCAGGATTTCACCGTGCTCGGCGGCTCGCTGTCGGAAACGCATGCGCAGAAAATCTGCAAGATCATGGACATGGCGGTGCGCAACGGCGCGCCGGTCATCGGCCTCAACGACAGCGGCGGCGCGCGTATCCAGGAAGGCGTCGCCTCGCTTGCCGGCTATGCCGAGGTGTTCAAGCGCAACGCCGACGCCTCGGGCGTCATTCCGCAGATTTCGGTGATCATGGGGCCTTGCGCCGGCGGCGCGGTCTATTCGCCGGCGATGACCGACTTCATCTTCATGGTACGCGATTCCTCCTACATGTTCGTCACCGGGCCGGATGTGGTGAAGACCGTCACCAACGAGGTCGTCACCGCAGAGGAATTGGGCGGCGCGCGCACGCACACGCAAAGGTCCTCCGTCGCCGACGGCGCCTATGAAAACGACATCGAGACCCTGGAGCAAGTGCGCGCGCTGTTCGACTTCTTGCCGCTCAACAACCGCGAAAAGCCGCCCGTGCGGCCGTTCCACGATGATCCGTCGCGGTTGGAAATGCGGCTCGATACGCTGGTGCCCGACAGCGCGGCCAAGCCCTACGACATGCGTGAACTGATCCTGGCGATCGCCGACGAGGGCGATTTCTTCGAGATACAGGAAGCTTTCGCGCGAAACATCATCACCGGTTTCCTGCGCATCGAGGGGCAGACGGTCGGCGTCGTCGCCAACCAGCCGATGGTTTTGGCCGGGTGCCTCGATATCGATTCCTCGCGCAAGGCGGCGCGCTTCGTGCGCTTCTGCGACGCCTTCTCGATCCCGATCTTGACGCTGGTCGACGTTCCGGGCTTCCTGCCCGGCACCGCCCAGGAATATGGCGGCGTCATCAAGCACGGGGCCAAGCTCTTGTTCGCCTATTCCCAGGCGACGGTGCCGATGGTGACGCTGATCACCCGGAAAGCCTATGGCGGCGCCTACGACGTGATGGCCTCCAAGCATATCGGCGCCGACGTCAATTACGCCTGGCCGACGGCCGAGATCGCCGTGATGGGCGCCAAGGGCGCGACCGAGATTCTCTACCGCTCCGAGCTTGGCGACCCGGAAAGGATCGCGGCGCGTACCAGCGAATACGAGGCGCGTTTCGCCAATCCGTTCGTGGCCGCCGAGCGCGGCTTCATCGACGAAGTGATCATGCCGCATTCCTCGCGCAAGCGCATCGCGCGCGCCTTTGCCGCCCTGCGCGGTAAGAGCGTGGAGCCGCGGTGGAAGAAACACGACACGATGCCGCTATGAGGTCTCGGATGTTCAGGAAAATCCTCATCGCCAATCGCGGCGAGATCGCCTGCCGCGTCATCAAGACGGCAAGGAAGCTCGGCATCGCCACGGTCGCCGTCTATTCGGATGCCGACCGCGAGGCGCTGCACGTGAAGATGGCCGACGAGGCGGTGCATATCGGGCCGGCCCCGTCGAGCCAGTCCTACATCGCCATCGCGAAAATACTGGACGCGGTGCGCACCACCGGCGCGGACGCCGTCCATCCTGGCTATGGCTTCCTGTCGGAAAACGCCAATTTCGCCGAGGCGCTGAATGCGGAAGGGGTTGCCTTCATCGGCCCGCCGCCGGTCGCCATCGAGGCGATGGGCGACAAGGTCACCTCCAAGAAGATCGCCGCCGACGCCGGGGTTTCGACGGTGCCCGGCCACATGGGGCTGATCGCGGACGCTGAAGAGGCCGTCCGCATTGCCGCTTCCATCGGCTATCCGGTGATGATCAAGGCCTCGGCCGGCGGCGGTGGCAAGGGCATGCGCATCGCCTGGAACGATGCCGACGCGCGCGAGGGGTTCCAGTCGTCGAAGAACGAGGCCAGGGCTTCCTTCGGCGACGACCGCATCTTCATCGAAAAATTCGTCACCCAGCCGCGCCACATCGAAATCCAGGTGCTGGGCGACCAGCACGGCAATCTCGTCTATCTGGGCGAGCGCGAATGCTCGATCCAGCGCCGCAACCAGAAGGTCATCGAGGAGGCGCCGTCGCCGTTCCTCGACGCCGCCACGCGCAAGGCGATGGGCGAGCAGGCCGTGGCCCTTGCCAGGGCCGTCGGCTATTTCTCGGCCGGCACGGTCGAGTTCATCGTCGACCAGGACAGGAAATTCTATTTCCTCGAAATAAACACGCGGCTCCAGGTCGAGCACCCGGTGACGGAACTCGTCACCGGCATCGACCTGGTCGAGGAAATGATCCGGGTCGCCGCCGGCGAAAAGCTGCGCCTTGCCCAGCAGGACGTGAAGCTGAACGGCTGGGCGATCGAAAGCCGGCTCTATGCGGAAGACCCGTATCGCAACTTCCTGCCTTCCATCGGGCGCCTGTCGCGCTACCGGCCGCCGGTCGAAGGCACGCGTGGCGACGGCACGGTCGTGCGCAACGATACCGGCGTCTTCGAGGGCGGCGAAATCTCGATGTATTACGATCCGATGATCGCCAAGCTGTGCACCTGGGCTCCGGGCCGGCTGGCGGCGATCGACGCCATGGCGCAGGCGCTCGACGATTTCGAAGTCGAGGGCATCGGCCACAACCTGCCCTTCCTGTCGGCGATGATGGATCATCCGCGCTTTCGCGAGGGCCGGCTGACGACCGCGTTCATCGCCGAGGAATTTCCGGACGGCTTTGCCGGGGTAGCGCCGGGTGAGGCCGATGCGCGGAAGCTGGCGGCCATCGCCGCCTTGATGAAGCTGCGCCGCGAACAGCGCGCGGTGCTGATTTCCGGGGCGCTCGCCAACCATCCGCGCAAGGTCGGCTCGGATTGGGTGGTGGCGCTGGGCGACTTCCGCTTCAGGCTTGCCGTCGAAGAAGAAGCCGAAGGCGCGACCGTCGCTTTCGACGGGGGCCCAAGCCTCGCTGTCGCCAGCGACTGGACGCCGGGCCGCGCCCATGCCTGCTTCGTCATCGACGGCGTGCCGGCGGGCGTCAAGACGGAGATGGCGGGCACCGGCATGCGCCTGCGCTGGCGCGGCATGGATGTGGTGGCGCATGTGCGCAGCCCGCGCGTTGCCGAGCTCGCCCTGCTGATGCCGGTGAAACTGCCGCCGGACACCTCGAAGATGCTGCTGTGTCCGATGCCGGGTGTGGTCACCAGCCTTGCCGTCAATGTCGGCGACCAGGTCGAGGCCGGGCAGGCGCTGGCCACGGTCGAGGCGATGAAGATGGAAAACCTGCTGCGGGCCGAGCGGCGCGCGACGGTGGCGCGCATCGCCGTTGAGGCCGGCGCCAGCCTCGCCGTCGACGAACTCATCATGGAATTCGAGTAGGGGCGGGACGATGGCCGAGCGCACCAGCCATGAGGCGTGGCACAGGCTTGCCGAGCGGGAGTTGAAGGCCTCGCCGGACGATCTCGTCTGGCGCACGCCCGAAGGCATCGACGTCAAGCTGCTCTACACCGAGGCCGACCTCGAAGGTATCCGCCATCTCGGCACGCTGCCGGGAATGGAGCCGTTCCTGCGCGGTCCGCGCGCCACCATGTATGCCGGCCGGCCATGGACCATCCGGCAATATGCGGGTTTCTCGACGGCGAAGGAAAGCAACCTCTTCTACCGCAAGGCGCTGGCGGCCGGCCAGAAGGGCCTGTCGGTGGCCTTCGATCTCGCCACGCATCGCGGCTATGATTCCGACCATCCGCGCGTCGAGGGCGATGTCGGCAAGGCGGGTGTCGCCATCGACTCGGTCGAGGACATGAAAATCCTGTTTGACGGCATCCCGCTGGAGGAAATGTCCGTCTCCATGACCATGAATGGCGCGGTGATCCCGGTCCTCGCCAATTTCATCGTCGCCGGCGAGGAACAGGGCGTCGCGCGTGAAAAACTTTCCGGGACCATCCAGAACGACATCCTCAAGGAGTTCATGGTCCGCAATACCTACATCTACCCGCCCGAACCCTCGATGCGGATCGTTGCCGACATCATCGACTACACGGCGCGCGAGATGCCGAAGTTCAACTCGATCTCCATTTCCGGCTACCACATGCAGGAGGCGGGGGCGACGCTGGTGCAGGAACTGGCCTTCACGCTGGCTGACGGGCGCGAATATGTGCGCGCCGCGCTCGCCAAGGGGCTCGACGTCGATGCCTTCGCCGGGCGGCTTTCCTTCTTCTTCGCCATCGGCATGAATTTCTTCATGGAAGCGGCCAAGCTGAGGGCGGCGCGGCTCCTGTGGTCGCGCATCATGGCCGAGTTCGAGCCGAAAAAGCCGTCCTCGCTGATGCTGCGCACCCATTGCCAGACATCGGGCGTGTCGCTGCAGGAGCAGGATCCCTACAACAATATCGTTCGCACCGCCTATGAGGCGCTGGCGGCAGCCCTTGGCGGCACGCAGTCCCTGCACACCAATTCCTTCGACGAGGCGATCGCGCTGCCGACGGAGTTTTCGGCGCGCATCGCCCGCAACACGCAACTGATCCTCCAGCACGAGACCGGCATCACCAACGTCGTCGATCCGCTGGCCGGCTCCTACTATGTCGAGAGCCTGACCAACGAACTGGCTGAAAAGGCCTGGGCGCTGATCGAGGAAGTGGAGGCCATGGGCGGCATGACGAAGGCCGTCGCGTCCGGCCTGCCCAAGCGCATGATCGAGGAGGCGGCAACCCGCCGCCAGGCCGCCGTCGACAAGGGCGAGGAAGTCATCGTCGGCGTCAACCGCTACAGGCTGGAAAGCGAAGACCGGATCGACAGCCGCGACATCGACAACAAGGCCGTGCGGCTGGCGCAGGTCCGCCGGCTGGAAGAAATCAGGCGTTCGCGCGACGATGCGCGGGTTGATGCCACGCTCGCCGCGCTGGAGGCCGTGGCCGCCGGAGGTCCGGGCAATATCCTCGAAGCTGCCGTGGAAGCGGCCCGTGCCCGCGCCACGGTCGGCGAGATTTCAGATGCCATGCGCCGCGCCTTCGGTGACCATACGGCCAGGCCCGAGGTCGTCGGCCGGATCTACGGCAAGGCTTATGAAGGCGAGCCGGAATTCCAGACGCTGGCGGCCCGTCTCGATGCCTTCGCCGAGATGCTCGGGCACAGGCCGAGGATCATGGTGGCCAAGCTCGGCCAGGATGGCCACGACCGCGGCGCCAAGATGATCGCTTCGGCTTTCGGCGACATCGGCTTCGACGTGCTGGCGGGGCCGCTGTTCCAGACACCTGCTGAAGCCGCCGAGATGGCCCTCGACGCCAAGGTTCGCGTGCTTGGCGTTTCTTCGCTGGCGGCCGGCCACAAGACGCTGCTGCCGCAACTGATCGGCGAGTTGAAGGCGCGTGGCGGGCACGAGGTCATCGTCGTGTGCGGCGGCGTCGTACCGCGCCAGGACTATGAGCTCCTGTTCGACCAGGGTGTCGCCGCCGTCTTCGGTCCCGGAACCAACGTGCTCGAGGCGGGGCGCGCCGTGCTCGACCTCATGGAAGGCAAGCTGAGGAACGTGGCTTAGGCGACGAAGCCGCCGCCTATTTCTTGAAGGCCTCGATCCGGCGAAACCGGTGGGGGCTCATTCCGGTCCAGTTGCGGAAGGCGCGGGAAAATGCCGACAGTTCCGAATAGCCCAGGCAAAGGGCCACGTCGGTCAGCGGCATGTCGGCGTTCTTCATGTAGTGCAGGGCAAGCTCCTCGCGGGCGGAGCGCAGGATGTCGTTATAGGTGACGCCGATTTCCTTGAGTTGGCGCTGCAAGGTCGAACTGCTCATCCCGAGGATGGCCGCGATGTCGCCGACGCCCGGCGTGCGCTCTCCCAGATACATCTTGATCTGGTTGCGCAGCACGGAAACGATGTCCTGCGGGTCTCCCATGAAGTCGCGCCGCGACCGCAGCAGGGCTTCGATGATGGCGAAGAGATAGGGGTCCGGCTCCGGCATCTTCGTGCTGAGGATGTCGCGGCGGAACGCGAAGGCGTTGGTGCGCCGGGAGAACTGGACGGGCGCGTTGAAATAGCGGGAATGGTCGCTGTCGCCTTCCGGCTTCGCGTGCTCGAACCGGACCTCCAGCGGCGCCCAGTTCTTGCCGAGCGCCGTGCGGAAGATGTTGCAGAACATTCCGAGCGACAGTTCCGCGTCCTGGCGGCGGTCGACGATGCGCGGGTCGGTGATCTGGTAGCTCAGCCAAACGATGTCGCCTTCGGGGATGAAGCCGAAGGTCGACTCGCCCTGGTGGGCCGGGAAATAGGCCTCGACGTTCCGCAGCGCGGCGCCCAGCGTCGGCGACGAGGTTGCGGCGTAGCCGATCGGGCCGAGTTCCCTCGGCTGGAACTGCGCGCCGAACTCGAGGCCGAAATTGTCGTTGCCCGTCTGCCTGGCGGCCTGTTCGAAAAGGTTGCAATACTGGTGCAGGTTGAGTTCGTTGGTCGGGCAGCCGACGTCCGACATACGGATCGCCGCGGACGCGAAGACCGCCTCGGCACTGCCTCCCTTTCGCCGGATCATGTCGATGACACCGTTGGCGGCCGATGCCAGTACCTTCGGTGGCGTGAACGAACGAACCTCGCCCGCCTCTAGCATTGTGCGGCCCCTCCCAGTGTCGCTACCTGCCAATGAAGACTTTGGGCCGATTATCCATCAGACCCGGAAACTTGCAAGACAAACTAATTTCGCACGACAAAGCAACAGCTCGCCGGCTGCGGCGCCGTCGCTCCCCACAAGGTCGTCAATACCGCGCCTTTTGTCAAATCCCCGCTGGCTCATGTCAAGCGGACCGCTTGCGGCCGGCGTAGACTGCCAAGCAAGGTCCGGAGAGACCGTTCGAAAATTTGGGATGAATGGGAGGAGATTCGATGAGGCTTTCGCGCAGGCAATTCAACATGGGGCTGGCCGGGATCGCCGGGGCCGGCATGATGGGGCAGGGGCGCCCGGCTTTCGCCGCCCGCGACAACGAACTGAACATTCTGTGCTGGGAAGGCTACAACACCGACAACGTGCTCGGGCCTTTTCGTGACCTGCACGCCGGTGCGCGCGTCCGTGCCGAAAGCGGCACTTCCGACCCGGACATGATCAACCGGCTGCGCGCCGGCGAGCTGAACGTCTGGGACGTGCTCAACGTCAACCAGCCCTGGGCGCGCCGCCTCGCCCCCGAAGGGCTGATCAAGCCGCTCGATAAGGGCCGGTTCATGCCTTACTTCGAGAAGATGAGCGGCGAGTTCGCCAAGCCCTATCCGCTGGCTTTCGCGGACAACGGCGACCTGCTCGGCATGCCGCAGCGCTACGGTCCGTTCAGCTTCGTGGTCAATACCGACAAGATCAGCCGCGAGACCGCCGAGGAGCAAGGCTGGAAGCTGTTCTTCGATCCGGCCATGAAGGACCGCTACGGCGTCCTCACCTATGGCGACTGGAATATCATGCACCTGGCGCTTGCCGGTGACCTCAATCCGTTCGAGGAAATGGACGAGGCCAAGCGCGCCACGTTCAAGAGCACGGCGGAAACCATCTTCGGCAACGCCAAGCTCCTGACCGACGACCTGGTGGCGATGACCACGGCGCTCATCAACGGCGAGATCGACGCCTACTTCACCGGCGGCACCTACACGGCCTCGCCTGCCCGCTTCGACGGCGCCTCGAACGTGCGCGCCATCACCCCGCGCTCGGGACCGGTCGACGGCAAGGGCGGCCTGGTGTGGGTGGAACTGACCTCGCTCATCAACAATCCCGACCCGTCCGGGCTGGCGGCGGACTTCCTCGAATTCGTGCAGCAGCCGGACGTCGCCAAGACCGTCAGCTTCGCCGAGGGCACCTACAACCCGGTCACCCAGATGGGCGATCCGGCGGTCTTTGCCAAATACTCGGCCGAGGAACTGGACGCCATCCAGTGGGATAGCCTCGAGGAAGAGCTGTCGCGCACGACCCAGTACAACGTGATCAAGGACTACGACGCGCTCAATGCCATCTACACGGCAGCGAAGCGTCGCTGACACCCCGCGCAGCTGGCGGGCAAACGCAGAGCGAGCGTTGATCGAATGTTGAGGGAAACACCGGCTCGCCTGCGCGGGCTGGTGTTCCAGGACAATGGCAAAGGCGCCCGGCGCCGTAGCGCCGGAGTGCATTCTGTTGCAGCAAGTCACGTCTCAACCCCAAAGCAGTGAGCAGGCCAAGCCCATTCTGCGGCTCGAAAATATCGTCAAGCGCTTCGGGGCGCTCACCGTCCTGCGCGATATCAGCCTCGATATCGTCGACGGGGAATTCCTCACCATCGTCGGCCCTTCCGGCAGCGGGAAAACCACGCTGATCCGCATGCTGGTGGGCATGGACGAGCCGACCTCGGGAGCGATCTGGCTGAGGGACCGCCGTATCGAGCGGGTTCCGGCAAACAAACGCCCGACCTGCATGGTGTTCCAGTCGCTGGCGCTGTTCCCGCATCGCAGCGTCGGGCAGAACATCGAGTTCCCGCTGAAGATACGCGGTGTTGCGGCCGCGCAGCGCAAGGAGCGCGCGCTGGAACTCATGGCCCTCCTGCGCCTGCAAAGGGACTACTACGACAAGAGGGTCACCCAGATATCGGGCGGCGAGCGGCAAAGGGTGGCGCTGGCGCGCGCTCTGGCCTTCGACCCCGAAATCCTTTTCTTCGACGAGCCGCTGTCGGCGCTCGACTACCGGCTGCGCAAGGTCCTGGAGAAGGAACTGAAGGACCTGCACGCGCGCACCGGCAAGACTTTCGTCTACATCACCCATTCGTTGGAGGAGGCAATGGTGATGTCGGATCGCATCGCCATCATGCGGGCCGGCCGGTTCGAGCAGATCGACGTCGCCGACGAAATCTATGCGCGCCCGCAGAGCCGCTTCGTTGCCGAGTTCATGGGCGAGGTCAATCTCTTCGATATCGAAGGCGCTGCCGGCGGCGGGTTGAGAGGTGCCGGGATCGAGATCAACCTTCCCGCGGGTTCGGCGCCGGCGTCGGTGTATCTAGCTCCCGGCGCCCGGGCGACGCTGATGGTGCGGCCGGAATTCATCCACTTCCTCGACAATGGCCATGTCAGCGACTTCCACCTGAGCGGCGTCATCCGCTCGGAATACCTGCTCGGCTCGCGCGTCCACTACGAGGTGGAGAGGCGCGACGGGACCATGGTGATCGTGGAAAAGCTGCGCGAGGATCGCTTCACGGGCAGGACCGGGGATGAGGTCCTGCTGGGCTGGGATGTGGAGAACTGCCACATCATCGCGGAACAGGCGCCATGACCGCGCGCGACCGCAAGCTCGGAAGCTTGTCGGCGCTGCCGCTGGGGCTGTTGCTGGCGGGCGGCTTCATTGCGCCGCTTCTGGTCATCTCCGGCTTTTCCATCATGCCGCAGCGCGTGTTCGACCTCGGGCATATTCCCGATTTCTCGGCCTATGTGCTGTTTTTCAAGCAGGGCTATTACAAGTCCCTCCTGTGGTCGCTGGCGATGGCTTTCACGACCACGGTGATCCTGTTCGTGCTGTGCTGGCCACTGGCCTACGGCATGGCCAAGGTGTTCGGCCGCTTCGGCCTCTTCCTGACGGTGGCCGTCGCCGTCACCCTGCTGGTGTCGGAGAATATCCGGCTGTTCGGCTGGGTGGTCACGCTCATGAAGGGCGGCCTGATCGACGGCTATCTCAATGCGCTGACAGGATGGCGCCTCGAAGGCGCGCTCTACAACGTGCCGATCACCATCTTCGGGCTGGTCTACGTCTATTTCCCGTTCATGCTTTTCCCGCTGGCGCAAGGCATCGCCATGGTGCCCGACGATGCCCGCCAGGCCGCGGCGGATCTCGGCGCTTCGCGCTGGCGCATCCTGTGGGAGATCGATCTTCCGCTGGCCGCGCCCGGCATCATGGTCGGCTCGCTGCTGTGCTTCGTCCTCGTCGCCGGGGCGCTCGCCGAATCCAAGCTGCTTGGCGGCCAGTCGGTCATCGTCATCGCCTCCGAGGTGGAAACGGCCTTCTCCTACGGGCAGAACTGGCCGCTGGGCTCGGCCCTGGCGATGAGCCTGATCGTCGTCATCGGTACCCTGGCGATCCTGGCCATTTCGCGCGTCGACCTCGACGCCCTGATGGGGCGGCGGCGCTGATGAAGACGTCGCGAACGGTATCGGCCCTTCTGGTTTGCTACGGCCTCCTGGTCGTGGCCTTCCTCTACCTGCCGATCGTCTCGGTGGGCTTCGCCTCCGTTGCCAAGGCGCGGTACCTGACCTTTCCCATCCGCAGCTACACGCTTCAATGGTACGACAGCGCCCTGACGAGCGGCACGGTCAGCGAGATCGTCGGCACGTCGCTCATCATCGCCACGCTGGTGACCGTCATCTCGATGGTGTTCGGGTTTTTCGGCGCGCTTGCCTTCGCACGCTACCAGTGGCGATACCGGACGCTGTTCCAGAAGTTCGTGCTGCTGCCGATCTTCTTTCCGCAGGCGGTCCTCGGCCTTGCCTTGCTGGTCTGGTTCAATTCGATCGGCATCGTGCCGACCTGGAAGACGGCGATCGTGGCGCATCTGGTCTGGATCGCACCGATCGCGACGCTGGTCGTCGCCATCCAGGCCTACAGCTTCGACCCGATGCTGGAGGAAGCGGCGCGCGACCTCGGCGCCTCCACCGGGCAGATATTGCGGGAACTGACCATTCCGCTGCTGATGCCGGGCGTGCTGGCCGCCGGCCTGTTCGCGTTCCTTCTCAGCTGGGGAAACTTTCCGCTGTCGCTGTTCACCACGGGCGCCGATTCCACGCTGCCGGAATGGCTCTACGCCAAGATGGTCTCCGGCTATTCGCCCCAGGTGCCCGCGCTCGGCATCATTGCCATCGCAAGCTCGGCCGTCATCGTGCTGATCGCGGTGCTCATCTCGTTGCTGTTCCGCGCCGTTCGCGCGGGCCGCGCCGCCAAGACTTGATACTCAGGGAGGATAAACATGCTGACGTCGATCAGGGGTAAAAGCGTCATCGTTACCGGTGGCTCGAAGGGCATCGGGCGCGGTATCGCCAGGGTGTTCGCTGCCCAGGGCGCCAGGATAATGATTGCCGCGCGCGGCAAGGAAGCCTCCGAGGCGGTGCTCGCCGAACTGCGCGGCATGGGTGCTACGGCCGAGGCCGTTGCCTGCGACGTCGCGGACTGGGAGTCCGTCCAGGCGATGGTCAAGGCCACGGAAGCGGCCTTCGGCGGCGTCGACATATTGTGCGCCAACGCCGGCATCTTCCCGCAGGCGAAAATGGTCGACCTCGATCCGGGCGAGTGGGATCGCGTCATGGCGACCAATCTCAAGAGCGCCTTCCTGACGGTCAAGGCGTGCATTCCCTATTTCGAAAAGGCGGGGAAGGGACGGGTCATACTCACCTCGTCCATCACCGGGCCGGTGACCGGCTATCCCGGCTGGACCCACTATGGCGCGTCGAAGGCCGGCCAGCTCGGCTTCCTAAAGACCGCCTCGATGGAGCTTGCCCGCTACAACACCACCATTAACGCCGTCATGCCCGGAAACATCGTCACCGAAGGGCTGGAAGGTCTGGGCCAGGCCTATCTCGACACCATGGCGGCCTCGATCCCGCTCAAGCGCCTGGGAGCGGTCGAGGATATCGGCAACGCCGCCCTGTTCTTCGCGTCCGACGAGGCCGGCTACATCACCGGCCAGCAGATCATCGTGGACGGCGGCCAGATATTGCCGGAATCGCTCGAGGCCATCGCCAGCATCTGAGCTGCCGGCCCTCGGGCAAATTAAAAACACGGACGGAGGTTGCGACATGTCGCAAGAGGTTACTCTTGAGCGGCTTCACGGGCTGGTGCAGCAATCGCTGAACCGTTGGGATGTCCCGGCGGGCACGTCCGCCCGCCTGATCAACATTTCGGAAAACGCCACCTATCTGGTCGAGGCTCCCAACGGGTTCCGCTCAATCCTGCGCGTCCATCGGGAGAACTACCACTCGCGCGACGCTATCGCTTCCGAACTGGCATGGTCGCGGGCACTGGGCCGCGAGGGCGGCGTGGAGACGCCGGATTATTTCCTCGGCCGCGACGGCAGCGCCATCCAGACGGCGACGGTCGACGGGCTGCCGGCCCCGCGCCACATGGTGATGTTCGCGTTCGTGGAAGGGCATGAGCCCGATCCCGATCACGACCTGGTCGCGCCGTTCCGCCAGCTCGGCCAGATAGCGGCGCGGGCGCACCTGCATTCGTCGTCGTGGCGGCGGCCGGCCGGGTTCCAGCGCATGACGTGGGACGAAAGCACGGTTTTCGGCCCGACCCCGACATGGGGAGACTGGCGCGACGGCCCCAACATCGATGCGGGCATCGCCAGCCAGCTCGAGCGGCTGGAAGCCCGGATCGTCAGTCGCCTGGCGAAATTCGGCAAGGGCGCGGATCGCTACGGCCTGATCCATGCCGACATGCGTCTCGCCAATCTTCTCGTTTACAAGGACAAGCCGCGCCTGATCGATTTCGACGACTGCGGCTTCGGCTGGTTCCTCTACGACTTCGCCACCGGCGTGTCCTTCATGGAGGACCATCCGCAGGTGCCCGCCCTGAAGAAGTCCTGGGTCGAGGGCTACCGCACGGTCCGCGATCTTCCGGCGGCCGACGAAGCGGAGATCGATACCTTCGTCATGCTACGGCGCATGGCGCTGCTGGCCTGGATCGGCTCTCACCGCGAGGTCGAGATCGCGATCGAGCTTGCCCCGGTGTTCGCCGAGGGAACGGCAAGGCTGGCGGAAAGCTATTTCAGCACCCACGGCTGAGCGCGCGCTGTCAATCCGCACCCTGTCACTGTCAAGCGGCGGGGTGCGGGAGCCCCTAAGGTCCATCGTGGCGCTGCGATCAAGCGGCCACGATCAACAGGCGAGACTAAGCCGATGAGCCAGGAAAAGCTGGATTTTCTCGAACGGTCACGAGAATTTTGGAATCCGGGCAAGACCCAGGACTGGCAGGACATGGGCGTCGACCTGGTGATCGACCGCCGTGAAGCCTACTACCTCTACGACATGGACGGCCGCCGTCTGATCGACGCGCATCTCAACGGCGGCACCTACAATCTGGGGCATCGTCATCCCGAACTGGTGGAAGTGCTGAAGGCGGGCACCGACCGCTTCGACATGGGCAACCACCATTTCCCGGCACTCGCCCGCACGGCCCTTGCCGAGGCGCTGGCGGCCTGCGCGCCGGGGCCGGATTTCAAATACACCGCCTACGGTTCCGGCGGCGGCGAGGCGATCGACATCGCCCTCAAGACCGCCCGCCATGCCATGCAGAAGAAGAAGATCGTCTCCATCGTCAAGGCCTATCACGGCCATACCGGCCTGGCGCTGAAGACCGGCGACGACCGCTTTTCCAAGCTGTTTCTGTCCGAGGATACGTCGGGCGAGTTCATCCAGGTCCCCTTCAACGATCTCACCGCCATGGAGGACGCGTTGCGCAAGCGCGACGTGGCGGCCGTGATCATGGAGACGATCCCGGCGACCTACGGCTTTCCGATGCCGCACGAGGGTTACCTGCCGGCGGTCAAGAAACTGTGCGAGCGCTATGACGCACTCTACATCGCCGACGAGGTGCAGACGGGCCTGATGCGCTGCGGCGAGATGTGGGCCTGCATGCGCTACGGCGTGGTGCCCGACATCATGGTGACCGGCAAGGGCATCTCCGGCGGCATGTACCCGATCGCCTGCGTGCTCATCTCCGAAAAATGCGGCGGCTGGCTCAAGAAGGACGGCTTCGGCCACATCTCGACCATGGGCGGCGCCGAACTCGGCTGCATCGTCGCCATGAAGACGCTGGAGATCGTGCAGCGGCCCGAAGTGCGCAGCATGGTCAATTTCATCGCCGATTTCCTGCGCGCCGGCCTCGACCGGATCATGGCCGAATATTCGGATTTCTTCATCGGCATTCGCCAGCACGGCGTGGTCATGGGGCTTGAGTTCAACCATCCGCAAGGCGCCAAGCCGGTGATGAAGCATCTCTACCAGAACGGCGTATGGGCGATCTTCTCGACGCTCGACCCGAGGGTGCTGCAGTTCAAGCCCGGCCTGCTGCTGACGCAGACGGATGCCGAGGATTTGCTGCGCCGCGTCGAGATCGCCATCGACCTGGCGCGAACCGAGATCATGGGCGGACGGCGGGTGATCAACTGATGGAACCGCAGATCAAGACGCTTGTCGACATTGCCGGCACCAAGGCGGACCTGCGCGGCCGCGCCGACATGATGCTGGAGCGCGCCCGCTGGGCCGGCCAGGTCTTTCAGCGCTACGACCGCCGGGCGACCATGGCGATCGTCGATGCCGTGGCCAGGGCGGCCTTTGCGAACGCGGCGAAATACGCCGACTGGGCCGTCGAGGAAACGGGCTTCGGCGTTGCCGCCCACAAGAAGCTGAAGAACGAACTGTCTTCCACCGCGCTCGTCGATTTTTACCGCAACGACGACTACGTCAATCCGCGGATCGACAGCGCCGCCAAGATGGTCAAGATCCCGCGTCCGGCCGGCGTGGTGTTTGCGCTCACGCCCTCCACCAACCCGATCGCGACGCTGAACTACAAGATCCTGCTGGCACTGATGACGCGCAACGCGATCGTCATCAGCCCCCATCCGGCGGCGCGCCATTGCTGTGTCGACGCGGCCCGCACCCTGATGGCCGCGGCGCTGGAAGCGGGCGCCCCCGATGCCATCATCCAGATCGTCGAGGAGCCGAGCATTCCCTTCATCGAGGAATTCATGGCTTCGCCGAAGACCTCGGTGATCCTCGCCACCGGCGGCAACGCCGTGGTGCGCGCGGCCTACTCGTCGTCCAACCCGGCGATCGGCGTGGGGCCGGGCAACGCCCCGGTCTATGTCGACCCCTCGGCCGACATCGACAAGGCGGCAAAGCGCATCGTCGACGGCAAGAGCTTCGACAATTCCATCCTGTGCACCAACGAAAGCGTGGTGCTGACGCTGCCGGAGGTCGACAAGCAGTTGCGGCGCTCCATGCAGGCCGCCGGCGCCTATTTCTGCTCGCCGGACGAGACAGAGCGGCTGCGGGCGCTTGTGTTCCACCCGCGCGGCTTCAACGTCGCCTGCGTCGGGCGCGACGCGGTCCTGATCGCCGAAGATGCCGGGATACGCGTTCCGCAAAACACCCGCATCCTGGTGACGCCCATCGAGCAGATCGGGGTGGAAGAGCGCCTTTCCAAGGAAAAGCTCTGCCCGGTGCTCGCCTATCACGTCGCCAAGAACCGCTCGCAGGCGATGGCCCATGCCCGCGCTATCCTGCGCATGACGGGCGCCGGCCATTCGGCGGCGATCCATGCCAACGACCCCGCGGTCGTGATGACGTATGGAAGCACGGTCGAGGCCTACCGCATCGTCGTCAATTCGCCGTGCAGCCAGGGCGCCGCCGGCTTCGGCACCGGTCTCGCCCCCACCTTCACCGTGGGCACCGGCTATTTCGGCCGCAGTTCCATCGGCGAAAATGTCGGTCCCCAGCATCTCGTGCACTGGTCGCGCATTGCCTACAACAGCGACCCCGACGTTCCGTTCGGCAACTTCGACAATCTGGGGCCGCGCTTCGAGGGACCGCTGCCGACCGCGCCGGCCGACGGCATGCCCGGAAGCGCCGCGCCGCGCCGCCCGGCGGCCCCGGGATCGTTCTCCGGCGGCCAGGCAGGCTCGCCGCCTCTATCGGATGCAGCACGAGATGAATTGCGCCGCCTGATCGCGGAAGAACTTCGCGCCGTGCTCAAGGAACGCTGACCAATGGCTGAACTCCGCTCCTTCATTTTCATCGACCAGTTGCAGCCGCAGACGCTGGCCTATCTGGCGACCTGGATCAGAGGCTCGCTGCCGCGCCGCGCCATGGCCGCGCAGATCATCGAGGTCGCCCCCGGCATCGACATCGAGGCGCTCACCGACGTCGCCCTGAAGGGGGCGGACGTGCGGGCCGGCATGCTCGTGGTGGAACGGCAGTACGGCTATCTGGAGTTTCACTCCCGTTCGACGGCGGAGGTCAAGGCGGCGGCGCATGCGGTGCTTTCGGCGCTAGGCGCCGACGAGGCCGATGCCAAGCGCTCCGAGATACTGGCTTCCAGGGTCGTCAACCGCGTCGATCCGCAGCACGCCTTCCTGATCAACCGCAACCGGCTCGGGTCGATGATCGTCGGCGGGGAATCGCTCTACATCCTCGAATGCCAGCCGGCTTCCTACGCGATCCTGGCCTGCAACGAGGCCGAGAAGGCCGCGAACATCAAGCTCATCGACTACCGCATGATCGGCGCCAGCGGCAGGCTGTACCTGTCCGGCGACGAGGCCGAAATCCGCAATGCACGCGATGCCGCCGAGGCGGCCTTGCGGGCGCACGGCGCGCGATAGGGGGGGCGGCATGAGCTCCGACCTCAGGGCGATGATACGCGAAGTGCTGCGGGAAGAACTGGCGGCACGCGGCGTCGGACGCCCTTCGAGCGCTCCGCAGGTTCGCGAGGAATCGGTGTCGATCGGCTCCGACGCCGAACTGGCCGCCTTTGCGCGCCGCATCCTCGCGCTTGCCGGAGACAGCAAGGCGCGCGCCGACATCGAAAGCGGGCGGCACGTGTTCCGGCTGGCCGGAGGCGGCAGCCGCCCCGCGCCGGCGGTCGAGGCCTATGAGCGCGCGCAGCCGAAGCAGAATTTCTCGCCGGTCTCGTTCGAGCGCGGCCTCGTCAACGAGCGCGAAATCCGGAACCTTCCCGAGGGGATCACCGTGATTCGCATCGGCAAGACCGTTCGCCTCACCCCTCTCGCGCAGGACGAACTGCGCCGGCTGGGCATCAAGATCGAAAGGGCTAAGTCATGATCCGCGGGCGCGTAACTGGCCGTGTCTGGTCTTCCAAGGCGATCGAAACCCTGCCGGGCGGGGCGCTTCTGGAAGTCACGACGGAAGGGGGCGCAAGCCTCGTCGCCTTCGATCCGCTCGGCTGCGCCCAGGGCGAGGCCGTGCTGGTCACGCAAGGATCGGTGGCCGCCGCCTATTTCACCAAGATCAGGGCGCCGGTGGATGCCCTCATCATCGGCTCGATCGACGAAACCCAGGACTGACGGCGTCCAGCTTTACCGACTTCTATCCAAACAGAAATTCGAAAAACCATCAGGAGAACAACCATGGCTAATCTGGCAATCGGAATGATCGAAACCCGCGGCTACGTGGCAGCGCTGGCAAGCGCGGACGCCATGGTCAAGGCGGCGAACGTCGAGATCGTGGCCCGCAACGAAGTCGGCGGCGGCCTCGTGTCGGTCGTGATCCGTGGCGACGTCGGCGCGGTCAAGGCGGCGACGGAAGCCGGCGCCGAGGCGGGCAACGCGGTTGGCGAGGTCGTCGCCGTCCACGTCATTCCGCGTCCGCACCAGGACCTGGGCAAGTATTTCACCGCTGCCGTCGTCGCCAAGTAAGGCAACGGCCCGGAAAAAGATGGCCGGCAGGGCGCCGCCTGTCGCCATCTCCTGTTATTGCCAATAACCCCGGCGGGAGTGCCCGAGATGACGGAACTACGGGTCTATCTACCTATCCACGACCTGCAGCCGCAGTTTGCCGCGTATCTGAGCTCGCCCACCCGGGCCAGAGGCTATCCGCCGTTCGCCGGCCAGCACAGCCTCATCATCGAGGTTGCGCCGGCGCTGGCCATCCACCGGATAGCGGATCTGGCGTTGAAGGCCGCGCCCGACATGGAGCCGGGCATCCTGTACACGGAACGTCAGTTCGGGCTGCTCGAACTGCATTCTTCCGACAAGGACGAGTTGGAGGCCGCCGGCCAGGCGATCCTGAGCGGCATCGGGGCGAAGGCGCAGGACCAGCTCGCGCCCAGCATCTACTATCACGACATCATCGAGGACCTGTCCGACCAGCACGCGATCATCCTGAACCGGTCGCGGGACGCTTCGATCCTCGTGCCCGGCCACAGCCTGCTGCTGTTCGAGCTCGCGCCTGCCCTGTTCGCCTGCGTGGCGGCGAACGAGGCGGAGCGGGCAGCTCCGCAAACGGTGATCAACGACGTCCAGATGATTGGGGCGACGGGGCGCATCTTCATGTCGGGCCGCACGTCCGATCTCGTCAAGGCGCGCGATGCGATCATCCGTACCGTGGAGGCGGTGCAGGGCCGGCGTAAGTAATGGTTGGTCAGGGAGGAGGCCGGCGCTGCCGGCGCCAGCAAGGGGTCAAAAGAAAATAGCAGGTGGACCGCTTCTCATGGGCGGTCGGGGAGGGCACCTAGATGAGGCTTCGGGTTTCCGACGTTTCCAAGCGCTTTGAAGGCGTTACCGCCGTCAATAGCGTTTCGCTCGATTGCAGCGCCGGCGAGATCGTCGGCCTGATCGGACCGAACGGCGCTGGCAAGACCACGCTCCTGAACATGATCTCCTCGCTGCTCGACGTCGATGCGGGCGAGATCACGATCGACGGGCGCGCCGTCCACAACATCGGTCCCCGCCGCACGGCGATCGGCGGCATCGCCCGCACCTTCCAGAACATCCGCCTTTTCGCCAACCTGACCGTTCGCCAGAACATCGAGGTGGCCTTCACGACCGCGCGCCGCCATCGCGCCTCCGCCCTGGGATCGGTGACGATCGAGCGCCTGATGGAACAATGGGGCGTCGCCGAGTTCGCGGACCGCAAGGCCAGCGAGCTTTCCTACGGCACGCAGCGCCGGGTCGAGATCGCCCGCGCCCTGGCGCTCGCGCCGGATTTCCTGCTTCTCGACGAGCCGACCGCCGGCATGGTCGAGGGCGAATCCCAGGACCTCGTCAAGGCCATCATGGCCATCCGCGAATGGAAGGGCTGCGGCGTCATCGTCATCGACCACGACCTGTCCTTCATCACCAGCGTCTGCGAGCGGATCTACGTGCTCGACATGGGAAGCCTGGTGGCGTCCGGGCCGCCGTCCGTGCTGCGCGACGACCCCAAGGTCGCGGAAATCTATCTGGGCAGAAAGGCGCGCCGTCGCCTCGAAGAGGGCACGGACGAGCACCGGCAGTCCCGGCAATAATCATCACAACAGGAGGAAGAGACATGACCATGCATGCCCGCCCCAACCGTTTCCTGGCTTCGGCCGCGATTGCCTCGCTACTGGCCTTTCCCGGCTCGTCCTTCGCCGATGGCGACATCATCATCGGCCACGTCGCCGCCGCGACGGGAGAGCTTGCGCCCTACGACAGCGTCACCGGCGTCCAGTGCATGGTCGACATCGTCAACGACAAGGGCGGCGTGCTGGGCGGCCGCAAGCTGAAGCTTCTGTCGCGCGACATGAAGAGCGACGCGGCGCTGGCCGGCACCGCGGCGCAGGAACTGATCGACGCCGGCGCAAAGGTGCTCTTCGGGCCGCCCACTGACGACGGCCTGATTCCGGCGGGCCAGATTGCGCTGCCACATTCGATCCCGGTCCTTTCGGTCGGCTCCACGCAGGTCCAGTGGCCGGCAGCCATTCCCGGCATCGCCTACCTGACGGCCTACGGCGACAACGCCTCCGCCGCCTCGGCCGCGCAGTTCGCGACCAAGCAGGGCTACAAGACGGCGCTGCTGATGATTTCGCACGATGTCGGCAGCTATTCGATCGCCACGCCGCGCTATTTCGGCGAGACCTTCGAACATCTCGGCGGCAAGGTCGTGGGCGAGCTCAACTGGAACCTCGGCACTACCGACTATTCGCCGCAGATCACCGAGATCGCGGCCATGAACCCGCGCCCGGACATGATCTTCTCCGCCTTCGTGATGCCCGACGGCGGCGCCTTCATGCGCCAGGCGCAGGCGGCTGGCCTCGACATTCCGGTCTTCGGCACCGACACGTTCGACGATCCGGCGATGCTGACCGCCGCCGGGGCAGGCAGTTCCCTGATGAACCTCGGCTCGCACGGCTTTCCTTCGGAAGGCAGCGCCCTGAAGGCCTTCTATGACGATTGCTCGGCGCGCGGCTACAAGATCGAGAACGTGTTCTTCGGGCTCGGCGGCGAAGCCGTCGAAATCGTCCGCCACGCGATCGAGACCGCGGGCTCCGACGAGCCCGCCAAGATCAACGAGGCCATTAGCAACATCGAGAACATGCAGGGCATCACCGCGAACTCGATCACCTTCAAGGGCCGCGCGGGCGTGCCGCTCAAGGACGTCGTCATCATCCAGGCCAAGGACGGCAAGTTCGAGCTCGCCGACCGCATCCTGCCCGACTGGGTGCCGGCCGGGGACTCGACCTGGAAACCTGCCAACGCAGCCGAGTGAAGTGACCCGCGCGATGCTGGAACTTGAATCCGTCTCGGTCGACTACGGGGCCGTCAAGGCTGTCCAGTCCGTGAGCCTCAGGGTCGAGGAGGGCGAGGTCGTCGCCCTTCTCGGCCCCAACGGCGCGGGCAAGACTTCCCTGATCTCGGCGGTCATGGGCATCGTGCCGGTGTCGTCGGGCACCATCCGCTTCGCCGGGCAGGACGTGACCTTTGCCTCGCCGGAGGACAAGGTCCGCAAGGGCATCGGCATCTCCCCGGAAGGGCGGCGCGTGTTCAGCAACCTGACGGTGGCGGAAAATCTCCAGCTCGGCGCCAGCGCCCAGCCGGACAAGGCGGTTCGCGCCGAGCAGCTGGCGAAATATCTGGAGATGTTCCCGATCCTGAAGCAGCGCTATCGCCAGAAGGCGGGCACGCTGTCCGGCGGCGAGCAGCAACAGCTCGCCATCTCGCGCTGCCTGATGTCGCGGCCGCGCATCGTCATGCTCGACGAGCCGTCGCTCGGCCTGGCGCCGGTGATCGTCGAGAAGATCTTCGACCTGATCGCCGAACTCAAGGCATCGGGCCTGACCATCCTGCTGGTCGAGCAGAACGCCAACGAAGCGCTGAGCATCGCCGACCGGGCCTATCTGCTGCATTCCGGCCGCCTGCGCTTCGAGGGCGCGGCGCAGGACCTGTTCAATTCGGACGATCTGATGACCCACTATATGGGCGTGGGAGGGGCGCAATGAGCCGGTCGCTTTCCACGATCAGCCAAGGGGTTCGCGCATGGAATATGTAGTCCAGCAACTCCTTAACACGTTGAGCATCGGCGGCAACTACGCGCTTCTCGCGCTGGGACTGGCCATCGTCTTCAGCGTCATCGGCCTGGTCAACTTCGCCTATGGCGAGGTCATCGCGGTCGCGGGCTATGTGATGTTCGCGGTGTTCGCGATCGGCGGCATCGAGTATGCGCTGGTGCTGATGCCGATCGGCGTGCTTGCCGCCGTGGTGATTTCCGTCACGCTGGAGCGGGTGGCCTTTCGCCCCGTTCGCTATGCGCCGGCGGCGACCGGCCTGCTGACCGCGTTCGGCGTCTCCATCCTGATCAAGAATTTTTTCATCACCATCGTTGCGACTCGGTCGAAATCGGTGCCGACCCCGGCATGGCTGGCGCACCAGATCGACATCGGCATCGCCCGGATACAGGTCATCCAGTTGCTGGAAACGACGGTGACCGCGATCGCGCTGCTGCTCCTGCTTCTGATCCTGCGCCGGACCAATATCGGCCTGGCGATGCGCGCGGCGGCGCGTGATTTCGACATGGTCCGTATGGTCGGCATCAACGCCAACAAGGTCATCGCCGCCGCCTTTGCAGTATCCGGCTTCCTTGCCGGCCTGGCCGCGATTTTCATCATCGCCAGGCGCGGCGTGGTCGATCCCTTCATGGGGTTCACGCCGGTGCTGAAGGCGTTCGTCGCCGCGGTGCTGGGCGGTTTCGGCTCGCTGGGCGGGGCCGTGGTCGGCGGGTTTCTTCTCGGCGCCCTTGAAGTGTTCTTCCAGCTCGTGCTGCCGCCAAGCATCGCCGGGTACCGGGACGCCTTCGTCTTCGTGCTGGTCGCCGCGATCCTCGTGTGGCGTCCGCAGGGCCTGGTCGGCACCAAGCGTCAGTTCGGAGACAAGGACGAATGAACGGCTCGCTGCGTTCCCTGAAAGGTGCCGCGCTGACGGCACTGCTGCCCATTGCGATCGCGCTGGTGGTGATTGCGCTGGGGGATGGCGCGCAGGTGCGCATCCTCAGCATCTTTCTCATCAACCTCGTCATCGTCATCGGCCTGCAGATGTTCATGGGCAATTCGAACATCGTGAATCTCGGTCATGTCACCTTCATGGGCATCGCCGGCTACGCGGCGGCGGTGCTGACCATCCCGACCACCATCAAGCAGACCATCATTCCCAACGCGCCCTTCGCCTTGGCCACGTTCCAGCTCGGGCCGATCGAGGCGGGCATCATCGCGGTCGCCGTCGCCATGGCGATCGCGCTCATCGTCGGCGTCGTCATCACCCGGGAATCGGGGATATCGGCGACCATCCTGACGCTGGCCCTGCTGGTCATCATGCATACGGTCCTGGCCAACTGGGTCGACCTGACGAGAGGCATGCGGGCGCTCTACGGCATACCGATGACGGCCAATGTCTGGATCCTGCTGGCGGCGGCGGTGGCGGCCATCTTCTTCGGCCGCTGGTTCCGGGATTCGCCCTTCGGTATCCAGTTGAGGGCCAGCGGCGAAAGCCGCATCGCGGCCGAAAGCGCCGGCGTGAACGTGCGGTTCCTGCGGCTGACCGCGTGGGTGCTCGGCTCGGGCATCGTCGCCCTGGGGGGCGTGCTCTATGTCTACCTGCTCGGCTCGATCAGCCCGAAGAGCTTCTATTTCGACACGACGCTGCTGACCCTGGCGATGCTGATCCTCGGCGGGATGCACAGCATCTCGGGCGCTGTCATCGGCGTCATCGTGGTGACGGCCGGTTTCGAGATCATGCGCTTCTTCGAGACCAGCCCGATCATATTCGGCGTCCAGATCCCCGAATTCCTCGGCCTCACCGGGTTTTTCCTCGGCCTGATCATCGTCCTGTCGATGGCCCTGCGCCCCAAGGGGCTGGTGGGCACCGATGAGATCGACGAGAGCTGGCTGCGGCGGCGAAAAAGCGGACTTGCCGAAAGGCGCTAGCCTTCGGCGGGTACGCCGGCGACCGATCACGCCGGCGCGGTTTCCGGCACGAGAATCCTGGTTTTCGCCGACTCCATCGCCTTGCGCAGGTCGCCGCCCGGCAGGCTGTTCGAGATGAGCAGGTCGACCTGCGGCCACTTGGCGTAGGGGGCGACGTGGATGCGGTTGAACTTGGATGAGTCAGCCAGCACCATGCAGCGCTGGCTGCGCTCGTTCATCGTCCGGTAGACCTCCGCGCCTTCGATCAGCAGGTCGTTCGGCCCTTCCGCGCTGAGGCCGCTCGCTCCCAGGATGCACCAGTCCGCGTTGAAGCGGTTGAGGAATTCGACGGTCTGTACGCCGTGCACGGCGCCTTCGCCCAGGTGGAAGATGCCGGGAGCCATCAGCACGTTGATGGTCGGATTGGCCGCCAGCGCCACCGCGGCGCCGATGGAATGCACGATGACCGTGATGTTGTTGAAGTCCAGCGCGATTCGATGGGCGGCGTGGATCGTGGTCGCCCCCGATCCCATCATGATGGTCTGGACGTCGCCCAGTGCCTGGCTTGCCTGGCGCCCGATCGCCTTGCGCTCGTCGACCAAAAGGTCGTTGCGCTGGGCGACGTTGGAATCGGGTCCCGGACGCAGCAGCGCGCCGCCGTACATCCGGTCTATGCGCCCTTTTTCGGTCAGTTCCCGGAAATCGCGCCGGATGGTTTCGGTGGTGACGCCGAGGTGGCTCGCGATCTCGCTGATCCGAAGCGTCGGCTGCTCGGTCAGCAGCAGGATGATCTCCTGCTGCCGCGTGGTCTTCTTGCGCATGACGCCTGTTCCTCGGATGCCTGCAAAATGTGATATCTCCCACATTATCCGGTGTTTTGGCAAGCTCCGGAGTGCTTGCGCCGCATGGAAACGCGCCGTTTCGGCTGGATAAAACGGGCGAGGGGGCCTGTCGCCACATCCATCGGAATTTTGTGGTAGCAACAATATATATTGCTTGTGCAACATAAAAATTTGCGCAATGTTGCAGTTCTGAAGATTGCTGCAACGGGAGGTGCATGGTGATCGACCTGACGTGGAGCGAGGAGGATATGCGCAGCCACATCATGGCGCTGCCGTGTTTTTCCGGCGTCTCCTCGGTGCAGCCGCTGGTTGGCGGGCTTTGCAACCGCAACTTCGTGGTGGAGGACGCCGTCGGAAAATTCGTCGTCCGCATCGGCGGCGACATCTGGGTGCACGGCATTTCGCAGGTGTCGGTCCAGAATGCCATGCGGGCCGCCGGCGCCCTCGGCGTCACGCCGATGCTGCGCTATGCCGAGGCGGGTCTCGTCGTCACCGACTTCGTCACCGGGCGCGCCTTGCGGGCCGAAGACGTGGCCGACGAGGCGATCCTGGCCGATTGGGTCGCGCGCCTGCGTGAACTGCACGACGGCGTTCGCTCGACCGCCGGCGCGATGACCTATTTCTGGCCCTTCCAGGTCGTGCGCCACTATCTCCACTATTGCCGCGCCAACAAGGGGCCGCATCTTGCGGCGCTGGATGATCTCGACGGCGTCGTCGACGGCCTGGAAAAGCTGGTCAAGCCCTATCGCCCGGTCTTCACCCACAACGATGTCGTGCCGCAGAACGCGATGATCGACCTCGCCGGCCGGGTCCAGCTCATCGATTGGGACTATGGCGGGTTCGGGCATCCCTATTTCGACGTTTCGGGCATAGCCACCAATGCGGACGCCGACCCCGAGGTCGAAGCCCGGGTCATCGAACTCTATGAAGGCGAGGTCACGCCGGAGCCGTGGCGCACGTTCCGCCTGTTCAAGGTGGCGGTCAGCCTGCGGGAATATCTGTGGGGCATCGCGCAGGAACTGTCTTCGGACCTCGACGCCGAAACCGTGGGGGCTGGCATGGCCGCCCTCTACCCCGACGAAACTCCCGGATATTCCGGCTACGCCGACATGAACCGGCGCCGCTACGAGCACAGCCTGGCGGAATTCCGCCGGTTCCACCAATAGCTGCACGCACTCGTGCGGCGCCAGACAGCCCAACGAACGGGATAGATACGCATGTCCACTCAGTTACCGACCCAGGCGAGGGTCGTCGTTATCGGCGGCGGCATCGTCGGCTGCTCCGTCGCCTACCACCTGGCCAAGATGGGCGAGAAGGACGTGATCCTTCTGGAGCGCCATAAGCTGACATCGGGTTCCACCTGGCATGCCGCGGGCGCGATCGGCCAGTTGCGCTCAAGCGCCAACATCACCCGGCTGCTTGGCTATTCGGTCGACCTTTACGACCGCCTGGAAGCCGAGACGGGGCAGGCCACCGGCTGGGTGCGCAACGGCTCGCTGCGGCTTGCGCGCACCGCAGATCGGCGGGCGGAATTCGAGCGCGCCTGCACGACGGCGCGCTCCTTCGGCCTCGAGTTCGACATGATTTCTCCTGACGCGGTCAAGGAGATGGTGCCGATCCTCGACGTTACCGGCATCGACAGCGCCGCCTTCGTTCCCAGCGACGGCGTCGGCAACCCGAGCGATATCACGATGGCGCTGGCCAAGGGCGCCCGCATGAACGGGGCGAGGATCTACGAGGATACCGTGGTCCTCGGCGTGGAGGTCGAGAATGAAACGGTGCGGTCGGTGACCACCGATCGCGGCCGCATCGTCTGCGAGGTCGTGGTCAATTGCGGGGGCATCTGGGCGCCGGAACTGGGCCGCATGGCGGGCGTCAACGTGCCGCTCCAGCCCTCCTATCACCAGTATTTCGTGACGGAGAAGATCGAGGGCCTGAAGCGGCACATTCCGACGGTGCGCGACACCGACTACCAGACCTATTTCAAGGAGGACGTCGGCGGCCTGCAGATCGGCGGCTACGAGTTCAATCCCATCGCCTTCGACGTGCCGCGCATTCCCGACGGGCACGAGTTCAAGCTGATGGAGCCGGACACCGAGCACTTCGAGCCGCTGCTCCACAATGCCTTGGCGCTGGTGCCGGCGCTGGTCGATGTCGGGGTGAAGACTTGGTTCAACGGCATCGAGTCGTTCACCGAGGACGGCATGTTCATCCTCGGCGAGGCGCCCGAGGTCCGCAACTACTTCGTCGGAGCCGGCTTCAACGCCTTCGGCATCGCCAGCGGCGGCGGCGCGGGGCGCGCCCTAGCCGAATGGATTCTGGAAGGGGAGCCGTCCTTCGACCTGGCGAGCGCCGACATCCGCCGCTTCGGCGGGCTTCACCGTTCCCGGCGCAACGTCATGGTGCGCTCGCTGGAAGGGCAGGCCCGCCATTACGCGATGGGGTGGCCGCATCTGGAATCGCAGGTCGGGCGGCCGCTGCGCCGCAGCCCGCTCTATGGAGCGCTGAAGGAGAAGGGCGCGTGCTTCGGCGCGAAGCTCGGCTGGGAGCGTCCGAACTGGTTCGCGCCCAAGGGCGTGGAGCCGGTCGACGACCACAGCTTCGGCCATCCGCAATGGACCGCCCATGTCGCGCGCGAGCACGAGGCGGTGCGCACCCGCGCCGGCGTTTTCGACCAGAGTTCCTTCGCCAAATTCATGGTCGAAGGGCCCGACGCTCAGGCGGAGCTGCAGCGGCTTTGCGCCAACGACATGTCCCGGCCGGTCGGCAGCGTCATCTATACGCAGATGCTGAACCGCCGCGGCGGCATCGAGGCCGATGTCACCTTCTGCCGCCTGGCGGAGGACCGCTACTACATGGTCACCGGCACCGGATACGGCCTTCACGACGCCACGCATCTGCGGCGCAACCTTTCGCCGGGCGCGCGCGTGTCGGTGCATGAGGTGACCTCGGGCTATTCCTGCCTGTCGGTGATGGGGCCGCTGTCGCGCCAGATCCTGCAGCCGCTGGCGGAAGCGGACTTGTCCAGCGAGGCGTTTCCGTTCGCGACCTGCCAGGAAATCTTCATCGCGGGCGCGCCGGTGCTGGCGGTACGCGTCACTTTCGTCGGCGAACTCGGCTGGGAGCTGCATGTGCCCAGCGAATACGCCCTCACGCTCTACGAGGCGCTCCAGCGCGCCGGCGCGGAGCACGGCCTTGCCGATGCCGGCTACCGCGCGATCGATTCACTGCGCCTGGAGAAGGCCTATCGGGTGTGGTCAGCCGACCTCGGCCCCGACTTCACGCCCTATGAAGCGGGGCTCGGCTTTGCGGTCAGGCTCGGCAAGAACGCCGATTTCATCGGCCGCGATGCGCTGGTGGCTGCCCGCGAAAAGCCCTTGAGGCGGCGCCTGATCACGCTCAGCGCCGACCCGTCGGTGGTGCTGCACGGGCGCGAGACGATCTACCGCGACGGCAAGCGGATCGGCTGGCTGTCCTCGGGCGGGCAGGGCCATACGGTCGCCCGCAGCATCGGGCTGGGCTATCTGCGCGCCGACGGCGGGCTGGAGGACGAGCAGCTCAGCGCCGGTGTCTACGAGCTGGAGGTCCGCACGCGGCGGGTTCCCGCAAAACTCCACCTCCAGCCGCTCTACGATCCGAAGGGAGAACGGGCTCGCGGCTGAGGCGAGCCCGGACAGCGGGCGGGCGGCCCATGACCGCCGGCCCTGACAAGGATGGGACGGCCGAAGGAAGCCGTGACCGGCCAGCAAAAACCAGAACAGGGGAATTCAACGATGATGAAGAGGTTCCATATCTCCAGATATGCCATGGCGGCGATGGTTTCGCTTTCGCTCACGGCCGGACCGGCGGTGGCACAGGATTCGCCGGACCCGATCCGCATGGTTCTCAATGACTGGACCGGCCAGCTGATCAGCACGCAGCTGATGGGCGAGGCGCTGAAGCGCAAGGGCCTGAACGTCGAATATGTCCAGGCCGACGCCATGGCCCAATTCGTCGGGCTGAAGTCGGGTGACCTCGACGTGCAGATGGAGGTCTGGGCCACCACCCAGAAGGACCTGAAGGACGAAGCGGTCGCCAGCGGCCAGGTCGAGGACCTTGGCGACAGCGGCATGAAGGCGAAGGAGGAGTGGTGGTATCCCCTCTACATGAAGGAGAAGTGCCCCGGCCTGCCCAACTGGGAGGCGCTGAAGGAGCCGAGCTGCGTGGAAGCCTTCTCCACGCCTGAAACGGCGCCGAAGGGGCGCTATCTCGGCGCTCCCGTTACCTGGGGCGGTTTCGACGAGGAGCGCGTGGAATCGCTCGGCCTCGATTTCGAGGTGATCCACGCCGGCACCGATGCCGCGCTCTTCGCGGAGCTGGAATCCGCCTATCAGCGCAAGGCGCCGATTATCCTGTGGGTCTACAGCCCGCACTGGGTCCCTGCCGTCTACGAGGGCGAGTATATCGAGTTCCCGCCCTATACCGAGGACTGCTACAAGGAGGAGCGCTATGACTGCGCCAAGCCCAGCGGGCCGATCTGGAAAGTCGCCTGGTCGGGAGTGGCCAAGAAGTGGCCTACCGCCCACGACGCGATCAAGAAGTTCCATATCGACAGTGACGAGATGAACGGCCTCATCAAGCGGGTCGATGTCGACAAGGAGCCGCTGGACAAGGTCGTGTCGGACTGGCTGAGCGCCAACGAGGCGCGTTGGCAGCAGTGGTTCCAATGAACCGGAAGGTCATGACCGGCGAGCTTGAACGGCTCGCCGGCCAGCCTTTCCCGCTTCCGGAAGAGCTTCAGGCAGGTTTCATGTCGACAGCGATGCAAAAGCCCGATCGCCCGGTCAAGTTGGCCTGCCGCCAATACTGGAAGCTCTACGGCGCGGCCGCGCAGCGGAAATTCCGCGACGCCGGCGAATTGCGGGAACTGGTCGACAGCGGGCGCGCCGTCGGGGCGCTCCAGGACGTGGATCTCGAGATCGGCGAAGGCGAGATATTCGTCGTCATGGGATTGTCCGGCTCGGGCAAATCCACCCTGCTGCGCTGCCTGGCCAGGCTGATCGAACCGAGTTTCGGCGAGGTGCTGCTCGACGGCCGGCCGCTAATCGGCCTTCCCGCGGCCGAACTGATGAAGGTTCGCCGCCACGAAATCGGCATGGTGTTCCAGAATTTCGCGCTGCTTCCCCATCTGAGCGTGGTGGACAACATCGCGCTGCCGCTGCGCATCCGCCACGACGATCCCGCCAGCATTCGTGAGAACGTGGCGGAGGTCATCCAGCTTGTCGGGCTTTCCGGCATGGAAGCGCGCTTGCCGGCGCAACTGTCCGGCGGGCAGCAGCAGCGCGTCGGCCTCGCCCGGGCGCTGGCGGTCAAGCCGGGTCTGCTGTTCCTCGACGAACCCTTTTCCGCGCTCGACCCGCTTATCCGCCGCGAGCTGCAGGATGAACTGGTGCGTTTGCAGGCGCGGCTGAAGAAGACGATGGTTTTCGTGACGCACGACTTCAGCGAGGCGGTTCGCCTGGGCGATCGCATCGCCATCATGAAGGACGGCCGCGTGCGCCAGATCGGGGCGCCCGAAGAGATCGTCACCGCGCCCGCCGACGATTATGTGCGCAACTTCGCGGCGGGGATCGACCTGACACGCGTGGTGAGTTGCGCGCGCATCGCGACGCAGCCGACGCGTTCCGAATACGCCGTCAAGGTGCCGGCAGACCGGCGCATCGCCGAAGCCGCGGAAGAGGTCGCGCGCGCCGGCGGGCCGGTCGGCCTCGTCGATAGCCAGGGCCGTCTGGTCGGCGAACTGGACGCGGCGGCGATCCTGCGGCTGGTTTCGGGCGGGCTGTATGGTGGTGGCGAGGGCGCCGGCCGATGACCGCGCTCGGCTTCAGCCCGGACCGGCGGCAGCGTCTTTCTCTGGTTGCGCTGGCCGGTGCCGCGATTGCCGTGGCCGTCATGTTGCTGCCATGGGCCGACCGCTTTCCCCGCCAGTGGCAACTGCCCCTGGCCAAGATCGTGACCGCCTGGAACAAGGTCCTGGTCGGCGAGATCGGCTGGATCACGCGGCTGCTTGCCGGCCTCATCGAAGTTCCCATGTCGATCGCGATCGCCCTGCTTTCCCAAGGCGCGGAACTGCGGCTGGCCGGCGGCGTGGTGTCCTTGCCGCCCCTGTCCTGGCTCGGCCTCGTCGGCGTCACGATCTGGCTCGCATGGCGCACGGGGGGACGCACGCTTGCTGTCGTGCAGGCACTCTGCTGCGCGTATCTGCTCGTCTTCGGGCAATGGAGCGCGGCGATGCTGACGCTCGCCTCCGTCGTCATCAGCGTTCCCTTTGCGGTGGGCGTGGGCATCCTGCTCGGGATCGCGGCCTACCGGCTGCCGGGCGTCAACCGATGGCTGGTGACGCCGGTCCTCGACCTGATGCAGACCGTGCCGGCCTTCGCCTATCTGGTCCCGATGCTGATCCTGTTCGGCTTCGGCCCGGTGGCCGCGATGCTGGCGACCGTGATCTTCGCGCTGCCGCCGATGGCCAGGGTGGCGACGCTCGCCTTGTCGAAACTGTCGCCGGAGATCGGCGAACTCGCCACCATCATCGGCTGCACCCGCGCGCAGGCCATGTGGCGGGTCCTGGTTCCCTCCGCCATGCCGGTGCTGCTGGTCGGTTTCAACCAGACCGTGATGATGACGCTGAACATGGTCATCATCGCCTCCATGATCGGCGCCGGCGGCCTCGGCTTCGACGTGCTTCTGGCGCTGCGCCAGCTGGACATCGGACGCGGCTTCGAGGCGGGCTCGGCCATCGTCGTGCTGGCCATCATGCTGGACCGGCAGGGCAGGGCGCTCGCCTCCGGCTGGAGCAGCGGGAAGGAGCGCACGGGCAGCGCCTGGCGGATCGCGCTGGGGATCGTCGCCTGGCTGGCGCTGACGACGGCGCTCAGCCTGTGGATTGCTCCCATCGGCCGATTTCCGGCCGCGCTGACGGTGACGACGGGCAGTTTGCTCAACGACCTCGTCACCTGGATCAACGTCAATTTCTTCGATGCGATCGAGGCGGTGCGCGTCGCCATCCTGCTCCACCTCATGAACCCGATCCGCATTTTCCTGACGACGGCCCCCTGGCTGGCGATCGCCGGCGTCGTTTCGCTCGTCGCGGCCCTGCTTGGGGGATGGCGGCTCTTCCTGCTGTCGGTGTTCGTCCTGGCCTTCTGCCTGGTGACCGGGCTTTGGGAAAAGACGATGATCACGCTTTACCTGTGCCTGTCGGCGACCATCGTCTCCGTGATCGTCGGCCTGCCGCTGGCCTTTGCCGGCGTGTGCTGGCCGAAATTCGGCCGCGCGCTGAACGTCTGGGTGGAACTGCTCCAGACGATGCCGAGCTTCGTCTACCTCATTCCGGTGGTGATGCTTTTCCGCGTCGGGGACGTGGCCGCACTGATCGCGGTCGTCGCCTTCGCGGTGACGCCCGTCATCCGCTACACGATGGCGGCGTTCGAGACCGTGCCGGCGCAACTGATCGAGGCCGGGCAGGCGATGGGATGCTCGCCGGCGCAGATGCTTCGGCATGTACGCCTGCCGATGGCGCTGCCGACGATCCTGCTCGGCATCAACCAGTGCATCCTGTTCTCGCTGGCCATGGTGGTCATCACCGCGCTGGTCGGCACGCGCGACCTCGGACAGGAAGTCTATATCGCGCTGACCAAGGCCGACGTGGGGCGCGGTCTTATCGCCGGAATTTGCCTCGGCCTCGTCGGCATTCTGATCGACCGCATGTTCAAGGTCGCGGTGGACCGCCTGGGTCGCTCGCAAACGACGGCTGGATAAAAACCGACGCCCTGCGCGGGGCCTCGACGAAAGGAAACTGAGAGACATGGTACCAGAGTCAGCCCAGATCGTGATTGTCGGCGGCGGCGTCATAGGCTGTTCGATAGCCTACCATCTGGCCAAGGCCGGCACGACGGACATCGTCGTGCTGGAGCAGTTTCAGCTTACCCACGGCGCCACGTGGCACGCGGCCGGCGTCGTCGGCCAGCTGCGCAATTCGCAGAACGTCACCCGCATGCTGCGCCGCAGCGTCGCCCTCTACGATACGCTGGAGGCCGACACCGGGCAGGTGATCGACTGGAAGCAGGTGGGCAGCCTTCGCATCGCTTCGTCCAAGGACAGAATGAAGGAATTCCGCCGTTCCGCCACGACCGCGCGCTCCTTTGGCATGGAGATGGAACTTCTGACACCGAAGGAGGCGCAGGACCTGTTTCCGATCATGACGCTCGATGGCGTCGAGGGTGCTACCTATATCGCTTCCGACGGCTATGTGGACCCCGCGAGCCTGTGCCAGGCGCTGGCGGCCGGCGCGCGCAAGCGCGGCGTGAAATTCGTCCAGGGCTGCGAAGTCACCGGCTTTTCGATCGAGAACCGCCGCGTCACCGCCGTCGAGACCTCGATGGGCAAGATCCGGGCGGAGACGGTGGTGAATGCAGCCGGCATGTGGGGCCACGAACTCGGCAAGATGATGGGAACGCGCGTGCCCGCCTTCGCGGTGGAGCACCAGTACCTCATCACCGATCCCATTCCGGACCTGCCGAAGGGCATGCCGACCGTGCGCGACCCGGACCTGCTCCTGTACTGGAAGCCGGAGACGCGCGGCATCGTGGTGGGCGGCTACGAGCCCGACACGCCGGCTTTTGCCCGCCAGGGTATTCCGCGCGGCTGGGACCAGCAGCTTCTCCAGGAAAACTACGACCGTTTCGAGCAGCTTGCGGCCAATGCGGCGGTGCGCACGCCCATCGTGTCGACCGTTGGGGTGCGCAAGATGATCAATGGCGCGATCCCGATCTCGGCCGACGGCGACTTTGTCATGGGCAAGGTGCCGGAACTGGACAACGTGTTCGTGTCCTGCGGCTTCGTCTATGGCATCGCGGCCGCCGGCGGCGCGGGCGCGGTCATGGCCGAATGGATACTGGAAGGCAGGCCGGTGCATGACCTGTGGCCGCTCGACGTGCGCCGCTTCAACTTCCATCACAACACGCGCTACTTCATGTACGACCGGGCGGTCGAGATCTACGCCAAGCATTATGCGATGGAATGGCCGGTGGAGGAGCATTCCTCCGTGCGCCGCATCCGCACGTCGCCGCTCTACCCGATCCTGAAGGAGCGGGGCGCGGTGTTCGGCTCGCGCGCCGGATGGGAGCGTCCCAACTGGTTCGCGCCGAAAGGCGTCGAGCCGGTGGACAAGCCGTCCTTCGACTGGCCGAACTGGTTCGAACATGTCGGCGCCGAGCACGCCAAAGTGCGCGAAGGCGTGGCGATGATCGACCTGTCCTCCTTCGCCAAGATGGAGGTGATGGGCACCGGGACGCTGGCCGCCCTGCAGCAGCTCGCGGTGGCGAATGTCGACCGCCCGGTGGGCAGCGTCATCTATACCCAGATGTGCAACGAGCGCGGCGGCATCGAGGCCGACCTCACTTTGTGCCGCCTGGGCGCGGAGCACTTCTACGTGGTGACCGGGACGGCCTATGGCGAGCATGATTTCGCTTGGATTCGCCGCCATCTGCCGCAAGACGGCAGCGTCCACACGGTGGACCTGACTTCCGCCTATGCCGTGATCAACCTGTGCGGCCCGAAATCGCGCGAAGTGCTCGCCAGCGTCAGCGAGCAGGATGTCGGTCCCGAGGCGTTCAGGCACGGCCGCATGCGGCAATTGACCCTGGGTGCGGCCCCCGTGCGCGCCATGCGCGTCTCGTTTACCGGCGAACTCGGCTACGAGCTGCATATCCCGACCGAATATGCGGCCCATGTCTATGGCGTGCTTCGCGAAGCGGGCGAGCCGTTCGGCATAGCCGACATCGGCTACCGCTCGCTCAATTCGCTGCGCCTGGAGAAGGGCTTCATCGTGTGGGCCGGCGATGTCTCGCCCGACTACACGCCGATCGAGGCAGGGCTGGAGCGGCTGATTTCGTGGAAGAAGGGCGACTTCATCGGCCGCGCCGCCCTGGAGAAGATGAAGGCGGACGGCCCGTCGCGCCGGCTGTGCACCTTCACGCTGGACGCCAGGGTGCCCGTCTATGGCGGCGAATGCATCCTGCGCGACGGCAAGGTCCTCGGCGTCACCTGCTCGGGCGATTTCGGGCATACCATCGGCAAGCCCATCGTCTACGGCTACGTGCCTGCCGCCGAGGCCGGGCATGAAGACTACGAGATCGAAGTTTACGGCGAGAGGATCGCAGCGCACCGGGCCGACGACCCGCTCTACGATCCCGAAGGATTGCGCATGCGCAGATGAACGGCGCGGGAGGAGATCGATGAACGCTATCGTTTTGGAGGAGAATATGTTGGCGGACCGGACGGAGATCGAAAGACAGCGGCGCGCGCAGGCGGTGGCCGCCGAATTCGCCTATGGCGGCGCGGTAGAGGCGCAGGAGGTCGCCGTCGAGGCGCTCGCCGGCATGACCAACCGCAACTACCTGGCGAACGCGCTGGGCAAGCGCTTCGTGGTACGCATTCCCGGCGAGGGCACGGAGGAATATATCGACCGCAAGGCGGACGAGGAGGCTGGGCGGCTGACATCCGATATCGGCGTGAACGCGCCCGTCGTCTACTACGACCCGAAGACGGGCACGCAGATCACCCGCTTCATCGAAGGCTGCGTGACCATGAGCGCCGAGGTCTTCAAGGACCCGGGAGCGGTGCGCCGCGCCGCGGTCAGCTTCCACAAGCTGCACACCAGCGGTCGCAAGCTGAAGAACGACTTCAACGAAAAGACCGTCGCCCAGGAGTATCTCGACGTCCTGAAGGCCAGGAACGCGCAGCTTCCCGACGGCTATGAAAAGATGCAGAAGCAGGCCGATTTGATACGGGACGTGCTGCGCGCCACCGCACAGGAAACGGTGCCCTGCCACAACGACCCGGCGCCGGAAAACCTCGTCGACACCGGCGAGCGCGTCTATATCCTCGACTGGGAATTCGCCGGCAACAACGATCCGTTCTGGGATCTGGCTGACCTGTCGGTCGAGACCGCGTTTACCGAGGAGCAGGACCGCATCCTGCTCGAAGCCTATCTGGGCCGGCCGCCGCGCGAATCCGAATATGGCCGCATCGTGCTCTACAAGTCGCTGGCCTTCCTGCTTTGGACGCTGTGGGGCGTGCTGCAGCACGTCAACGCCAATCCACGGCCGGCCTATCATTTCGCCAGCTATTGGGACTACGCGATGGACCGGTTCACCAAGTGCCAGGCCATCATGAATTCCGATCGCTTCGCGGCACTCCTGGAAGCCGTTCGGCTTCGCGCCTGATCGAACTGGCCCGGCGACGACCGGGCCTGCAACGGCTTCAACCGACGAACAGTTCGGTCGGGGCGAATTGCGTGACGTCGATCAGGCCGACATCGGAAATGCGCAGGTCCGGAATGACCACCAGCGCCAGCAGCGAGTGCTGCATGTAGGCGTTGTTGAGCGTACAGCCGCAGCTTTGCATGGCGGCGATCAGCGCGTTGGCCTCGTCGGCGACGGTCTCGGCGCGCTGGTCCGACATCAGGCCGGCGATCGGCAGCCGGACCAGCGCCAACTCTCTGCCCTCGCTGAACAGCACCACGCCGCCGCCGACTTCGCCAAGCCGATTTGCCGCCAGCGCCATGTCGCGCTTGTCGGTGCCGACCACGATCATGTGGTGGCTGTCATGCGCCACCGTGCTCGCCAGCGCGCAGGGCTTGTCGTAGCCGAAGCCGGAGACGAAGGCGTTGACCACCTTGCCGGTGGCGCGGTGCCTCTCGACCAGCGCGATCTGGCAGACATCCGCCTGGCGATCCATGCCGACGATGCCGTTCTCGACGGGCAACGAGTGTTGCAGGGCGCGGGTAGGGGCCTGGTTCTCGATGACGCCGATGACGCGCGCGTCGACCGCGTTGGCGCCCTCGGGTGCGGTGATGTCGAAATCGCTTGCCGCCAGCTTCTTGCCGAGCCGCACCGTGTTCTTGGCGGTCGCGGGATAGTCGTAGGGCGGGATGTCGCCGGTGAGGCTGCCGTTCTCGGCGAGGATTTCGCCCTGGCCGATGACGGTCTCGACCGGCAGCTCGACGAGGTCGGAGGTCAGGATGAGGTCGGCACGGCGGCCGGGCGTGATCGAGCCGAGTTCGCGCTCCAGCCCGAAATGCTGGGCGGTGTTCAGCGTCGCCATCTGGATGGCGGTGATCGGCTTCAGGCCCTGCGCGATCGCGTGGCGCACGACGCGGTTCATGTGCCCGTCATTGACCAGCGTGCCGGAATGGCTGTCATCGGTGCACAGCACGAAGCTGCGCGAATCGAGGCCGTCCTCGGTGATCGCCTTGACCTGCGCGGCGACATCGTACCAGGCCGAACCGAGGCGCAGCATGGCGCGCATGCCCTGGCGCACGCGGGCCTTGGCGTCCTCGCGGCTGGTGCCTTCGTGGTCGTCGGCCGGGCCGCCGGCCGCATAGGCGTGGAAGGGCTTGCCGAGGTCCTTCGAGGCATAATGGCCACCGACGGTCTTGTTGGCTGCCTGGGTGTGGCCGATCTCGGCCAGCATGTTGGCGTCGCTCGCTATGACACCCGGAAAGTTCATCATCTCGCCGAGGCCAATGATGTTGGGCCAGGCCATGGCTTCCTTCACGTCGTCGGGCCCGAGCGTCGCGCCGCCGTTTTCGAGGCCGGGCGCGCTCGGCACGCAGCTCGGCATCTGCACATAGACGTTGATGGGCAGGCCGGCGGCCTCGTCGTGCATCAGCCGGACGCCGGGCATGCCGAGCACGTTGGCGATTTCGTGCGGGTCGATGAACATCGAGGTGGTGCCATGCGGAATGACGGCGCGCACGAATTCGGTGACGGTGACCATGCCGCTTTCGACATGCATGTGGGCGTCGCACAGGCCGGGCACCGCGTATCGGCCGTTGCCGTCGATGACCCTGGTCTTGTCGCCGATGGTGTGGCTGGCGTCAGGCCCGACATAGGCGAAGCGGCCGGCGGCAATGGCGATGTCGGTTGCCGGGATGATCTCGCCCGAATGCACGTTCACCCAGCGCACGTCGCGGATGACGGTATCGGCCGGCGTGCGGCTCATGGCGACGTCCACCAGTCGCGGCGCACTCTCGAACCAGGGCTTCATCATGGTGCTTTTTCTCCTTGGCTGCGGGCCTCCGCATAGGGGCGGACGACCTCGACGCAATAGCGCGGTGTGACGTAGTTGTTCCGTTCGTGGTAGTAGTTCAGGCAGAATTCCAGGAAAGCCGCAAATTTGCGCGAGACGTAGCGGCGGCGCATGTACAGCAGGTTGATCGACACCATTTCGGAACGCCACTCGGGCAGCACCGGCACGAGGTCGCCGTTCATGCATTCGATCTCCGTGAAGAAGGCCGGCAGGTAGACGACGCCTTCGCCGGCGACGGCGAAATATTTCAGCATCCAGTAGTCATTGGCTATGCACTGCGCCTCGGGCGTCTTCTCGAACGCCTCGCCGCCGGATTGCAACCGCCAGGCCTGCACGCCGCTCGCCAGCCGGAAGGCGATCTGGCTGTGCGCGGAAAGATCGGCCGGCGTTTCCGGAATTCCGTGCCTCTCCAGATAGCGGGGGCTGGCGTAAAGGCCGAAGGAAGCCTCGCCCAGCTTGCGGGCGATGTAGTCGGGATTGTCCGGATCGCCCCAATGGAAGATGCCGTCGAAGGGATGGTTCTTTTCCGGCGCGAGAAAATAGCCGAGCGACAGGAACACGACGTCGACATGCACCTGCTGGTACTGCTGGCGGAAGGCGAACAGAAGCTCGGAGGTGAACGAGGTGCCGAATTCGCCGGTCGAGGCTATCGTCAGCGTGCCGGCTATTTCGCTGTGCGCCTCGGCGATGGCCGACTTGGCGCCCTCGCAGCTTTCCTTGATGCGCTGGGCGTGGTCGAGGAATTCGGCGCCGGCGTCGGAGAGCAGCATTTCGCGGCCCTCGCGCACGAACAGGGCTGTTCCGAGCGAATCCTCCAGCTTGCGTATCTTGTGGCTGAGCGTCGACTTCGGCAGGCCGTAAAGCTTGGAGGCGTGCGACAGCGACTGCGCCTCCGCGACTTTCAGGAAGAAATCGACGGCTTCAAGATCCATGGATCGTCCAAATTCCTGAACGAATTGTCCAAAGATGAGAGGCAAGCGGCATTTGCATGGACGGAGTTAATACGACAGGATTAACGGACGCAAGGGCGGATTTTGCATGGCGGCCCAGAAAGGCGCGCCGCCGGCGAAGCCGCGTAAGGAAATTGCAGCGTGGAGCGATAGACTTGTCCGATATCCGTGAATTCATCCGCGCCGGGCGCGCCGAATTGAAGGCGACGCTGATCGTCAGCGGCGGTACGCTGGTGAACGTGGCGTCGGCGGAGATCTACCCGGCCGACGTTGCCGTCTACAAGGACCGCATCGTGGCGGTGGGCGACGTTTCGGACTATCGCGGGCCGGAAACCGAGATCGTCGACGCCACCGGCTACTATCTGTGCCCCGGCATGATCGACGGGCATCTGCATGTCGAATGCTCGAAAATGTCGGTCACCAGCTTTGCCAAGGCGGTGGTGCCGCTCGGCACGACCTCCATCGTCTCGGGGCTGGACCAGATCCTCGTCGTCTCGGGGCTGGAAGGCGCGCGCGAATTCCTTGACGAGGCCAAGGGCACGCCGCTGAAGATTTTCTGGGGCGCGCCGTGCAAGACCCCCTACACGCTGCCGCGCTCCAATGTCGGCTATTATTTCGGCCCGGACGGTCACCGCGCCACCCATTCATGGCCCGAATGCGTCGGCATCTGGGAAACGGTGCGCGAATTCGTCGACATGATGGACGACCATGTCATGCAGGCGATCGAGATCGCCGAAAAGAGTCGGCTGCCGATCCTCGGCTGCTCGCCCATGTGCCGGGGGCACAAGCTGAACAGCTACCTGCAATCCGGCGTGCGCTCGGACCATGAGAGCTATACCGCCGACGAGATGCTGGAAAAGCTGCGCAACGGCGTCAATGTCGTCATCCGCGAATCCTCGATCTCGCATTTCCTGACGGAAAACCTGCGCATCGTCACCGAGATGGGGATCAAGGCGACGAGCCGCATCTCCTTTTGCACCGACGACGTGGTGGCGAGCGATATCCTCAAGCGCGGCCACCTCGACAATATGGTGCGCATGGCCATCGAGATGGGCATCGAGCCGCTGACGGCGATCCAGATGGCGACGATCAACGGTGCCGAGGCGCTGAAGATCGGGCAGAAGGTCGGTTCCATTTCGCCCGGCCTCGCCGCCGATATCCTCCTGGTCAGGGACATTGCCGATTTCCGCGTTTCGGCGGTCATCGCCAAGGGCAAGGTCGCGGCACGCGACGGCAAGCTCGTTTCCGACCTTGCCGCCCCGCCGCGCAGCCGGCTTGTCACCAACACCTTCAAGGTCGGCAAGGTCAGCGGCGACGACCTGGTCGTTCGTGCACCGGACAAGAAGAGCACCGCCCGGGTCTTCACCATGGCGGTGACGCCGGAGCAGATTTTCGTGCGCAAGCGCCGCGACGTGACGCTGCCGGTGCGCGACGGGCTGGTCGAGGCCGACGTCGCGCAGGACGTGCAGTATCTCACCGTGGTCGAGCGCTACGGCAAGACGAAGAACAGGCCGGTGGCGTTCGCTTCCGGTTTCGGCCTGCGCTCGGGCGCGCTGGCGACGTCGACGGCGCCGGACGACAACAATATCGTCTGTGTCGGCACCAACCTCGACGACATGACGGTCGCCATCAATACCATCATCGAAAACAACGGCGGCCAGGCCGTGGTCGACGGCGGCGAGGTCAAGGCCTTCCTGCCGCTGCCGATCGGCGGCATCGTCTCCGACATCGAGCCGGAGGAAATGGCCGCCAAGGAAGAGGAACTGGACGAGGCGGCGCGCGCTTTGGGCTGCACGCTGCCGTGGCCCTTCATGTATATGTTCGTGCTGCAGATCACCGCCATTCCCGATTTCGCCATGACCGATCTAGGTGCTATCGATTGCGTGAAGCTCGAAGTCGTCGACCCGCTTAAAATGGCACTTTGAACAACGATAAGAGGGAGGAACCATGCTGAGGAAACTTGCCGTCGCGCTTTCGGCGCTGGCCGCCATGCTTGTGGCGGGCTCCGCCGCCCAGGCCGAAGACCCCACCACGCTGAAGATCGCCGGCATCCTTTCGGCCGGCAAGGAAGCGCCGTGGGAAACCTCCTTCGTCAATTCGATGGACCGGGTGATCGCGGCCAAGCCGCATGGCCTCGACATCGAGGTCAACTATACCGAGAACGTCTCCGACAATGCCGAGCAGGTGTTCCGCACCTATGCCGAGACCGGCCAGTACGACATCCTGTTCGGCGACACCGCCTATGTCGACGCCATCGAGAAGTTGAAGGACGAGTTCCCGAACATCATGTTCGTGATGAGCGGATCGGGCAACCAGGGCCTCGGCGGCAATGCGTACTGGATCTTCATCCATGCGCATGAGCCGGCCTATGTGATGGGCGAGATCGCCGGCAAGATGACCAAGTCGAACGTCGTCGGGGCGGTTTCGACCTTCCCGGCCGACGACACCAACGACCAGATCAACGCCTTCTTCTCCGGCGCCAAGGACGTCAACCCGGCGGTGAAGCAGAAGATCACCTTCATCCAGTCGTGGTTCGATCCGACCAAGTCGAACGAGGCGACCTCGGCGCAGATCGCCGCCGGCGCCGACATGATCTACCAGATGTCGGGCGCGTTCGAGGTTTGCGAGGAGCGCGGCATCGGCTGTTTCGGCAACTATGTCGACATGTCCAAGGTGGCGCCGAAGTCGATCGTCGCCTCGGCCATCGTCAAGTGGGACCCGCATATCAACTGGCTGATCGACGAGTGGTGGAAGGCCAAGACCACCGGCGCCGCTTTCGATGCGCCGACCGCGCCCAAATGGTTCACCTGGGCCGAAGGCTCGGGCGATCTCGTGCTCAATCCGGCGTGGGAAGCCAAGATGCCGGAGGACGTGAAGAAACTCGTGGCCGACAGCGTCGAAGCGATCAAGAGCGGCAAGAAGAAGGTCGAACTCGACCTTGCCGAGCCGAAGTCCGACTGAGCCCGTGGCGCTCGCTTAAAGACAAGGCAGGAGCCGTGGCCGAAAGCCGATGACGCCCAACGAGACCCCTCGACTTTCGGTCAGGCACCTGACCAAGCGGTTCGACCCGCTGGTCGCCAATGACGATATCTCGCTCGACGTGATGCCGGGCGAATTGCACTGCCTGCTCGGCGAGAACGGGGCGGGCAAGTCGACGCTGTCGTCCTGCCTCTACGGACTCTATCGCCCCGACGGCGGCGAGATATGGGTGGACGGCAAGCCTGTCCATCTCAATTCGCCGAGCGACGCCATCGCTGCCGGCATGGGCATGGTGCACCAGCATTTCGTGCTGGTGCCGAGTTTCACCGTCATGGAAAACATCGCCGTCGGTTCCGGCTCGGGCTGGCGGCTGGACCATGCCGGAGTGCTCGCCCGCATCCGTTCGATCTGCGAGGCCTATGCCATCGAACTCGACCCTTCCCAGCCGATCGGCGAACTGTCGGTCGGCGAACAGCAATGGGTGGAGATCGTCAAGGTGCTCTACATGGGCGCGCGCCTGCTCATCCTCGACGAGCCGACGGCCGTGTTGACGCCCGACGAATCGAAGAAACTGTTCACGGTGATCGAGCGCCTCCTGGCCGATGGCATTTCCGTGCTGCTCATCAGCCACAAGATGGCGGAAGTGATGCGCTCGGATGCCGTCAGCGTGCTGCGCAAGGGCAGGCTGGTCGGCACGGTTCGCACCGCCGACACCACCCGCGACGAACTCACCTCGATGATGGTCGGGCGGCGGGTTTCCGCCCCGGTGCGCGTGGACGGCGAGGCGGCGGGGCAGGAGAGGATGCTGGCGGTTCGCGACCTGGTGCGCCTGCGCGACACGAGACGGGTCTTGGACGGCATCTCCTTCGATGTCGCGAAAGGCGAGATCCTCGGTCTAGCCGGCGTTTCCGGCAATGGGCAGGACGAATTGTTCGAATGCCTGTGCGGGCTGGTCGCGCCGGACGAGGGCAGCGTCACCCTGGCCGACAAGCCCCTGCAGGGCTTGTCGGTGGCGGAGGTCGCCGCCGAGGGGGTCGGCTATGTACCGAGCGACCGCTTCCGGGACGGACTGGTCGCCGACCTGACCGTCAGCGAAAATCTCGTCCTCGGCCAGCACTGGCAGGGGCGCTGGCGCAGGGGCCCGTTTCTCGACCGGGGGGCGCTCGATGCCAATGCCAGACGGGCGATCGAGACCTATTCGATAGCGGCCGGCGGCCCCGATTCCGCCTGCCGCAAGCTGTCCGGCGGCAATGCGCAAAAGGTGATCCTGGCGCGCGAATTCACCAAGGCGAGCAAGCTTCTGCTATGCAACCAGCCGACGCGCGGACTGGATGTCGGCGCCATCGAATTCGTGCACCGCGAACTGGTGCGCAAGCGCGACGAAGGCTGCGCGGTCCTGCTCGCCAGCGAGGAATTGGAGGACCTGTTCGCGCTGTGCAACCGCATCGGCGTCATGTTCCGGGGACGGCTCCTGGCAATCCTCGACGCGCGCTCGGCCACGCATGAGGAGGTCGGGCGGCTGTTGGCCGGACAGGAAAGCGCGGGTGCCGCATGAACGAATTTTCCCTGGCCGGATGGCGGCTGGAGCGCCGCATCGAGCAGAGCCGCTTTTCCCGGCCGATCGGGCTGGCGGTATCGGCGGTCGGGGCGATCCTGGTCTGCAGCGTTTTGTTCGTCTCTGCAGGCGCCAATCCGCTGACGGCATTCGCCACGCTGGCCAAGGGCAGCTTCGGCTCGCTTCGGGTGACGGGCGAGACGCTGGTGAAGGCGACGCCGCTTATCTTCACCGGGCTTGCCGCCTGCGTCGCCTTCCGTGCGCGGCTCTGGAACATCGGCGCAGAGGGGCAGGTGTTCGCGGGCGCCATGTTCGCCTTCTGGATGCAGCACAATCTCGGCGGCTACCCGGCGCTGGTGCAGATACCCGTCGTGGTCGCGGGCGGCATTTCCGGCGGCGCGCTCTATGCCGGGCTGGCAGCAGTGTTGAAAACGCGCTTTTCGGTCGACGAAGTCATCTCGACGGTGATGCTCAACTACATCATCGTCTATGTGCTTTCGATGCTCCTGCTGCGTGGCCCATGGAGCGAGGCGGGCGGCTTTTTCGAGCAGTCGGCACGCATCGACCGCGGCGCGGTCCTGCCGATCGTGCTGGCCGGCACACGGCTCCATGCCGGCTTCCTCCTGGCGATCGCGGCAGCGGTGCTGGTCTATTTCCTGCTGAAGCGCACGCCGCTCGGTTACGAGATCAAGGCGGCGGGCTCGAACCTGCGCGCGCTCGACGTGCAGGGAACCAATTCGCGGCGGCTGATCCTGGTGGTGTTCCTCGTTTCCGGCGCGCTTGCCGGCCTTGCGGGCGTTACCGAAGTCTATGGCGTCCAGTACCGGCTGAAGGCGGGCGCTGTTGCCGGCTATGGCTATAGCGGCATCATCGTCGCCATCCTCGGGCAATTGCATCCGGCGGGCGTGGTCGTCGCCGCCATCCTGTTCGGTGCGCTGCTCAACGGCGCGATACTGATGCAGATCACGACCGGCGTTCCCTCGGCGCTGATCTATGCCGTGCAGGCGATCCTGCTTCTGTTCTTCCTTGCCGGCTGGGCCGCCTGCAATTTCCGCCTGCGGAGGATTGCCGATGCTTGATACCCTGTTCCAGGCGTCGATCCTCGTCAGCATCGCCGCGGCCGCGGTGCGCATCGCCACGCCGCTTCTGCTGGCCGCCCTCGGCGAACTGGTGGCCGAGCGTGGCGGCGTCTACAACATGGGCCTCGAGGGCATGATGCTGATGGGCGCCTTCACCGGCTACCTCGCCGCCTATGAAAGCGGCTCGCTGTGGGTCGGCGTGGCGGCGGCGGGATTCACCGGGGCGCTGATGGCGTTCGTCTTCGCCGTCATGGTCATCACGCTCAAGGTGGAGCAGATCGTCACTGGCCTTGCCGTCAACCTGCTGGGCGCCGGGCTCTCCACCTACTGGCTGCGGGCGGCCTTTGCCGGCGACGGACAGACGCCGACCATTCCGTTCTTCGCCAATGCGCCGATCCCCTATCTCAGCGAACTGCCCTATGTCGGGCCGGTGCTGTTCGACCAGAAATTGATCACCTATCTGGCCTTCCTCATGGTGCCAGCGGTCTGGTTCTTCCTCTACCGTACGCGCTACGGGCTGATCCTGCGCTGCGCCGGCGACAATCCCAAGGCGCTTGATGTCAAGGGCATTGCGGTGGCCCCCGTGCAATATGCGGCGGTGGTGTTCGGCGGCTTGATGGCGGGCCTCGGCGGCGCGTTCCTGTCGGTCGGCTCGGCGGCGCGCTTCGTGCCGGAGATGACCAACGGGCGCGGCTGGCTCGCCATCATCATCGTCATCGCCGGCCTGTGGAGACCGTGGTCGATCCTCGTCGCCGCGCTTTTGTTCTCGTTCCTCGACGCGCTGCAATTGCAGATACAGGGCATCGGCATCGCCACCCCCTATCAGTTGCTGTTGATGATGCCTTATGTAGCGGCCATCGTCGCGCTGATGGTGCGCCGCTCCCGCGCCAGTGCCCCCGCCATGCTCGGCGTGCCCTATCTGCGCGAGTAGGCAGCACCCCCATGGTTGGGGTCATCCGCGACGAGGCCTGCCGCCGTACCGTCAGGAGTGCATGCGCTCCGATGTCCGGTCGTAGAACGGGCTCAGGCCGGCGCTGGCGGGAACCGCCCTGCCGTTGACCTGTATCGCGAACTCGCCTCGGGCTATGAACTCGGCCGTTACCGGTTCGTCGGCCGCGACATAGCCCATGCCGATCGCCGCACCCAGGTGGTGGGCATAGTTTCCCGAGGTCAGGTAGCCGACGGGCTTGCCGTTCATCAAAATGGGCTCGTTGTGAAAGAGGAGGGGCTCGGGTTCCTTCAGCAGGAAGCAGACCATCCGCTTGTTGCCGACGCCGGCTTGTTTCTGCGCGAGGAAGGCATCGCGGCCGATGAAGGGGACGTTCTTGTTCGGCCTGGCGGTGAATGCCAGGCCTGCGTCGACGAGGTTGTCCTCGTAGACGATGTCGTGGCCCCAGTGCCGGAAGCCCTTTTCCATGCGCAGGGCATCGACGGCATGCATGCCGACGGGGCGAAGTCCGAACTCCGTTCCCGCCTTCACGAGGGCGTCGAGGAAGGTGACGCAATCGGCTGCGGGAATGTAGATTTCCCAGCCAAGTTCGCCGACATAGGAAACGCGCTGCGCCCACAGGCGCACGCCCGCCGCCTCCAGCCAGCGGCCGGTGCCGAAGGCGAAGTGCTCCGCCGACAGATCGACTTGCGTCAGTTTCCGCAACAGCGCGCGTGAATTCGGACCCTGCAACGCCAGCACGCCGAACTCGTCGGTGATGTCGGTTACTTCGACGCGGTCTTCCTTCCCGATATGCTTCATCAGCCAGGACCAGTCCTTGACGTGGCTGCCACACGGGGTGGCGACCATGAATTCTTCGTCGCCCATCCTGACGACGGTCAGGTCGGCCTCGATCCCGCCGCGCTCGTTCAGCCATTGCGTATAGACCAGCTTGCCGACCGGCACGGCGACGTCGGCGCAGCAGAGCCGTTGGAGCAGGTTTTCGGCATCCGGGCCCGACACGCGGAATTTCGCCAGCGAGGTCAGGTCGTAGAAGCCTACGTTCCCGCGCACGCATTTGTGCTCCTCGGCGGCGTATGGGAACCAGTTCTGGCGGCCGTAGCTGTACACGTATTCCGGCTCGACGCCCTGGGGAGCGTACCAGTTCGGCCGCTCCCAGCCGGCGACCTCGCCATGCACCGCCCCCATTTCGACAAGCCGGTCGTGGAAGGGAGATTTGCGGATGCCGCGGCCCGAACGATACTGGTAGTAAGGCCAGTGCATCGCATAGGAGCGCTCCAGCGCTTCGGCCACGCGACTCTGGAGATAGGTTTCGTCGCCCTGGAAGGGCATCGCCCGGCGGCAGTCGCTTTCCCAGACATCCATCGGCGGATAGCCGAGGTCGATCCATTCGGCCATGACCTTGCCGATGCCGCCGCCGCCGCCGATGCCCCGGCTGTTGAAGCCGCAGGCGACGAAGAAGTTCTTCAAGAGGGGTGCTTCGCCCATCAGGTGCTGGTTGTCGGTGGTGAAGCTTTCCGGCCCGTTGAAGAAAGTGGGGATGCCGATGTTCTCCAGCGCCGGATAGCGCATCATCGCCCGCTCAAGGTATTTTTCGAAATGCTCGAGCTCATAGGGCAGTTCGCCGAAACTGAAATCGGCCGGCACCTTCGACATCGGCAGCGGATTCCCATTGTCCTCGAAGAAGCCGATCAGGAGCTTGCCGGCGTCTTCCTTGAAGTAGACGCCATGGTCGAGGTCGCGCATGATCGGCAGGCTGGAAGGCAGGCCCGGGACAGGCTCGCTCACCACATAGTAATGCTCGCAGGCGAACAGCGGCAGCACCACGCCGACCTGCCGGGCGAGATCCCTCGACCACATGCCGCCGGTCAGCACGACTTTCCGCGCCCGGACCGTGCCCTGGCTGGTCTCGACGCCGGTAACCTTGTCACCGTCGGTCAGGATCTTCGTGACGGTCACTCCCTCGCGCACCGTCGCCCCGTTCATGCGGGCGCCCTTGATGAGCGCCATGGTGGTGTCGATCGGGTTCGTCTGGCCGTCCTTGGGAAGATACAGGCCGCCCACCAGGTCGCTGGTGTCGATGCCGGGGTAGAGTTCTCCCAGCGTCCGCGGGTCGACGACCTCGACCTCGACGCCGAAGACGCGCGCCATTTCTGCGGTGCGGGTCAGTTCCTCCAGCCGTGCTTCGGTCTGGGCAAGCGACACCGAGCCGTTGCGCTTGTAGCCCGTGGCCTGGCCAGTCTCGGCTTCCAGCTCCTGATAGAGTTGATGCGAATAGGCGCCGAGCTGGGTCATGTTCTTGGTCGGCCACAGCGTGCCGACCAGGCCGGCGGCATGCCATGTCGTGCCGCAGGTCAGCCTGTCGCGCTCCAGCAGCAGCACGTCGGACACGCCGCGTTTGGCGAGATGGTAGGCGATCGATGCACCGCCTATGCCGCCACCGATGATAACGACCTGGGCTTCCGTTGGCAGGTTCGACATGTTGAGCCTTTCCATGGGTACGATACGGCGGGATCGCGATGCGGTTGGTTTTTGAGGGCGGTCGGGTCCGCCTATTCCTGGCCTACCCGGGTCTTGAGGCGCTGGGCACGTGCCTGCAGGGCGTTTGCCGTCAGCATGAGCACGGCGGCGAGCAGGATAAGCAGCGAGGCGACCGCCGTGATCGTCGGGCTGATCTGCTCACGCAATCCGCTCCACATCTGGCGCGGCAGCGTCCGCTGTTCCGAACCGGCCAGGAAGAGCGCGACCACGACCTCGTCGAACGAGGTGACGAAGGCGAATATGGCGCCGGCGACGACGCCCGGCATGATGAGCGGCAGCATGACCAGGCGGAACGCCGTCATCGGCCGTGCGCCGAGGCTTGCCGCCGCGCGCATCAGCCGCGTGTCGAAACCCGACAGCGTCGCTGCCACCGTGATGACCACGAAAGGCGCGCCGAGCGCCGTGTGGGCGATGACCAGACCGGCCAGGTTCCCCACGAGCCCCAGGTAGGAGTAGAAGTAGAAGATGCCGAGCGCGGCGACGACGATCGGAATGACGATCGGCGAAATGATGAGCGCGGCGAACAGGCTGCGATAGGGACAGTCCGGCCGCGACAGGCCGACGGCGGCCAGCGTGCCCAGCACGGTAGCCAGCAGCGTCGAGAAGATCGCGACGATGACGCTGTTGCGGGTTGCCAGTTGCCAGTTCGCCGAGTTGAAGAACTCCTCGTACCAGCGCAAGGAAAGACCCGGCAGCGGATAGGTGAAGAAGGGTTCCGAGTTGAAGGAAAGCGGGATGATCGCCAGGATCGGCGCCACCAGGAACACCAGCACGAGGCTGCAGTAGAGCCACAGCATCCAGCGCTTCGACCGGGGTTGGGCAAGTGCGTTGGACATGGTCAGGCCCCTTTCGTCCGGCGGCTGCCGAACGCGATGGCCAGCGCGATGTAGAGCAGGGCGACGACGGCGAGCAGGATCGTGGCCAGCGCTGCCGCCATGCTCCAGTTGGTCGACTGGTTGACGAAATAGGCGATGAAGGAAGACAGCATCTGGTCGCGCGGGCCGCCGACCAGCATCGGCGTGATGTAGTAGCCGAGCGACAGGATGAAGACGAGCAGCGAGCCGGCCCCTACGCCGGGCAGCGTCAGCGGCAGATAGACGTGCAGGAAGCCGCGCCACGGGGCAGCCCCGAGGGAAGAGGCCGCGCGCATGTAGACGCCCGGTATTCCCTTCATGACGGCATGGACCGGCAGTACCACGAAGGGCAGCAGGATGTGGGTCATGGCGACAAAGACGCCGATCCGGTTGTGGACCAGCTCTATCGGCGACGAAATCAGCCCGGCCCATTGCAGCAGCGAGTTGATGACGCCGCTGCCCTGAAGCAGCACCAGCCATGCGGTGGTGCGCACGAGAAGCGAGGTCCAGAACGGCAGCAGCACGAACATCATCAGCAGGCGCGACGTCCGGTCGTCGACCGAGGCGAGCAGGTAAGCCAGCGGGTAGCCGAGGACCAGGCACAACGCGGTGACGCCGAGGCTGATGGCGACGGTGCGGATCAGGACTTCGATGTAGATGGGCTCGGAGGTGACGGTCAGCGACCCTTGCTGGTCGCGGTCGAGGTCAAGCGCGCGAAGGATATAGTAGCCGGTGAAGGCTGGGGAGGCGGCCTTGAGCGTTTGCCAGATACCCGGCTTGCCCCACACCTTGTCGGCTTCCAGGAGCGCTTCGCGGGCGTTCTCGGGCGCGACGTCCTGAACCCGGCGGGCAGTCTTCATGATTTTCGAGCGGATGCCGGGATCGTAGAAGTTCAGGCGGCGCGCAATATCGGCGGTCGTCGCGCCGGGAGCGGCGGCGAGGTCGGCCGCAAGCGCCCGGTAAGCTTCGTCGGAAGGCATGTCCTCGCCATTCCAGCCTGACAGGACGGCCGCCGTCTGCGGCAGTGCCGCGCTGATCTCGCGGTTGTCGACCGCACGCACCAGCAAGAGCGCGATCGGCAGGATGAACGAGACGACGAGAAACAGGAAGAGCGGTGCGATCAGGCCCAGCGCCTTGAGCCGGCCAATACGGGCTGCGAGCCTGAGGCGGGCGGCAAGGGCGCGACGGTCCACCGGACTGTCGTGGTCGATTGCGGCATTGGCGGTGGCAACTCGGCTGGGCGACACGCGTTCGCTCGTCTATCTCGATGGCGGGTTGGGGCGGGGGCGTAGCCCGCGATCCCGAGGATCACGGGCCACGTCGGCGGCGCGTTACTGCGCCAGCCAGCGGTTGAACCGCTCGGTCAGTTCCTCACCGTGGTCTGCCCAGAATTCGGGGGAAACGGTGAAGGCGGTCTTCATGTTTTCGTCCGAGGTGGGCAGGTTGGGAAGCATCTCCGGATCGACCAGCTTGGTCGCGGCGGTGCGGCTCGGGCCGTAGGAAATGTACTTGGTCTGCACCGCCTGGTTTTCGGGCCGAAGCGCGAATTCCACGAACTTCTCGGCGAGGTCGAGCTTCTTGGTGCCTTTCGGAATAACCCAGATGTCCCAGTCCAGGGCGGCGCCGTCCCAGACGATTTTGAAGTCCTTGCCGCTTTCCTTCACGGCATTGTAGATGCGCCCGTTATAGGCGGTCACCATGTCGACTTCGCCGTCGGCGAGAAGTTGCGGCGGCTGCGCGCCGGCCGACCACCAGACCTTCACGTGCGGCTTGATCTCGTCGAGCTTCTTGAACGCGCGGTCGACGCCTTCATCCGTCTCCAGCACGTCGTAGAGTTCGGCGGCGGGAACCCCGTCGGCGATCAGCGCCATTTCCAGCGTCGACCACGGCGTACGGCGCATCGAGCGCGCGCCCGGGAATTTCTCGACATCCCAGAAATCGGCGACCGTCTGCGGGCCGCCATTCGGGTACTTGGTCGCGTCGTAGGCGATCACCGTCGCATAGGCGGTGATGCCGACGCCGCAGTCCAGCGCCGCACCCGGCTGGAAGCCGTCGCGGCCGCCCAGCTTGTCGTAGTCGATCTTTTCGAGCCAGCCCTCGGCGCAGCCCTGCACCGCATGGCCGGTTTCGACGTTGACGACATCCCACATGACGTTGCTGGTCTCGACCATGCCACGCAGCTTGGCGGTCTCGCCGCTCCACTCCTCCTCCAGGATTTTGATGCCGGTTTCCTTGCTGAAGGGCTCGAAGTAGGCCTTGCGCTGGCTTTCCTGAGCTGCTCCACCGTAACCGGTAATGGTCATCGTCTCCTCGGCAGAGGCAACGGTCGCCACCGCCAGCAGGCTCGCCATCACCAGTCCGGCGACGCCTATTCCGTGTCTCGTATCTGTCATTGCAGTCCTCCCGTTTGTGATGTGTGTGAACCGATTGCCGGATCGGGTTTGCCCGCCGGCTAGGTGGCCGGCGCGAAGGCCCGGCAGTCCTCCGATCGCCAGCCGATGGGAATGATGTTGCCGGGGCTGAATTCCGTCGGCAGCGCGCTCCCGTTCGGAACCTTGATGATGAGGTCGTCGCAGCCGAGCGCCTCGACCCGCAAGCGGATATGATCGCCGAGATAGATGATCTGGCGGATCGTCGCGTCGGTACGGTTGGGCACGTCCGCAGCGGGCGCCACCACAAGCCGTTCCGGGCGAATGGACAGGGTGGCCAGTTCTCCGAGCCTGACCGATCCGGCCCGCACCGAACCGAATGTTCCTTGCGCGGCGCCTTCGATGCTGATCCGGCAGTTCGCGTCGTCGATGCCGACGACCCGCGCCGAGATGGCGTTGTTGTCGCCGATAAACCGGGCGACGAACGGATTGGCGGGCAGGCTGTAGATTTCGTCCGGGGTTCCAAGCTGCTGCACGATGCCGTCGTTGAATACCGCGATGCGGTCCGACATCGTCAGCGCTTCACTCTGGTCGTGCGTGACATAGACCACGGTGATCCCGAGTTCGTCGTGCAGTTGCTTGATCTCCAACTGCATATGTTCGCGCAGCTGCTTGTCAAGCGCGCCGAGCGGCTCGTCCATCAGCACCAGCTTGGGCTCGAACACCAGCGAGCGTGCGAGCGCGATGCGCTGCTGCTGGCCACCGGAAAGCTGGCCGGGCTTGCGGCTGGAGAAGCCGTTCATCTGGACCATCGCCACCGCCCGGTCCACGCGCTGCCTGATCTCCTCGCGCGGCACGCCCCGCATCCGGAGCGGGAAGCCGACATTCTCCTCGATGGTCATGTGGGGAAACAGCGCATAGTTCTGGAAGACCACGCCGATATTGCGCTGGTGCGGCGGCAAGCGCTCGATCGGCTTGCCGTCCAGGTGGATGGTTCCGGCCGTCGGCATTTCGAAACCGGCCAGCATCATCAAGGTCGTGGTCTTGCCGGAACCGGAAGGCCCCAGCATGGTCAGGAATTCACCGCGGCGCACCGACAGGCTGAGGCGTTTCACGACGATGGAGACGCCGTCGTAGGTCTTCTCGACATCCGTGAAGCGCACGAAATCGTCGCTCTCGCGCGGGCCGGCCGACTGGGGGTTCACAGGACCAGCCATTACCGTGATCCCGGCTGCGGAACATCGGCCGCGGCCTTGCCCCGAGAGGTCGCGGCCGCCCGGACCACGGCCCAGGGTCCCTGACGCGACATGCGTCCCGATCGAACGATCGCCTTGTCCGATACCACGAGAGTTTTGAAATCCTTCATTGCGCCTCGGTGTCCGATCCTTGCCATCGTTGAATTAACACGGCTGGCTATTGTCGACAATAGCCCTTTCGCAAGCGATGTGTCATACTGTGGACGACATTGATATTCGGTTGATTTGCGGTATCCGTTTGAGGGTCCCGAGCGGCAGGAGAATTGGGAGGTTCCCGTGGAAATGACAGTAAAACGAACGTCGCTACCCCGGATCGTGAAGATCCCTGCGGAGGTCAGGGCGGCCGATGCCCTGCGGAGCCAAATCGTCGAAGGCCAATTTCCGCCCGGGTCGCGCATTACCGAAGTTCAGCTTGCCGAAGAGATGGGCCTCTCTCGCGCGACCATCAGGACGGCGCTTCACGAACTGGCCAACGAAGGACTTCTGACCCTCGTCCCCTACACGGGCTGGACCGTGATCGAGCTCAGCGTGGAGGACGTGTGGGAACTTTACACCCTTCGCGCCGCCGTGGAGAGGATGGCGGCGCAGCTGGCGGCGAAATCGCAGGTGGAAGAGCAGCGTGCGCAGCTCCGCGCGGCGCTTGAGAAGCTGGTCCAGGCCTGTGAGGACGGCAATTCCTTGCGGATAGCGGAAGCGGATTTCGGCTTTCACAAGGCGATCGTGGACGCGGCCTGCCATCGGAGATTGTCGGCGCAGTACGGGCTGATCGAGCAGCAGATTCGCGTCTACATTCGTTCCAGCGATGCGCTGATCGCCAATCCGTCGGAGATCATCGCCCAGCACAGGCCCATGTGCGATGCCATTCTCGCCGGGAACGCCGATGAAGCGGGAAGGCTTGCCGAGGAGCACAACCTGACCGAGGGGGAAAAGCTGGGCCAGTCGCTCGCCGCCAAGGGGTGAAGAAGCGGCGAATCAGCCGCGTCGCGGATGCTCGGCGGCGGCCGCGATATTTTCCTGTCTCCGCGCTCTATCGGCCTCGCCGATCGCTACCGTAACGGAAGCCGCCTGCCTGGCTTCCGTGGGCATGGCGTGATCTTCCGAACGCGCTTTGCCGCGCCTGGCCTTTGATTTCGCGCATCTCATCGTCCGGAACGGGACCCCATTCGGGCCGCCTTCCCGAAGTATTACGGTTTTTCATATGGGCTATTGTCGACAATAGCCCATATAGGTATAGTCGCCTCGGCTTGGGCTGTGGGCGCCCGGTCAAGAACGATCCCCGGACGCCCTTTCCGCGAACCCTGTCGAGTTCCGTGCATGAAGAAAATTCGAAACGCAGAAGAGATCCTGTCGCAGGGAGACGTCGAGTCCAGGCGTATCGTGCTCGAGATCGCCGACCGGACGCTCGACCGTCTGGATAGCTATCGCCGCATACGCTCCATCATGCGCATGGAAGGCGACGTGCTGCATATCGGCACTCGCTCATGGGATCTGTCGAAGAAGCGCAACGTCTACCTGTTCGGGGCGGGCAAGGCCTGCAACCACATGGCGATGGCGGTGGACCATGTGCTCGGCGACCGACTGACGCGCGGCATCGCCATCGTGAAGATCCACGAGGAAACGGACCGGTTCAACAAAACCGAGGTCTATGTCGGCGGCCACCCGCTGCCCAACCAGGAAGGCTTCCGCGCCTCGAAGACGATCATCGAGATCGTCGAGCGGGCCGGTCCGGACGACCTGTTCATCGTCGTCATCAGCGGCGGCAGCTCCGCCCTGATGTCGTGTCCGATCGACGGCATTTCCCTTCAGGACGAGATCGATACCACCGACGTTCTGCTGAAATCCGGCGCCGGCATCTACGAGATCAACGCGGTGCGCCGGCACATCTCGGCGCTGAACGGCGGCATGCTGGCCAAGCGCATACAGGATGTCGGTGCCGAACTGATCGGCTTCGGCATATCCGACGCCGTGGGATCGCCCGCGACGGGCGATATCGCCGTGCCTTACGCTGCTTACAAGAGCACGCCCATCGGCCCCGACGCCACGACGCTGGACGATGCGCGCGCCACGATCGTCAACTACGATGTCGCCGAGCGCCTGCCGAAGAGCGTGGTCGACTACCTGATGAATGCCGGCCCGGACAACGAAACGCCGAAGGCCTTCCCGGACAACACCTATTTCCTGCTCAACACGCTGCCGGATTCCTGCACCTATGCCAAGGAAGCCTGCGAAGAGATGGGCATCCCGGCCGTCATCGTCACTTCCTTCCTCGAAGGCGAGAGCCGCGGTGCCGGCACCTTCTTCGCCGCTATGGCGCGCGAGATTCAGACCTACGGCAATCCGGTCAAGGCGCCCTGCGTGCTCTTGAGTTCCGGTGAGGTGACGACGCAGATCCTCGATAATGCCGTCATCAGGGGGCACGGCGGCCCCGGCCAGGAAATGACCGTCGGCTTTGCCATCGCCGCCGCCAAGACGAAGGGCGCATGCCTGCTTTCCATCGACAGCGAAGGCACGGACGGCACCGCCAGCGTCGCGGGCGGCATCACCGATTCCTCGAGCCTGAAGGTTGCGACGGGCAAGGGCATCAGCCTGCATCAGGCGCTGCGCGAGCATAGCTGCTTCGAGGCGCTGTCGGCCATCGGCTGCACGGTCTTCACCGGCAACACCGGCACCAATCTTTGCGACCTCAATATCCTTTATGTCCCGGCGATCGAGGAAGGCCAGTAGCATGGAAGACAGGATCGCATCCGTCCGGGCCCAGCAGATCATCGACTGCAAGTGCCGGCCCGCCGTGGAAGTCGAAATCCGCACCGAAAGCGGCGCGGTCGGGCGCGGCGCGGCCCCGACCGGCACCTCGGTCGGCATGCACGAAGCCTTCGTCCTGCGCGACGGCGACCCTTCCAGCTATAACGGCCTTAGCGTCCACAAGGCGGTCGACAAGGTCTTGAACGTCATCGGGCCGGCGCTGGTCGGCATGAACGTGTTCGACCAGCGCGCCATCGACGAAAAGATGATCGCGCTCGACGGCACGCCGGACAAGCGCAACCTCGGCGGCAACACCATTTATTCGGCCTCGATCGCGGCCTTCCGGGCGGCGGCCGATGCGCGCCGGATGCCGCTCTACAAACACATCGCCGGCCGCGACATCCGCACCGTGCCCGTGCCCTGCTTCAACATCGTCAACGGCGGCCGCTACGAGACGCTGACCCAGGCCTTCAACGAATTCCTGATCGTGCCCTACGGCACCGACAGCATCGACTTCGCCGTCGAGATGGCGGTGACGGTGTTCCAGAAGCTCGGCGAGGTCCTGGCAAAACATCTCGGTCACAAGCCTCAGGTCGCCAGTTCCTATGGCTACGCCGCGCCTTCGGACGATCCGGAGGTGATCCTGTCGCTGATGCGGGAGGCGATCGACGCCTGCGGCTATGGCGACCGCATCGCCTTCGCGCTCGATTGCGCCTCCAGCGAGATGTACGACAGCGAGACAGGCACCTATCTGCTGAAGGGCAGCCGGGTCTCGACCGACGATCTGATCGCCTACGCCAAGGGGCTTACCGAGAAATTCGATTTCGTCTTCATCGAGGACCTGCTCGATGAAAACGACTGGGATGGCTATGCCAAGGCGGTGCGGGAACTGACCCGCACCATCGTGCTCGGTGACGACCTCACCGTGACCAGCCCGGCCCTGCTGCAACGGGCTCATGAGACGCACGCCGTCGACGGCTTCATCCTCAAGCCGAACCAGGTCGGCACCATCACCGAGGCGATGGACGCCCATCGCTTCGCCAGCGAACACGGCATGATCTCGGTTCCCTCCGGCCGCTCCGGCGGCGTCGTCGACGACGTGGTGATGGATTTTTCCGTCGGCCTTGAGGTGCCCTTCCAGAAGAACGGCGCGCCGCGTTCGGGCGAGCGCATCGAAAAGCTGAACTTCCTGATGCGCGCCAACGCCGCCAGCCCCGGTTGCCGCCTCTACGACATCAGGCCCCTTCTACGCTTCTAACCAGCAAAGGTTGCTTTCATGGATCCCAGGATCGATTTCCTCTACCTCTCCGAACCCGACATGATCGCTGCCGGCGTTCTGGACGCCAAGCGCTGCGTCGAGGTCTGCGAAGAGACCTTCGCCCTGCTCGGCAAGGGCGACTACCTGATGGGCGGCGCCAATCACAACAACCACGGCATGAACATCGTCTTCCCCAAGGAAACGAAGTTCCCCAACATGCCGGTGGCCGGCCCGGATCGCCGCTTCGCCGCCATGCCCGGCTATCTCGGCGGCCGCTTCGACGTCTGCGGCAACAAGTGGTACGGCTCCAACCACGCCAATATCGAGAAGGGCCTGCCGCGCTCGATCCTGACCATGATGCTCAACGACAAGGAGACCGGCGCGCCGCTGGCGCTGATGTCGGCCAATCTTTTGAGCGCGGCGCGCACGGGCGGCGTGCCGGGCGCTGCGGCGAGGCACCTCGTCAACAAGGGTGCGAAGGTCGTCTCGGTCGTCGGTTGCGGTCCGATCAACAAGGCCTGCTTCACCGCGATCATGACGCAGCTCGAAGGCGTCGAGAAGGTGGTGTGCTTCGACCTCTTCCTCGACAAGGCCAACGAATTCGCACGATGGGTGCAGGGAGAATACGGCGTCGGGGCCGTCGGCGTGGATGATACCGAAGCCGGCTTCCGGGATGCGGACGTGATTACCGTCGCCGCGTCGCGCCTCAGGCCGCTCTACTTCGAGGACGAATGGATCAAGCAGGGGGCGACGATCCTCGTATCCGGCCCCTTCAACACGGACGAGTCCTTCCTGACCAGCGCCAGGATCGTCTATGACCACACCGCCTTGCAGGAGGCCTATGTCGAGGACGCGATCGCCTCGGGCAACAAGGAGGCCTACTACAGCGGCGTCATCGGCGGGCCGTTCTTCCGCCTCATCGATGCCGGCAAGCTGCCGGCGCTCAAGGATTCCACGAGCCTTGGCGACGTCGTCAACGGCGCCAAGCCCGGCCGCGCAGACCTGAAGGAACGTGTGATCTTCATCGCCTGCGGCATGGCGGTCTTCGACATAAGCTGGGGCTTCGAACTGCTCCAGAATGCCAGGGCCAGGGGTATCGGCCAATCGCTCAACCTCTGGGAAAGGCCGCATCAGGGCTGAGCGCCGACACATCATGCCGGCGAGGCGATGTCTCGATAATTGCGATCAAGCGGGAGAGCCGGCGCTGCGATGGCGGCCTACATGAGGCGGACATCACGGTCATCTGCTTGGCACCGTAGCCGTACCAAGGATGCCGCGCTCCAGCGCAGAGGGTAGCCGGCAGCGAGACAGGGGAAAGCAGCGTGAGTCCGGCGCTTATGAGCCGTTACCGCGACATTGCCACCAGCCATCCCCGGAAGGCACGGACCTTGGGCACGAGGGCGTTCTGCGGCGTGGCCAGGAACCAGTAGGCGCCGGAACTTTGCAGTTTGTGACTGGGCGACGAGCAGGCCGCTTGCGAGCTCGCGCTCGATCAGGGCCGAGCGGCCAAGCATGATGCCCTTGCCCTCGACCGCGGCGCGGATTGCCATGATCGACTGATCGAAGGACGTGCCGCCGCTCGGATCGATGCTGTCTATGCCGGCAGAGGCGAGCCAGGCGTCCCAGTCCTCTGCATAGCCCGGCACGTGTAGTAGATCGCTCCCCTTTAGATCTGCCAGCGTGCGAAGCGAGGCCGCAAGCGAGGGGGCGCATACCGGGAATATTTCCTCCCGCATCAGCGCGGTTGCCTCGAGCCTCGGCCAGTCCCCCCAGCCGTAGCGTATTTCCGCGTCGGCCTTGCCGCGGCCTGCCTCCACGCCGTGGCCGAGCGCGGTCAGCCGGAGTTCGATGCCTGGATACGATGCGCGAAACAGGTCGAGCCGGGGCGCTATCCACTGGCTGGCGAACGACGTTGCCACATGCACGACCAGCAATTCGCGCGTGCTCCGCCCCACGAAGTGCGCCGTCGCCTCGTCGATCAGGGCGAAGCCCCGGCCAAGCTCTTCCGCATAGCGCTTGCCGGCCGCCGTCGGCGTCACGCCGTTGGCATGACGGTCGAACAGGCTTTTCGACAGCCGCAATTCAAGCGCGCGGATATGCTGGCTGACCGCCGAGGGAGTTACGTTCAACTCCGCAGCGAACGTGCTGACCGCCGGTTCCACCTGGCATGCTGCGGGCCTGATGGGGCAGTTGCGCAGCAAGGTG
>NZ_JBHRTK010000007.1:0-29256 GCF_042646345.1 Aquamicrobium soli | reverse complement strand
CTCAAACGCTTCAAGCGCGTCGCACTACGCTGCGAGAAGACGAAGCGAAACTTCGCTTCCTTCGTCGCCCTCGCCGCCGGCTTCGTCTTGGTCAAATCCGTCCACACGGCCTAGCAACGGTATTCAACCCGGCCGACCCCATTATCACTTCTTGTGGCTTCGGTCGCCAGCTTTGACGCGCTGTTCGTGGCTTCCATCTCGAACGGCATCGGTTTGTTCCTTCCAAGGACGACTATTCGTCCGCTGGGCCACTGGCGGTTTGACGATGCTGCTCCACCACGCTTCGGGGGTAGAATGCTCCTTGATCGGTGAACGGCGATCCCGACCCCAACATGAGGAGGAAGCCATGAAAGGACTTTTCATTTCATCGAAAGGCATAGCCTACCCCGAGGAACTGGAAATCCTAAGCTCCGTCTTCAATCATTTCTGCCAGGACCACCAGATCAAACCAGAGAGCACCGAGGCTGCCGAGCTCGCCCGGGTGATCATATCGTTGTTTGAAGCAGGCCTCTGCGAAGAGGCCGCAATCCGGGAAGTCCTCGACAGCATGAAGAATGGCACCTTGAAACGACCGGCAGACAGCTTGGCGGATCACAGATAGAGCCTTCCGACTGATAGGTGCAGGCTGACGCTGGGCACGCTAAGGGTTTTGTCGTGCTTGGAACCTTTTGCGCGGACCGCAGTTGGGAAACATTCGCATCCTTCCGGGGCGAGTAGAGGAGCCTGGGACCTCCTCGGAGCCCGTCACTCCCACCCGTGGCGGGCTCTACCCCGGCAGCATCAATGATAACCTACAGCTTAGGGGCACTTTCAATCCGGCCGAGCTCGACTTGTTTGACCGGGTACTGGCAAGGCTGCGCGTCAACGATCTTTCCGCCAACTACCGGGAGATTTTGGCACAGTGAGTTATGGCCAATTACATGGTCGGCATTACTGACGAGGACGAACTGATTTCGTTGTCGCGCCAACCGTTAGGCAGATAGGGGAATGCATTGGAACAAGGGGCAGCGCTTTGTTTGTCTCCTGTTCTGGTGTCTCCATGCCATCGGGGCAGTGGCGAGAAGCCCGTCGCCCGTCTCTCCGGCGGCGGGCTTTTTGTTGGAACATAAAGGGCAGTTTCTCGTTCATCTCGCCGAGGGAAGAAAAACGGAGATGGATGATGAAAGAAATATTACTGTCCGCTGTGCTAGGACTTTCAACGGTCTCGTTCGCTATGGCTGACACCACCGTCACAGCAACGACTGATCTGAATCTTCGTGCAGGGCCGGGATCGCAGTATCCCGTCATTGGCGTAATCAGCGCCGGCCAGTCCACGACGGTGAAGGGCTGTATCGACCAAGGCAAGTGGTGTAATGTCAACACCGGATCAGAGGATGCCTGGGCGTACTCGGATTATCTGACCATGGACTCGGGCGGAACCCAGATCATCTTGACCAACCGGTCTGCGGATGCAGGTGTCGCGGTGGTTAAAGCGCCATCCCGAGCGAACACCGGTGATGCAGGCGCGGCTGCCGGCGGGGTGACGGGAGCCATCGTAGGCGCGGTCGTCGGAGGTCCGGTCGGGGCCGCTGTCGGAGCGGCGGCCGGTACAGTAGCCGGGGGCACCGCAGGCACGATTGCAAGCCCGCCCGCATCCGTTCGCACCTATGTCACGTCCCATAAGACAGAGCCGGTCTACCTGGACGGCGAAGTAGTCGTGGGAGCCGGCTTGCCTCAAACAGTCGCCCTGACGGAAATTCCTGATTACGACTATCGTTATGCCTACATCAACGGCCAGCCGGTTTTGGTGGACGCCCCGACGAGAAAGATCGTGTATGTCATGAGATAGCCCGCCGAGAGCGGCTTAAATAGCCCGCGTGTCCTGACGGATGCGCGGGCTTCTTGTCGTTGGCCGCCAAAGAAAAAGGCCCCGGCTTTCGCCAGGGCCTTGATCGACTGAAGAAGTCTTGGTCAGAACTTGTAGGAGACACCAACGGTGCCGGTGTGGAGCTTGGCCTTGATGTCCTCACCGCCCCAGCTCTTCTCGCCGAAGTCGTGATAGCGATATTCGGCGCGACCGATCAGATTATCGGTGAACGCATATTCCAGACCGGCGCCGACCGTCCAACCGACATAAGTCTTGGTTTCTTTCGGATCACCAGCTTCCTTGGTGTACGCCTTCGCGTAAGCCACGCCGGCCGAAGCGAACGGCAGGAAACGATCGACGGCCAAGCCTACGCGGGCGCGCGTCGATCCATACCAATCGAAACCAACTTTGCCACCAGGCACCGACTCTTTGACATCCGAGTAGTTGAAGTCGGTTTCAAGGCCGTAAACGAAATTGCCGTTCTGGAAATTCCAGCCGGCATAACCGCCAGCGACGAAACCATCGACATCGATGCCCATATGCGCAGGTCCAAGGTCGGTGGAAAGCTCGCCGGCGCCATAGCCAAGCTGCACACCGAGGTACGGGCCAGACCAATCATAAATGGCAGCCGGGGCTACGGGAGCGTATTCTTGGCTCACGACTGCGTCGGCAGCAAAAGTCGACGAGACACCCAGCGCGAGGACGACAGCAGAGGCGCCGACGAGAAGCTTCATGGTCATGGTTCAAGCCCTTTCACAAAATTGATACCCGACTAAATACCCGGAAGGGTTGCAGGAGTCTGTCACATAAATATCACGTGGCTTTGTTTGTTGGCAGACGCGAAGTCGCGGGGCTTTTCAGCGCGGGCTAGCTTCAGCATTGATCATCCCTAGGCGAGTCGAGCGCTTACAGTCACGGCCATCGGCCGACTGGCGCGGAACCTAGGGCCTCGCGAACTTGTTTGTTGGGTCATTATGTCTGAATTAATCAAGCGTTCTCCCTATGCGACCGAGTTGCTGGCAGCCATCGTAGATTCGTCAGACGATGCCATCGTCTCCAAGAACCTGGACGGCATCATTACAAGCTGGAATTTCGGCGCCGAACAGATCTTCGGCTGCACCGAGAGCGAAGTCATCGGGAAGTCTATCACGATCATTATTCCTCCGGATCGACAAAGCGAGGAGCCGGACATCCTCGCACACATTCGAAGGGGGGAACGCATCCACCATTTCGAGACCGTCAGACAGAAGAAAGACGGCACCCTGATTGACGTTTCGCTGACAATCTCGCCCGTCATCGGGCCCGACGGCCGCATCGTGGGGGCGTCGAAGATTGCTCGGGACATCAGCGCCCGAAAAGCAGCGGAGAAGGCCAGAGACCTCCTGTTCAGAGAGATGAGGCACCGCGTCAGAAACACGCTGGCTCTTGCTGCTTCCATTTGCAGGCAGACGTTTCATTCCGCTACCGAGGAAGAATACAGCCACTTCTTTTCCCGTATTCAGGCCCTCGCAGCCGCCCATGAACTCCTGTCGAGGGAAAGCTGGGAAGGGGCGTCCATGAAGGATGTCGTAGCGAAAGCGATGGAGCCTCACCGCACCGGGCAGGGGCGCATCCACATCGCCGGGCCGGACATCGCCATCGGTTCAGGAAAAGCGGTCAGCATCGCACTGGCACTCCACGAACTTGCTACGAATGCCGCCAAATACGGCGCTCTTTCCGGTGCGTCCGGAACCGTTCACATCGAATGGACACTTGTACGGGAAGAGGCGGACACGATTCGCTTCCACTGGCAGGAACGCGGCGGCCCGGAGGTCGTGGGGCCGGGCCGAAAAGGATTCGGCTCGCGACTGATCGAACGGGGGCTCGCCGCGGAGTTCCGCTCGATCGCCCTCGATTTCCAACCAGAAGGCGTGGTCTGCGCTTTCGAGTTTTTTCCCCAAGACGCGCAAGACGGTGCCTGAAGATAGATCCCCGCTTCAAGCGCCGGTTCCGCCGTTCTCGCGGGTGCAGACGGGCCGTCAGGAGTGTTTGATGATAATGCCGTGCTTCAGCTCCAGGGCATCAGCGTCCGTGATTTGCCTGGCGAAATCGTCCTGCAGTTCGCCCCAAGAACCGAGATAGGCGCCACAGGTGCTGCAGTGGATCGGCGTTTCTTCTGTAGCCTCCGCTGGTATGTCCAGCAGGATGGTTTTGCAGGTTTTGCACTCCAGCTTGTAGTCCAAGGGGGTCCTCATGGGAGCACCATGCATCGTCCTGACGATCTTGTCAGCATTGGCGTCGAGTAAAAGCGATCGACTTTTAGTGGTAGATCGTTCGTTATGGATCCCTTACCGGAAACACATATCGACTCGAAGCCTCGCCGTTCGATCACATTATTCTCTGACCCGGAACGCACTTTGATGTCGGGTGTTTGGCTCGAAAAGGAGCCTTCATGCACCACGTACGCACCACCCTTGAGCAACTGCGACGCTACATCGCGAACTGCGAAGCGCGTGATGAACTCCAGGAAGTGGATACTTTGCTCTCCGTGGCGCTCGAAGAGGTTAGACGGAAGATCGCCCAACAGGAACTCGCTCAGCACACCGCCGAAAAGCGATGACCTCGGGCTAAGTTGCTAAGCTGAGTCTGCTTGCTGGGAACGCATGGAATCTCGCGCGCCTGAAATGCGCGATCATCCTTGGCAATTTTCCCCGGGTCTAACGACTTTCGCGCATCTGAGATGCTAGAAAGTCTGTGACAATCCTCTTGGTCGGTGAAACCATTGACAGGCGCCGCGCAATACCCAGGCGGCGGCGGGCGAGTTCGTTCGGCTCGTCCGGGGGTCTACGTCCAGGCTGATGCCGACGTCGACGCGGCGGCCCTGGCCCGCGCCGTGCGCATCGCGCATTATCTCTACCTGACCGCTCATCTCTCGTCGGCGTCCGCCGCGCTCCTGCGGCCCACCTCCGACGTCCGGCTTTTCCTCAGCGGACGACGCAACCAGCGAACCCGGATCCGAACGCTCGAGATCGTCCAAAAACGAAGCGCCCGCTCATCCGTCGACGGCCCCGGCGATCGTGGGCGCCGATCAAGGTGAGATCAGGATCGAGGTGTCGTCACCGCGGCGGCGGTTTCTCGAAGCGTTCCGGCTCCGAAGCGAGCATGCCAGCGCTATTACCGACGAGCTTCGTACCGATATGGCGGCACGGCTGATCGAAGAGTTTGGATCGCCGCAAGCGGCGGCGGACGCGCTCTGAGCTTTGGCGCGCGAGAATGGATGGTATCGCGAGGCGAGGGCGCCGAGCGCTTACCTGACGACACGCCCGGGATGGCGACCGTAGCGGCGGCAACGCGCAAGGCCGCGGATACTTTGTCGCTGCCAGAATTGCGCGTTACCGCGAAGGCGCCACGTCTGCGGAGGAGCGCGTTAAGGCGATCGTGGCTGAGCGATGTGTTTCCTTCCTATGAGCTTAGGATCGATCAAAAAATATGTTGGCGTGACCGATCTCGACTAGATGAGTTTCTGACCGCGCGAAACGTCGACAAGGCAATTTCTGGCAACCAGGTCGTCGATCGCAGTTTCGCGCGCTTCAGCCCGGCGAGCTGTTTCTGTTCAAGCTCCATAGCCCGAACAACTTCATCGTCGGCGGCGGGCTGTTCGGCCACGGTTCGGTCGTTCCGATCTCGCTCGCATGGGAAGCGTCCGAGGAAAAGAACGGTGCCGCTTCGCTCGACGAAATGCGCGGTCGTGTGGCGCGCTATCGGCGCGAGCCGGTCGACTTTCGAACTGACTATTCGATCGGTCGCCACATCTTGGAGCAACCGTTCTTATGACCGCGGGCTCTCTGGCTTCCGATCGCTGGGCGCCGAGCATTTCGGTTGGAAAGGGGTTCGACACCGGCGAAGCGGACGGACGATTTCTTATAAAACGCTGCTCGAGATCGACTGACTGCTGAGCCCATCCACTCATGGAAGGCTGGTCGCGAACGCTGAGAGAATGGCTTCTAACGAAACGTCGAGCGCTGTCGAAAAAGCCCTGCCTTTCTGCCAAATGGCAACATAGTGGTAGAGTGCAGACGGCTCGACGGGTTTTGCCTGAAGTTTGAACGCCGAGTACTCTCGCGCAATGATCTCATTGGTGATGGAGACACCAAGGCCGGCGGAAACGAACCCCGCTTCATAACCATTGGAGTCATATTCCACCAGTACGTCAGGCTCGACGCCCGCAAAGTGCAAGGCGTTCAGGTTCATCTGATGGGCGGAAAACTGGGGGTCGATATCCACGATCGTTTCTCCGGCCAGGTCTTGCGCTTCCACACGGGACTGTTTCGAGAAACGGTGGTTCGGGTGAAAGAGACATACATTGCGGGCAGAACCGATCGGTGCCCATTCGAACAGACGCGAATCCAAGGGAAGCCTTGAAATTCCCAGGTCAGCTCGTCCTGAGAGGACGTGCTCACCCACTTGGCCGTAATTCCCTGAAATAGATCGGACACTCGATGAGGTTTTGGAACGAATAGTAGCCACAACCTTCGGCAAGGTCACGAACCCGAAGACGGCGGGAGCCGCGATTGAGATCCGCTGTTTTTCCTCATTTTTCATCGAAAAGATCGACGCTTCCAACCGGTCCAGGGACGTGAGGGCTACCTCCACATGCCGTAGAAGTTCCCAGGCTTCTTTGGATGGAAGGATGCGGTTGGACGACCGTTTGAACAGTCTGATATCGAGAGCAGTCTCTAGCTGTTTGACGTGCTGGCTGATCGCCGGCTGGCTGATTCCGAGTGCGACCGCTGCCTTCCTCGTCGATCCAGTTCGCAGCACCTCTCGAAAGACTTGCAATTGCCGGAGCTTCAAGCCGCTTTGCAGCAACTCCATTTTTAACCCTTCTTTCCGAAGCACCAGGCCGACTGGGATTATCCATTGGGCCAGGCATTGGTGCCGTCACGATCATCCTGACGCTGTCCGTCAGGCAAGGTCCGAATCCACTATCATATAGTCACTATAGTGACTGGTAAAGGTGAAGCTTTACTTGTCGCTATGGGTGCATGCACCTTGCCGAAATTTTTGGAGCAAATGTTCGAAGAGTCCGTCTGGAGCGCGGGATGACCCTGGAATCGTTGGCGACCGAAGCCGACCTTGCCTACAGCTATCTGGGTGGCATCGAACGCGGACAAAGGAATCCCTCGCTCCACGTCGTGGAGAGGATCGCTCATGTGCTGGAGAGCGATCCTGCGGCGTTGTTTTGCCGGACTCAAACGCCCGAGAAATAGTCACGCCTTGGGGTGTCAGACCAGGTCGCATCGAGGTGCTACCTTGGTTCGCAATGCGGAAGGATTTCTTTCCGGTATACGGAATACAGGTCACGAGCAGTTACCCTGACCTGACGACATCTAATGTCGCCAAAGAGTGAAGCCAGGTAGGCGGTTTAAATCTCGTATTCCCCGTTGATGCTCGCATCGATGGCCGTGAGCGGCTCATCGGAGGTTCCCACCCATCCACTCCGGTCGTTCGACCCGTTCAGGTGTCGATCGCCGTTGTCATCGTCAGTTTCCGGCGGCTCCTGCTCCCGCTAATCAAAACCCGGACCGCGCAATAGCGGTGTTGGAAATTCGCAGCCACCCGGTGCCAGCCTGTGCGCCTACGTTCGCGGCAGCGGGCGACCGCCAAGTATATAACGATCGATTATAGAAAAAATGTGGGATGTTATAGATTGAAAGGCTGATTTATAGGAGTACCATTGGAAACAACGGAAATATAACCTTACATTAATGAGAGATAATACGGCAACCTGCGGTTATGACCCCGTGTTGATCTGATAGAAATGCTGAGCATAGCTTCCTTTCTTTGTCACTCGGAGTAAGCCATGTCTGGTTTCGCAACTCAGTTCGCCGCTGCATTCATGGTTACGGTAAGCTTGGCGCTTGTCAGCGGAGCCATTGGAACAACGGTCGGACTATCGTTTGCCATTTTCAAAAATGCCTCGACCGCGGGCATCGGCAGGATAGTGTCCGCCTACACCACGGTCGTCCGTGGCGTGCCAGAACTTCTCATTATCCTGCTCATCTATTTTGGCGGAACTGCCTTTGCCAGCAAGGTTGCCGGTCGCTACGTCGAAGTGAATGCGTTCACTGCGGGAGCCTTCGCGCTTTCCGTCGTGTTCAGCGGTTATGCGACGGAAGTGTTTCGCGGGGCCATCGCTGCCATACCTGTCGGGCAGATGGAAGCGGCGAAATCGCTTGGGTTGAACGCCTGGCACCGTTGGTTGTTTGTCGCCGGCCCGCAGATGCTGAGGCTGGCGCTGCCCGCTTACGGCAATCTCTGGATGTCGCTTTTCAAGGACACGTCGCTGGTTTCCATTGTCGGCCTGACGGACATCATGCGTGTTGCATACGTGGGCGCCGGGTCGTTGCGCGCGCCGTTGACCTTCTATCTCGCAGCGTCTGCCCTCTATCTTTTCCTGACGTCGCTCACGCTTTTGTCGATGCGCTTGGCCGAGCGGCGCTATCCCGCATTTTCGTCATAGGGAGCCGACCATGAACCTCGGCTTGATGCTTGATGCAGTCATCGTCCTGTCTTCCGGCTTTGGACTCACCTTGGCACTGACGGTCCTGTCGCTGGCAGTTGGACTGGCGTTGTCGGTGCCGCTCGCCTTCGCGCGCGCTTTCGGACGACGCGGTTTGTCACTTGCCGTTTTGGCCTACACCTATGTGTTTCGCGGTACCCCCATGCTCGTTCAACTCTTTCTGGTTTACTACGGTCTCAGTCAGATCGAGGCTGTCAGGGCCAGCATCTTCTGGGTCATTTTGCGCGATCCGTTCTGGTGTGCACTGCTGACGTTTTCCCTGAACAGCGCTGCGCATACCACCGAAATCCTCAGCCGCGGCCTGGAGTCCGTGCCGAAGGGCGTCAGGGAGGCAGCAGCGGCGCTCGGCTTGCGCCGCACCCAGGTCGCCTGGCTCATTACCTTTCCGATCGCCTTCAGGATTTCGCTCCCCGCTTACGGGAACGAAGTCGTTGGAATGATCAAGGGCTCATCACTTGCCAGCACCGTGACGCTGCTTGAGATCACAGGTGTTGCCCGGCAAATGGTATCGGTCACCTTCGCTCCCTACGAAATCTTTATCGTCGCCGGGGCCATATATTTGTCGCTGACCTTGCTCGCTGTGAAGGCTACCCAATTGCTGGAGCGACGGCTTTCGACAGAGGGCAGCCAAGCCCCACGAAGCAAGACACAAACTCGTTCGGGTTTGCCAGAAATCACGACGCTCATGCCGTGATCGGTAGCGTCCGGCTACCTGCTCGTCCAACTCAGACCAATGATGAGGTGCCACATGCGCATTCCACTTGCTATTGCCGTTTCAGTCGCGTCCCTGATGGCGATCCTGCCAGCCCGGGCAGAAAGCGGGCGTTCGATCACGATCGCTTCCGAAGGCGCCTCGCCGCCCTGGGACAGCACCGACGCGAACGGAAACCTTTTCGGCTACGACATCGATGTCGGTCGCGAGTTGTGCCGCCGCTTGAAGATCAAGTGCACGTTCGTGCCTCAGGACTGGGACGGTATCATTCCAGCGCTGCTCGTCGGCAAATTCGATGTCATCATGTCAGGGATGGCGATCACCGAAAAGCGCAAACAATCCATCGCATTCTCAATCCCGTATGCCGGTGGATTCAACCAGTTCATCGTCCGCAAGGACCTGGGGCTCGACGTCGGTGGTACCAAGGAAAGGCTGGATCTCTCGGCTATCGGGGACAAGGGAAAGGCAACCATCGAGAGATTAAAGTCCTCCCTCGAAGGGAAGGCGATCGGGGTTCTGCGCTCCTCAAATTCGGAAGCGGTTCTAAAGCAGATCTTCGGCGATGTCGTTACCGTTCGCAGCTACGACAGCCTGGATAACATGAAGCTCGATCTTGTCGCAGGCCGCATTGACGGCAGCCTTGCCGACTACTTTACCTGGCGGGATTTCCTGGAAACACCGGATGGTTCCAACGCGGTGTTCTTCGGCCCCGAGCTACAGGGTGGCCTGTGGGGACCGGGAGTCGGTGCCGGGATGCGCAAGGACGATGTCGATCTGCTCAAGGACTTCAACTCGGCCATCGAGGCGGCCACCAACGATGGAACGATCAAAGCGCTGAGCCTGAAATGGTTCAAGGCCGACATATCCCCGACCTTGGGACAATAGCCGGGAAACCGAACTCTGACCGACGTGACGCCGGCAGGGGCCGGCGTCCAAGCCATGCATCACTTTCAGGCGAGATTTATGAAAGACCCTTTTTGTGCGGTCGTGACCGGCCAGTCCCTCATCACGCATAATGTTCGCGATGTTCACGACGAGCGGTTCGAGGAAGTTGTTCGCTTCATGCGCCAAGGTGACGTCGTTTTCACCAACTTCGAGTCGACGATTTTGGGCAGACATGGCGGCTGGCCGACCAAAGGACAATATTTCGGGTACTCGAAAGCTGATGTGCTGGACGCTTTGCAGGCCATCGGGTTCAACACGCTTGCCCTGGCCAACAATCATGCTTTCGATTTAGGTCCTCATGGTGTCCTTTCCACGCTTGAGGAGGTGAAAGCGCGGGGGTTCCTCCACGCAGGGATTGGAACCGACCATAACAATGCCAGCAAACCCGGTCGCCGTCGTTTGGGCGACAGAGAGGTCACGTTAATTGCTGTTGATGCAGGACCCGGTCCAACAAACATGTACGCCGACAACGGCACCGCCTTTCGGCCGGCGCGGCCTGGCGTGAACCGGCTGAAGACTTTACGGAAGATCGGGGTCACGGATCGGCATTTCCGAAAATTGGCAACCATCGCCGACCACCTGCAAAGCTCGCATCTGGAACTGGCCAATTATGCACAGCCTGAAGATCCCCCATCCATCGCCAAGGCTGGAGAGATCAATTTTTACGGTACGGTGTTCGCGCAAGCCGCTAACTGTGGCCGCCTGGTCGAAGTAGATCCTGGGAGCGCGAATTTACATGTCTCTGCCATCCGCGAGGCGTCTGCGCGGGGCGATTTCGTTATCGCCTATCTACATCATCACCATTGGGAACCAAGCTGGCAGAATGTGCCTCCCTGGGTGCAGACCTTCGCCCGCATGTGTGTCGATGCCGGCGCAAACCTCTTCGTCAGCCATGGCGCTCCTGTGCTGCAGGCCATGGAAATCTACAATGACTCGCCGATCTTTTACGGCTTGGGAAATTTCCTGTTCCAGGTGCCTCCAGACGAAAGCGAGTGGAGCCCGCCAGAAGTCTGGCAAAGCATTGTCGCCGCCTGCCACTACAACGCGCGGGGAGGGGTCGAAGCCATCGATCTTCTCCCGGTCACGATCGGGGAGAATGGCCCGCTTCGCGGATCGGCTGTCGCCGGATTGGTTCCTGCCGCGGCAACAGGTACTGTCGCGCGGGACATCCTCGAAGGATTTGTGAGTCGTTCGGCGGCCTTTGGCACGCAGATCACAATATCCCAGGCTGTCGGTCGTCTTTCCATTTCCGCAGCACGGAGGTAGCCCGATAACGAATGATCTGATGACGTTGTGCCTTGTCCCACGCGACAACGTCGTCGCGGCGTTAAGCGGTATCAGGAGGATAATCGCCAGGCCTGCCAACAGATGTTCCACTGGCATGGTCGGGTCGTGAACATCAACCCCGCTCTGTTCAACTGTGTCGTCGCTGCCTGTGCACGGCTGAGGGATCGGGGCGTCTCCCTGTCGGGGGAAGCCGTTGAGGAATTCGCAGCCAGCTATGGCTATGAAGAAGAGAACGACCTTTCACATGTTGTCGACGGCAGGCTTGCTACATCGGCTGGCAGCATCGACCAGCTCTTGACGGACATTATGAAATCCACGCCGAGCCGCGACGCGGCTGGGAATCTTTGAGCTATGCGCTCCAGGCGCGCACTGCGGTGCAGCGTTGCACGATGTCCTCGACTGCCAGCGCCAGCAGCTTGCTGTCGGCCTCGGTCCCCTTCAGTTCCGCCAGCACCTTCTCGGCTGCCGGGATCATGCGCTCGGCCATATCGAGCAATTGCCGAAGCACGAAGCGGGGACGGAAGTCGGTATCCTTGGCGAAGGCTTCCCAGTTTTCCGGCGTCAGCGTGAGCGGATCACGATTGCCCCCGACGAACCATCGCCAGCCGCGGACGCTGCTCGTTGTCGGCTCTTGCGTGGCGCGCGGCGGTGACACTAACGGCCCGGCTTCCGTTTACGCGATCCAGAAATACCTTGATTGGATCAAGGCCTACGCTCCCGCCGAGGCCCAAGGCATGACCTTCTCCGAGTCCGGCCCGGTGCCGGCGCAGGGCAACATCGCCCAGCGGATATTCTGGTACACCGCATTCACCGCTGACATGGTCAAGCCCGGCCTGCCGGTGATGAACGAGGACGGCACGCCGAAGTGGCACATGGCGCCGTCGCCGCACGGCTCTTACTGGAAGGACGGCATGCCCGGCCCGCGTGCAGGGGTCGCCGACTGGCACCAACGTGCCGGACTGTCCGAAGCTGGCGCAGCTCTGGTGGCAGGCGATCGGCGATGCGTTTTCCGGTGCAAAGACGGCGCAGGAAGCCATGGATTCTCTTTGCGCCGAGCGGAGAAGGTCATGGCCCGCATCGAGAAGTCGGGCGTGCAGGGCGACATCGGTCCGAAACTGGCCGAAGAGCACGATCTGCAGTACTGGCATGATGACGCGACGAAGAAGGGCAATCTCGCCCCGCAGCTCAAGCTCGAGAACGAGAAGGAAAAGCCGGTCACCGTCAACTACGACGAACTGGTGAAAAGCTGGCAAAAATAGACCGCTATGCGGATCACGCCTGAATGACGGGGAGGCGGCCAAGCCGCCTCCCTTTGCGTGTTTCCGGGAAAGTGCGGCGCTGTCTTTGCGTCCGCCCGGAAATCGGGGCGGACGGCATTTCTGCCGCTGTCATGCGCCCTTCGTACCGGCTGCAGAGCTTCTTGATGGACTGCCGTAGCTCGGCATGGCTTCTGGCGAACTCATCCAGCGGGATGCCGTCGACGGCGGCTTGCTAGGCCTGCCTGACGCGACGCAAGCCGCCGGCCTGCCTGACGGTACCGCCCCGCACAGTAGAGAAGGTCGACGGGTGCCCTGCCCACACCACTGGTCCGAACAGGCGACCGGTATGACGCAATCCTGCGGCGAGAACAACGGCATGCTGACGGCCTTGGACGAGCGCACGAAAGACTCGTCCGGTTCCTAGTACTTGGCGCCGATGCTGTTGATCTGGAACTGGCCGACGCCTAGCAGACGCCAGAATTGCTGCCATATCGAAAAATCCATGCCGAGGCCGGGAGGCCGGGCCAAGATATCCCCAGCCGTTACGGTGAGCGCGGATGATCAGTTTGGTGCGCTTGCGCAGAAAGACTCCCCCCTATATCGACGAAGTTGATGTTGACGACCGTCGCATTGCCGCCCGCCAGCAAATTCCGATCCGGGTCCGGCCAACAGAACCAGGGCGAGGGGATATCGCCGAGCGGCGTGCCGCTCGCATGCGCGAATCCACTCGGCGCGTCTTCGAGGAGGTCAGCCGCCCGAATCGCAACCTTGTCCATCCGGCGCAGATCCCCCGCATCGGCATCGAGCGCGCGGACTGCAGTTTTGGTACCAAGCCGGTGGCGTTTGCCATCTCGGACGCGCTCATTGTCGCGGTCATCCCCTGGGCAACCATCGCGCCGCAAAGCTTTTCGACGCTCGGCAATCTTGCGCAGGGATGGGTAATCAGCCGTTTCAAGTGATGCACGGCGCGCTGACGCTCGCCTTCTTCGGCTTCAAGATCGTGCTTGGCTATGATTGGCGGGAACTTTCGCGGTTACCGCTGTCATGTCAGTCTTTACTCAATGACTGGAGGTCGCCGGTGCTTCTCCAACTTCGGTTTATGATAGCAATCAGCCGGCTAGATTGACCGTTGCGAACCGGGGTGAATGTGGCCTCCGCGCAACAGGACGCCATTTTGCACCCAGTAAGTGAAGATCGAGTTTTGCCCTTCCCCATCGATTGCCTATGGTGGTGGACCGGTGTTTTGGGGTATGCGTTGAGAAGAGGGTTGGGGATAAAAGTTTCGAAGCACCCACATAAAGGCCAGGCACTTCTTCTCGCCCTTGCCTTGGCGGCGGCTTGGTCGCCTGCGTACGCATTCAAGCTTTTCGGGGTGAAGTTCTTCGAGAGGCCCAATCAGGAACAGAAGAACGAGGATACGATCGGCGAGCCGGTCGTATATTCGGTCGATTTCAACGTCTCCAATGCGACGAGGTTCGATGGCAATTCCGAAACCAAGGATGTGAAGAAGACGCTCGAAGCCGCATCCGCCCTCTGGAGAGATAAGGACAAACCCGCCTCCGGCGTGTCCGGCCTGCTCTCCAAGGCGCGCAGCGACTATCGGCGGCTGCTCGACACGCTCTATGGTCGAGGCCGATACGGCGGTTCGATCAGCATCAAGGCCGACGGACGCGAGGTCAGTGAATTGCCGCCCGACGTCGAGCTTTCCCAGCCGGTGAAGATCAGCGTTTCGGTCGATCCCGGTCCATCCTTCCTCTTTGGCCGAACCGCGATCGCCAATCAGGCGCCGACCACGACGAACCGCAGGGACAAGGTGCCCCTGCCGCAGGACCAGGGCTTCGCGCCCGGGCAACTAGCCCGTTCCGGCACGATCCTGAAGGCCGACGCACTGGCGACGGAAGCTTGGCGTCAGCAAGGCTATCCAAAAGCCAAGGTGGCGTCCCAACGTGTCGTCGCGGCCCACCGGACGAACACGGTCGATGCGACGATTGAGATGAAGCCGGGGCGCAAGGCCTATTACGGCCCTGTCGCGGTCAGGGGCACGGACCGCATGGACCCGGCCTTCGTCGCCTGGATGGCGGGTCTGCCGCGGGGCCAGGAATACGATCCCGACGACATCGACCGCGCTAACAAGCGCCTGATGCGGCTCGGCGTGTTCCGCTCGTCCCGCTTCGAGGAAGCGAATGTGATTGATCCCGACGGCCTCATGCCGATTAACCTCATCGTGCAGGAGCGGCCGCTCCACCGCTTCGGCGTGGGCGCCGACTATTCGACCCTGGACGGCGCCGGTTTAAAAGCATACTGGCTGCACCGCAACCTGTTCGGCCACGCCGAAAGCCTGAAGCTGGAAACCAAGGTCGCCGGCTTCGGCAATACCACCAACCCGGCCGACCTTACCTATCGCGCCGGCGTGAGCTTCACCCGCCCCGGCGTCTTCACGCCGGATTCGGATTTGGTCGCCTCGGTGGTCGGCGACCGCGAAGTGCTCGACATTTACACCCGCACGTCTATCACCGGCCTGATCGGCTTCAATCGCATCTTCACGGACGAGCTTTCGGGTAAACTGTTCCTCGCCGGCGGGCCATCGCGCTTCAATGACGATTTCGGCATCCGCGATTTCCTCGACGTCGGCGTTCTCGGCGGGCTCATCTACGATACACGCGACAATAAGACCGACCCGACCAGCGGCTACTATCTCGACGGGACCGTGCACCCCTTCTACGAATTCAACTACGGCAACCCGGCGGTCCGCATGGAAGCCGAGGGCCGCGCCTATTATGGCTTCGGCAAGGAAAGGCGTTTCGTGCTGGCCGGACGGCTGAAGGTGGGCTCGATCGTCGGCCCGTCCATTGCTGAGACCGCGCCGGACAAGCTCTTCCTGGCCGGGGGCGGCGGCTCTGTCCGCGGCTACGCCTACCGCAATATCGGCGTCGAGGGGCCGGGCGGCATCGTCACCGGCGGGCGCTCACTGGCCGAGGCGTCAGCGGAACTGCGCGCGCATATCACCGATTCGATCGGAGTGGTCGGCTTCGTTGATGCCGGCTATGTCGGCGCCGATTCCGTTCCCGATTTCTCTCAGAAATTCCGAGTCGGCGTCGGCGCGGGGCTTCGCTACTATACCGGACTTGGGCCATTGCGGGCGGACGTGGCCGTCCCGCTGGACCGCCACGAAGGCGATCCGCGCCTAGCCTTCTATATCGGTCTGGGGCAAGCGTTTTGAGACGGATCCTTGTTGCCATAGCTCTTCTGCTCACCATCTCTCCGGCCTTCGCGCAGGATAAGGCAGAGCTCGAGAAGTCATATTTTTTGCAATATGTGGAGCAGAAGCTTTCCACACCGGACCGCCGAATCAACATTTCAGGCATCAGTGGCCTGCTCTCCTCAAGCGCCACCATCGGCGAGATTACCATCGCCGACCAGCAGGGGGTCTGGCTGAAGATCGTCAACGCCTCGATCGACTGGAACCGCGCCTCGCTCCTGCTCGGTCGCCTCGACGTGAACAAGCTTGCTGCGGACGAGATCGACATGCTGCGCAAGCCGCTGCCCGGAAAGGGGGTGCCGGCTCCGGAATCGAGCGGCTTCCAGTTGCCTCAGCTGCCGGTCTCGATCAAGCTGAGGGAACTGAGCGTGGCGAAGATCACCTTCAGCGAGAGTGTCTTCGGCCTCGGCTCGCAGTTGAAGCTTGCCGGCCGCCTCGACCTCGCCGACGGCTCGCTCGATACGACGCTTGACATCAACCGGCTCGACGGTCCCGGCGGCGAATTCAAGCTCGCCGCCAAATACGCCAACGAAACGAAGAAACTCGACCTCGACCTGTCGCTGGCGGAGCCGGCGAATGGCATCGTCGCCAACCTCCTGAACATCGAAGGCAAGCCCCCGGTCGAGATGACGCTAAAGGGCTCCGGCCCGCTCGACAAGCTCGACCTCGCGCTGACGCTGGACGCCGATCACCAGCGCGTGCTGACCGGAACCACGAACATCCGCCGCAGCGATGACGGCTATGGCTTTTCCGCGAAACTGGGCGGACCGATCGCAAGGCTCGTGCCACCCCAATTCCGCGATTTCTTCGGTGCGGAAACCAATCTCCTTGCCAACGGCGTCGTCAAGGATTCCGGCAGCGTCAGCCTCGGCCGGTTGAACCTTGCCAGCAATGCACTCAAGCTTGACGGTAGTCTCGCCACGACATCGGACGGCTTCCTGCGCCGCCTGAAGCTCGGCGCCTTGATCGCCGACCAGACCGGCAAGACGGTGCTCCTGCCCGTACCGGGCGCGCAGACGACCGTCGAAGGCGCCAAACTCGCCATCGCCTTCGGTGACGACCCGAACCAGAAATGGACCGGATCGCTCGATATTACCGGGCTTAATTCTCCGACCTTTGCATCCCAGAACATCGCGCTCGACATGGGTGGTGTCGCCGAGAATATGGACCGGCCGACGTCCCGCCACATCTCCTTCTCCACGAAGGGCAAAGCCTCCGGCATCACCTCGGAGCGTACGGACGTTGCAACGGCCCTCGGCAAGGAGATCGATCTCGATATCCAGGGAGACTGGCTGGCCGGCGAACCCGTCAAACTGTCGAAAGCGCTCCTTTCCGGCAATGGCCTTAGCCTCTCCATCGCCGGCGAGATCGCCCAAAACATCTTCAACGGCACGATCGACGTCGATGCGGCGAGCATCGCGCCTTTCTCCGGCCTCGCCGACCGCCAGCTTTCCGGCTCGATGAAACTCGGCGCCAAAGGTCAGTTGAAGCCGCTCTCCGGCGGGCTCGACATGGCGCTCGACGGAAAGACGACCGACCTCACCATCGACAGCCCTTCCGCCGACAACCTGCTTGGCGGCGTCACCTCGATCACCGGACGCGTCGCCCGCGACGAGACCGGCCTGACCGCCGACAAGCTCCGCATAGAGAACCAGCAACTTACCCTTGCCGCCGATGGCAAGTTCGCCACCGGCAAGGCGGATTTCGGCTTCGATTTCACGCTCGCTGACCTTGCTCTCGCCGCAAAGCAAGCAAGCGGCAAGCTGACCGCTTCCGGCCGCGCCAAGGGCGACGACGGCCGCATTGCGGTTGCCTTCAAGGCCGAGGTGCCAGAAGGCACGCTGGCCGAGAAGAAACTCGCAAATGCCGTCATGAATTTCGACGGCATCCTGCAGGACGGCAATCTCTCCGGTAAGCTTGCCGGCGATGCCATGCTCGACAACGCACCGGTTTCGCTGGCCTCGGACATCGCCCTCGCCAATGGCGAAAAACGGCTGACGGAGCTCTCTTTCACGGCCGGCGCCACCCGGCTTTCCGGCGACGTGACGCAGACGGAAGCCGGTCTCCTCGATGGCAAGCTCACGCTCGCTTCGACCGATATCTCGACGGCGGCCGCTCTCTTCCTCCAGCAGGCGAACGGCGCGGCCCATTCCGACATCGCGCTCTCGAACGCGGAAGGCAAGCAGGCCGCCGATATCTCCGCGAGGCTCGACGGCGTCACCGTCGGCGACAACCATATCGGGCAGGCCGAGCTCACCGCGACCTTCGCCGACCTGTTCGGCGTACCCGCCGTGAACGGTTCCGCAAAGGCGACCGACCTGACGGTGGCGAAGATCGAGGTGGCGAGGCTCGACGCGAACGCCGACCGCAACGGCGAGGCCACGAAATTCGACGCAGCCGCCAATCTCAGGAACGGCACCGATGCTGTCGTCGCAGGCTCGCTCGCTCCCGAAAATGGCGGCTATCGGCTGCGGCTGACGCAGACCGATCTGAAGCAGGGCAAGCTTTCCGTCGCCCTCGCGGAGCCCGCGAGCATTCTCGTCCAGGGCCCGAACCTCGCCATCGACAGCCTGTCGCTCAATGCGGGCGGCGGACGCATCGACGCCAAGGGGAAGATCGCCGATACGCTGGACTTCGCGGTGACGATCCAGGCGCTGCCGCTGGCCATCGCCAACGCCGTGCGCACGGACCTCGCGGCCGGCGGCACGGTCGACGGCAATGCGAATATTTCCGGGGAGCGCGCCAATCCGGACATCAAATTCTCCTTGCAGGGCAAGGGTCTGACCGTCTCCGTCCTCAAGGAGGCCGGGCTTTCGACCCTCTCCGTCGATGCAAAGGGCAATTCGAGCGGCAAGACCCTGCAACTCGACGCCAATATCGCCAGCCCCGAGGGGCTCCGCGCCGCCGCTAGGGGCAATGTGCCGCTGGACAAGGAAGGCCATATCGCCATGAAGGTGGATCTCGGCGCCTTCCCACTTGCCGCGCTGAACGGTGTCGCCAAGGGCCAGAATCTCGGCGGCAAGCTCTCCGGTTCGGCGAAGATCGGCGGCACGCTTGCCGATCCGAACGCCGATTTCGCCATCGACGGCAACCGCGTTTCCGCGACGCCGCTCGAAAACGCCGGCGTCAGCTATCTCGATGTCAAGGCGGCCGGCCGCTACGAAGGCAAGGCGGTAACGCTCCGCTCCGCAACGGCCAATTCGCCGCAAGGCCTGTCCATCTCGGCAAACGGGCGTGTGCCGCTTTCCGGCTCCGGCCTCGGCGTAAAAGTCGACGGCAAGGCGCCGCTCTCGCACGTCAACCGGTTGCTCGCCGATCGCGGCGCACAGGCTTCGGGCATTCTGGCGCTCAACGCCAAGGTTTCCGGCAGCATCCGCAAGCCGCTCATCAATGGCAATTTCTCCACTTCCGGCGCCCAGTTCGTCGATCCGGACACGAACCTTCGTCTTGGCGACATCGCCGTGAACGGCTCGATCGCCGATGAGACGGTGACGCTCCGGTCGGTGACCGCCTCGCTCGGCAAGGGCGGCAAGATCGCCGTTACTGGTACGATCTCGACCAATGCGGCGGCGAACTTCCCCGCCAATATCAGGATCGTGCTCGACAACGCCCGTTATGCGGACGGCAACATGGTGGTGGCGCGGCTGAACGGTAACATCGGCGTCACCGGCCCGCTCGTCGCCGACCCGCTCATCTCCGGTAATATCGATATAGAGCGTGCCGAAATCACCGTGCCGGATACGCTCGGCGGCGGCGCGGCAGGCATCAACGTCAAGCATCGGAATGCACCGCCGAAGGTCGCCGCAACGTTGAAGCGTGCCCACGCCGACGACGGCACGCCGGTGCCTACCAGCCGCCCGAGCGTGGCGAAGCTCGACCTGACGGTGCGCGCGCCGGCACGCATCTTCGTGCGCGGACGCGGGCTCGACGCCGAGCTTGGCGGCGAAATCAAGCTAACCGGCTCGGTCACGGGTATCCGGCCGGTCGGCGGCTTCAAGCTGATCCGCGGCCGGCTTTCCATCATCGGCCAGCGCATCGTCTTTACCGAGGGCGAGGTGACCATGGTCGGCGACCTCGATCCGATGGTCCATCTCGTGGCCACCTCGGAAGGTACCGACATCACTGCCTTCGTGACGGTGACCGGTAGCGTCTCCGATCCGAAGGTCGTGTTTTCCTCGCAGCCCGAACTGCCGCAGGACGAGGTACTGGCGCGGCTGATCTTCAACCGCAGCGTCAACGACCTTTCCGCCTTCCAGATCGCCCAGCTCGCCGCCGCCGTCGCCGAGCTTGCCGGCGGCTCGAACACGTCGCTTCTTGGCAATCTGCGCAAGGCGACAGGGCTCGACGACCTCGACGTGGTGACCAGCGAAAAAGGCCAGACGGCGGTACGTGCCGGCCGCTATATCCAGAACAATATCTATCTCGGCGTCGAAGCAGGTGCCGAGGGCGATACCAAGGGCACGATCAATCTCGACATAACCAAGGATCTGAAGGCCAAGGGCGCGGTCGGCACGACCGATTCCAGCCTCGGCCTGTTCTACGAGAAGGACTATTGAGTTGGCAACCTGAATAATGCTTGCCACTACCAAGCTTCAACTTGCATCGGGCTATAACGGATAGAAATATCAGCGCCTTCGTCCGGTCACCCACCATGGCCTGAAATAACGTTCGGATTTGGAACGTCCATACCCGACTTAGTTGCCGGGGCCCGCGAGGCCACCGCTACGGGGCCGAAAAGCGGCGGCAGGACGTACGAGGTGACCGGGATGGTGTTTCTCTATACGCTATTCGGCGTCAACGATCACGTTTTGTCGTCCGCTTCAGCGGCTCAAAAATTTAAGGCGCGTGGAACGGCCGGACGTCGAACTCGTTCACTCCGATCAGGAAGGAGTTCGCACATGAACAGCGTAATTTATCTCATCGGCTTGGTGGTTGTCGTGCTGGCGGTTCTGTCTTTCCTCGGGATCCACTAAGGAGCGCGACATGCAAGGGAAATCGGGATCAAGCTCTGCTGATTTTTCGGCCGCTAAAAATGAAGTGACAGAACGGCTAGAGCACGAAAAGCAAACGGCAACAGAAGTTATTCAGGGCGCGCAGCAGGAACTCGCCGAAAAGGTGAGCGAATACGCAGCTGAAGCTAAAGAGGCGGTGACCCAACAAGCGGAAGGGGTACAGCAGAACATCAGCAGCAATATGGTGGCGTTTGGCGGAGCCCTGCGAGCTGCCAGCGAGCATCTCGCCAACAGCGATCAACGCAGAGCCTCCAAATTTGTCCTCGACGCTGCAGGGGGTCTCGAACGACTCGCTTCCTCCCTAAAGAATAAGCCGTTGGAAGAAGTACTTGGCGAAGTGCGGTCTTTCGGGCGCGATAATTCGCCGGCGTTAATCGCGGGGTCAGTGTTGGCTGGCTTGGCCTTGGGACGATTTCTCAAGAGTTCCGCACCGGACCATGGCAAAGAGGCAGTCGGCCCTGAAGGCCGCAGCAACCCTTCCGCATCTTTAAATGAGCACGGCAGTCCACTGGGGGCGCCAGATGTCTCCCACCCGAATGCGGAGCGCACTCATGACTGAAAATGGGGAAAGCCGCGGCCTGGTCACCTTGGTAAGCGATCTCGCTCAACAGGTGACAACTCTTCTGCAAACCGAAGGACGGCTGTTACGAGCCGAAATGTCGGAGAAGCTCGCCAAGGTCGGCGCCGGCGCGATTGAGGTGCTGGGCGGCGCCATCTGTCTGATCGCGGCGCTTATCGTGCTTCTGCAGGCCTTGGTGATCGCGCTGGCTAACGCGGGACTTGGGACGGGATGGTCGTCCCTGCTGGTAGGAGTAATCGTCGCAGGATTGGGCGTTTTTTTGCTCCGCTCCGGTGCCGCTAGCATGAACCCGTCCGATCTAGCGCCCGAGCGTACTCAGGGTCAGCTCAAACAGGACGTCGGCGTTGTTAAGGAACAAATCAAATGAGTGAAAAATCAGCAGCTGAACTTGAACGAGACGCCGAAACTACCCGCGCTCACATTGCGGATACGGCTGAATCAATCCGAAACAAAATGAGCCCCGGCCAGTTGATCGACGAATTTGCCGGGCTGTTTTCAGGCGGAGATGGCGCCGCAGCCCTGTCCAACATGAAGGGGCAAATTCGCGATAATCCGCTCGCCGTGACAATGATGGGAGTCGGCCTTGCTTGGTTGGTACTGGGGAAGGGTGCGTCGACTGCGCAAGCACCTGATGGCAACCCCGCCTCCAGCTCGCCCGACCACACCGCTGGCGGAAAGTGGGAATCGGACGAACACCGTGAGGAAGAGGCATCCGCGGGCAACCCGCTGTCGCAGGCGACGGCATCGGTAGCGTCACTAGCGAGCCGTGCCGCTTCCGCAGTTCAGAGTGAAGCAGGTGCGGTCGGCGAGCGACTGGAAAGAACCGTTGGCGTGAGTCGAAGTGCAGCCGGACAAGCCACCCGACAGGCCGGCTCTGCGACCCTGGAGCTGTTTCAGCGGGAGCCACTGGCAGTGGCGGCGCTCGGCCTTGCAGTAGGAACCGCCATCGGTGTCATGTTGCCGCATACTGATGTCGAAGACCAGCAGATGGGGCGCTACCGCGACGAGGTGCGCGGCGCGGCGGATGCCCTTGTTAAAAAGGGCATAGAGGAAGCAAAGGAAGTTGCTGCAGAGACCTATCAGTCCATCAGGGACGAAGCCGATCGGCAGGGGCTGGCTGGTGATCCGGACACTCCAGTCACCGAGAAGGTGGCGGAGGTCGTGAAAGCCGGGGCGAGCAAGACTGAGCAGGCGGTGCGGGAACGCGTTGGGATGACGCCGCCGCGCGAGGAGAAGTGAAATCTGAGTCAGGTTCTTGGTGATGGGGCGAGGCACTGGAGGTGACGGACTCATAACTCCGCCGTCAGATGCGGACTGACGCGAGTTGGACAGAAGCGAGGAAGTTGTCGTCGCGCTTGTCGTATCTGGTGGCGACGGCCCTGAAGTGTTTGAGTTTGTTGAAGAACCGCTCGACTACGTTGCGCTGTCGGTAAACCCATTGGCTGAGCGAGAAGGTTTTAACGCGGTTCTGCATGGCTCGGATGTTGGCCCATGCGCCGAGCTCGGATCAGGGGACGATTTTCATTCAGGTTGAGCGGGGGCGCCTCAAGGCCCCTGCCGCTCCGACCTTCAAAACTCGCGCCGAAGGGCTGGCTTGGCTACAGGACGAGGACTGAGCAGCCCCGGCATCACTTGCCTTTGGTCTGGGCGTAGCGGTTTCCGTTCACCTTTCCCATACCAGCCACCTTGGCATCGTCGGCCGCGTAGATCAGGCTAAGCTTTTTCCCGCGGCACTTCGAGCAAACCAGTTTCGGTTCCAGGTCGACCGCCATTGCCGGCGCGTCGGGCCCGAGGCGGTCACGAAGTTTTTCCAGATCGAGAACCTGATGATGGCCGCATTGGACGGCGTGACAGTAGGCAGTCACCGTCATTTTGCCGTCGATCAGGGATTGGATCGTCCATCTTGCCATGCACCGTTATAGATCAGGCCGCAGAGGCTCATCAACCTGCAGCCAGCGCGCCAAGAATGTCCTGCCCCTAACAGAAGCGACCAAGTCTGACGTCGGAGGGCACGCCCGCCGGGGCACCTTTCGCGAATGCAGGACGGAAACCTAACCGCGTGATGTAAGCCAGACCCCGCCCAAGGTCACCGCAAGCCCAACGAACATCGCTACGGACAGCGGCTCCGAGAATAGCATCCAAGACCAGATCATCGTCACCGGCGGGCTTAGGTAGATGGCTGCACTGACCTTCGCTACCGGACACAGGCGCAGCATCGTGTAGTACACAGAGTAGCAGGCAAAGGTAGCGACCAGAACGAGCCACGCCATCCCTATAGCGAACTCGCGGGTCATGGGCGGGGCGATCCCTCCTTGTGCCATGGCGCAGACGCCGAACAGAACTGCACCCGTCAACGTGTGGACGCAGAGGCTTTGGTGGACGGGCATGTGGAGTGACACCCGCCCCCTGCGGAGAACCGAAGCCAAGGCAAACGCCAACATGGAACCGACGGTCACGCCATACGCCCAAAAGGGCGCGGTTCCCAAGCTCAGGCTGTCAAAAGAAACCATCAGCACTCCAGAAACGGCGATGGCGGTGCCGAGCCATTGCCGCGCGGTAAGCCGCTCGCCCAAAAGGGGCTGCGCCATTGCCGCGATCGCCAGCGGGACAAGATCTGAAATCAGCGCGACCAGTCCGGTCGGAATGCGCTGCTCGATAGCAAGCGCGAAGCCGCCGAGATAAACGAAGACGGCCATAACGCCGAACCAAACCTGCGACAGGACGGCGCGCAGGCGCATCTTCGGCCCGAATGCCAGCGCGAAGGGGAGGAGAATGATGCCAGACAGGAGCGTTCGCCAGAACAGCAGGAGGGACACGCTAGCCTGTTCGTTGGCATAGCGAATACCGACGAATCCTGAACTCCAAGACACAACGAGAAGCGCCGCCATAACAGGCAAAAGCAAGGGCGACCGGGGCGTGGCGATTGAGGTCAGCGAAAAAACGGTCATTGGAAGCCTGCGTGGAAATCAAACCGGATTACTCATTCCGGACGCAGCGCGCACATGACAAATTTCGATCGTGGCATGACAAATTTGTTCGGATGTTAATCATTCGTTGCAATACCGATGTGTCTGGCGCATTCAGTCATCGAAAGGATTTACGATGATAACCCACATCACCGGCAGGCGACTGGACATCGACGCGCTACGCGCTCTGCGCGCAATCAAGCTCCACGGGGGCGTGACGCGGGCGGCTGAGGCGCTGGGCCTCACGCAATCGGCCGTGAGCCACAAGGTGAAACGCATGGAAACCAGCCTTGGCTGCGAGCTGTTGGACAGGCGACCCGGCGGTGGCATGTTCACGTCCGAAGGCGAAGGTCTTATGGAATACGCGATCAAAATTCTCGGCCTCCACGATGAAGCGTTGAGGAACTTCGCGAAGTCGGATTTGACTGGTCGAATTCTGCTGGGTTTCACGGAGGACACCACATGCACGGACCTATCGCGCATACTTGGCCGTTTCCGGCGGCTGCATCCGCAAGTGGTGGTGAGAACGAAAGTCCGGATGAGCCTGGTGCTGCGGTCGATGCTGGAGCGCGGCGAGTTGGACGTCGCCATTGTGCAGGTCTTTGCCCATGAGGTGCGGCCGACCGATGTGGTGCTGTTTCGGGAGAAATTACACTGGGTGAAGTCTCGGGAATTGTCGCTGGGCCCGGAAGGGGCAATCCCATTTCTCTCCTTTGCGGATGAGTGCTTCTATCGGCGCTGGGCAATCGAGGTCGGACAGGATGGTGGCGCCGAGTTGGAAACTGTATTCGAATGCTCCAGCGCGGCAGGCATTGTTGCCGCCGTGGAGGCCGGCTTGGGTGTTGCGCTGCTGAGTGACCGCCATCTTCAGCCAGACATGGAGATCATTCACTGTCTGCCTACGCCCCCGGCTCTGGCGTATGTCGTGCGCCGCGCCAAGAAGGCCAGAAACCCTGCTCTGGAAAACCTGATTTTTGAGATCGAAAGAGAAGTCAGTCGCTACGGAAGACTGGCCCTTGCGAGCTAGCCTGTGGCCTAAGGTATTGCAGACTGCGGCATTCGGCCCGGTGGACCGGCAGACCGCGGATCGATCTATCGAACAGCTATGGCCCTCGTCGACAAGCATGCAGGCGTAATCACCTGGAGCCGAGAAGCGAATCCGGATATCGGCGAGTACGGGCCGCCTGTGACGCTGTTTATCTCAGGCGATGTGCCGAGTATAGAGTGACAGGCGGCCGATGACGCTTAAGATCGACGGCCAATCCTTTTTCCTGCAAATCGGGGTTTGGGGCTGCGTCACGATGTTTCTCGTGAGCTTCCTCACATTTGCCGTCGCCTATTTCCTCATGATAACGAAAGTTGCGGAACTCAACAGGCCGTCTGAATTCAGTGGCTATAGCTTCTGGGAACGCAGCGGGCGTTGCGACAGCAGCTTCAGCAGGCTCTTCTTCTTCTCTCCTGAAATTCAGGGCCTTCGTAGACTGATATATTGCGCTGGAACTGGTGCGATTCTGTCTTTCGGTTCGCTTTTGTCCTTGGTTTTGATCTTCGGCGATTAAACGCCCATTCGAATTGAGGATCACGGATAGAACGACAAAAAGCCCGTCGCCGGAGGGGACGGACGACGGGCTTCTCGACTATCCCGATGGTCATGGCACACCGGGATTGCGCCTATTCGCTACGGAATGCCGGCCGCGCGAATGCCTTCCAACTGCAGTCCGCGCCAAAGGTTCCAAGCGCGATAAAAAAGGCAGTAGCTTTGTTAGAGAGACGTCCTGCCTCTATCGTTGCGCTCAAGCTCTCGGACACATCGCGCCCATCAAAGCGTCGCGCCTGGCCTTGCCCGGCAGGACGCCCGGGCGGACGACGAGCGGAAGAGCAGATGGCCACCGGTCCGGGCTAAGAGGAGATAGCCGAGGTAGGTGATCGGCAATGCGTCCGTGCCGACCGGCGCGGGCCTCCGTCTCGAGCCTGTTGACCAAGTCGACAACATTGAAGAAGCGTCTGCTTCTCCAATATCTCGGCCTGCAGCAGATCGCCGGCGATCCTCGGCGGCCCGTGTTGCCGCTTGATGGCGACGCCCATGATCTCGTCATAAGCCGATCGCATCCCGTAGAGCTTCAGCGCTCCCATCAGTTCCAGCACTTCGATCGCGGCTTCGATCCGGTTGTTGCCCATGATGTGGAATACGGTCTCGCCACGAGAGATCAAATTATCGGCGTTGAGACGGCCGGGGCAGCGCTGCCAGACTGCTTCTGAATACATGATTGCGCGGCGGCGTTTCCGCCCTCCTCTTCGAGAAGCTCGAGCAGTTCCGAGCGATATCGGCCGCGCGCTTAGCGCCAGATCGATGGATTCCGAAGCTTGCCCAAGGAATTCAAGCACCGCGGCATCCACGAGGCGATCTGGAGAGGACGTTGCATTGGCGAGAACTGGCTTAGCTGAACGTGTTTGGCGCTTGCGAGTCTTACCGCGACATTGCCACCAGCCATCCCCGGAAGGCGCGGACCTTGGGCACGAGGGCGTTCTGCGGCGTGGCCAGGAACCAGTAGGCGCCGGAACTTTGCAGTTTGTGACTGAAGGGGGCGACGAGCAGGCCGCTTGCGAGCTCCCGCTCGATCAGGACCGAGCGGCCAAGCATGATGCCCTTGCCCTCGACCGCGGCGCGGATAGCCATGATCGACTGATCGAAGGACGTGCCGTCGCTCGGATCGATGCTGTCTATGCCGGCAGAGGCGAGCCAGACGTCCCAGTCCTCTGCATAGCCCGGCACGTGCAGTAGATCGCTCCCCTTTAGATCTGCCAGCGTGCGAAGCGAGGCCGCAAGCGAGGGGGCGCATACCGGGAATATTTCCTCCCGCATCAGCGCGGTTGCCTCGAGCCTCGGCCAGTCCCCCCAGCCGTAGCGTATTTCCGCGTCGGCCTTGCCGCGGCCTGCCTCCACGCCGTGGCCGAGCGCGGTCAGCCGGAGTTCGATGCCTGGATACGAGGCGCGAAACAGGTCGAGCCGGGGCGCTATCCACTGGCTGGCGAACGACGTTGCCACATGCACGACCAGCAATTCGCGTGTGCTCCGTCCCACGATGTGCGCCGTCGCCTCGTTGATCAGCGCGAAGCCCCGGCCAAGCTCTTCCGCATAGCGCTTGCCGGCCGCCGTCGGCGTCACGCCGTTGGCATGACGGTCGAACAGGCTTTTCGACAGCCGCAATTCAAGCGCGCGAATATGCTGGCTGACCGCCGAGGGAGTTACGTTCAACTCCGCAGCCGCAGCCGCGAAGCTACCGAGACGGACTGCCGCCTCGAAGGCGCGAAGCGAGGTCAGGGGAAGGGGAGCCGGCATTGCACGCTTAGTTCTCCTTAGGGTAGCCGCAAGCTAATCGCGTTTGCAGCGCAAGACAAGAACGCCTTACCTTCAGCCGACCGAACCGTGGAGACGCTGCAATGAACGTCCATGTCCTCGATGCCTACCGACCCGGCTATGGTCTGCCGAGCCATTTCTACACCGACGAGGCGATTTTCACCGCCGAGCAGGAAAAGATCTTCCGCAACAACTGGTTCTTCGCCGGGCACTCGGTCGAATTGGCCAACCCCGGCGACTACATGACGCTCGATGTCGGCGGGGCGCCGGTGGTGGTGGTGCGCGACCGCGACGGCAAGGTCCATGCCCATCACAATGTTTGCCGCCATCGCGGCTCGGTCATCTGCACTATGGAACGGGGCAAGGCGACCCGCCTGGTCTGCCCCTACCATTCCTGGACCTATGCCCATGACGGCACGCTGATCGGCGCGCCCATGATGGGCGAGGAATTCGACAAGGCCAGCCATGGCCTCAAGCCTGCCCATGCGGGGGAATTCGACGGGCTGATCTTCGTCAATCTTTCCGACACGCCATCGCCCTTCCACGAACTGCGCGAGCATCTTTCGCCGATCCTGAAATCGCAGGGCATGGGCCGCGGCAAGATCGCGCTCATTCGCGACTACGTCCTCGACGTCAACTGGAAGCTGGTGATCGAGAACAATCGCGAATGCTACCACTGCGAGGCCAATCACCACGGCTATGTCTCGGTGCAGTACGACACCGAAAACGACAATCCGGCCATGCAGGGCGAGATCGCCGAGCGACTGGCCGAGTGCACCATCCGCTGGGACAGGGCCGGCCTCGACGTTGCCCGCGTCAACACCTCGTCGGACTATACGTCCGAATGGTTTCGTGCCAACCGTACGCCAGTGCGCAAGGGCATGGTGACCGAAAGCCCCGATGGCCAGGCGGTGTGCAAGGTGCTGATGGGGGATTTCACCGATCCCGACATGGGCACCGCGCGCGCCAACACCAACCATCAATTTCTGGTGCCACGCCAATTCGGACTATGCCCACACCGTGCGGATCACGCCGGTGTCGCCGACAAGAACCATCGTTCGGGGCTACTGGCTGGTCGATGAAAAGGCGGTCGAGGGCGAGGACTACGACCCGGAAAAAGTCGCGGCGTTCCATGACGGCGTGATGGGGGAGGACTGGGAAATCTGCCGCCGGCAGTGGAGGGGGGTGACTTCGCCCGGTTTCCAGCCGGGGCCCTATTCGCCGCTGAAGGAGCAGAATGTCGACCGCTATGTGCGTTGGTATGCGCGTCAGATGAAAGCCTGACTTGATGTCGAGCACGAAAATCCCTCGCATGCCCGCATCGTCATTCTCGGCGCGCTCGGCACCAGCAACGCCTACCATCTGACCAAAGACGGCGAGAAGGACATCCTGCTGTTTGAAAAGAAGGTGCTGACCGCCGGTTCCACCTGGCATGCTGCGGGCCTGATGGGGCAGTTGCGCAGCAAGGTG
>NZ_JBHRTK010000006.1:212574-218189 GCF_042646345.1 Aquamicrobium soli | reverse complement strand
ATGGTCGCTTATCGCTCACGCTGGTTCCGCCCTTCGGGCGGCGCTGCGCGGGGCGCGGCGCACCAGCGCCGACGGCCGGTCGGCCTCGCGAAGCTTAAGCTTCGAGGCAGGCACGAAAAGAACGGGAAGGACCAACAGGCAGTCGGGAAACATATTCCCTTACTCCCCTGTTCCCCTCCTCCCCAACCCAGCTTCTCGTTTGAATGTGCGCTTTGCCGACCTGGTGGTTATGGCGGAGCGGCTGCACCCGATCCCATTCCGAACTCGGCCGTGAAACGCTCCAGCGCTGATGGTACTTCGTCTCAAGACGCGGGAGAGTAAGTCGCTGCCAGGTCTGCTAAACGCACAGTCAAAAATCTCGTTGCATGATCGTTCGACAGAGTTTTGCGCCGCATGAGCGGCGCTTCGGTCGGGTGGTTGGAATTCGGATAGGGAATCCCTATTTGTAGTGTTGGCGCGGGGTGGAGCAGCCCGGTAGCTCGTCAGGCTCATAACCTGAAGGTCACAGGTTCAAATCCTGTCCCCGCAACCAGTTTCAATGGCCCGGCTCGTCCGGGCCATTTTCGTTTCCAGGGTGCTGTTTCCGGCAGGCGAAAGGGACCGCGACGCGATGAGCCACGATACGAATTACCCCGACACGCAGCTTCTCATTGATGGCGTCTGGCGCGCCGGAACCGGCGGGCTCACGATCCCGGTGGTCAACCCGGCGACCGAGGCCACCATCGGCACCGTGGCGCGTGCCACCCGCGAGGATCTCGACGCGGCACTTGCTGCCGCGGAAAAGGGGTTCGAGGTCTGGCGCGCCACTTCCGCCTATGAACGCTCGAAGATCATGCGCCGCGCGGCGGCGCTGCTGCGCGACCGCAAGGCGGCGATCGCGCGACTCATGACCGTGGAGCAGGGCAAGCCGCTTGCCCAGTCGCTGGGCGAAACGGCGGGTGCTGCCGACACGATCGAGTGGTTCGCCGAGGAAGGCCGCCGTGCCTACGGCCGCATCGTGCCGGCGCGCGGCGCCAATGTCAGCCAGAGCATCATCAAGCTTCCGGTCGGCCCGGTCGCGGCGTTCAGCCCGTGGAACTTCCCGATCAACCAGGCGGTGCGGAAGATTTCGGCCGCGTTGTCCACCGGTTGCTCGATCATCATCAAGGCTCCGGAAGAAACCCCGGCTTCGCCCGCCGAGCTGGTGCGCGCGTTCATGGACGCCGGCGTGCCGAACGGCGTCATCAACCTGGTGTTCGGCGTGCCAGCCGAAATCTCGGAATATCTGATCCCGCATCCGACCATCCAGAAGATCTCGTTCACCGGTTCTACCGCCGTGGGCAAGAACCTTGCGGCGCTGGCCGGCCAGCACATGAAGCGCGCCACCATGGAGCTCGGCGGCCATGCGCCGGCGATCGTCTTCGACGACGCCGACATGGACAACGCGCTCGCCGTGCTGGCGGCGGCGAAGTTCCGCAATGCCGGGCAGGTCTGCGTCTCGCCGACCCGGTTCCTGGTGCAGGAGGGCTCGTTCGACCGGTTCACCGAGGGCTTTACCCGCGCGGCGAAGGCGCTGAAGGTCGGCAACGGCCTGGACGAGGGCGTCGAGATGGGGCCGCTCGCCAATGCCCGCCGCATCGACGCGCTGGAAGGCTTCATCGCGGACGCAGTCGACAAAGGCGCGGAATTGAAGACCGGCGGCCGGCGTATCGGCAATACCGGCTATTTCTTCGAGCCGACGGTGCTGGCCAATGTGCCGCTCGACGCCGAGGTGATGAATGCCGAGCCGTTCGGCCCGATCGCCATCATCAATCCGTTCGGCTCGCTCGACGAGGCGATCACCGAGAGCAACCGCCTGCCCTACGGCCTGGCGTCCTATGCCTTCACCGCGTCGGACCGGACCGGTTACGAGCTCGGCCAGAGGATCAAGGCCGGCATGACGACGATCAACCACAACGGGCTGGCCTTGCCCGAGGTGCCGTTCGGCGGCATCCAGGATTCCGGCTATGGCTCCGAGGGCGGCTCGGAGGCGCTGGAGCCCTATCTCATCACCAAGCTGGTTACGCACGCCCACTGATCGAAAGGCCCGCGCATCGCGCGGGCCTTTTTGCAGGTGCAGGCTTACATCTTCGCCGGCAAGGCGGGGATGGCCGCGACCAGGGCTTTGCCGATGTCGGACTGCGGGGCGTCGATGATCTTTCGGGCCTCGCCTTGCTCCACGATGCGACCCTTGTCCAAAATGGCGACGCGGTGGGCGAAGGCGCGCACGACCGCGAGATCGTGGGAAATGAACAGATAGGCGATCTTTTCCTGCTGCTGGAGGTCGAGCAGCAGGTCGAGGATTTTTCCGCGCACCGAGACATCGAGCGCCGAGACGGCTTCGTCCAGCACGACCAGCGACGGCGTTGTCGCGATGGCGCGGGCGATGGCGACGCGCTGGCGCTGCCCGCCCGAGATTTCGTGGATGGCCCGGTGCCGGAGCGTGAGACTGAGCCCGACCCGTTCCAGCAAGGCGGCGATGCGGCTCGGCCGCTCGCTGCGCGGCGCAAGGCCGTGGATGCGCAGCGGCATGTCGAGCGCCTGCGCCACCGTCGTGCGCGGATTGAAGGCGGCAAGCGAATCCTGGAAGACGAGTTGCAGGTCGCGGCGCCGGGCGCGCAGAGCCGCGCCGCGAAGGGCCAGCCAATCTTCGCCCTTGAAGGTGATCGACCCGGCCTCGGCATCGATCAGCCGCAGCAACAACCGCGCGACGGTGGACTTGCCGCTGCCGGAAGGACCGGCCAGCGCCAGCGTCTCGCCGGGCTCTATGTGAAACGAAACACCGTCCACCGCCGCGACCCTCGTTGCGCCGCGCGGAAAATGTCGGGTGAGCCCCGATACCGTAAGCAACGGCTTATCCATGGCGCGCCCCTGCCCGCAACGGTTCGGCGTCGAGGACGATATGGGCGGCAAGCAACGCCCTTGTGTAGGCATGGCGCGGCTGGCTTATGACTTGGCCTGTCTCGCCAAGCTCGACCATGTCGCCCTCGCGGAACACGGCGATGCGGTCGCAAAGCTCGGCCGCGAGCGCGATGTCGTGGCCGACGAACAACAGCGTCATACCGTTTTCCTCGACCAGCCGGCGGATCAGCCCGATGATCTCGGCCTGCACGATGGTGTCGAGCGCGCTCGTCGCCTCGTCGGCGATCAGCAGGCGCGGGCCGGCGGCGATGGCGGCGGCAAGGGCGACGCGCTGCTTCTGGCCGCCGGAAAGCTGGTGAGGATAGGCACCCATGACGGAATCCGGATCTGGCAGGCGAACGCGCGCGAGCAGGCTTTTCGCCTGTTCGTGGGCTTGCGGCCAGCCGAGGCCGAGATGCGCCCTCGCCACTTCCGCGATCTGGGTGCCGATGGGCATCACGGGATCGAGGCTTGCCGCCGAATCCTGGAAGACGAAACCGAAGTCGCGGCCGCCTTGCGGGCGGTGCCGGCCGATGGCGCGAATTTCGGGCCAGGCGAGGTCGCCGCCGATCCGTGCCGTCGCGGGCAGCAGGCCGGCGATCGCCAGGGCAAGGGTGCTTTTGCCGGAGCCGCTTTCGCCGATGACGGCCAGCTTCTCGCCATCGAGGATGTCGAGATCGAGGGGCTTCAGGGCCGCGTGGTCCCGGCCGGCATAGGCGACCGACAGCGAGCGCAGAGTGACGAGCGGCCTCATGACAGGCCTCGGCGCACGGCCGTGGTTTCGACGATGCCTTCGCCGGCGAGATAGACGCCGAGCACCGTCGAGACCAGGGCGATGCCGGGGATGATGGACAGGTAGGGGGCCGAGCGCAGCACGGCGCGGCCTTCGGCGATCATGCCGCCCCAGGTCACGCGGTTGGGGTCGCCGAGGCCGAGAAAGGACAGCGCCGCCTCGGTCAGCACGGCGCCGGCGACGATGATCGAAGACAGCGCCAACACCGGCGGCAGCGCGTTGGGCAGCACCTCGCGAAAGGCGATCTCCAGCGGATGCATGCCGGCGACACGGGCAGCGGCGACATAGTCGCGTTCGCGGATCGACAGCACCTCGGCCCGGGCGACGCGCGCCGGTCCCGTCCAGGCGGAAAGGGCGATGGCGATGACGACGACCATGAGAGAGGGGCCGACGACGCTGACGAAAGCGAGCGCCAGCAGGAAGCCGGGCACGGTCTGGAAGGCATCGGTCAGGCGCATCAGCGCATCGTCCGCGATGCCGCCGGCAAAGCCGGCCAGCGTTCCGATGACGGCGCCCAGCGCCAGCGCTGCCGCCGCCGCCGCCAGCCCGACGGCGAGCGAGGTGCGCGCGCCGTAAAACAGTTCCGCCAGCACGTCGCGGCCAAGCCGGTCGGTGCCGAGCGGCAGCGACCAATCCTGGAACGGCGGCAGCAGCGCCGGCCCGGCAATGGCTTGCGGGTCGCCGGGGAACAACAGTGGGGACGCCAGCGCCATCACGGCCAGGACGGCCAGGATGAGGGTGCCGGCCACCGTTTCCGGCTTGCGGAAAAAGCGGAAAAGGCCCCTCATGCGGCAGCCTCGCTCGCGCCGACGCGGGGGTCCAGGAAGGCATAGGCGATGTCGACCGCGAGGTTGATCAGCACCACCAGCACGGCGCTGGTCAGGATGATGCCCATCAAGAGCGGCGTGTCGCGGGCGCTGACCGCTTCCTGTGCCAGCCGGCCGAGGCCGGGCACGGCGAACACGCTTTCGATGACGACGCTGCCGCCCAGCATCTGGGCCGATTGCAGGCCGAGCATGGTGACCAGCGGCAAGAGCGCGTTGCGGGCGACATGGGCGAGCACGATGCGCTGCCGCGGCAGGCCCCTGGCGCGGGCGGCGAGGATGAAGTCCAGGCGCCAGATCTCCGCCATGCCGGCACGCATCATGCGCAGATAGAGCGCGAGATAGATGAGGCCGAGCGCGGTCACCGGCAGCACCAGATGGACGGCGATATCGGCGGCGCGGGAAAGGCCCGTGCGGCCGGAGGCGATGGTTTCGATGCCGCCGACCGGCAACCAGCGCAGGTCGACGGCAAAGACGACGATCAGCACGAGGCCGAACCAGAAGCTCGGCACGGCGTAGAGCGCCAGCGAGCCGATCGACAGCAGGCGGTCGCGAAAGCTGCCGGGCCTTGCGCCGGCGACGATGCCGAGCAGCGAGCCGAGCGCGAAGGAAAGCGCGGTGGCGCTGCCCATCAGCAGCAGCGTGTTGGGCAGGCGCTCGAGAATGACGTCGAGGATCGGCCGCGAGAAGGCGACCGAACGGCCGAGGTCGAAATGGGCGAGCACCCAGACGTAGCTGGCGAGCCGCGTGAGCGCCGACTGGTCGAGTCCCCAGCGCTGGCGCAGGGTCTCGACCATGCCGGCATCGCCGCCGGTGGAAGCGATATAGGCGTCGACCGCGTCACCGGGGGCTGCCTCCAGCAAAAGGAAGGTGCCGACGATCACCAGGGCGAGCACGAAGACAGACCCGACCAGCCGCCGGCGCAGCAGGAGGAGCGCGCGGTTCATGGCCCTTGGTCTCCGTGGTTTTTCAGGAGGGCATCACGCATGTTTCGGCCACGAAGGCAAGGCGGCCGGAAGAGCAAGTCCGGTGCCGTTGCGGGCTTGAAACCCCCACCCCTGGCCCCTCCCCACAAGGGG